>JBAXEI010000112.1:0-1031 GCA_037140515.1 Candidatus Berkelbacteria bacterium | reverse complement strand
TGAAGATTCTTGTTTGAAATGCAACTCATATAAGATATAAATATATGAGAAATAAATTTAAGCATTTGGATTTTTACGACAGAGATCGAATCGAAGCTCTTTGGAGGTCAGGCCACACCAAGAAAGAGATAGCGGACATTTTAGAAGTACATAAAGGCACCATCACCAGAGAAATAGAAAAAAGAAAAAGAGATAATGGAGAATACAAAGCAGAGGTAGCCAGCCATAGAGCTGGAATATTACGATGTAATTCAAAGCATCAAGGAATGAAAATAGAAAAATATCCCTGGCTTAGAAAGCACATCATTGCCGAGTTAAAAATACCCCGATCGCCTGATGAAATAGCAGGCAGAATGATAAATGAAAACTGGCCGATTAGAGTTTCAGGTGACGCCATATACAGATGGCTCCGCAGTCCGTATGGACATAAATATTGTAAATATTTATGCACCAAGAGGTACTACAAAAAACCTCAAACAAGATGTGAGAAAAGAGAAATGATTCCCAATATGACTAGTATTCACAACATGGGTTATGATTTAGAGTTTGTGACCGAAGGAGACACTTTCCTTTCACCAAAGAAAGTATCTAAGACTTCAGCGGTTCTTGTGGTGTGGAGACATTCAAAATTATTAAAAGGAGATATTGTTAAAAGTTTGAAACCAAGAAATACAACAAAAGTTATGAAAAATATCCATACAGAAAACAAAAGCGATGGAATGATTTTAGATCAAGGGATAGAAAACAAAGAACATTATAAATTTGGAGTACCTTCTTACTTCTGTGATCCTGCCTCTCCAAGACAGAAACCTCTCATTGAATCTAGTATTGGACTTTGTAGAAGATGGTTCTGGCCTAAGGGAACAAATCTTGCAAAAGTTTCAAGAGAAGAATTTCAAGAAAAGATAGAGATATTAAACAACAAATATAGAAAAACACTCCAGTATCGGAGTGCCAATGAAGTAGCTAGAGAATGTGGTATTATTAAAAGTAATTATTAGAAAAGTTGCATTTCAGCCCAGAATTTACAG
>JBAXEI010000111.1:0-1038 GCA_037140515.1 Candidatus Berkelbacteria bacterium | reverse complement strand
TCAAGTGATTCTGCATCGAATGTTTGAGCAAACACATTTTTCTGCAGATAGAGAATGATTTTATTTGGGACTCTAAAGGTCTTCATTAAGTCGAAACTTGCCGAATCAAACGTAAATCTTATTTCATGTTCACAAAACAAAATCTCCAAAACCGTCAATCGATCTTTATGCGGTCTGGTGAGGAATGCCGTGTAAAATTCATTGCACAGAATATGCGTATGATATTGACATCCATTCACACGGGCACCCGTATCATCGATCTGCTGATATCGTGTTGAACTCAAACCTGCGTTGATTATCTCGGCGTACTCCTCATGGAACATATCGAGATTTTTGGTTAAAAACCTGGAAATGGTAGACTTGGATAATAAAATTCCAAAGTAGGCAAGAAATGTGTGGATTGCTGATTCTGATACATTACAACCGTATTTTAATGTCAGGATTAATGCACGTATATGAGGGCCGAACTCGCCTCTATATCCTTTAGGTCGCATTGCACGATATGTCTTATTTTCCGTAGCGGAATACCATACTTCCACTTTGTACAGGATGTTATCGGTTACTATTTTTATATCTTGAACGATTACGTCATCAAACCCTTTGAAGACAGCATCTGCGGGAAGCTCTTCGCGAGGTATCCTGACTATTTCCTCTCGATCAATTTTGACTTTTTGATTTCTTTCACCACGTCCCTTGTTCGGTTTAGGGTGAAGATTTTTTCGTTCATCTTCAGATGAGTAATCTGTAGATTTCGGAGGTTTCTGCTTTTTATTCTCAAATTTTGGTTTCCCTTGTTCTCCCTTAAGACGGTTATTTTCATCACGTAATTCCTGAACCTGAATCTTGAGGATTGCAATTTCTGACAGTTGAGACTCGATGATATTTACTAATCGAAGTAATGTTTCAGGAGTGAAAAATTCGTTGAGGTTTTTATGGGTTATAGAATTTAAGAAAATTAAGTCCTGATTAGGCAGAGACACATCCTATAATATTATGGTTCTCAGTTATATATATTCCCCTCCTTTTTGGAGTGGATAC
>JBAXEI010000110.1:0-1047 GCA_037140515.1 Candidatus Berkelbacteria bacterium | reverse complement strand
ACGGGGTAGTCGGTTAGCTCCTCCTACTGCTTTTACTATCATGTTCATCCCAATTGTAACCATGAATCAAGTCTGCTTCAGTAATTTGATTAGCATTTACTGATTGTTCAATAAGACGATAAAAAACTAACCCGCGACTACTTGATGCCCGGCGATTAAAACGGAAAGTATATTCTTCCAAATAAGACTGTAAGTGTTCAGATGTTATAGATCCTTGATGCGTACCAAGAATCCAGCGTTTTAAAAGAGCAGCTATTCTATGTACACCCTTCATAGACACATGGGTTGATTCACTTTCGGATTGGATGGTCTTTATGTGATGATATCCTGCTTCTGACAATCTGTTATACCCATTCCAACCATCAGTATGAATAGTGCTACCGGGCAATACAGAATCAGAAACGAAAGATATCAAGTTATCACCAGAAGCATCAGGAATATAACGTAATCTTACTCGTCCAAATCCTTTTGGGGATTTAACTTCCACAGCTACCGCAATTATACATTTATCAGTACCGCGACCGCGTTTACTACCTAATCCTACTCCACCAACAAACGTTTCATCTACTTCTATTACACCAGACAATAGTTCGCGTTCTGAACGTACCATAGCAATTCTAAAACGTTGTAACATTGCCCATGCTACACGATAAGTTGTACCCAACGTTCGCTCAAGAGTCTTAGCAGATAAGCCATTTTTTGCAGTTGTTACATGCCAGGCAGCTTCAAACCATGTTATTAATGGCGTACGTGTTTTTTCAAAAATTGTCCCTGCACAAACAGAAGTTTGAAAACGACAGTGAGGACACACTAAACGATTACGAGTTTGATACCATGGCTTTGATGCTACATTGCACCTCGGACAAATAAAACCATTAGGCCAACGTAATTTTTCCATAAATGCAGCACAAGCAATATTATCAGGAAACATTTCTACAAATTCCCTATATGTATCTGGGTAATCGTAGCCGGCTATTAATACTTTATTAATATCAGAAGATGTCATGGGGTAATTGTAGCACAGGAGGAGCTAACCGACTACCCCGT
>JBAXEI010000109.1:0-1083 GCA_037140515.1 Candidatus Berkelbacteria bacterium | reverse complement strand
TGTATCAGTCCAGGACATTTTGGACAACTGATTATTATTAATTAAATAATTCACAGGCGATTGGAGCCGCAGGCTCCAATGTGGTCTCTCTATATTATACCACAATAACCAAGTCATCATTCTTTCGTTAAATTCTTTAGTATCTTCTAGCCATATCTCATTCTGGTCTATAAATTCTTCCTGAATAGTTCTATTAAATTTTTCGATGTGCCCGTTGCGATATGGCCTGCCGGGATAATTCCAGTAATGCTTGATGTCTTTGTTTTTCAATTCTTCATCAAAGTATTTACAGAATTCACTGCCATTGTCGGTTTGTATAGCCTTGACAGGGAAAGGCAAAGCTTGATCTAGCTTGCGCAAGAAATCCCTAGCATTATGGCTTCCAGCCCTCTTGTAGCACCAGGCAAATGCCACTCTGCCATGTATATCAATTGCCGTAATAATATAACGCTTCAGTTGATTGCCGAATTTCACTATCGTATCTATTTCTACAAAATCACCAGGTAATTCAGCTCTTAAGTCTTTTGGTTTGCGTTCTTTTTTCCTTTTGGTAACTACCTTGCTTTTGCCATTTGGAAAGTACTTGGTTCTAATGTGGTATATTTTCTTGTCCGCAATGATTCTGCCAATTGTCGAAGCGGATATCTTTGCGAAGCCTTCGGCTTCGCAAAAAGTATCCAAAAATATCTTTACTTTGTCTTTACCCATGTTGCGACAAACCTCCATCCTTAGCCGAGTTATTTCAGTAATTAATTTAGGCTCAACCCATCTTTTTCTTTTGACCTTAGGTGCTTGGCTTTTTGGAGTTAATACACTCAAATCTTCACCCCTTCGCAAAGTCTGCTGCCAAAGATATAAAGTAGAACGTTTAACTTTAAAAGCTTCTTCAGTAGCCCTGAGGCCATATTTTCTCCAAAACTCAAGTATTCTCAATCTTTCCTTAGCTTCTTTGGTAATCATACGCGTATTTTGCTTTACTGCGTAATCATACCACTTATGAAAGCCCTTTATGCCTCCATATTTTTCACTCAGATTGAACATTTTGTACTCCTTCGGAGTCCAAAATGTATCTGAACTTATTCA
>JBAXEI010000108.1:0-1108 GCA_037140515.1 Candidatus Berkelbacteria bacterium | reverse complement strand
AGTATCGAATTAAAAATATGGACACATTCCGGGACTACTTTTTTCATCAACAATATTCGACATTGGAGGAATTGGGAGACCGATTAGGGGAAATTAAGATTATAATCGACTGGGAAAAGTTCAGACCAATCTTGTCGGACATGTATCATGATAATGAAATCGAAGGGGGAAGACCACATGTCGATGAGATTCTAATGGTTAAAATGATGGTTCTCCAGGGTTGGTACGGTCTATCGGATTATGATGCCGAGCGCCAGGCAAATGATCGGATCTCGTTCAGACATTTTCTCAATTATCCAAGCACAATCCCGGATCGCTCAACAATATGGAGGTTTCGTGAAAGGTTGCAGAGTCAAGGAAAAGTCCACCTCATCTGGAATGAACTTCAGAGACAACTCGATGAAAAAGGATACAAAATAAAACGAGGGGTTATCCAGGACGCCTCGTTTATCACGGCGGATCCAGGTCATGCACCAGCAGATAAGCCAAGAGGTGATCAAGCGAAGACCCGACGCAGTCAGGATGGAAGTTGGGGCAAAAAGGGTGTCAAATCCAACTTCGGATTCAAGTTGCATTCATTAATTGACACAAATCACCAGCTTATCCGGCGTTTTGATACAACAACTGCCGCTACCCATGATAATCAGATTGATCTCTCAGAGAAGGGTGAAACGGTATACCGCGACAAGGGATATTTTGGAACTAACCCATTTGCATCCATCGATAAAACAATGAAACGAGCCGTAAGGGGGAAAACCCTCTCCGTTAAGGATAAACGACGAAACCGAGCAATAAGCAGGACTCGTTCCCTCGTCGAACGGCCATTTGCAGTGATAAAAAGAGTGTTTCACTCAGGTCATGTGCTCGTTACGACTTTGGTCAGGGTTCATGCAAAAAATCTCTTTTCCTGTTTCGCCTATAACCTCAATCAGCTCTTCTCTCTGAAACATCCCAAGCCCGCCAAGCGGTAGCTTTCCAATTTTTAGATGAAAAAACCTGGATTTCTTGAATACTCTGGCGCGATTCAAGAGAAATTGTGATGAAATTGGGGATACAGGACAGGTTAGGCATTCAAAATCTAATTTGTTGCTGGTTGTGAGCTATCCTC
>JBAXEI010000107.1:0-1117 GCA_037140515.1 Candidatus Berkelbacteria bacterium | reverse complement strand
TTGACTAACCTCACATACATATTGCACTCATTAATCAAATGGGCGCAACATGAAAATACAAAGTAAATATCGAGGAATCAAAGGATTTGTCACCGTCTACAATCGTGCGGTAAGGTATCGGTATATGATTACCGAAGAAGCTAAGCGACGTTACCGTATCTTAATCCACTGGGAGAAACATGGTCTCGAATCAACCATGGATGCCTTTGGAGTCTTGAGACGAACCCTCTTTAATTGGAAACATCTACTCAAAGAAGGTAATGGTAAAGTCGAAGCTCTTAATCCTAAATCTAGAAGGCCCAAGACCGTTAGAAGACGTTCCTGGGACTTTAGGATTCTAGAAGAGATGAAACAACTTCGAATTAAACACCCTAACCTGGGAGCAGAAAAACTCTACCCACTTCTCCTGGATTTTTGTGATGTCACTGGTATTCCTCAGTGTCCAAAACCAACAACCATTGAGAGATTAATTGTTGATCTAGGTGGACTTCGTATTGCTCCAGAGAAAGTTAGTCACTTCGGTAAGATTAAGAAAGTTAATCGACAGAAAGTCTTGAGAAAACCGAAGGATTTCAAGATTCTGTATCCTGGTCATACTGTAGCCCTAGACACCATAGAGAAGCAGAAAAACGGTCGTAGACTGTATATCTTAACCGCTATTGATATCTATACTAGAACCACTTACGCCATTGCTACCAAATCACATTCGTCTCAAACCTTTGCTCACTTCTTTTTCTTAATTATGCAAATGTTTCCATACCCAATTAAAAACGTTTTAACTGACAATGGTTCCGAGTTTAAAAAGTATCTATCTAAACTTCTCACAGAAAACGAGATTACTCATTATCATTCTTACCCTAAGACTCCCAAGATGAACGCTCACTGTGAAAGCTTTAACGGAACGATTCAAGAAGAGTTTGTGGATTACCATATTAACTTACTATTTGATGATATGACTTTATTTAATGAAAAAATGAAGGATTATTTACTCTTCTACAATACTAGACGAGTCCATTGTGCCTTTAACAACAAGCTGACTCCGTTTGCGGTTCTAAATGGGTCGGAGTATTATGTTAGTCAATTACCAGCAAAGTGCAAAAATGGGTGGGGTCAATCA
>JBAXEI010000106.1:0-1129 GCA_037140515.1 Candidatus Berkelbacteria bacterium | reverse complement strand
GAGGATTCCTATTTACTGGCATTTAAGAGAAACCTCCGAGAAAAGTGCGTTTTTTCGCGCCCATGGCGTCCATTTTTTTCTTGATTTTCATCCGTTTTCGATTATTTTTGGATAGCTACCGCTAGACTAAATAATTTGGGCATTTTTCAATGTGCAGAGCTGATATAGGTTAAAAGCAAAAGCGGTTGCCATCATTTTTACACCAACTCTCTTAACTGTGGTGACCAATACCCTTCCTGCGCCAAAAACTCGTTTAATTACTGCGTGTGGCCTCTCCCCTGGAGATCTCAATTTGCTTATCAATCGATTTCGCTCTTTATCAAGTTCTCCAAGAGGCGCATCGGTGGTCCTACGTTTCATGGTAAAATCAATACCTTTCGCCAGCACACCGAAATAACCCTTATCTCGAAGTACAACTTCGCCCTCTCTTGATAAATCAACTTGACTATCATGCAGCTTCGCCGTAGTAGTCTCTATTTCTCGAATCAAACTGTAATCGATATCGGTTTTTTGATGGAGCTTGTAGCCGAAATAACTCTTATTGTTCTTCTTCGTCCAAGTCCCATCTCTACTTCGTCGAGTCTTGGCACCTTCGTCGTGCGGTTTCTTCGATGATCCGGGGTCGGCCTCAATGAATGTAGCATCTTGAATCGTTCCGCGCTTAACCTGCAAACCCATAGCATCCAGCTGTCTTTGTAGTTCTGCCCAGACCAATTTATCTTTCTCAGTCTTTGCCATACGTTCTCTGAATAGCCATATCGTCCTTGAATCTGGAAACGGATCGGGAAAACCAAGAAACGACATAAATGAGATGCGGTCGGACATTTGTCTTTCAATTTCCAGATCACTCAAGCCATACCATTGTTGAAGGATAAGAATTTTGAACATCAAAATGACATCGCAATTCGGTCGTCCACCCTTCTCGGTCTTATTGTTATACATCTCATCCAGGATCAGGCGAATCGGAAGCCAGTTGATCAAATTCGATATCCTTAACAACCGAGACGTTCCTTGCTTCTCACTAAGCCCTCGCAACATCCAAGTAGTAAAAGAATCCATATTACTTAATAGTAGTAATACTATATATACTTTTGCATATTAATAATTGGGCAGGTTTATAGGAATCCTC
>JBAXEI010000105.1:0-1146 GCA_037140515.1 Candidatus Berkelbacteria bacterium | reverse complement strand
CTTTCCAAGCAATCGTCGACAAAGTCAAATAGATATATACGAACTCAAAAAAACCCTCAGCCGAAATGCTGAGGTTTTTTGTGATCTAAATATGCGGTTATTTCTTCACTTCAAACATATCACCATGGCCAGGGATTATGTAGTCTGCGACTGCAATAATCTTCTTTCTGCTTTCGTCATAATCGCGAAAATCGGTCGCAAGTGGTGGTGTCATAGTTAGCTCGACGAAGCTTTCATCTGCAATCGCGTCCCCTGCGATGACAACATTCCCCTTCTCAGTTTTCACGAGCACCGACATATGATCTTCGGTATGGCCAGGCGTCAGCAAGACTGAAACATCTTTGGCAATTTCCGTGCCGTCAACAAGTTCAATTCTCTGCACGCTTTTTTCTTTTGAATATGGTACTGACCGATATAATCTTTCCGAAGTTTACAAAAAATCTTGGCGTTTTCGAAGAGATAAGTGTTCACCACATGGTCCATATGCATGTGAGTGATGATAACGATATCTATCTGATCGGGAGTCAGCTTCTCCTCGGCCAACGTGGCAATCAATGCCTCCCTATCTTCAAAATAACCTGTATCTACAAGTATATTTTTGTCCGATTTGATAAGCGTTACCGTTGCACCAATCTGCAACTTACCATCGATTGGTTTGCCGTGAACGCCCTGAATTATAATTTTTACTTCTGCCATTTTTCTCCTAGAAATCTTCGTTTGAATTATGTTCTTCTACATTTATGATATTAACCACGATCGCACCCTTTGGCTGCTCGCTAGCGTTTGATGGCAAATTCTTGACTTCCTCAAGTAGCTCACCAGAATCATGATAAATCGCTGTGCCTGTAATGTTTAGAATCGTCCTATAATTTCCAGAGTAAGCAAGGAGAAAAACTTTATTATTTTCCTCAATATTTTGAAGCGTTTTGACCATATGATTATCTGTGATAATGATCGAATCACTCTTCACCATGCTTGCTTCGACAAAAATAGTGTGTGCTTGACCGTCCAAACTTGATGTGGAGAGAGCAACGATGTTTTGGCTCTCAATTAGCTCTTGCTGTTCTTCGTTCAACATTTTACTCCTTATTTCTTACGTCCGTTTACAGGATAAACTTGTGACAATGTATGATAAATAAATATGCC
>JBAXEI010000104.1:0-1148 GCA_037140515.1 Candidatus Berkelbacteria bacterium | reverse complement strand
ATAATATTTCTGATCATGAACGCAAAAAACGCCCTTCTCGCTGACCCATTTTTTCTCTTCTTTTTCAATAAATTTTTGTATTCCGTGGTCACGAATATATTCAAGATTTTCTATTTCACTCATGCCATATTTCTCTTGATATCTCGAATCCAGCCTTTTCAGTCGATCACAAGGAAACTTGTCGCATTCAAAGCAAAAGGCTCCCTTACGCTCCTTGCAAAGTCTTATTCCGCACTTTATTGGTCGATTATTTACCTTTCTGCCCGTGTGGCAGCCAGGACATTTATTCTCCGCACGTAAAAAATGGAGGCAAACACCGCAGTTCATTCCGCATGGCGCAATCAATTTGATTTCCATTTTTCCAAACCCCTATTTAGTTCTTACATATGAAGCATTCCAAAAACTTTGTAAAGCAAGAAGGCAGGCCAGACCATGGCTTTCAAAATTGCAACGATCACAGGCCAAAAGCCATGAACTTGCTGGATATAATAGATTGCCACGCCGATTACTGCGAGACCGTAGAAACTTCCGCCTTTCATCCCACCACGAGCACCATGATGCCACTTCTTGTACTTCCAATCCTTGCCATCACACTCGTACTTCCAGTCCTTACCCTCACATTCACATTTTTCGTCTTTCTCTTCGGTCATGATTCTCCTTTTTAGTCCTATCGATAATAATCAAATTTTATTCCAATTTATATTGATATTCAATATATTGTGTTTACGCTGAGATCAATTTGTGCTATATAAATAGCTACAGAAGCGTTCGGCTCTGACCGAAGGAGGACACAATGACAACATTGATCCAAACCGGCAGAGCTTATGCGGAAGCGCTAGCTCTTGCCAAATACTATTTGACAAATCCGCTGATTCAACAAGTTTATTTGTTTGGCGGAGTCGCTGCAACTGGCGACAGCGCACATGACGTCGACCTAATCTTGGTCGTTGATCGAGAGATGTTCGAAACCTACATCGACGAAATAAATCGAAGAATTGCTGAGTCACAAGCAGCAAAGAAGTTTATTGCCTCCAATACGTTTACGGCGTGGCGGAAAGAGATTATCGAGAGATTGATCAAAACGCCGCTTATTCCGATGCTGGATGAGGTAAAGTTTGACTACACTGTCGACGCGCTTCTTTTCCCGC
>JBAXEI010000103.1:0-1182 GCA_037140515.1 Candidatus Berkelbacteria bacterium | reverse complement strand
TATTCCGGTCGAGTACATCGGTAACAACTTCTGTTGTTTTCTTAAAGTATCTTCAAGATACTCAATAGGGGTCATATAGTCAAGGGTCACGTGCGGTCTGACAAAGTTGTATTCTATAAGCCATTTAGTTAACTCCTTGTTAAATTTGTGGATATTAGTAGTAAAGTTACCATCATTGATCCACTCGTCCTGGATGGTTTGGTTGAATCTTTCAGCCACAGCATTGTCTTCTGGGGTATGTGGACGAGAGAACCAGTGAGTAATCTCAAGGAGGGTAAGGGCTTCTTCAAACTGATCATAAAACTCACTGCCGTTGTCGGTCTGAATATTAGCAATTGGGGCATCAATTAGATAATGCAATCTGTAGAGAAAGTCCTTGGCAGAAGCACTTGATTTAGTAGTATACATTCTAGCGTAAGCAATCTTGCCGGTATGATCTGTAGCTGTTAGAACATACCGCTTTAAGTGTTGCCAATAGAAGACAATAGTATCTAGATGAAACAGAAACCAATGTTCCTCTTTCATTTCCAGTTTCTGGATCCGGTTCTTGCCCTCGTTCCTTTTTAGTTTCCTTTTTAACTTCTCGTGCTTAACTTTGTCTGGATAGAGGTTGTGTTTGTTAATGATAACTTGAACTTTGTAGGCAGAGATTCTTTCTCCATAAACAGTTTGATAGATTCTGGAGAGCTTCATTTTGCTCCAATGAATATACTGCTTTCGCAGTTCTTTAACTCGAATTTCTTCTGTTAAGGTAATAGTTGAACTTCTCTTTTTAGCTGGAGCTCGAGAATGTTCCTCAAGGTTTCTGACTCTACCATCTCCGAACCGTTTATGCCATTTGTAGAAGGTCTTAGGAGCGATACCAAAGTGTTTGGCAGTAACATAGGCATCTTTGTTACAAGCGATCTCATAGAAGATTATCCACTCTAATCGAAGTTTAGCTTCAGTGGAAAGATTAAGCTGTTTGGCAACCTTGCGCCACCGAACAGGCATCGTTAGAAGCGGCGGATCCTTTACAAGGAATGGATCAAACCCTTTGTATCCATTCCGCCTGAAGATTGGTTGTCCTACATTAGGACTTTTGATCGCTGTTATATACATCGATAATCCTCTCTGATTTACTCAAATCATTTTGACTTGAGATTATACCAGATTTGTTACCGATGTATTTCAACCTACGCA
>JBAXEI010000102.1:0-1189 GCA_037140515.1 Candidatus Berkelbacteria bacterium | reverse complement strand
CGATTCAGAAGCTGAGTGTGAGGCCGATTCACTAGCGGAGTAGCTAGCTGACTCAGAAGCACTATGGCTAGCCGATTCAGAAGCACTGTGTGAGGCACTCTCACTGGCACTGTGAGAGATCGATTCAGAAGCACTATGTGAGGCGCTCTCAGAAGCGGAGTGGCTGATCGAGCCAGAGTAAGAAGCACTCTCACTCGCGCTATGACTAACGGATTCAGAAGCACTGTGACTGACAGAGTCAGAGTAAGAAGCCGATTCACTGGCGGAGTGGCTGACCGACTCACTAGCACTATGGCTAACGGATGCAGAGTAAGAAGCGCTCTCACTGGCAGAGTGCGCAGCATAAGCGCTGGGGTTTGCAGAAGCTAAGGCACTTAAAGAAGCGCTTAAGGAAGCGGATTCACTCGCATAGTGAGAAGCGGATTCAGAGTAAGAGGCGCTCTCGCTCGCACTGTGGCTGACCGAGTCAGAGTACGAAGCACTCTCAGAAGCACTGTGGCTAATGGAGTTGGAGTACGAAGCACTCTCACTCGCACTATGAGAGATTGATTCAGAAGCACTATGACTGACCGACTCAGACGCACTGTGTGAGGCGCTCTCAGAAGCAGAGTGGCTGATCGATTCAGAAGCACTGTGCGATACGCTCTCACTCGCACTATGAGAGCTTGATTCAGAAGCTGAGTGGCTAGCCGATTCAGAAGCGGAGTGGCTGACCGACTCACTAGCACTATGGCTAATGGATTCAGAAGCACTATGACTGACTGAGTCAGAGTACGAAGCACTCTCGCTCGCACTATGAGAGCTTGATTCAGAAGCACTATGACTGACGGACTCACTCGCAGAGTGTGAGGCACTCTCACTAGCGGAGTGACTGACTGAGTCAGAGTACGAAGCCGATGCACTAGCAGAGTGAGAGATCGATTCAGAAGCTGAGTGGCTAGCACTCTCACTCGCACTATGACTGACTGATTCAGAAGCACTATGGCTAATCGACTCAGACGCACTGTGTGAAGCAGACTCGCTCGCAGAGTGACTGACAGACTCAGAAGCGCTATGGCTAATGGATTCTGAAGCACTGTGCGAGGCGCTCTCAGAAGCACTGTGGCTAATGGATTCTGAAGCACTGTGACTGATCGATTCACTAGCACTGTGTGAAGCACTCTCACTGGCAGAGTGTGAGGCCGATTCA
>JBAXEI010000101.1:0-1195 GCA_037140515.1 Candidatus Berkelbacteria bacterium | reverse complement strand
ATTATGTTATAATATCTTTATCAATTTTGGAGGTAAGAAAATTGGAAAAAAATCTTGATATTCTCAGGCCATCGATGGTTCGTAAATCTGTGGCCGATATCGATTTCAAAGAACTTCATCAATATGGTCTGACGAGAATCGTCTTTGACCTCGACGGCACGCTCGCGCCGAACATGTCCGACAAATATGATGAAAATGTGATTTATCATATACTCGAAGCCCAGGCGAATCTGTGGATCGAAGACCTTTGTATTGTTTCCAACTGCGGAGTTTTCTTTTTTGAGAAACGCGTAGAGAGATTCGCAAAGTTGCTTGACGCAAAGTATCACGCCTGCAAGTGGCCGAATCCCATGAAGCCAGATGTTGCGGCACTTATGCCGGCACTGGACAAAATAGGCGGAACTGACAAAAACGCCGTGATAGTCGGAGACCAGCTGGAGAAAGATATCCTCGGCGGAAATTCACTGGATATTCACACCATCTTGGTGCAAACGATCGGCCCTATTCCTATCTGGAAAAAGTGGCAATATGAGAAACAATTAGAACTTATGAAGGAAATGAATATTACATTTTCAAACTAACCCTTGAGCACAAATACCGCTTGGACGAGCTCCAAACGGTATTTTTTTATATCAAGATATTCCCATTTTCTATAGTATTTTTATAAAAATATTGATCATATTGGGTATGAAAAAAGGCGTCGCGATTAGATCGGACGCCATTTCGGCTCTTTCTGGCTTTAGCCAGGGAAATGTTCTCGAACCTCTTGGCAGAGATTCAAAATGAATTCAGTGGGAGAGTATAGCTCTGCCGCCGAGATGTTGTGAGGTTTATTGAGTTTCATCTCGACAAACCTTGGCATGTCCGCATCAACGCGGAGCCAAACTCCACCAGAGCAATCAAAACGATTTTGAAGCCATTTTGCCAGAGTCAGGACTTCGATAGGAATAACTGACTCTTCCGGCGTGAGGATGTGCCCCTTGGGCGGGATTGAGTGCATCTTCCACTCGTCATCTTCGAATGATTCGCCCCATTCGGCAACCATTCCATCTCTGAAAGGAACTGGTTTGTTTAGTTGGATCGCCATGCGCAATCTTGAAATAGCAGACGGACCCGATGATTCAGCGATCGTGATCGCTTTACCATTTTTAAGTCTCGGTCCCGGCCAATCAAGTTTGCCGATGTGAATTGAACC
>JBAXEI010000100.1:0-1196 GCA_037140515.1 Candidatus Berkelbacteria bacterium | reverse complement strand
GGTTTTTTTGAGTTCGTATATATCTATTTGACTTTGTCGACGATTGCTTGGAAAGCTTTTGGGTCGTTCTCTGCAAGGTCTGCAAGGTGTTTGCGGTTTACATCGATGTTGCTCTTCATGAGCTTATTGATGAAAACTGAGTAGCTCATACCGATTCCCTTGAGTGCAGCGTTGATTCGGATGATCCAGAGAGATCGGAAAGTTCTTTTCTTAACTTTTCGGTCACGATAAGCATAGCGTCCTGCTTTGATGACGGCTTGTTTAGCTAGCTTGAAGACGGAATTTCGTCTGCCTTGGTAGCCTTTAGCTTTTTTGATAATTTTTTTATGTTTGGCGCGTCTAGCGGTGCCTGTTTTAACTCTCATTTTTTCTCCAAATCGAATAAGGGATTATTAATTGTATGGGATCATTTTTTTAACTTTTGCAACATCATTTTTGCTAAGAACCAAAGGATACTTTGGTGGATTAGCTTTGTGTGTCAAAAGGTGGCTTTTAGCGGATTTGACCCGTAAATATTTACCGGTGACTGTGCACTTTACTCTTTTTGCTGTTGCTTTATGGGTTTTTAGCTTCATGGGGACCTTTTTAAGTATCGTTATTTTTTATTTGAATCTTCAGTTTTCTTCTCGCAGAGCATCGCGACGATCTGATTGCCGGCTCTGAGCGGCTTGTTTTCGTAGGCAAGGTTCATCTTGTCTGCGAAACGATCGAATACAGCGTAGGCCATTTCGCCCATTGCATTTTCTCGGCCGCGGAGTCTCATCGAGACCTTGACCTTGTTGCCAGCATCGAAGAACTCTCTGGCTTGCTTTGCTTTGTATTCAAGATCATGGTCACCAATCTTGAAAGTCAGTCTCATCTCCTTTAGTTCGACGACAGTACGCTTGGCTTTGCTTTCTTTTTCTTTCTTAGCCAAATCGTATTTGTAACGTCCGAAATCCATAATCTTGCAAATAGGAGGTCGATTTGTCGGATTGATCTCAACCAAATCAAGGCCCTTTTCATATGCAATATCTAAGGCCTCTCTAGTAGGAATTGTACCGAGATTTGTTCCATCTTCGTCGATCGCCACGATAGGCGAAACTCGTATCTGCTCGTTCGCTCGAAGAAATCTTTGCTTCTGATTAATTTCTAACTCCTTTTGAATTTCTAAACTCTAAATAAAATATCACAAAAATAGCAATTGGTCAACACTC
>JBAXEI010000099.1:0-1210 GCA_037140515.1 Candidatus Berkelbacteria bacterium | reverse complement strand
GCTCTTCTGGATATCATTTCCATTTTTGTATGGAACCCTTCAGTTATTGAGTTGGTTCTTGTAAACCTCCACATCCTGACTATCTCTGTGCTCCACGACTCCAGGGTGTTTCCAAGTGTGACCATTGGTTCAAGTTTAGAATATTTAAGTTCATTTACCATATTCAGAAATTTTGGAATAAGGACTTTGGCTTTTTTCTTGTTTATCTGTTTATTGAGCATCAACATGCTTAACTCCTGTTTAAAGGTATAAATCCCTTCCATTGGAGGAATTGAGTCAAAATATGACTTTAGTTTTACTTTCTGTTTTGGAGTAAGATTATACTCATGTCTTCTCATAAGCTATAACAAGCCGCGGTTCTTTCTGCCTTTAGGATCTATCAGCTGCCAGACTTTAAGAAAGTGATGATTAATAAGCCTCACCACATGAAACCTGTCAGCTACGATTTTTGCATTGGGAAAGTGTCTTGTGACTATGTTTCTGTAGGTATTTGATAAATCCATTACAGCTATTTTTACTTTATCTTTTCCCTCAAGTGAATTAATATAGGATTTAAGGGCTTCTTCTGATCTCCCAAGAATCACATCGTAGACTTTCCTGCTCTTAAGGTCGCAGAGGGTTGTTGCATATCCGTCTTTCTTTGTAAAAAAGTGTTCATCTATGCCTAATACTGAAGGGCATGGATTGTTGTTATTCATTGAGGCTCTCAGCTTCAGGAAATCATGACTCCATCTTTCAATTGTTGAAGAACCTATCTGGAGTCTGTTTCTTAAAGTGCTCTGGCATATTCCGTCCCGATGATTCTCAAATACCTCTTTCCTGAACTTCTCAGTGCTTCTTTTATAGGGAAGTATACCATGGAATTTCTCATTGAAATACTTGTTGCAGTTGTAGCAGAGATATTTTCTTGCCTTGAATTCAAGGTAACTGTTACGGGACAATATTGTCCCGTGCCTGACTCTTCTTATAAAACTGTCTTTAATCCTCAATGCTTTACATCCACAATGAGGACACCTGGGTTTTACTGTGTACTTAGCATTGATGATGATGTTTTTGCTTTCATCTTTGGAATAACCTACTGTTTTAAATCCGGCTATCCCGATTATAATCTCTTCCTGGGGCATGATCGTTCTCCTCTGTAATCATGTTGTTTGGTCACTCATTATTATATATCGAGTAACCTTTATGCCCCACTTGTTGATGAAGAGCC
>JBAXEI010000098.1:0-1228 GCA_037140515.1 Candidatus Berkelbacteria bacterium | reverse complement strand
TTCTTTAGTTGGCGAGGGTGAATTGTGTAATTCCATTCGCCATGAAAGCGAAACGGAATGAGGTTGATTCCAGCCATTTCCGTATCGCTGATCTTTCGCCCGATCGGGTATTTCCGACGATCTAGCCGACATGTGACCGTCAACCCTTTGGCCGTCGTCGTACCTGCAATCAAGCGCACAATCGTCTCGTAGTCTCGCAACGGTTCCCCTCGCCAGTTCGAGGAAATGAACGAGAAGAGACGATGTTCCACCTTGTTCCACTTGCTGGTGCCCGGTGGAAAGTGGTGCATCTGGATCACCAAGCCGGTCAGGTCGGCCAATCGCTGCAATTCTAACTTCCAGAGGCGCAGTCGATAGCCATTGCTGCCGCCCCCGTCGGCAGTGATGACGAGTTGGGTTGCCGCTGAGTACAGTCGGCGACCTTCGTAATGCCACCACCCGCGGATCGAAGCCACTGCAAAGGTGGCGGTATCATGATCGGTGCCCACATTGACGAATCCGGTGTTGCGACGATGGTCGTAGATGCCATACGGATAGGCGCGGGGCACCGACGGATTGGGGAAGTCATGGCCGTTGACCCGCTCGCCCGTCTTCTTGCGACGCCATTGCTGCCCTTTATTCGCATAGTTGCCCACCAACTCCTTCTTCTTGGTATCGACTGAAATCACCGGCCAATCCTTCGCCATTGCCGCTCGCACATGTCGATTGATGTGCCGGAACTGGGCATCTCGGTCGGGATGATCTTCTCCCTCTTCGGTCTTGCGGTTGCCCTGCAAGCTGTAGCCCAGGCCGTGCAGAAACTGAGCCACCTTCTCGTGACTGATCGGATGCTGACGGTCAGTCAGTTCCCCCGCCAACGTGCGGGTGCTCTTGCAGGTCCAGCGTAGCGGCGATTCCGGGTCGCCACGCGACAATGGATCCACCAAGGATTCCAATAAGCCGGGCAAAGCGGGGTCCTGCACTTCCAGCTTCCGACGCCCGCCTCCCAAGCGTCGAACGCGGTCCGCTGGTAGGGGTGTTGTCGTCAGTTCGTTGATTCCCTTGGTGACCGTGACCCGGGACAATCCGCAGGCAAGGCTGACCAGTGACACCCCCCCATAGCCAAGTTGCATAGCCTCCGCCGCAGCCACCATCCGTCTGGCTCGTTCGTTCAAATGAGGCCACATTTGACTGAACTTCTTTTTGATAGCACCAAATCCAATCATGCGGTTCTCAGCAATATCAATAC
>JBAXEI010000097.1:0-1232 GCA_037140515.1 Candidatus Berkelbacteria bacterium | reverse complement strand
TGTGAGGCGTAGAATTCCTTATATGTGGCAAGAAACGCAAATCAAAACATGGATATATTAGTAGCTACTCTCGCAGAAATGCAGAAAGAGTTAGCAGAATTACGTCACATTAAAGATGAGTATTTAAAGATTGTTGCTGAAAATGAGCAGTTGAAAACAAAGATAAGTAACCTCGAAAAAGAGCTGGAATCGTTAAAATCTGATAAGAATAAGAAAGACCCGCCTCATTGGGTTAAGAAAAATACTGATAAGAAGATTGCAGGGGAACGCAAGAAACGCCATGGTGGTTTTTCCCGCAAATGTTCTGACACTCCGAGTGAAGAAATAAAACATTATCTCGATTATTGCCCTGACTGCAATCATAAGTTAACAGGCGGATGGGAAGAATCACGTAAAGAACAAATAGTTTTTCCTGTAGCTCCGGTAAAGTATATACAGCATATATCCTATAGTCGAAAATGCGGTGTATGCGGACGCATTTGTACTGGTAAACCTAATCCGAATGAGCATGGAATTGTAGGCAGGCATCGTATAGATGCCAACGGAATGAGCATGATTTCATATTTTGCAACTGTTTGCCGCATTCCTTTGGCGACAATTCGCCAAATCCTTCTCTATATGTATAAGGTAAAATTATCAGCCGGTGAAATAACCAATATCTTGCATAGTGTTGCGGCAATAGGGAAAAAGGAATACGAGAAGTTGCGTGATGAGATACGTGGCAGTCCATATGTTCACATGGATGAGACCGGTTATCGTGAAAAAGGTCAGAATGGATATGTTTGGGTAGCAGTAACGGACTGGGTTCGTTATTACATGAGAGATAGTTCACGAGGCGGTATAATTCCCCAATTGATATTAGGTGATGAGTATTCCGGAGTGATAATTTGTGATGGATATGCCGGTTATAACAAAATATGTTGCTTACTCCAACGTTGTTGGGTTCATATCTTGCGTAATGGAAAGGAATTACTTAAAAAGAATCCAGATAATAAAGAATTAGAAATCTGGTTTAAGGGGATACACGAGATTTACAAGTCAGCTTGCGAAAGAAAAAAGGAAGCTGAATACAGTGATATCCCTGAATATCGTCGCGAAAAAATTCGCCTTGAATACGAAGAGCGGATAATGAAGCACGTTAATAAAATGTCATCATCTTCAATTAAAGAAGTTTGTACTTATGCCGATTTCTTCCGAAAGCATCAGCCAGAATTATTTGTTTTCATGCAATA
>JBAXEI010000096.1:0-1234 GCA_037140515.1 Candidatus Berkelbacteria bacterium | reverse complement strand
CTAGTGTCATGTCAAACCTCTAAAGTCGGATAAAGTCTCTTAAGTTTCACACGAGCATCAACTGCTCTAAACTGCCAATTTATTTTTGCGTTCAGGTTGTTTCTGCGCTTTTGCCATGCGTATACTTCCTCTTTGACTTCTTCTATATTGTCTATTCTTCTATCCAAGCATTGACCTATTAAAACATTGAGTTCAATTTCCGCCATGTTCAACCAGCTTCCGTGTACAGGAGTGAATACAAATTCAAACCTGTCCCAAAGAGCTTTTGCCTTCTCAGGCGAAAAAGTTTCATACAGTGATTCAGGTTTGTGCGTGTTAAGGTTGTCCATGATCAGGGTTATCTTTTTAGCGTTCTTGTATTTCGAGGCTATATCTTCTATAAAACACGCCCAGTCAGGAATTTTTCGATGTTCAGTTATTTTTACCATCCGCTTTCCTGTCAGTGGTTCACTTGCCATAAAAACATTACATGTTCCTTTGCGTTCATATTCATAATCAATCTTTTCCAGTCTGCCAGGCACTGCTGGAATTGGAACTTTTACTTCTCCAATCAGCTGCCGGGGAGATTCATCCATACACACTACAGGAAAATCACAGTCATATGGACGCTTATAAACATCAAGAACATTTTCCATGTGAGCAACAAATCCGGCATTGTGTTCCGGCGGTATCACCCAGCACTTCTTTTTCCAGGGCTTAATTTCGTTTTTTTTAGAACCTGTCTTATTGTTTCATGCGAAACTGTATCAATATATTCAAGTTCGACAGCCCTGTCCGCAAGCAGACGCAACGACCATCGGCAATGTCCTTTGGGAGGTTTTCCGCAACTCATAGCTATCAGGTGAGCCTCAAAATCTCCGTCTGCTTTCTTTTTATAAACACGCTCACTTTTATGCCCGTCAAGCGCAATTTCAAAGCCCTCTTCAACAAAGCGTTTCTTGACTCGCTCTATCTTTTTTGTGCTTATATTTAGTACAGCTGCTATGTCTTCGTATTTAGAATGCTTCTCCTGATCTACCCCAACATCACATGATAATAGAATCAATGCATTGATCACTTTTTGTGATCGATAAACTCCCTTGGTTGATATAACTTCTAGCTCTCTCCTTTCTTCTTGTGTTAATGTTACTTTGTATCTCTTATTCAGCATCTGCCTAGACCTCAGTGTTATAATTTACGGTTAACTGAAATTATAACACTATTACTAGACATTACATCACTGACTTGACACTAG
>JBAXEI010000095.1:0-1250 GCA_037140515.1 Candidatus Berkelbacteria bacterium | reverse complement strand
ATACCGATTAGCGAGTATCTGCAACATATAGATTTGTATCTCCTCGTGCGGCATCTTGAGGACAATTGTTACGAGGGAGTCGGAAGACATTTTCGCCATGATCCTCTTATTATGCTAAAACTGGTAGTTGTGAAGTTATTTCGCAAATTCTCATACAGAGATACGGTTCTCACACTAACTGATGATGACTGCCGATATCTTGCTCTACCATGGACAGGAAACGGATATGCTATTCCAGCCCGTTCTACGCTACATCACTTTGTCAAATACCGGCTTAAAGAGGAAGGTTTTGAGAGGCTCATGGAAATTGTGGGGACAATGATCTGCCGGGAATCGGGTGTAGGTGTCGGGATAATGGATTCAACACCATTAGAGGCTTCACGATATGACAACTATGCGGAGTTCAATCCACATTATAATTGCAAGATGGATAAGGCACATATTTTTCATATTGACGATATTCCCGTCTTCTGCTGTTATTCAGGTGGAACAGAATCAGATTCAAAATATGCCTTCTCAATGATCAAGGGCGTGGAACAGATGAAACCAAAAATATCCGGCGTTTTTGCTGATGGTGGATATGATTCATTTCAGACCCATGCGGATATTCATCAGGTCCTTCGTGTTAAACCGTACATTGATTTCCGTGATAATGCCGTAATTAATGAAGAGGGGGAAGAAGAACGGATTGACCACTGGGTGAACAAATTATGGAAGAAAGGTGGGTCGGTCCATGCCACGCAATCACAGAAACTTGAATTTCTGTACAAAAATGGGCGGCAAGAACAGGTTGGGATGTATTTGAGAAATCAAAATCTTCGCGATCCAACGTTTCGTGGGGTATACAAGAAACGGGGAGACTGTGAACGGACACACAATAATCTCAAATCCACTGTTAAATTTGATGTCAGAAAATTGAGAAATTCCAGTAAAAAACTCTATGTCCTGGCTAATTTCGTAGCATACCAAATTCTCCTCCTTGGGCATCTGCAGAATAATATTCGGCCGGTTCAGCAGCTCGCACTGTATTATTGAAGATATCAGATATTTCCCCGCATAAATGCGGTCCTTTGAGCGGATGCTATTTTTCCGGCAATGAATAATTCGGTTTTATTCTATCCCCCGGAATTAAAATGGCTGGATGCGCGTGAGTTTCCGGTAATTGTATGAATCTGGTGGTTGTATCCATTATTGATATTGGGTTCTCTGGTGGGCCGTCCAACAATTATCCTTGGTGGTTGGATGGGCTC
>JBAXEI010000094.1:0-1255 GCA_037140515.1 Candidatus Berkelbacteria bacterium | reverse complement strand
TGACTTCGGGGCATCAGGAAAAAGATCCAACATCTTCATAGAACGAAGATATTTCCGTAAATCTACAGAAACATTGAGATAAATGGAGATCTTTTCATCTCCAACCATAGATTCAGCGCGTTCTACTCTGCCCAGCATTTTGAGAAATTTATCTACACTAGGCTTATCCTTCACCCGCATATTATGCAACCTAGCTTTAAGGGCAAGTCTCAGGCGCAATGCGAGCATGCATACAAAGAAGTAAGCTCTGACCCGGTACTCAAGTCGATGACGCACAGGAGCAATCTCTTCCTCAGTCTTCAGGCACCTGAACAATTTTTCAATAAAATCCTTCTCAAAATAGGAAATAACGATATCGCTTGCACTTAACTCATGATTTGAGGCGTATAGAATCCACTTCCCATCTAAACGACTAGCGTTTTCGATTGCCGCCTCATCATATATCCAATGAAAACGGTACCCCTTTTCGTCGACATGGTAGGAGAACTTGAAGAATCGTGTCCAACCATTCACCACCTCCTTTACTTCAGCCTCGGCGATTACCTGAGCAGGATATACTTTCTCTGCAAGTGCATCGAGCTCATTCCCGATGTGGAAAAGAGCAGCATTTCGTCTTTTCACATCCCTGCTTTTCTTACCAATGTTCGTATAAACAACCACTGTGCCTGATCTGCCAAAGATCTGGCGATTTATTTTGACAGCATAAATCTCACCGACATCCGAAGTCGGAACCAGGTAACGTGGTTCAAGGGGCACATCAGTCGCAGCCACGATTTCTTTCGCTTCCTCAGATACTTTGGGGATGCCACAGAGTAGGTTCCACCTTCGTGATTCAACAGCTTCAATTGTTTCTTGTGAAGTATTCCCCCGGTCCCAGACGATGGTGCCCGGAATAATTTCCATATCGTCAAGTCTTAGCAGGAGGTTACGTACTGTCGATATAGAATGTCGATTTCCTGCATACACCAGATGAGCAAGCGGGTACTGGTCAAACCGTGAAGCCAGGACAGTCAGATTTACCTGGTTTAGCCGGCTCTCAGGGGGATTATACCCTTTTTCAGAAAGTGGACAGGTATTGCCATAGAGAAGGACCGATGTGAGATCATAGGCCACAATCTCGTTTGTCCCCGGAGGAAGCGGATATGAGCTCCTCCATCGCTGGTAAAGATTCTCATCTAGTTGAGGTGAATTATCCACAATACGTCCGTTTTTGGGATTATATGAACAGACAAAATCCAATGCTGACAATAACGCA
>JBAXEI010000093.1:0-1260 GCA_037140515.1 Candidatus Berkelbacteria bacterium | reverse complement strand
TTAAAAGAACGAACCAGTTTGGAAGAACTAGCCCGAAGGTACGAACTTCATCCAAATCAGATTGGGATCTGGAAAAAAGAATTTCTGACCAAAGCCACTATGGTTTTTTCATCGGACGATAAGATCAGTGACGATAAACAGCAGCAAGAAGCTCTGTTAGATAAGCTGTATTCACAGATCGGGCAGCAGAAGGTAGAAATCGATTGGCTTAAAAAAAAATTATTGTAAAGACGCTTCAGGCAAGACGCTCCATGATTGAAAAAGGAATAGATATAAGTCTTTGCCGTCAATGTGACTTGCTGCGTATCCATCGCAGCGGGTTATATTACACTCCGGTACCAGAAACCCCGGAGAATCTGAATTTGATGCGCCTGATCGACGAGCAGTACTATAAAACTCCTTTTTATGGGATCAGACGCATCACAGCCTGGTTAAGGTATCAGGGGTATCCGGTGAACCGTAAACGGATCAAACGGCTGATGGAGCTCATCGGCTGGCGAACCATCTATCACAAGCGTAATACCAGCAAGAAAAGCAAAGAGAACCCGGTTTACCCCTATCTCTTAAAGGATCTTGTGATCGATCATCCAAACCAGGTTTGGGCTATCGATATAACGTATGTGCCCATGCGTCATGGATTTATGTACCTGTGTGCCGTAATAGACGTGCATACGCGATTTGTGGTAAACTGGGGCATCAGCAACACGATGACCTCACTGTGGTGTCGCCAGATCGTCGAGGAAGCCATTGAGACTTATGGTCAGCCGGAAATTATTAACTCAGACCAGGGTAGTCAGTTCTCGGCCTTTGAGTATACTTCGCTGCTCACAGAACGAGAAAAACCCATTGCCATCAGTATGGACAGTAAAGGAAGGGCCATTGACAACATTTTTATTGAAAGGCTTTGGAAAAGCGTAAAGTACGAGTGCGTTTACATTCATGTCTTTGATGATGGTGTCCAACTTTACGAAGGCTTGCAGAAATACTTCTATTTTTACAACAAGGAACGATTGCATCAGTCACTGGATTATAAAACCCCTGAATCGGTTTATCGGAATGCGGCCTGAGTTATGAACAAATGAACAGAAATTAACAAAGAGAAAAAGAAGCAAAAAGAGAAACGTTTTTCGCCGAGGATAACTCTGCAAGAGTTATCTCCCGTCTCAAACCGGTTCAACAACAAAAGAATGTTTAATTTTAAAAGAAAAGAATCAACTTAAAAAACACCGGATCGCTGCCCTAAGATTGGGGTACATTATA
>JBAXEI010000092.1:0-1271 GCA_037140515.1 Candidatus Berkelbacteria bacterium | reverse complement strand
AATTTTGGCCTTCAAAGTCGATGGTCTGATCGTTGTTGACCCGGCGCATCGCGCGGAGGGAAAGATGCAGATCCAGCAGTCTTGAAGGAGGCACTGGGCGAAGATGGCTCTTGTTTTCCAGCAGGGCATTTTCCCAGACATCCAGAGGGATCAGGCCCGTGCTGCGTTGGCGAGTGCGATTCTGGCGGCTGATTTCCATTTGGAGGATTTCATCGGCATGCTCCCAAGTCTGAACCTTGGCGTGAGCCAGGAGCGTGACGAGGCGTCTCTGGAAAGTGCCAAAGCGGCGTTCGATCTTTCCTTTGGCCTGTGGAGTCGGAGCAACAAGGTGAACCACGCCAAGGCCAAGCAGGGCACGTTGGAACTCACTTCTCGGATCGCTATGATCGTTGGTAGAGCTTGGGCCGAAGAGACTCAAGGCGTCGGTGTAGACGGCGTCTGGCAACCCGTGGATTTCGAAAGCGCCGCGGAAGTGGCAGAAGTGATTCCATGTTGTCTCGGCAGGGACGAAACGACCGGCAACATTGAAGCCGGAATGATCATCGACGGTGAGGAGAAGGATTTGTTTGGCGGCGGCCGGCCACCATTGGTGGATGGAACTGTCGTGCTGATAAAGCTCGCCGATGCGTGCGCGGCGGAAGCGTCGGTAGGCGCGCGGTTTTCGCACGACGGCAGGGACGAGGTGGGAGAAGTGAGTTTTGACATGAACCTCGACGCAAGATCTCGCCCGCTTGAAGTCGCAGAGGCGTTGTAATTCGTCTGTCACGAGCTGGTAGTTGGGCGGGTTCTGCAAGGGAAGGAAGCCCTGAAGGAATGTCCTGACTTTTTCTGGCCAACCGCGGCAATGTCCGCCACCGCTGGCTTTGGGCTGGTAGGACTTCCTGTTGCTCAGGTACTCGCTCCGCAGCTCATAGAGGCGGGATTTGCCGATGCCCAAATGCCTGGTGGCCCTTGATGCGTCGATGACCCCGTCATTGAAATCGGCAAGGATGCGGAGGACAAAACGCGGCGGCAGGCGGTGGATGATTTGTTTCTTTTCAAGGCAGGAAGATGGAGCGCCATGCGCAGATGGCACGATCAAAGAAAACCGGCCTGCTTCCGCCATGGGAGGGGGGATTTTCCGCCGCATAAATGCAGCCTCTCCGTCGGCCTCCGCTCCGCTCCGGCCTCCTCCGAGACTGCATTTATGCGGGAGTCAACTCGAATATGCGTCCCAAAGTGAGAATTCCACTTTTGAACCGTCTCAGTCCACTTTTGAACAGGCCCCGACA
>JBAXEI010000091.1:0-1276 GCA_037140515.1 Candidatus Berkelbacteria bacterium | reverse complement strand
GCCATCAGTTCGTTCTTGAACGTATCAAAAAACTTTTCCACCATATCCCGGGATTTGTAGAGTTCGTACACCTCTTGCTCCGGTAAATTTACAGTTGTGAGAAATAGAATCCGTCCGACCTTCTTCAGACCCTCAGTTAGTTCCAATCTGGTGATCTGCCCCTTCTCAAATCGAGAATATAGCGTTTTCTTCTCATCGAGTGCAAGATCCTCATCTTCGAAGAGATAGAGCATGAAGTTATCAACTGCATGTTTGCCGGAATGAACCAATCGTTTATGGTATTGGAAGTGCCCGGTAAGGTGAATTCGAGTCGCATAGTGAATGCTATCACGTTTAAGTGGGATAACAAACTGAATTGACCGTTCTGCCATTGCAGTAAAATTGTCATCAGAAATAAATCCCCGGTCAAGGAGCAGGATCTTGTCACGAATGTCCATCTCTTTGAGTGCAAGATCCAATGTGCTTACATCCGTAATGCTTCCTGGCAGCGACCGTATCATAACCGGCAGACCGGAATCACGTCCGCAGAAAAGGGCAATGTGATAGTGGGGGAGATATACGCCGTCTGAAATGTATGATTTTTCAGTCAGAGCAATTGATGCCGAATCTGATAGGATAAAACTGAGATCATAAATCAGTTGTTTACTTTGTGAGTTCAAATGAGAGAAGATCTGTTGTTGGGCAGATCGGTCAGCGCCGATCTCGCGCAAAACGGCCGACAGATTTTTTGGATCGCAATTCGGGTGAACATTATGAACATTCTCCAGTTTTCCCCACACATCTGCAATACGTTTGAGGGGAACGTACCCGGAAACCCGAGCTGATGACAATGCAACAATCTCATCGTATGATCCTGGGAATGCTGATTTGAGGACCGGTAAAAGTGAGTCAAGTTCTTCAGCGATAACAGCAGCGTTACCAAATTCATGGATGGTTCTGATCTTCGGATGCTCGCCCGGTTGGCGATCTTCCTTTCGGATAAGGCCATATTTTTGATCAAGTCTGCCGAGATATTTTGAGACCTTTTTTGGACCTTTTGTTTCCTTGTCGTATCTGCTGGTCGAATGATAGACATAGGGTTTGTTCTGGATGTATTTTATCTCCAGGCATTTTGCACCAGCTTTCCGTTGCTCTGCCAACCAATCTGATACCCATGCTTCCATATACCTTAATATTAGGGATTATAGCATTTATAGGTTCCGCTTTGCTGGTGCGTTCGTTTGCCAAAAGAGGTTTAATGCTCGATTATGATGCCCCTAACTCAGCCGAGTTCAGG
>JBAXEI010000090.1:0-1290 GCA_037140515.1 Candidatus Berkelbacteria bacterium | reverse complement strand
GGCTGTCGATATTTATCGGGAGAATAATAGATCAAAAACGTGGTTCAAAAAATGGTTAAACCGTTATCAAACCGGACAGAAGAACTGGTACAAAGATCTTCGAAGAGGACCCACGGTCATACACAATAAGACTGAAGATAAAATCGAGCAGGTTGTTGTCAAAATCCGGAAATCATTAATGGATGGGACTGAAGATTCCACGAGGTACTCTTTTGTAGGGGATGATGCCATCCGATTTCGAATGGAAGGACTTGGGTATGAACTATCGGAGATTCCGTCTCAATCCACGATTAAACGAATCATCAAACGCAACAAGCTGCGAATAAACAAGAAAGATCGATACAAGAGGGTCAGATCCAAAGGGCGTCACACAATAATTAAGCCCAAATGCGTTGATGAGATGCACGAGATAGATTTTGTCGGTCCGAGATATATCAAAGGCTTCGGCCCTATCAATTCACTCCACCTGAAAGATGTCGTAGGACGTCAGGTCGCTGGGAATCAGTATGTTGGAAAGAGCATGAACAACGTAATGGATTTCCTATTGAATTATTGGAAATCTCATCCGATACCAAAGTATCTGCAGACAGACAATGGAATGTCTTTTGCCGGGGACTATACACATCCACGATCAATCAGTCGATTTGTAAGATTGTGCCTGTATGTGGGTATCGAGGTCATATTTATCGCTCCTGCCAAACCCTGGATGAATGGTACAATAGAGTCGTTTAACAAGGAATTTGACCGGTTGTTTTGGAAACGGGAAATATTTACCAGCCTGTCAGATATTCAAACCAAGTCGGCGATTTTCTATGACAGTCAAAATGAATTTTACACTTGGAAATGGGAAAAACAAGACCTGAAATCGATAACTCCAAAACGAATGTTGCGAACTGATTTCAAGATCGACTTGGATGCCATACCGTTGGTTGCTGGCAAGATCCATTTTATCAGAATCGTTGGAAGTAAGGAGGATATCGTCGTATTCAATGAGCATTTTCGTATTGGTGAAGCGTATATCGGAGATTTTGTTTGGGCGACTATTGATACCAGGGAACAATCGCTCAGCATATCTTACAATGATGAGGAGATGGTTGTTCGTAAGATAAAAAAATTCGGGTATGAGATTGGTGAACCTGTGCAAGATTTGGATGAACAGATTTTTTTATCGTGAATGATTTTAAAAAAATGGTCGCGATTTGCTGAACCTAAAAGTGCCATTTGAGGGTAACAATATGCTGAGCCGGAATCATCCAAATGAAAAGGGACACCATATGCTGAACCTTTCCA
>JBAXEI010000089.1:0-1293 GCA_037140515.1 Candidatus Berkelbacteria bacterium | reverse complement strand
CTTGGGCACACCGCTCCCCTCTGCCCCAGCCCTCCTGGTTGCCCGCTGGCACCCTATGCCGCCACGCTCACCGCGGCCCTCTTCTGCGCCAACAACCGCCGCCCGATTTGGTGCAGATTGAACGCCAAAACCCCATACCCCACGTACCGCCGATACGCCTCCAACCCAACGTCCAAGCACCGATTCAACCCATGATGTTCCAGGGACGCAATGTCACTTTCCACCGCGCTGTGCTGCCGCCGCAACGCGATA
The DNA here is from genome assembly GCA_037140515.1 of Candidatus Berkelbacteria bacterium. Lineage (GTDB taxonomy): Bacteria > Patescibacteriota > UBA1384 > XYA2-FULL-43-10 > 1-14-0-10-43-13 > ELA241. The sequence goes on along the minus strand of JBAXEI010000089.1, from coordinate 1,041 downwards.
AACTGCGAGGTGCTCTCCGCCGCCGCTTCCGCCGCCGACTTCTTGCCTCGCTTGGGCATCACCACTTGCCCGATGTAGAGCCGCAACAGTTCCCTGTCTTCAGACCGGGTAAAACCCTTGTCGAAGGTTATGCTCGCCAGCCCGCCCTCGCCAAAGCGGCCCAACAACCGACTGGCCACCGGCACGCTTTGGTTCACATCCACATCCCTGATCAGCTCGTCGTAGTCTTGGACCAAGCTGTGCTGGTCAGTCGCCACCAAAAGCCGATGCCCCAGTTCCACTGGCGGATGCAACTTGCCCTTGGTGATCCATTCAGTATGCGGCTCGAACAACGAGAAGACCTTCTCGGCGTGTGGAATGCTCTGGCCCTGGAGCAGCCGCCGGTCCACTTGGTCCAACTGCTTGTCGAGCATCTGCTCAAAGTAAGCCAGGCAATCCCAGTCGGCGGCATCCACCGGTTGGTCGCACAGGCTCAGGAGACTAACAGTGACTTTGCACGCCAGTTCCCGGCCCACCGCCACATAGTCGCCGACGGTAGCCCGCACGCGCTTTTCCATGTCCTTGCCTCCGCCAAAGGCCGCCTTGCTGGCCACACGCTCGGCCGCCTTGAAGCGAGCCCGCCAATCGTCGAGCTTGCGCCAGCCAGGCAGCTCGTAACCATACTGGTCACGGTATTTCTTGATCAGGTCCAGACACTTGCGCCCAGCGTCCAAGAGCAAGTTCAGGTCGGTTGGAAAATGGACGTCGGTTTCCAGCACGTAGGTGTCCACCTTGATCGCCAACGGGGCCAGGGGCCCGGAGCCGGAATGGAACACCTCGCGCCCGGCCGCGGCCACCAGGCCGTTAATTTGCTTGAGCAGCGGGGCGTCCACCAGGCAAACGTTGTCTCGCAAGGTCTGGTGATGGAAGACCTTGGCGGGATTGCCCCACGAGTTTTGGGGTAACCCCAGCATCTGGCGCAGCAAAGTATGATGATTGGCCATGTCCTCCAACCGATCGTAGTTGGCGTCCAAGCCCAGGCGCACGACCCCCAGCACCAGG
>JBAXEI010000088.1:0-1297 GCA_037140515.1 Candidatus Berkelbacteria bacterium | reverse complement strand
ATGCCAAATAACGAATTGTCGGCTGAAGCCAAAGAGGTGATAGAGAACAAGAAAACGGAAGCGCCTTTTAGCGGTAAATATAATGATTTCTTCGACGATGGGCAATACGTTTGTGCTCGTTGCGACAATCCGCTTTTTAGCTCTGCCGCGAAATTTCGTTCTGGCTGCGGCTGGCCTGCATTTGATGACGAATATCCTGGGGCCGTGAAACATGTGGCGGACGCCGATGGCTCACGGACAGAGATTCTCTGTGCTCAATGTGGCGCTCACTTGGGACATGTTTTCAAGGGCGAACAGCTGACCGCGAAGAACGTCAGATTTTGTGTAAATTCACTCTCACTGAAATTTGAAAAAGGCGCCAAAGCCGAAGAGAGGAAATCCCGATGAAAACTGCATATTTCGCATCTGGCTGCTTCTGGGGGACGCAGTACTATCTGGATAAGATAAACGGAGTCACAAATACCGTCGTCGGCTATATGGGCGGGGAGATAGAGAATCCAAGCTACGAAAACGTCTCGACCGGCACGACTGGCCATGTAGAGGCGGTCAAAGTCGAGTACGATCCAGAAAAAGTTGATTACAAATCTCTCGTCAAAACTTTTTTCGAAACTCATGATCCGACACAGGTTGGTGGCCAAGGTCCAGATATCGGCACTCAGTATCTTTCCAAAATTTTTTATTTGAGTGAAGATGAGAAGCAGATTGCCGAAGATTTGATCAAATATTTGATACAAAAAGGTATGAAGGTCCAGACAAAGCTAGAGCCAGCAACAGAATTTTTCACCGCCGAAGAGTATCATCAAGATTACTATGAGAAAAATGGGCAAACACCATATTGCCATGTTTACAGAAAACTTTTCGAAGATTAATATCAAACCAAGGAACATATGGATTATCAGGATACCTACAAATCATACAAGAGACCGCCGCTCTCACCACCAGAGTGGGCCTTTGGCGTGGTCTGGCCGATTCTCTATATCATGATCTTCATTTCATACGGCTTCATCTTCTCGGCAGCATTTAAAGGAGAGGTTGCTTGGGCGCTCACGATCCCATTTATCATAAATTTACTGGCCAATGGCCTCTTCACCTATTTCCAATTCAAGCTAAATAATAATCTGCTCGCGTCTCTCGATATCATCATCGTCTTAGCTACGATCATACTTACTATGACGATGAGCTGGCCTTTTTCCCACTGGGTCGTTTATCTACAAATCCCATATCTCGTCTGGGTGACATTTGCTACCTATCTACAATTTGGCGTAACAATCTTAAATCGGAGAAAAAAATGAAAAAA
>JBAXEI010000087.1:0-1308 GCA_037140515.1 Candidatus Berkelbacteria bacterium | reverse complement strand
CACCAACGGTCACACCAGTAATAGTGACCTGGCCATTCGTTAAGCTCGTTGTACCGTCATAGGTCTTAGTCGCGCTAATCGTTGCAGTAGCAGCAGTAATCGTGGCGCTGTTATTGGCATTGCTATTAGAAGCTGGCAAGGCGTAGTTGCTTGCCACACCTGCAGTTGCACCACTACCACCAGCCACTAAGACCATCGCACCATCGACTACATACTTGCTAAGAGTAGCCACGTTAGCATCGCTAGTAGTAGCCGTACCGGTGTAGCCCAATACTTGGGTATTGCCACCAACGGTCACACCAGTAATAGTGACCTGGCCATTCGTTAAGCTCGTTGTACCATCATAGGTCTTAGTAGCGCTAATCGTTGCGGTTGCTTTAGCAAGCCAAACCGCATTAGTACCTGTCACTGCTGTGTATGTTGCCAAACTACCATTCACACCATAAAGAGTGCCTGTACTTAAGGTCTGATTAGCAGCGCTCAAACTCAGGCTGTAGTTACTAGCAGTAATACCAGTGATGGCGGTGATGTAGGTGCCAGAGGTAGACGTTGAGTTCGCAGCATTACCAGACACATTGGCATTACTAATGGTCACACCAGTAATACCGCTCGTGTTATCTGCGCCAACCAAACCAGTGATGCTAACCGCACCTGCGACACCATTAATAGTACCGCTGGTAAGACCGTTCTTTGCTGCTGTACCAAAGGTTAAGGTTTGGGTACCGGCATAGGTAGCGCTCACTGCAATACCTAATGGGGCTTTGGTAATGCTTCCCGTCAATGAATTGTTAAATGTAAATCCATATCCATATACTGGCTTACTTCCACTAGCTGTACTGGTTGTTGCAGTGGCTATAGATGGATTAGTTGCAACTGAAACACCCACATTACTTGATGTCACATTCCCAGAAGGAGAGGCATAAGCACCAGTAGTAAGTTGACCGCTAATAGTAACTAGATCACCATTAACTGGGGCAGTGGTTACGCTGTAATTACCTATGGGAATAGTTGCATTGGTAGTACCATCATAGACTTTTGTAATGGCACCGCTTAATGTATCAACAATAGTTGGTGCCAAGGTATATAAGAACCCTCTACCAGTAACTGCAAATGGTGTAGTGCCGTAAGTCGCAGCATATTGAACATAGTCATTAACAAGACCATTAGTACTATCAGCAGTTGCACCAGTAAATGGACTGGCATTAGTGCTCCAAATCTGCCAGTACTTACCAGTACCAACTACTAAAGCAGCGGAGCCAACGCTATTAACGATCTGATTACCAACAATAATGATGTTGCCATTGTTAT
>JBAXEI010000086.1:0-1319 GCA_037140515.1 Candidatus Berkelbacteria bacterium | reverse complement strand
ATACACGATGGTTTACCAATCAACCCCGGGATTTTATTGTGTTGCTTCAGTTTTGCCTCCAGGCCCAGGTAGATCACCAAAAACTATTGGAAGTGGCTATCTACGTCAGCGGGATTTGTTCGGGTAATGTCACCGCCGAGAAGATTATCGCACTGTTAGGCAATCAGCCATCCATCCATAACGACTCCCCGGCAACAGAAGTCATGGGTGAGATTGAAGCGTTTTCCAACCTCCAGTTGAAAGAAATCACGTTTTTGATGCCGTTTAACATGGGGGAAGTAGCATGAGCGCAAAAGAACTGATCCAACAGATTGATACCCTGTGCCGGGAGTTGCGTCTTGCAACCATGCGCAAGGAGTTTGAAATGGTAGCCACAGAGGCGGCCCGGGAAACACTCTCCTATGAAGAGTTCCTGCATCGGTTGCTTGAGCTTGAATATAACCGGCGCATTGAAAACCGACAGAAAGCACATATACGGCAGGCAGGTTTTGTTCAGTACAAATACTTGCATGACATTAACCGTGACGATCTTCCCGAAGATGCCGCTGCAAAGCTGCCCATGCTGGAACGTCTGGATTTTATCAAAACAGGACAGAATATCATCTTCTCAGGCAATCCAGGGACCGGAAAATCTCATCTTGCGACCGCACTTGGGATCTCCGCTTGTCAGCAAGGATATCGGGTGCTGTTTACAACCGTTCCCCGACTGCTCACTCAGCTGCGTGAAAGCCGGTCACAAAAATATCTCCGGATGGTGGAAAACCGCTTTGAAAAGTTCGATCTGGTGGTCTGTGATGAGTTCGGTTATATCTCCTTTGACAAAGAAGGTGCAGAACTGCTCTTTAGCCACTTATCCCTGCGTTGCGGACGTAAGTCGACCATTATCACTACCAACCTGTCGTTCGACCGCTGGAAAGAGATTTTTGGCGATCCAGTGCTCACGGCAGCAATGGTTGACCGCCTTACCCACAAAGCTCATATTGTAAACATGAACGGAAAATCTTTCCGGGTTAAAGAAACCAGACAAATGATGGAAAAATGAAACCAGTCAAAATCATTGAACAACTAACGTTATTAACAAACTTAGCACTTATGAACAAAGAAAAAAAAGAAGCAAAAAAAAGAAAGGCTTGAGCCGAGGATAACTCTGCGAGTTATCTCCCGTCTCAAGCCCTTTAATCAACTGTTCTTTTATTTATTATTTTTGTTAAGTGGTGTTCTTTCTTAACTGAAAGACTGGTATACTTTTCAATTAATACTTACACTCAGTTGGTCGGAATTGACTCATTCGGATGATCTTGAAGCTGATGTTGAACAAT
>JBAXEI010000085.1:0-1343 GCA_037140515.1 Candidatus Berkelbacteria bacterium | reverse complement strand
AAGGTTGAACCTGAACGCACCAATCGGATTGTTGTGGAGAACATCCAAGGATTTCTGATCCGAAAAGTAACGAAGTTTGGAAACAGTGCCAAGGTCGATTGCCCTAAGGAATACCTTGACCAAACCGTTTACCTGGTAATACAATGACCGTAAGTTCTGCACGCTACTTCAGATCCTTGAAAACTCTGGATACTTTTGTCGATCGTTCCCTTGAACTCCCGTTCAAAGGACCGACACTATCCGGGTTCCATTACAATCGCGATTTGCTCAAATCTGCTGTTGCAAATACGTATCTGGAAACTGTAGGCAATCGGGCAGATTCCATTCATCTCGCCATAAAGCAGGTACCCCTCTCAAATATTGTCTGGGAATTCCGAAACACCGTCGAACACTTGGGAACCCGATTTGATCTTAAGACAAAAAATGTTGTTCTTGCTTTTGATTACACGGATGAGGATTTCTATGGCGATCCGAAGGGAATGTGGATCTACGGTGCTCCCGGGGAGCATGGCGTAACGGGGAAGTTCAAGTTCCTGTCATGCTTTATTGTCAACTCTGATATTCCGCAAAGAATTCCACTCGTGTCGGTACCGGTTAGACTTGGACACAACATGGCAGCTACAGTCTCCTGGTGCATTGGTTTGATTGAGCCCCTCGTGAATTCTGTCGACCTGACGATATTTGATCGTGGATTTTATAGCAAGGACCTGATGCTCACCCTTGCCCATTCAGAATATCCATACCTGATATTCGTCCCAAAGAATCCACAGATCAAATCTGAAATTGAGTCTATGCAAGTCGGTGAGAAAAAGAAGATCCTGTACGAGTATACTGTCAATAAAGACAAGACAGTATTCCGTGGTAAGACAACGCTTGCTTTTCTGAAACAAATTTTCGACAAAAAGTCGGAGAACTTTTATGATTGGGCATTTGCTACAAATCAGTCGGCTATCGATTTGGATTACATAATCCCCACATACAAAAAGAGGTGGAGAATCGAGACCGGATTCAGAGTTCAGGATGAAGCAAGGATTTCATCCAAGTCTATTGATCCCAGAATCCGATTTTTCTTCTTTGCTTATGAACAAATTCTGCAACTCCTATGGGTTGTGTTGTATAAGGAGGAAGTGAGTTTCAAACAGTTTTTACTTGAGATGTACGAACTGTGCGCTGCCCGGTATAAAGAGCCATGAGGAGTAACCGGTTGCCATCTTCACATCTCTGAACTGTGAGGATGTAGGTCGAGGGATCATCGGGGAGCCTTCGATAATTCCCCCCCGGAATCTTCATGCCCATGCGACTATTGAGTTCTCACTCTCTTTTTTTACGATTCGGAGATACTG
>JBAXEI010000084.1:0-1344 GCA_037140515.1 Candidatus Berkelbacteria bacterium | reverse complement strand
TCCGAGCAAAAGCACGTTGCAGGAGTATGCGAACTGGCTGCCGCATTCGGAGATGACAAAGGTGTTGGGGCAGTTGCGCGAGGCGATGGGGGATGAAGATCGAGCCAGGGAGATCGGCTTGGAGGCCGAGCTGGACATGGATGTGGCGTGGGTGGACACGACGTGCCTGAAAGCCAACATTCACTTTCCGGCCGACTGGGTGTTGCTGCGGGATGCGGTGCGCACGCTGATCAAAAACATCCTGACGATCCGTCGGCACGGGCTGAAGGTTCGGATGCCGGAGCCGGGGGATTTTCTTGCGGCGATGAACGCGCAGGCCATGGGGATGAGCGCGGCGGCCCGGCGCAAACCCGGAAGCAAGAAGGCCCGCAAGCGGGTGCTGCGGGCGATGAAAAAAATCTGCCGGACGGTGCGGGAGCACGCGGAGCGATACGAGAGCGCGTTGGACAAGCGGTGGAGCCAAACGGACCTCACGCGCAAGGAGGCCGAAGTGATCCTTCGGCGCATGAAGCGGGTGCTCGAAGCGTTGCCCGAGGCGATGAGGCAGGCGCACGAGCGCATCATCGGAGAGCGGCCGGTGGCCAACGCCGACAAGATCCTGAGCCTCTACGAGAGAGACATCCATGTGATCGTCCGGGGGAAAGCGGGAGCGGACGTGGAGTTTGGCAACAGCCTCTTTATTGCGGAGACGGTGAGCGGATTGATCCTCGACCATGAGCTGCGGCGAGAAGTCTCGCCCGGGGACGCCAAGTGGTTGCAGGAGCGTTACCCGATGATGAAAGAAGCCAGCGGGGATCGGCTCTGCGCTGCGGTGGGAGACCGGGGCTTCGACAGTGCGGGCTCCCGCAAAATGCTCGGTGAGCAGGAAGCATTCAACGGCCTGTGTCCGCGCGACAGCCGAGAAATGCAGCGCAGGTTGCGCGAGGATGAGGCTTTCATCGGAGCACAGAAACGGCGGGCACAGACGGAAGGGCGGATCGGGATTTTGAAAAACGTCTTCCTGCAAGGCGTGCCCCGCGCCAAAGGCTTCCGGAACCGGGAACTTCAGGTGGCTTGGGCTGTTCTGGCCCACAACCTCTGGGTGGCCGCCCGCGTGCCGTGGGCCTGCGAGCAGCAGGCCGCCGCAGAGGCGGCCTGATCCACAAACACTCCGCTCCGCCGCTCGAATAAACGACCACAAGAGAGGTGCATCCAAAAACTATAAAATCCCATGCAAGTCGTTGAAAAAGGAGGGTTCCGCAAAAAATGCGAGCGAATCCTGTCTATATGTTGTGGTGTCAGGAGCGCAAAAACGCCGGGGTTTTCACCCCTTCAAAAAACACGCTCTTTCCGGACAGGCCCTAT
>JBAXEI010000083.1:0-1352 GCA_037140515.1 Candidatus Berkelbacteria bacterium | reverse complement strand
TCACACAAAAACGGGGTAAAAGAACACCCGGAGTAGACGGTGAGTTATGGACTACTGCATCGGATAAAATGCAAGCAGTCTCCAGACTAACCGACAAGCAGTATTCTGCTCATCCACTGAAACGTATCTTTATCCCCAAACCGGGAACTGATACAAAGCGACCGCTCTCCATTCCCACCATGATAGATCGAGCCATGCAGGCATTGTACGCTCTGGCACTTCAGCCAGTAGCCGAAACGATGGCTGACAAACGGTCATTTGGATTCCGACTCTTTCGAAGTGCTCAGGATGCATCAGTATACGCATTTACCTGTCTGGCGCAAAAGAACTCGGCTGAATGGGTGCTTGAAGGTGATATCAAAGGATGCTTTGATAACATCTCTCATGAATGGCTGAAAAACAATGTCCTAATAGACCGGACAATTATCACGCAGTTTCTCAAAGCCGGTTTTGTCTATGACCAGAAACTCTATCCTACAGATCTGGGGACGCCGCAAGGTGGAGTGATCTCTCCATTGCTTGCCAACCTGACACTGGACGGTATAGAGTCGTTACTGGCACAGCGATATCCCAAAAAGAAAGTCTACTTTATCAGATACGCAGATGATTTTCTCGTAACAGCCCCGACAAAGGAGATGGCTGAAGAAATCCGAGAAGTTATCCGTGAATTCCTTACCGTACGCGGGTTGGAATTATCTGAAAAGAAAACTGTCATAACACACATAGCCGACGGTTTCGATTTTCTGGGATGGAACTTCCGTAAATATCAGGGAATCCTCCTGATAAAACCGTCGCGGAAATCAATCGGTAGAATCATAGAGAGAATCAGAAATATTCTTCACAAAGCAGCCGCATGGACACAGGATGAGTTAATCGATGCTCTTAATACGGTTGTTGTCGGGTGGGCAAATTACCATCGGCATATTGTTGCTGCGGATACATTCGGGAAACTGGATAGTGTTGTGTGGAATATGCTGTGGAAATGGGCTAAACGACGGCACCCGGAGAAAGGGCATCAATGGATTGCCAAAAGGTACTGGCACACTGAGGGTACTCGTAACTGGGTCTTTAAAACCGGAATAAACCGGCTCAAACAATTTTCAGACACCAAAATACGGAGGCACTCTCAAGTCAGACTTGATGCGAATCCTTTCCTTGACCGGGATTATTTTCTCGGCAGAATGAATGCATCGAGGGTCTTGACTCCGGAATCTCAAACCAAATTGTCTTTCTTTTCCTATGGCCGCCCGGTAACCGGGTTGTGAAATGCTTGAGCCGTATGATGCGAAAGTATCACGTACGGTTCTTAGAAGAGGGGGGAGAGGTAACTCTTCTCCCTTATTCGGCGAGCC
>JBAXEI010000082.1:0-1353 GCA_037140515.1 Candidatus Berkelbacteria bacterium | reverse complement strand
GGTAGTGTCAACAAAGTTGTGTAAACACCTCCAAAGCCTTATCAGGATTAGCTTTCCTGTAGGGGAAGGTTTTCCAAGTTGACTCCATTTTCAAGCATACGAATCCAAGTATCCTATAAGTAGATGCTTCGCCTGCCATTACCTCCATTGGCTTAGTTCTCCTCTTAAACTCCTTATTTACCCGTTCTATTCCATTAGTAGTTCTGAGGCTGTTCCATTCTTCTTCGGAGAACGAATAAAACGTTAAGCACTCATCTATTACGTTGGAAAGACACTTCACCGCCGACGGATACAGGTTGTTATACTTTGTTACAAACTCGTTGTATTTAACCATTGCAGACTTTTTAGACGGTGCGTAAAATATATTTCTGAGACTATCAACTACTTCTCCCTTCGCAGCGCAAGGAACTTTGCAAATAACATTTCTTGATACATGCACCTGACAGCGTTGTACCTTGGCGTTGATAAACTCTTCTTTGAACACTGTCATTAGCCCAGGCAACCCATCCATTATCCCTAACTGAACATAATTAGGATCAAGCCCTCGCACTTTAAAGTCCTTAAAAACTTCTCTCCACGTCGATGCGGAGTCCTTATCTCCAACTTGTAATCCCAAAAACATTTTTCTATTTGTTTCCGTTACACCAATAACAACAAGAACAGGAATCTTTTCTACCTTACGCTTAACCCTCATATGGAAGTTTACACCGTCCATGAGCATGTACTTTATCTTGAGATCGTTTAACGGCTTTAGTCGCCAAGCATCTATGCCCACCAGCAGTTCTTTGCTAACGTTCGATACTTCACCAGCCGATATCTTTGTTCCTAACAGCCTCTTCGATATTAGATGAACGCCCCTTGTGGAAAGACCGCTTAAAAACAATAACGCTGCATCCTGATCTATTCTGCTATCCCGACGCTCATAACGTCTGATAAGGTTAGACTTAAAATCACCGTCCCTGTCTCTGGGTATCTCTAGATCCACAATACCGGCTCCTTTTACTGCGTAACCACGACGATAACTGCCATTACGGTAATTTACTTCTCCCTTCGTCCTCTGATACTTTTCTCTGCCAAGATACGACGTAAGTTCTACCTTTAAAAGCTCGCTCAGCGTCTTCTCTACTACGTCCTTCATGTTTACATCCAACATCTCGAACATCTTTTCTGGAGATATCATTATCTCCTTAAAAACTTCTTTTACTTCTAACGATTTTCCTGTAACACTAATCATGGGTGGGCCTCCTGATCTCTGATTTAATCAAAGATTGTTTTTAATGCTAAGGAAAGCCTACCCCTAACTACTTAATCCCAAAAGACTTTTATAATTTACACAAGATATTTTACACTACC
>JBAXEI010000081.1:0-1365 GCA_037140515.1 Candidatus Berkelbacteria bacterium | reverse complement strand
TTTAGGTAGCCTCACGATTACCGCCGCACCTTTAAATGTCGTCGGTGCGAATAACAAAGCGGTCTATAGCGGCTCAGCCCAAAGCAATAGCGGTGCAACTGTAACTGGTCAAGTGGCCGGTCAAAGCATCACGGTCAATGATGCCGCTAGCGCCTACGCAAGCGTCACCAATGTGGCAACTGGCAAAGTAGCTGATACCAGCTACGCCTTAACCTACGGCTTTGGTGTGGATAGCAGCAACTACAGCGTCAATACCACTTTAGGTAGCCTCACGATTACCGCCGCACCTTTAAATGTCGTCGGTGCGAATAACTCCTTGGTTTACAACGGAGTGCTCCAAACCAATAGAGGCGCAGTAGTTACCATTAATGGCAATAAGGCGACTATTACCGGCACTACCATCACCGGCTTAGGCACTGATACCTTGACCTTGACTGGTTATGCAACTGGCACTAATGCCAATAGTGCTCCTAATCCAGATAATTTGGGTATTACAGCAAATTCTAATTACTCACTAGTTACTGTTCTTAATGGTAGCTTGACTATTACTCCTGCACCTTTGGGTATGGCTCTGAATGCCACTTATAACGGTACTAAGACCTTTACAGCCAATAGCGCAGTGACTACTACAGGCTCTATTGCTACTGGTGGCAGTCTGACAGTCAATGGCTTACAAGCTAGTGATAATGTGACAGGCGTCACTCTGAGCGACGCAAACGTAGCAACTGCGAATAATTTGATTACTACCGTCAGCGGTTCAGCTGGCACTACCTTATGGAACGGTACTAGCGGTAACTACATTATCCATAGCAGAAGCAATGCAGGAACTGGTGGTAACTACGCTAATGGCATTTACTCTGGTACTAATACCGGTAACGTTAATGTTAATGGCACAAATACAGTTAGCCTGACTGCTGCGGCATTAGGTATTAATATCAATGCGGTCTATAACGGCACTAATAGCTTTACTGTTTCGTCTACTGGTTTAGTGGGCGGAGATGCCTTAACTGGTGTCACTACCTACAGCGCTAATGTTGCCGATAATGCAACGAACTATGTCACCGGTATTAGTGGTACAGCTGGCGGTACTGGTGGTGTCAATCTGTCCAACTACAGTATTTCCAGTGGCAGGGTAGTGAGCGCAGGTAATACGCAAAATACGGCTTTAATTTCACCTGCGCCTTTGGGTCTTACAGTCACTAGCACCTATAACGGTACTAAGGGCTTTACTTCTACCATTGCCTCTAGTGGACTGCAGGGCGGCGATACCATTAGCGGTGTCACTTCTTACAGCGCCAATGTTGCCGATAACGCGACTAACTACGTTACTGGTATTAGCGGTACCGCAGGAAGTGTAGGGGCTGT
>JBAXEI010000080.1:0-1372 GCA_037140515.1 Candidatus Berkelbacteria bacterium | reverse complement strand
GCTCACATAGTGGTCCAGGATCTCCGATTCTCCAAGGAGCGCCTTTTCCTCGGCCGAGGGACCGGAGTGCGCCCTTTCTCGGGAGAGCGGCTTGTGATGCCCCGGCTGTGTCAGTCGGGTATCACGCTTGCCGATGATCCGCGGATGTGAGGCCACCTGCTTGTGATCGAAGAAGACCTGTACCCGGTCTGAATGTTTCTGTACCTCCACCTTTTTGCCGATGAGTCTATCGGGTACCGAGTACCGATTGGTGTCCAGATTGACGTATCCTTCCACGTCAATGATCCGATGGGCTGTATCATAGATCGGCGGTACATAGACCGGCAGCGGTTTCAGATATGGTTTTTCCATGAGGTACGCTTCAGCAGGGCTCATCCCCAGAGAGCGTTTCACCTTCTTGTTGGCCTTCTCGTTGCACCATGTGAGGGCCTGGTCATTGAGGTCATGCCAGTCGGTAAACGTCCGACCAGCGAGAAAGTTTCTCTCGACGTAGGCAAAGGTCCTCTCGATTCTCGCTTTTCTATCGGCATGACCGATCCGGTGGGCAACAAACGTGATGCCATAGATACGGCCGAACGCTTCCATTTCGGGGGCCATCTCGGCATCAGGACCGGTTCCGCAGGCAACGACCACGCTGGTGTTGTCAATGACCACACGATCACAGACTCCGTCCATGAATCCAAACGCATCTGCAAGGAAGACTTTGGCCTCAAACCGGGTGAAGCACGGATAGTACCAGATGAAAAGCCTTCTGCTGTAGGCCAGGATGAGCCCAGCGCACTGGGCTGTCGTGGGTTTCCCGGCCAGGATGACCTTGTGGGGAGAAGTGTCATGTTGCATCTCCTCTCCGGGACCAAAGGTGTACACTCCCGCCCTTTTCTTCTCCGGTTCCCTGAGTCCTTGCTCTCTGGCGATCCGGGTCAGGGTACTGTATCCGATTGATATGCCCTGCTCTGCGAGCATTTCTTGCACCCGGACTACATTTCCCCGGCATCTGGCAAACATGTCTCGTATGAGGGGTAATTCGTTCTCAAAGGATGTGGTGGTACTCCTCTCCCCGGGATCTTTCCCATACACGACACTCTTCACGGTATTTCGTGAGATTCCCAGGGCACGACTGATCTGCCTGATCTTCATCCCCTTCCGGTGCAAGCCCAGAAGAGCTATTCTGGTCTCCTCGGCAATCATTGACTCTCCAGTTGAGTGATCTTCTTGTCGATCTCGGTAATGATCTTGTGGACTTCTCTGAAGCCCCGTACGAGCCGCGAGCGGTCTGACTCCTCCTGGCCGGGATAGATCACCGTGGGCAGGCGCCGCACCATGCGACGCAACATATTGGTCACGATAGTGAGATCCTTGATCCAGGCTCCTT
>JBAXEI010000079.1:0-1375 GCA_037140515.1 Candidatus Berkelbacteria bacterium | reverse complement strand
CGATATTGTCCCAAACTTAGTTGAAATATAGGTTAAAAAGGAAGGACCAGACATAGCTGATCCTCCGCTAAGGTTCCGTAAGTTTGAGTTGCGAAACAAAAAACATGGAACCAATGGATAAAAGTAATGAATTAAACCGTAAAACACTTTCGTGGTTAAAGGATCAATCGATTGATTTACGGGTAGGAATTTTACAGAACTATTTAAGTGTCTGTCAGATAATGATAAACGAGCTCCTTGAAGAAGAAGTGATTGATAAAGCCGGTGCCCGGTACAGTCACCAAAAGCCGGAGAATGGCCGGTGGAGCCGTTGGGGTTATAATCCTGGCAGCGTGAAGATCGGAGATCAGAAAGTACGGGTCGAGGTGCCACGGCTATTTGATAATTTGGATGAAAAAAATACTCCGCTCCAACGTTACGAAGAGATGAAAGAACTCCCGGAACCCACGGATCAGTTGCTTAAAGGCGTCCTGCTGGGCCTTAGCGTGAGGGATTACGGGAAGGTGGTTGATTCTTTGAATGAAGGATTTGGTCTGTCTAAAAGTTCTGTTTCCCGTTCCTTTGTAGAACGCACTGAAGAAAAACTGAAGGAGTTTGAATCCAGGTCCATCATGCATCACAAGATCCTGGCCATTTTTATTGACGGAAAATATCTTTCTAAAGAACAGATAATTATCTGCCTTGGCGTTACGGAAAACGGAGACAAAATCCCGCTTTGCTTTACCCAGGCTGCAACGGAAAACTCTGAACCGATCAAGGATATGCTGGAAAGGTTGAAAGAACGTGGCCTGGATTATTCCAGCGGATTGCTTTGTGTAATTGATGGTAGCAAAGGAATACGCAAAGCGGTTGAAGATTGTTTTGGAGAGAAGGCAATCATCCAGCGCTGCCAATGGCATAAACAAGAAAACATACTGAAGTATTTGCCGGATAAATATCATGAGACTATTAAAAAACAATATCAACATGCAGTAAATCAAGATACATATGAAAATGCTCGTGCCGAACTCGGACAACTCAAGGCCGATCTTAAATCCCTGAATATGGCCGCTGCCCGGTCATTAGACGAGGCTATGGAAGAAATACTAACCTTGCACAAACTCGGTATAAATGAACTGTTTGCCCGTTCTTTTGCAACAACCAACTGTATCGAAAACCTTAACTCGCAGCTCCGTAAATATGTTGGCAAAGTAAAAAACTGGACATTATCAAACGAGCGATACCGCTGGGTTGCAGCTGCTTTATTGGAAATTGAACACAAAATGCGTAAAGTTGATAACTTTGTTAAACTGAATGTGATGAAAAATGCGCTCATAAAAGAAGTAAAACGAAGAACCTTAGCCAATCAAATTTCAACTAAATAATGGACAACCTC
>JBAXEI010000078.1:0-1378 GCA_037140515.1 Candidatus Berkelbacteria bacterium | reverse complement strand
CCTGAACTCGGGTTCAATTAGGGAACATGGAGTAGCCCAGTTTTTTAGCAAGGTCGCGAACCTTTTTTGGGACCTCGGTAATTACCCGCTCCTCCTGTATCCGGTATGCATACACCTTACTGAACTTGGTGAGAATGTCATGCGGGGAAAAGTGAGTTAATATTCCAGCAGATTTGAGGCGGTTCAGCACCTTACAATAAATATACAAACTGATGAACGAAACGAAAAGATGCCCGAAAACAGCTTCCGTATCCTGGAGATGCACCTTATCAGCCATAAGTTCGTTCTTGAACGTATCAAAAAACTTTTCCACCATATCCCTGGACTTGTAGAGTTCATACACATCTTGCTCCGGCATGTCCACGGTTGTGAGAAATAGAATGCGCCCAATTTTTTTCAGACCGTCATTCAGTTCTGACCTGGTGATCTGCCCCTTCTCAAATCTTGAATAGAGCGTTTTCTTTTCATCCAGCGCAAGATCCTCATCCTCAAAGAGATAGAGCATGAAGTTATCAACCGCGTGCTTACCGGAATGAATTAATCGTTTGTGATATTGGAAGTGCCCGGTAAGATGAATCCGGTTCTTATAGTGAATGCTATCTCGTTTTAGCGGGATGACAAACTGTATTAATCGTTCTGCCATTGCTACAAAATTTTCATCAGAAATGAATCCCCGATCAAGCAGCAGAATCTTGTCACGGAGATCGATCTCTTTGAGGGCAAGATCCAATGTGCTTACATCCGCGATGCTACCAGGTAACGACCGTATCATAACAGGCAGACCCGAATCACGTCCGCAGAAAAGAGCAATATGATAATGAGGGAGATATACGCCGTCTGAAACGTATGCTTTTTCAGCCAGAACAAGAGAAGATGAATCGGATAGGATAAAACTGAGATCGTAAATTAGTTGTTTACTCAGGGAATTCAAATGAGTGAAGATCTGCTGTTGAGCAGATCTGTCAGCACCGATCTCTCGTAAAACGGCCGAAAGATTTTTCGGATCGCAATTCGGATAGACATCGAGAACATTTTCCAGCTTTCCCCACACATCTGCAATGCGTTTGAGTGGGACATACCCGGACACTCGAGCTGATGCCAGTGCGACAATTTCATCGTATGATCCTGGAAACGCCGATTTTAGGATGGGAAATAGTGTGTCGAGTTCTTCTGCGATAACAGCCGCGTTACCATATTCATGAATAGTTCTGACTTTCGGATGCTCGCCAGGTCGACGATCCTCCTTTCTTATCAGGCCATATTTTTGATCAAGTCTGCCAAGATATGTTGAGACCTTTTTAGGACGTTTTGTCTCCTTGTCGTACCGGCTGGTCGAGTGATAGACATAGGGTTTGTTCTGGATGCATTTTATCTCTAG
>JBAXEI010000077.1:0-1387 GCA_037140515.1 Candidatus Berkelbacteria bacterium | reverse complement strand
TGTCAATGGCGGAATGAAAGTGTACAAATGTGGCGGAATAGAATTGTACACCTCAATACATAATTCCATCGAAATTTATCCCGGAAGACTGTGAGTAACCATCTCTTGTTTCCGACGTTCTTTGAGTCGGTAGCTGTCTCCCTTGATGTTAATCGTAGTGCAGTGGTGAAGGATCCGGTCCAGAACCGCAGACGCGATAACCGGATCACCGAAAATCTCACCCCAATTTCCGTAAGATTTGTTCGAAGTGAATATTATCGAAGACTTCTCGTATCTCTTGGAAATCAACTGAAAGAAACAATGGGCCCCCTCACTCTTGAAGGGAAGATAACCCATCTCATCAACAATAAGGAGAGGAAACTTATTGAGTGCCTTAATCCTCTCCTCAAGCTTATTCTCATGGCTAGCTTTTTCCAGTCGTTCAATCAGGTTCGATGCATTGGCAAAGTATACTCGGAACCCCTGTTTCATTGCATCTAATCCGAGTGAAAGAGCAAGATGTGTTTTCCCGACCCCTGGAGGTCCAAGGAACACAACATTCTCAGCATGGTGAATGAACCGTAAGGAGGAAAGATCCCGGATCACTGCCGGGTCAAGAGACGGTTGGAAACTCATATCAAAATCTTCCAATCTCTTCTCCATTGGAAACCCGGACAATCGCCTTCGGAGTCCAAATGCTCGGTCTTCATGACTCTTTTGTTCCTGATCCAAGAGGTAATCAAGAACCTCAAGTGTGGTCCGCTTTTCTTTCGCAGCAATCTCCAGATAGTCATCGACTTGGGAGTCAATAGTTATCAGTTTCAGGAGTTTCAGGTTGTTATGAACCCGCTCATATATCTGGGAACTCATCATTACACCCCGCCAGAGAGACAATCATACACAGCAAGGGGTCGGTCTTCAACCTCGGGACCAATCATCTTGAAGAGTGGCTTATGCAGATTCATACGCTGTGAATTACACTTCATAGCCATGGAAAGCAAACCTGCGAAATGCTCTTTTTTCCGAATTGCCCGACAATGACCGGGAACGATATCGTGGGAACAGATAACTTCTGATCCTACCCGGATGGTAATCCGTGTTTCATCCAATTCCAGGATCGCTGCTCTTCCTGCGAACTGATATGGTACTGAATACCGGTTCCCGCGATATGACACATAGGAATCTTTCGAGATCTTCCGGAGTTCTTCCCGTCGAACCTGATACGGCTGAACACCGGTTATGGTCTTCAGGTTTTCCTGTTTCAGACGTTCTACTGGGATTTCATTGGTGGTGCCGTGGATCGCATGATTCACCCGGTTAAGCCAGTGCATAACCTGCTGATTCATGTCAGAGAGCGAACTGAATGTCCCGCCAAGCAGGAAATCCCGTTTCACATACCCGATAGAAT
>JBAXEI010000076.1:0-1400 GCA_037140515.1 Candidatus Berkelbacteria bacterium | reverse complement strand
GGCTGTTTAAGGAATTTTGTGTAAATGGTCTTTTGTCTTCTGTATTTTTTATGAACTGAGGGGAAGTAAGATCTCCGCAGGAGACCCCGAAGTTCATCATTGAGTCTATCATAGCTGAACCCTCCCTTCAAATCTAATGGCAAAGCGATTCAGGGCTAATTTCCAGTTCCGAATCGGCATTGTCCATTTCTTAGCTGCATTCTGTAAAGCCAGATACATAAGCTTCAGAATAGCATCGTTATTTGGAAATGCACCTCTGTTCCTGAGTATTTTCCTGACTGAGTTATTGATCGATTCGATGGCGTTTGTTGTATAAATGACCTTGCGGATATCCTCAGGATATGCAAAAAAGGTCTTTATCAATTCCCAATTTCTCTTCCATATCTGAGAGATTGTAGGGTATTTCGCATCCCACTTTGCAGCAAAAAGTTCCAGGTTATGCTTTGCCTCGTCTTCAGTCTGAGCTTTATAGATGGATTTCAGATCTGCCAGGACTGCTTTGTAATCCTTATGAGGCACATACTTCAATGAGTTCCTGATCATGTGAACTATGCACAGCTGGATTTCAGTCTTTGGAAATACCGCATTTATAGCCTCTGGAAAACCTTTAAGCCCGTCTATGCACCCTATAAGTATGTCATTGACTCCGCGGTTCTTAATTTCAGTTATAACATTGAGCCAGAACTTAGCTCCTTCAGTATCAGCAATCCACATGCCCAATAGTTCTTTGCGGCCTTCCATATTTATGCCTAAAGCAAGGTAAACAGCTTTGTTTTCTGTCTGTCCGTTTTCTCTGCTTTTGACCATTATCGCATCAAAAAATACTACAGGATAGATCGAATCGAGTGTTCTGTTCTGCCATTCCCTAACATCTTCAATGACCGCATCGGTTACATTTGATATTAGGGTTGGAGATACATCTACTCCGTATATTTCCTTAAGATGCTCCTTTATGTCGTTAAGACTCATTCCCCTTGCATACATAGATGTGATTTTGCTGTCAAAACCGTCAAAGCGTCTTTTATGCTTGGGAAGTATTATCGGCTCAAAATTGCCCTTGCGGTCACGAGGTATATCCAGTTCTATTTTATCATCTTTGGTAAGAACTGTTTTTGAACTGTGACCATTGCGGCTGTTGTCGTCTTTTTCTTTTGGAGACTGGTTCTTTTCATAACCCAGATGCGTTGTAAGTTCAGCGCTGAGCATCCGTTCAAGAAGTCGCTTGGTTATCTCCTTTACGACTCCATTGTCTCCCAGGACATCTTCTGCAGTTTTGCAATTCTTTACCAGTTCGTCGATTAGTGAATCGGTTAGTTTACTTGTCATAGTCTTCTCTCCTTTCCTAGAGTATTTTTATTATATTTGACTATGACCATTTACACAAAATTCTGAAAAACTTC
>JBAXEI010000075.1:0-1402 GCA_037140515.1 Candidatus Berkelbacteria bacterium | reverse complement strand
CCCAGTATGAGAGAATCTACTGGGTTTTGTGTTTAAGCGATAAAGACAAAAACTAGTAGAATGTAGAGGCGAGGTTGAGCATTTCACTCCCAAACCCTGTCGCTCCGAAAGGAGAACGACTCATGAGGGATTGCACTCAACCTCTCCTGTGCACGGTAATGAGCAGATAGCGGATCGTCACTCGCAAGAGACATGACTCTCGCATACTGGGGCTTCAGCCGATTTGCACACTTGTTTCTTGTCGAAGAAATGAGATTACAAGTTTTTTAATAAAATAGATGACAACAGAACAAAGACAAAAAACAATGTTCATTGGTATTGATGTTCACAAGAACACTCACACGGCAGTAGGAGTCTCTCCTTTTGGAGAAAAGCTCTTTGAGATGACGATCGGTAATTACAAAAAAGATTTTGAAATTCTCACAAAGAAAGTGACAGAAATGCAGGGTGTCTTTTCTCCCTACTTTGGATTAGAGGATTGTCATGGATATGGAGAAAGGTTGTCAGCATATCTGTATGAAAATGGTCATCAACTATGCGCGGTGCCAGCCATCATGGTTGACCGAGCTCGAAGTAAAACAACACATCCAGAGAAAAGTGATTCTCTGGATGCATATGGAGTAGCAAAAGTCATGCTCACGACGAGCGACACACTACTCCCATATACTGTATCGGAAGACGCTAAAAAAGCCAAGCAGGTGAAGGAATTGTCGATGGACAGGGAGTATTTGGTTGAGGAGAGAACAAGACTCAAAAATCATCTTCATAACTTACTCCATCGCATCTGGAACACGGAATACCAGGAAAAGTTCAAGGACTCATTCTCCCTCAAAGCTCTAGCATACTGGTCAAAAGCTAAACCATTATGCGATCCATTCCTCCTCCGTTCAATGAAAAGAAAGGTCAAGAGATTGATTGACATACATTATGAAGTTCTCCTCCTTGAAAAAGAGATGGAAACACTTCTCAATCAAAACTACACCGTTCACACTGCTTCTGGCTGCGGTGTGACGATTGCTGGTATGATAGTCGGAGAGATTGGAGACATCGCTCGTTTTCACTCTCCTGGAGCACTCGCAAAGTATGCGGGATGCTCACCAAGGGAATGCTCCAGTGGCAAAACTCACCGACACAGAAAAACAAGGTCGGGAAACCGAAGACTGAACTGCGCTTTCCACAGAATGGCACTCTCACAAATATCACGATCAGGTAATGAAAAAGCCAAGACATATTTCAAGAAGAAGATATCTGAAGGCAAATCAAAATCACAAGCATTAGTATCACTCCGTAGACACATGGTAAATATCATCTGGTGCATGATGAAAAACAAAACTGAATACCGATCAGATATGAAAAATTAGTTATCCACAAAAATCATTGACTTTCTCTCATAGCGGATCTC
>JBAXEI010000074.1:0-1418 GCA_037140515.1 Candidatus Berkelbacteria bacterium | reverse complement strand
GGTCGTGTACACCAATTTCTGTAAGTTCCCCCTGAGCTGAGGCGAGGGGGAGCAGGCACAAGGAAGCCATTGGCTCCGGTAGGTTTGAGTTTGCGAAACAGACCAACCGAGGAGAGCCAATGGCCGAGATGAAGTTTGAAGTCCCAGAAGGGATCGGGGAAGGGCTCTTTTCGGAGCCGAGTGGGGAGGGGTTCCGGGTGTTGGTGGAGGCGATGGCGCAGGCGTTGATAAACGCGCAGGCTGACGCGCACTTTGAGGTGCCGTGGAACGCGAAGGGTTTTCCGCGGCCCAATGGGTACCGGAACGGCTATAAGCCAAGGGGACTTCAAACTGTGGCCGGAGCGCTGGAGTTGGAGGTTCCACAGGCACGGGATGGATCCTTCCGCCCATCGTTGTTCGACAGATGGCAGAGATCGGAGCGGGCAATGCTGGCGGCCTGCGGGGAGATGGTGCTGGCGGGGGTATCGAACCGGAAGGTTACGAAGCTGGCAGAGGAGGCGTTCGGGGCCGAGGTCAGCGCGAGCTTGGTCTCCCAACTGATGAAGGCGTTGGAGCCCGCCCTGGAGGCGTTCCGGACACGGCCACTGGGGGGGTTCTCCTACCTGCTGGTGGATGCCCGGTTTGACAAGGTGCGGGAGGGGCATCGGGTGAGCAGCCGGGCTTTTCTGTGGGCCTCTGGGGTGAACGGGAAAGGGGAGCGTGAAGTGCTGGGATGGTTGGATTGGCGAGGGGAGACAGAGATCTCCTGGGAGACGCTGTTCAGCGGCATGAAGGCCCGGGGGTTGAACGGGGTGCAGCTGGTGGTGTCGGACGCCCATGCCGGATTGGTGAAGGCTGCTGGCGCGGCGTTTCCAGGGGCGGCGTGGCAGGAATGCCAGGCCCACTTTCTGAGGCGGGCGGTGGAGCAGGTGAAGATGGTGGACCAGAAAGCGTTCCGGGGGGATGTGCGTGCGGTGCTCCACGCGCCAGACCGAGAGCGGGCCATGGACGAGATGAAACTGCTGCATGAAAGGTGGGAGAAGAAGGCGCCGAAAGCCGTGGAATATGTCGAGGCGCATCTCGATAGCCTGCTGGCGGTGCTGGACTTTCCCGAGACGCACCACAAGCGGCTGCGGACGACGAACATGGTGGAGCGTGTCAATGAGGAGCTGAAGCGGAAGGGCCGATTGGTGAGGACCTGGCCCAACGCTGCCAGCCGAGAAAGGGTCTATGGGGCGCTGCTGATGGAGCAACACGAAGCCTGGGTCGGGACCACCTGGCTGAAGATGCAGGGGGCCTCGTGACCAACCCCCCCCAGACGCCCGAAGCGCCGCGGGGTAGCGGCTGTGGTCGGGCTCCGCCCTCCCTCCGCCGCTACCCCGCAGAATCGTCATCAACCACCTACCGGAACGAACTTACAGAAAAAGATGGACACAACT
>JBAXEI010000073.1:0-1424 GCA_037140515.1 Candidatus Berkelbacteria bacterium | reverse complement strand
TGAACTGTACCCCAAAAAGTGGACACGCTAGTGTCCACTTTTTTCTTTTGCTGAAATATGTATAATTAATCCATTAAATCTAAATGTATGGAAAAAAGACAGTTCAGCTCCGAGCAGGTCGCAGACTTGCTCAAGAATCCGAATGTAGTTAAATGTAGCGCTAAGTCAATTAGCTATAATAGTGATTTCAAGGTTCTGGCAGTAAAAAAGTATAAAGAAGGGCTGCCGGCTAGGAGCATCTTTGAAGATGCTGGATTTGACTTGGGCGTGATTGGAATAGACTCGCCCAGATGGCGAATAAAGGATTGGCGCAAAAAAGCCAGACTCAAGGGATTGAATAAATTAGCAACTGATGAACGAGGGACAAAGCCTGGAGGCGGTCGGCCGAGAACCAAGAACATAACCGATACTGAAAAGATTACCAGGCTAGAAGCGACAGTCGCCTACCTGAAAGCCGAGAATGATTTTTTAGTAAAGCTCCGGGCTCAACGAAAGAGCTAAAACTAAAGCCAAGTCAGAAGTACCAGCTAATTAGAACGTTGGATTTTGACATTAAGTTAATGTGCGGCATTGCCAAGGCTTCACGAAGCGGCTACTATAGCTGGCTAAAAACAGCCGACGAACAAGATCATGATTACGAAGATTATCTACTCATCAAAACGATATTTGAAAAAGGTCGGAAGAAGCACGGCCATCGAACAATAACCATGAAATTAGCTAGAGAAAAGAAGGTAATCATGAATCACAAAAAGGTAAATCGCATCATGAATAAATACGGATTAATCACAAAAGTGCGCCGCAAGAATCCCTACAAGATGATTATGAAAAAGAATCTAGAGCATCGCACTTGCGACAATCTACTGGCCAGAGAATTTAAGCAGATCGTACCGCAAAGAGTGTTGTGCACAGATATTACCTACTTGTGGTTTGGCCAACGCTTCGTTTACTTGTCAGTCATCAAGGATATAGCTAGCCGAGAGATAGTCGCTTGGAGCATCTCTTGGCACATTGGAATGAGTCTGGTCTTTGACACAGTAAATGATTTAAAGCACAATGCAGAAATACAAAAATGGAACCTTGAGAATGTCTTACTGCACTCAGATCAAGGTTTCCATTACACCAATCCGGATTACATTAGAGAAATTAAAGATTTGAAGATTAGGCAGTCTATGTCGAGAAAAGGCAATTGCATCGACAACGCACCCATGGAAACCTTTTTCGGCCATCTCAAAGATGAGGTGGACTACAAGGAGGTCAAGACCTTTGAAGAATTGAAGCAATTGATCTCAGAGTACATTGACTATTACAACAACCACAGGCAGCAATGGGAATTAAAAAAGATGACTCCGGTTGAATACCGAAATCATCTTATGAGTGCCCGCTAGGAGTTTTTTAACCGTGTCCACTAAAGTGGGTACAGTTCA
>JBAXEI010000072.1:0-1439 GCA_037140515.1 Candidatus Berkelbacteria bacterium | reverse complement strand
ATGTGGTCTGGTGGCAAGTCTGCCTGATACCTCTTATACATTTCGATGTAAGCAGCCTCCAGATTTTTGGCAAAAAGAGGAGCATCAAATAAGGGAGTAGTGAAACGATTGTTAGCCAGCTTCAATTTAATATCTGCCAATTTCTGAGGATTCATGGCTAGCTCAATCGCCAAAGCTTCATATTCTTCTTGGGTATTGGTAATTAGCTCTGTTAACCCAATGGCATTTAATAGGCTAGCTGCGACCCTTCCAGCAAAAGATTGACCCACAAGCGTAAGGACGGGGACGCCTGCTTTTAAAGAATCCACTGTCGTTGTGTGTGCATTGTACGGGTGGGTATCCAAAAACAAATCTGCCAGAGGATATCTCGCCAAATGGTCTGCCATCAACTCCACTTTTTGAGCAAAAATAACTTGGGTTGAATCAATACCACGCTTCTCAAATTCAGTTGTCAAATTAACCTTGAAGTGTTCATTATTTTCCGATATCCATAAGACACTGTTTTCTGTTGCCAACAAAATTCGGGCCCAACCATCCAAAACTTGGGGATTGAATTTATAGTCATTATTAAAGCAACAGAAAACAAATGCATTTTTTGGTAACCCACACTCTTCTCTTGTAAATACCCTAGCAGAAGCGATTCTCTTGGAATCATCAACCATGTAGGTGTTAGGAAGAGATACTACTTTTTCGGAATAAAACTTCTCAGACTGGTCTGGAATGATAATTTTATCAGCCACAATATAGTCAATAAAATCAGCCCCAATTGTTCCAGGGTAACCCAACCAATTTACTTGAATAGGGGCGGCACGATAAGAAAAGATGCCCGTTCTGGAGTGCTGAGTATGGCCAGACAAATCTATTGCAATATCAATCTCCATTTCTCTGGCTAACTGAGCGATTTCTAGATCGGACATATTTTCAACATCTATAAACTGATCAAAGCCCGCTACAAGTCTTTTACGAACTGGGTTGTTTGAATCCGCCGCCTGTAAAGAAAAAGCAAATACTTCAAATTGATTTCTATTATGTAATTCAAAAAGCTCTGCTGTCAAAAAGGAAACAGGATGATCCTTAAAGTCTGGCGAGAAATACCCAATGAGAATTCTCTCTTTTTTGGGGAATTTAAGAATGGGGCCTAAAGCAGAGTTTGTCAGATACTTATCTTGAGCATAAGTCTCAGAGCATTTTTTATGTAGAAAAGCATTACTACTAAAAGCTAATAAGGCAAACGGATGGACGACCTTCTCATCTGCCATTACTTTTTTGAAAATAATCTCCAAAGAATCCGCCAAGCTTGACCAGCTAGCTGTTTTCATCCTTGTATGTAGTAAGTATCCAGATACCCAATCAATATCTGGTTTTAGACTTAATGCCTTATCGTAGTAAACAATTGCCTCGTCAAAACACTTTATCTCATGCAGGGTTACGCCTTTATT
>JBAXEI010000071.1:0-1445 GCA_037140515.1 Candidatus Berkelbacteria bacterium | reverse complement strand
CACAGTCATCCCATATCACCTGAGAACACATAGTTTTCAGGTGATTTTCTTTTTATCTGAACGTAACTTTTTTGATTTTTTATTATTGTGCAAACACCCCTTTTGTCATATTTCTATATTTACTCTCAAGTCAGGTTACCTAAATCCGGGCAAAAGTCGTTGTTTAGGAGAGCCTTTCTTTTCTTTTTTTACACCTGCTGTCCCACAACATTCAAGCACACTGAACAGTTCATAGAAGTTCCAAAGCACACCTTTTATTATTGTAAACAGACGATTGAATGAGTGCTTCCATTTTTTTTGCCAGGCAATAAAACGTATAAGAAGGTAAACCAATAACGCTGTCCAAATCTGCCACCGAACAGCATTTTCACTATTCCCAAGGAAGTCTGTCAGTTGCAATGCCTGTTTTATTTCCTTGAAAAACACCTCAATTCCCCAGCGGCAGCGATATAAATCACAAATAGATGAAGCTGCCCACTTAAAGTTATTAGTTATGAAAATCATTTGCACAATCTTCTTATCTATTTCAACCAATGCCTCGACAAGACGAAGTTCTTCAGGATAATCATTTTTGCTGTCTTCATTTTTTAATATAATACGTTCATCACGAATTATTTTACCCGAAACGGACGCAAGCTGTCCCACAGAATCGTACTGCATATTTGTTTTGGCACGAGTTACCCAAAATACCCCGCGCATGAGCATAGAGAACAGGTGCTTGAAATCAACATACGCTTTATCAAACACTACTATTTCACCAGATTTTACACCAGCACAAACTTCATGTGCCTTTATTGCATCGTTACAATTGGCACTGCTAACGATAGCAAACACTGGCAAAAAAGAACCCATATCCAGCCTTAAATGTATCTTTGCACCAGCTTTTCGCCTTCTGTGCTTTGCCCAAGTAATACTATTGACAACTAACTTTATTGTAGTCGAATCAACAGCGTTAATCGTTCGCTTGAAACGATAGGGAAGTCCAGGATAATTCCTGCCATCAGTTATAAACATAGGAAATGTATCTGTTAAATATTTCGAAACAGACCAAAACAATTCTTCCGCCATAGAAGCATCTCGTATCATATTGGCATTAGATAAGCCATTTCTACTAGGAGGAGTTGAGTTTCTAATCTGGCTTAAAGTGCCTTTGTGATTAAACAGAGAATCGCAAACATCATTCAAACTCAATGAATGTGACAATTGCGCATAGATCATTGCTACAACATGACTGACGGGTGAAATACTCCGACACTGGGCAGTCACGTTAAATTTATCTGCTAATTTATCAATTAATTTTGCAGGAATCAACTGGACAATTTGTCCAAGAACAGCCATACTATCTTTCAACGGATTCATCAAAAGTATCCTTATTTTGTCGTAAGAATAATGTACCTGATGAATCCGTTATTTACAAATGGCTAATTCCTTATGGGATGACTGTG
>JBAXEI010000070.1:0-1541 GCA_037140515.1 Candidatus Berkelbacteria bacterium | reverse complement strand
TCCAGAATGAGGCGCTGCTTTTTGGTCATCTCAGTATTCATCGTCTGTCCATCTGCAAGGGTAATCTTCCGAAACTTCTCAAGTTCAAGGAGCATGCCCTTAATAGCGTATCTTTTAAGCAAACCTGCATCGGTCATCATCTTTAAAAGTCTGGAACGAATAACCAGACCTAGGAATACAATGAAAAGAAAGCCATTTGTTGTACTATCGCTATGAGTATTCAAGGGAAGAACATCCAGATCTGATTTCATAACTTCAATTTCCTTCTCGATCTCATCTCGCTCCCGGTAGAGTGAAAGACAGTTCATCCAGTCAACATCACCTGAATAAAACAGTATAAATTTCCCCATCATATTTGTCCGTTGAGCGACAGCGTTCTGCTTTATTGATGCTTCAATCCGATTATCTACCTGTTTCCAATTGAAAAAGTTCTTGAACTTGCCGGCCTTCTCAATAAATCGGATATGCGCCAACTGACCCTTCTGTAACCTGATACAGGATAGTTCTTCCCGAATATCAAACAGGCGGCCAGTGAGCGCTTCTTTTTCCTCGTGTTCACGTTTTGGGTCGTAATAAAGATATCCTTGCAAGACATGCGATCCGATGGGAAACGACACTGGCTTGACATAGATTGTATGCTCTTTGAACTTTTGGAGGTAATCAACGCTCTCAATATCTCGCTGGGCCTCGGTTAAAAGCATCTTCAAATCCTTTAATTGGAACGTCGCAGCGATAATGAAAGAGATCTTATTTTCAAGCATCTCTAAAAGATTATTATAACTGAAAAAACCCCTGTCCATGATAGCGCAATAATGCTCAACACCATATGCCTCGAGTTTCGTCAGAGTACCTGTGAGCGTTGTAACATCACTGATACTCCCTGGATAAATGTCATACATCACAGGAATGCCCATATCTTTGTCCATGATAAGTGAGAGATTTATCTGAGGCAGAGAAAGACCATCACGGTTGTATCCGTATTCGAGTAGATTTATCAGAGATGAATAACTCGATATGCTTGTTATATCGTAGATGAGAGTTCGTTTCGTCCGGTTTTTTTCGAGAAGCTGCCCCATAAATTGTTGTGGAATCGTGCTGGTTCCAATTCGTTCCAGGAGTTCACTGATACGTTGTCCGGAGAGTGAGATCTTCGGGTCGTCAAGGGATAGTACCGTCCCCGTGTACCAAGTTTCGACATGCTGCATCGCCAGAGGTCGAAGAACCCGGTTGAATGCTAAAGCTGTGATCATGGCAACTTCTGTATCATTGAGTAGTCCATGCAGATACTGATCCAACTTCAGTTCCTTCATGATATGTTTGAGAATCAGCACTGATCCATAGTCGAATGATGAACGTATGGTTACAGTCTTTTTTGCCTTTCTGACTTTTATGGTGACTTCTGCAGGTGCGTTCCGCATACGAACTGGTTTTCCATCGATATTTCTCCCAAGATACTTGGAGTTTTTATAGCGCGTCTGTTTCGATACAGGATCGTAATATGGGGTCTCTTCGTACCAATACTCAATACCCTTGATCTTTTT
>JBAXEI010000069.1:0-1550 GCA_037140515.1 Candidatus Berkelbacteria bacterium | reverse complement strand
TTCATATTCGGCAACTTTGCGTAAGTGCTCAAACCCGCTAGGTAATCTAACAGATCCCCATATTTCCAACGCATTTCAGCACTATAATCTTTCTTCTCCTGTAGAAACAAAGGGGTGTGTCCCCTGAACCAAAGAGTATGATGAGATGCAGGAACTGGATCATCCCATCCACTCGCCAAACAACCTTCTATCATGTTTCATCACCGTCGTGAGTGTATTCTCGAATAATGGCTAAGTACGATTCGATTAGCCATCGGCTCATGCCAGTTGCCATATGGATGTACTCAACAGCCTCATTCTTGAGGAGGTTAACTTTCTCAAAGGCTCGGATATAGCGGTCAACAGCCGCTTCAGAGTGATTGGTTATCCGTGCTATCGCCGGTGTCAGATGACCCTCCAGGAACAACTTGATGATAATCTTCTTATGGGTCATTGCCATCCCAAGATCGTGGATGGTTCCCCGTGTTGGAATAACCACTTTCTCGCGTTCCATAAACTCCCGGGAGTGTTTACTTACTGTCGTGGGGCTCACCCTAAGCAAAATCGAGACATCTGCGTTTGACAACAATGAATCCTGTTGGTATGCTTCTGTGAACAATCGCACAATTCTCTTCTCACGTATCTCCCGTTCCGAATAACCTTCCATCATCATGTCGATATCCTCTCGTGATATCAGGGACAATGCGATAGGAACCAGTTGTGTGTTTCCGGCGTTTTTCCCATACGATGGCCAATCATCCTTATGTACCCCCATCCAGAGAACCTGTCCGACCTCGAGAGAGTCCATCTCTCGATACTCTTCCCGGACAATCGTCACAAGATCTTTTGCAAACATCTTCCGGATTTTGTCACCTGCAATCATTGCATAATCCTGATCGATGAGATTCACAATTCGCGTTTCCAGCGACATTTCAACCTTTGTCCTAAGCATCGCGCTTACGTTCATCGTGTCCCTCCTGGATGACTTGGCAGAGATGATCTCCTCGTTCTGCATATGGGGATCTTTTTTTTCCCCCCGCGAATCGTGCGGTGAGTTGGTTATATCGTCCGATTGTTTCTTCGTCAACCAGAGATGCTTTGAGATCGAGATACTGCTGGATCAGATGTTCAGAATGACCGGTGATTATCCTAGTCTCTCCCATAGTGTGCTGTCGTTCTGCGAGACAGGCGACCCGGGCAAAGTCGTTCAGATACCGGGATATGGATTCGCTGCTGTGACGGGTTCTTCGCTTGATATCCGTGAAATCGTGTCCTTTGAGGTATAACTCGACAATTGTCACTTTGTGGGAGATCCCGGGTCCGATATCCTTTTTGTTTCCTCTTGTGGGTACGATGATCCCTTCATTTTTCAATTCTGCTATACGGGTTGATATGGTGCGAAGACTCTCTCCCAGCAACAGCGAGAGATCCGCTTGCGTGAGAACCCCGCCCTGATCATAGGCTTCGTTTGTGATTCTGATGATTCGATGCCTCTGCAGGTACACTGTCCCGTTTATAATAACTTCAAGATCGGAGGGGTCAAATAAGGTAAGTCGTACTGGTAAGGTTTT
>JBAXEI010000068.1:0-1551 GCA_037140515.1 Candidatus Berkelbacteria bacterium | reverse complement strand
GGGACATGTCCATGAAGGTAACATTCGCTCAGGTTGATAGAGAAACTCTCTACCTATTGCCACCATCTATTCAGGAGTGGTTACCGGAACAGCATCTGGCCCGCTTTGTGGTCGAAATTGTAGAGCAAATCAACCTTCAGCCTCTTAAAGCATCGTACTGTGGCCGTGGCTCTCAGCCGTACAACCCGGAGATGCTGGTGGCTCTTCTTTTTTACGGGTACGCTACGGGAGTTTTTTCAAGTCGAAAGCTTGAGCGCAGCACCTATGACTCAGTGGCTTTCCGCTACATCGCCGCCAACAGTCATCCAGACCACGATACTATCGCCACATTCCGCAGGCGGTTTCTTCCCCAGTTGACGAAGATATTTGTGGAGATACTCGCTGTTGCTCACGAGATGAATATTTTAAAGCTGGGCAAGGTTAGTATCGATGGGACCAAGGTTCACGCGAACGCTTCCAAACACAAGGCTTTGAGTTACGGCCATGCCTGTAAGCTGGAAAAGCAGCTTGAGGCAGAAGTGGCTGAATTGCTGAAAAAGGCTGAATCCATCGACAACGATGATATTCCTGATGGCATGGACATTCCTGTTGAACTTTCGATTCGCCAAAAGCGTGTCAAGGCAATCAAGGAAGCCAAGGCCGAAATTGAGAGGCGTGCGGCGGAACGGCATGCTCAAGAAAAAAAGGAATATGAGGACAAAGTCGCCGAGAGAGCCAAGAAAGAACAAGAAACCGGTAAAAAGGCTCGAGGTAAAACACCTCAACCCCCAACAGCCGGTCCAACGGAAAAAGACCAGGTCAACCTGAATGATATGGAATCACGCATCATGCCTAAATCCGGCGGCGGCTTCGAGCAGGCCTACAACGCCCAAGCCGGTGTGGACACGGAAACCATGCTGATCGTCACGACACACGTCACGCAGGCTCCGAACGACAAACAAGAACTGGAACCGGCCCTGAGCAATCTGAAGCATTTACCACAAGAACTCGGAACCGTTACCGACATCATTGCGGATAACGGCTATTTTAGTGAAGACAACGTAAAACTCTGCGAAGAGAACAAGGTCACATCTTACATAGCCGTCAATAGAGAAAAACACCATCCACCACTCATGGAGCGGTTCCAGGAACCTGCTCCATTGCCTGATGACGCCAATGCAGTGGATACCATGAAGCATCGGCTCAAAACAAAATCAGGGAAAACTGTCTATGCAACGCGAAAAAGCACTATCGAGCCTGTCTTTGGTATCATCAAGTCAGTCATGGGTTTTCGCCAATTCCTCTTACGCGGATTGGACGCAGTGAAGGGTGAATGGGATCTCGTTTGTATAGCCTTTAACATCAAAAGGCTATATGCCTTGTCCAAATAGGTTGAGAAAGAACAAAAACAACCAAAAGGGACAAATATGGATCTTTCGTAAGCGTTTTTAGGTTCGGATTTGGGCCTGTTCAACTGTCAACTGATACGAACCGGGCCATTGCGGCAGTTTTATAAAAAATCCGGTCGGAATTTATGGATGATTTCATTTTTGAATCCGACAGACTCCTAGG
>JBAXEI010000067.1:0-1568 GCA_037140515.1 Candidatus Berkelbacteria bacterium | reverse complement strand
GTTTAGAAACAATTATACTACACGAACTTTGCCAACATCATTCCTGATTGTTAATTTCCTCGTTTTCTTATCGTTTGTCAATCCCGATCACTTTTAGCGCAACACCGCTATCTCATTCAGGTTCACCTCCCTTCGTCGCCGGCACTGTGCCAGCCTCTGTTCTTGTCGTTGAGCAACGATCCGATCCATGAATCCGCGATGCGCCTGATCCGGCGGCACGTAATTGATCCCGGAGTGATAATGTTCCTGATTATACCAGGTCAGGTACGGATTAAAATATCCGTAACCATCCTCCGGATCCCGAAACCGCCCGGGATAGTCCGGGTCGCGTTTTATCGTGCTGAACGATGCCTCGATAAACGGATTGTCATTGGGGGTTCGCGGCCGCGCAAATCGCTGGGGCATTTTCATGTCTTCCAACATCCTCTGAATCGGCTTGGCCTTCATCTGCCGGCCCCGGTCGTTGAACACTTCCGGCCGCTGATCTTCCGGCAGGTCCAGGATGTTCTCGGCTCGCATCCCATCGTCCAAGAGCTCGCGGGCTTCCTGCAGTGTCTGTTGCCAGCTGATCCGCCACGCCAGTGCCTTGCGGGAATACTCATCCAACAGCAGGTACAGATACAGAAATATGCCACGTTCATACGTCAGCAAATAACTGATATCCCAGCACCAGCGTTGGTTCGGACCCGTCAATGCCCGTCGTGTCGGTGGCAGACTGTGCCCATTATGCCGATGATAGTGACAGCGTCCGGTCATCAGTCCGGCTTGTTTCAGAATTCGGTAGGTCGTCGAAAACGATACCCACACGATTTTCTGTTCCCAGCCTAACACCGTCAGGATTCGATGCGAACAGTCCGCATAATCTTCCCGCCGGGCCAACGCCAGCACCTGCTCGCGTTCGCCTGACAATACCCGATGCGGCGCCTGCTCCGGTCCCGGCCGGCCGTTCGCCAAGCCTTGGCCATCGCGCTGATGTTCACCCCAGCGTAATACACGCCGCCGCTGAATAATCAGCATCTTACAGCTCTGCCGCATCGAGATTCCCTGCTGTTGCGCATCCACCACCATCTCCAGCATCTCCTTTTTGCGATCTGCGCTGAACCACGTCTTTTTTATCGCTCCCACGAACCCCCATTCGTTTTTTTTCGCATCATTGTCAGTTCCACGGCGTGTTCCGCCAAGGCCCGCTCCTTATCCACTAATTCCCGCTTCAACGCCTCATAGGACTCCAATGTAACCATTCGCGGCTTCTTGCCTGGCCGCGCACTCAGCCGCTCCAATGCCCCTTCCCGTACCTGGTCCCGGATGCGAGTCAGATCGGCCGCGTACAAGCCTTCCCGGCGCAGTATATCGCCCGTCGGCTGATCGCTCCTCTGGGCTTCCAGATAGATTTGGAACTTCTTCTCGGCGGACAGCTTCCGCCGGACTTTTATCCCTTTCAGAGCTGGGGAACTCACAGCGGATTCAGACTTCTGGGATTCACTCATGGTTGTTTGCCTTTCCTGGCTCGGTTCGGGCGGGGGGATTCCAGTCGCCCTACGGGCTCCCTCCATCCCCCCGCGCCCTTC
>JBAXEI010000066.1:0-1596 GCA_037140515.1 Candidatus Berkelbacteria bacterium | reverse complement strand
ATAGAATTGTGAAGGGGAATTTCCAGCAAACCAAGAACTCGCAGAGCAATCGTAAGGAATTTAACAAGCCCGTCGATACGATTATCCTTCTGGATGTATATCGGTGTAAGTGACAGGCACACACCTTTCAGGCGATGGAATTCGTGCTCAATTATAAACTGGTCACGGTAGGATTGCACAACATTTTCGAAAGATAAATCTTCGGCAGCCTTATTTGTGGCATACACTCGCCATCCAAAGAGCTCTTTTGCTTTCACATATGCAGACACCTCAACATGGGGAGTGACTCGAAATAGTGACGTTTCTATGATGCGCTGAGGTTTATTCCCATACTTCCCCTTTGGTTCGGGGATGGACGTCTCTTCAATGGAGACTGAAAACACATCTCGGACATTGTATTTTTTCAGGATGGAGTCCACTTTCGTCTGAACTTCAGTCAAATTCTGAAAAACCTTTTTCCCTTGCTTTCGTATATTCATTCGAAGAATCTCTTCACGCACGCGTTCAATGTCCGAATCAAGTTTGGCAAGTTCTTTTTTTTCATGCACTAACGATTTTGCATAGACAAGACGTTCTGACCAAGAAATAATCTTTTCATCGACTTTTATTGAGCGAATGATTGTTTCTTCGAATCCTTCTGCAATACACTTAATTTCACCATTTTCATACTCTCTAAACACCGGCGTAAATAAGCCATTGCTTTCAGAAAAACTTTGTTTTGCCTTCAATATCGCTTTGGAAGAATGCGACACTTCTGACAGTGGGCATACATAGTACGCCCCATTCATAGCCACAAAACAACGTGTTAAAATTGCACCCATTTTGCAATCCCCTAAAAATAATAAACCCTTTTTTGCAGTAGATGCAAAAATCCGCTTTATAATCGGCACGTAAAGTGGATCATCGGCAGAATTTCCTGGCACTACCTTGACAGTTAAGGGAATTCCTAACGGGTCCAATGTTGCAAGAGCAATCTTTACTTGAGGGCGATCTGGATCATCCTTCGTATTGCCAAACTGAAGGATTCCGTCATCAGTTACAATCCCCCCGGAATTGGCTGTTGTCATGTCTATCCGGATGCAATCTAGCTCAATTCCATAGACCCGAATGAAACTTTCATTAAATCGATTTTCAAACGTATTCCAGTCCTCCGAGACAGAGAATTTGTCCAGAACCTGAGCCAGTCGATCATCGGTAAAATATTTTTTGAAAATCGGTTTTTTAAAAAATACTCTGAAAATCTGACGTCGGGAACTTATCCATCCTTCGACTTTGCACATCCTATGGTCGTGCTGAGTGAGCAGATAACAAATCCAGACTGCAACGGTCTCACCTATAGGAAGACCGTCCCAATTTTTATGGGCGGGAAATGCCTCGTTTATAAGATCTATAAAACCTGTTTTTTGAAGAGTATACAAAATTACAGGTATGTTGCCAACACGTTCAATTGAGATAACTGGTGCATTCATCCCATATTAATATTATTTTCTTAGATATATTACTAAGCCTTTACCCCTTGCTTTCAAGCCTTTTGTGAGTTGGATTCCATTGATGTGAGATCTCAAATACTAGGTTTAAATATGTGCGAACGCCGAG
>JBAXEI010000065.1:0-1612 GCA_037140515.1 Candidatus Berkelbacteria bacterium | reverse complement strand
CAATATTCATGCGGCTTTTAGAAGGTTTTTCTCATTTGTTTCTTTTACAAGAATATCAATTATCGATTCACTCAGGATATTTTCCTCCATTATAATGCGAATAAATTCTACCGGGTTTATTTCAAGACGGCATAGTATTGATGACACCAATTCAACAAAGAGTCCAAATAGCTTTTCTGCAAGGGTATCTTCAATCATTTCATTGTGGACATCCCGGAATGCCCCTCCGATGGTATCATATGCCTGGAATCGTTTTTTCAGGCTCAGCATCATATAGGTGATCATGATGATTGAGATATCTGCAATCTGGGCATCAAAATCGTTGGATTGACATTTGCCAAGTCTCAAATACTGCTTCGCTTCCTTATAAAAAACTTCCACACCCCAGCGGATCTGGTAAATCCGGATTGCTTCATCATATGTTAACGACATATTATCGGTTAGTAATAAACTCCATGAGGATTGATTTGCGTATTGAGAAAAGAAAAGGCGTACTGCCATGTCTTTGTATCCGACATCAATGGTATAATAATGGGACTTTAGTTTTCGTGACCGTTTCACGTTCATGGTTCTCTTGCACTTAGCAAGCAGCTTGTTTGCATCATATGATTTGCCGTTATGATCATATTTGGCATTCCCAAATTTGCACATTCCAAGAATGAACATGCACGGGTTCTCGAAAACATAACGAATCAGCGCTTCGCACATGAACCAACTATCAACCAGTAAATAATCGGCCTTGATTCCTTTACTGATGGCATTTCTGATCATGTTGATAAGCGACTCGATCTTTGTTTTACGTATTTCTGCAATACGGATTGACCCGGGTGAATTGACAATCCGGTCTTTGGCATACCTTGCTTTTAATTCTTGCGCCTTCAACCCAAACGGTTTCTGGGTGTTTTTCCCAAGCTCGTTGTGTAACGAAAAATCCAAAGGGATAAAGTTCGTACTATCCCAGAACGCAAGAAAAAGACCTTTGAACCCAAGAACTGAACGATGAAAGACATGATCCCATATACGACTGATCCCTTCCAGGGTTTTACCACACTTGCCAAGGACTGTATCGTCAGCAATAAAACACGTTATCCCGTTGGCTGCGCTGGTCACTGATCGTTGTTTCAACACTTCAAACCTGAGGAACATGGCCAGGACAAGAGCCCTCCAGTCTGTCATAGGATTATTTTTAATGCCATAGTATGAGTCTTTACCGGCATCTGCCGTTTCGCCCTGACTATGTATACAACGGAATATGGTCATTTGCCCAACGGTCATAAGAACTAATTTCAGAAAAGCATCACTAAACGGTATCCCTTTTCTTTTGAAGCGTCTAAACAACTTGGAGAGGTCGTCACTTTTAAAATGCTTGAATAGTCCAATAATGGAATACTCTTTTTGCTTTTCATCCTTTAAAAATCCTTGCAGTTCATGAATACTTGTTGTACATTTGGTTTGTGGAGTCATCTCTATTGGCTTTTTTGTTTCTAACTAATTCAAATATAACCAAATACAGAGATTGCTCCACTCTTTTTAACAGAAAGTTATTAGCAAGATATTAACATATATTTATAAATTAGATTAGTTTGTTTTTTACCCCGAAACTTGAGTTATT
>JBAXEI010000064.1:0-1612 GCA_037140515.1 Candidatus Berkelbacteria bacterium | reverse complement strand
GCTATTATTATTCCCTTCCAACCGGCCCTGCCGCAAGTCTTGCCCACCATCGAGGGTAATGTCGATTATCGCCAGTGGCGCGATCAACTGCTGCACATCGACGCACTGCTCATCGAAAGTGGTCTGGAAACTCAGTTCCTGGAAACCGACCTGCGCCGCTGGCTGGGCCGACGCAAAAAGCTCAGTGCGCCAGCTCAACAGAACCATCAACTTCACAGCCAACGCGCATTGCGTTGCAATATCGCTCGGACTTTGCTCGGGGAGGACTACCGGGGCTTTGCCGTCCGCCTGGCCGACAGCCCGCTGCTCCAACACTTCTGTCGCATTAGCCGGATCGACCTGGTGAAGGTGCCCAGCAAGAGCACGATTCAACGCTATGACCAATGGTGGCCCCAAGCCGAAGTGCGCCCACTCATTTATCAACTCCTGGCCCTGGGGGCTGCCGCCCCAGCGCAATTGCACCTGCCCGAGGCGTTGGATTTGGAAAGCGCCTTCCTGGATACCACCTGCCTGAGCGCCCCCATTCACTATCCGGTCGATTGGGTGCTGCTGCGGGACGCCACCCGCACCTT
The DNA here is from genome assembly GCA_037140515.1 of Candidatus Berkelbacteria bacterium. Classification (GTDB taxonomy): domain Bacteria; phylum Patescibacteriota; class UBA1384; order XYA2-FULL-43-10; family 1-14-0-10-43-13; genus ELA241. The sequence goes on along the minus strand of JBAXEI010000064.1, from coordinate 1,040 downwards.
GATGAAGGCCGTCCAACTCATTCGTGGCCAGGGGCTCAAGCACCGGATGGAGGCACCCGAGAGTTTCATCCGGCGCATCAACAAGCTGTGCATCCAGATGACCCACGCCTGGAATAAAGCCGACTGCCAGCGCCAACGCAAAAAGACGCTGCGCCAGATGGACCGGCTGATAGGCACAGTGCGCGCTCATGCCCGACGCTACCGGGATTTGCTCGACGAGCACTGGGACCAAACTCAATGGACGCGGCCGCAGGCCGAGCAGGTGCTCCGGCGCATGGACCGGGTACTGGAGCAGTTGCCCAAGGCGCGTCACCAAGCCCGCCAGCGCATTCTCCAGGGCCAGCCTGTGGCCAATGCCGAGAAGATCCTCAGCCTCTACGAAACGGACATTCACGTGGTGGTGCGCCGCAAGGCCGGCGCCGAAGTGGAGTTCGGTAACACCTTGCTGGTCGCCGAAAATAAACAAGGTCTGATCATCGACTGGGATTTCTTTGAGGAGAGCGCTCCGGCGGACTCGGCCTTGCTGGGCCAGAGCGTGGGCCGAATGCAGCAGGCCTTCGACGCCAAGCTCAAGGCCGTGGGTGCCGACCGTGGCTTCGACAGTCAAACCAACCAGATTGGATTAGCGCAGGATGGGATCTACAACGGAGTGTGCCCGCGCTCGGTCCAGCAGCTTGAGCAGCGCAGCGGTTCCTGGAAATTCAAGCAGCTGCAACGGCGGCGGGCGCAGACCGAAGGGCGCGTGGGCATAATCAAGAACCGATTCTCGGCAGGCCGAATGCGCAACAAAGGCTTTGCGCACCGGCAACTAACGGTGACGTGGATCGTGTTGGTGCATAACTTGTGGGTGCTGGCACGGATGCGCCAGAGCATGGCGCAGGCACAGGCTCCGGCTAAGGCGGCCTAAAGGCCGCAGCGCGAGTTTTCAAATGCACTACAGACCGGAGGGGTCTGTACCGCGCTAGCCGGTTTTGACACAACATCCAGGCCAAGCAAGGATCGCCTCACATTAAAATTATGACAGCTCATCTACACTCAAG
>JBAXEI010000063.1:0-1614 GCA_037140515.1 Candidatus Berkelbacteria bacterium | reverse complement strand
GTCTCGTCAGCAGAAATCATGGGTCGATTTCGGCTCTGGAAGCCGGCCTAAGGTGTGATACAAGGCTATTTCCATAGCTTTATAGGTGCGGAAACCATACGCGCGTCTGGTCACCACTCGAATTTTGTTGTTCAAGCCCTCAACTGGGCCGCTGGAGATCTCCCCCTTGGCCTTGAACCAGTTCAACAACAACGGCTCGTGGGCGCGGAGCATCCGGGCCACCTTTTGCATTGGCTCCAGGCGACTGCGCAGCGCCCGCGTGGTCCAGTATTCTAGGAAAGCGCTCGCCCAGAGGGGAGACTTGTAGTGCCAGAAGTACTCAAAGGTGTCCTTCAGGTTCCAAGCTCGGGCCGTAGCCAGTTTGCTGGCCAGCAGGGCATTGAGCTTAACGCGGGCTCGCCCGCGCACCCGGCTGCCGCGCTTCAGTAGCTGCCAGCGCATCTTCTTGAGCATTTTCGCCAGGGGCTGACCGCGCAGTCGTCCGCTCTCGGCCCGCCGCACTTGGTCCACCGCTTGATTCAAATGGCTGGTGATGTGGAAGCGGTCCAGCACATGCAAGGCTTGACCCGCCTGCGTCGCAATCACCTTCAGATAGGGCTGCCACATATCACTGCAAACAAACTTCAGCTTCCCGACGACCGCCGGCCCCAACGCGCTCAACCCTCGGCGCAACGTGGCCTGAGTGCGCCGCCGCCCTACCCACAGCAACCGCCGACAATGACCGTCGATCTGATAGATCACCGTCAGGAACTGGTCCGCTCGCTTGCCCTGGCCCCAGTGAATCTCATCGACCCCGAGGGACTCGATGCCGACCAACTCCCGGTGCTCCAGCCCCCACTGCACGTACCATTCTACCGAGCGATACACCGCTTCCCAACTGGTCTGAAATGTCCGCGCGGTTTGGCGCCACGACAGCTGCCGCGCCCAACGGGCCAGAAAGCCCATCATCGCCGTGGTCACAGGCCGCTTGCCTTGACTCCAGGGGAGATGCTCCACCACCACCCCATGCGTGGCACAGTTTACCCGGCGAGCCGCATAGAAGAACCGAGCGGTAATTCCCCACAGCGGCACAAACAACCAACTCCGCTCGGGCAGATGGTCATAACCGGGGGCGGGCTGGAGGCACTTCGAGCATTTACCGTCCCTCCCCTGGTGCGCCTTCAAGGTAACCTCCAGGCACAGTTTATCGCTGGAGCTGCCCCACCGGATGTCTTGATAAACGAAGCCCGCGAAATGTTGAATTCGGTTCAACAGCGTCTTAACTTTCATCTGCATGGCTGGTCTTTCTGGTTAATTGGTTCGATCGATTCCAACACGGATTGAATAACCGAAGGCCAGCCATTTTTCCAGTCTGGCCTGCCTTCCACGTTGCCCGCGACCGTGGTAGGTTGGGACGGCGGTCCGGGGGATAGGGCTCTGCAGGAGTGCAACCCGAGCACCGAACCGCCCATGGATTGCGCGAGCGTCCCACCCCGGTTCGGATTCACTCCGCCCCGGGGTTGCTTTCCCGCCATGCCTTCGCAACCACGGCTAAAGCGAAAAACTCATCCTCTTCACTATCGGCCGTCAGGCCGCTTGCATCACCAATTCACCCACGAATTGTGCGGTACAGCC
>JBAXEI010000062.1:0-1628 GCA_037140515.1 Candidatus Berkelbacteria bacterium | reverse complement strand
GTAACTAATCAGTGATTAAAAAAATAAGGGTTATTAACAAGATTTGGCTGTAATGAACAGGTTGATTTTTGAAAATAATTTGACTTTTAGAAATCCTACACATACTAACATTTATTATTTTAAAAGTTGATAAACAAGCGGTTGCGTTCTTTGAAATAATGGGATGACAGTGTATGTTTGTACAAAATCTGATTGTGCAAACTCCCGAGCAACTCATCATCGAAGGCCAAAAGCAAATCATCGCATTGCTGATGGAAGAAAACAGGCTGTTGAGGCTTCGATTGGAAGTTGTTGAGCAGCAGTTGGCCAAACTTCTTACCCGAAAAGACAGTCGTAACAGTTCGATTCCTCCATCCAAAGATGAAAATCGCCCCAACCGCACAAACAGTTTGCGTGAGAAATCGGGTAAAAAGGTTGGAGGCCAGCCAGGGCATGAAGGCAAAACTCTTGAGATGACAGCTAATCCAGATGAAATCATCGATCACCGTTCTTGTTTTTGTCCACGCTGTGGTACGGATGTGAGTGAACTGCCTGTTGAAGTAGCGGAAAGTCGGCAGGTCGTTGATATTCCAGTGATCAAACAGATTGTGACAGAACACCGGGTTTATCGTCACCAGTGTACTTGTGGTCATATGTTCGAGAGCGATTTTCCTGACGGAGTTGATTGGCCGGTAAGCTACGGGAAAAATATTGAAAGCCTTATTGGCTATCTCAATGTTCGCCAGTATCTGCCGTTTAAGCGTCTTCAGGAAATGATGCGTGATGTATTTGGTGTATCGATCAGTGAAGGGGGATTGCATTATTTGCTCAACCGGCTTTCTTGCAAAGGGGTTGCTGCTTATGAGATGATCCGCCAGACGGTGTTGAACAGTTCGGTCATTGGAACCGATGAAACCGGGATGAAGATCAATGGAAAGAAACACTGGTTCTGGACATGGCAGAGTAAACTGGCAACATTCATTGCGGCTTCGTCTAACAGAGGTTCCGATACGATTAAAGATCAGGTCAACGGGATATCTGAAAAGGCTGTTTTGGTCCATGATTGCTGGAGAGCTCATTTTAAAACTCCGGTTGGACGACATCAGATATGTACGGTGCATTTGATCAGGGAACTCAAATATCTGGAAGAACTTTACAAAGTCGCATGGCCGGTGAGGTTCCGAATTATGTTGATTGAAGCGGAGGTGCTGAAAAAACGATTTTCTCCGGCCGATTATCTGTACCCTGACCATGGCCGATGTCTTTTGGAAAAAGAATTGGATGCTCTGCTTAACGAGGGAATCGACCCTCAATATAAGGAGCTGGTAGTTTTTCAAAAGCGTATGGTTAGATACAAAAATCATTTGTTTACGTTTCTTTATGATCCCTCCGTCCCATCCCATAATAATGACTCAGAAAAGGCAATCCGAAATGTCAAAGTGAAACAAAAAGTCTCCGGCCAGTTCAAGACTATGTTTGCTGCCGAAAACTTTGCCATCCTGAGATCCATTATCGAAACAGCCATCAAAAACAAACAAGATGTGCTGCAAGCCCTCAATGTAATCGCTCATTATAAATAGGACTGATTAGTTACAAATTTTATAATCAGCGTTTGTTACAATATTAAAAGTATCAATGGCAATGACCAG
>JBAXEI010000061.1:0-1653 GCA_037140515.1 Candidatus Berkelbacteria bacterium | reverse complement strand
GCCCGGATAATTCATAATGTCCGGCGAAAAGATGCTACCAGAGCCCTGATTTCAGAGGGGAATTCGCACTTTGGCTGGGGCGGGATGCCCACGACAGTGTGTCGAAACCAAGTTTAACGCTTCTTTGCAAACGACCGATCTTTGCTCGGAGCTGAAACTTGCGGTCGCACCAGGCGTAGTTCACCCCGCTCCAGCAGTTCCCACTGAACTTCCTCCCCGCCCTCCAATCCAATCGCCGCTGCCAGCGGCATCGGAAAATTGACATGGTAACGGGGAGCCTGCGTCTTGGAGCGGACGACTTGCACTTTAATTGCATATTTTGCTGGCATGATTCTAGGATACCCTGTAGGATACCTACATGTCAAACGCTAAAACCGCCGCCCCCCCGCTCGACCACCCCATCCTCTTCTCCGATCTGGGCGCGCGTCAGGTCGTCGCCGATTTCTCTGGCGGCACCCTCTCCACCGATGCCGGCGCCTTGCTGCTGCGCCAGGTCGATGACCACCTCCAGCTAACCCACAGCCTGGCCCTATGCTTTGCGGACCAGCGCCATCAAGCCTGGGTCGAACACTCGGTGCGCCAGATGCTGGCGCAGCGCATCTACGGCCTGGCTCTGGGGTATGAGGATATCAATGACCACCAACAGGTGCGACGGGATCCCTTACTGGCCACCGCTTGCGACAAGACCGATCCCCTGGGAGCCCAGCGGCTCCATCCCGCCGACCGTGGCATCGCCCTGGCCGCCCCGGCCACGCTCAACCGCCTGGAGTTATCCAACAACAGGAACACCCGCTGCCACAAAGTGCCCCACGATCCAGCCAAAATCCAAGCGTGCCTGCTGAACCTGGGGGTGCGCTGCCTGCCCAAGCACACCCGGGAGATCGTGCTGGATTTGGACGCCATGGGGCATCGGTTGCATGGCTTGCAGGAAGGGCGGCACTTCAACGCTTACTATGATGACTATGTCTATCTGCCGCTCTACGCCTTTGTGGGTGACTTCCCCTTGTGGGCACAACTGCGCACCGCCGAGCACGAGGCGGCCCACGGCGTGGTGCCGGCGCTGGAGCAGATGGTGGCGGCCATTCGCAAGCGCTGCCGCCGGGCGCGCATCATTGTGCGCGGGGATAGCGGTTTCTGCCGGGATGAAATCATGGCCTGGTGCGAGGCGCAGCCGCAGGTTTACTACTGTCTGGGCTTGGCCAAGAACTCCGTGCTGATCCAGAAGTTGGGGCCGACGCTGGTGGATGCCCGCATCCGTTCTTGTCTGAGCGGCGCGCCGATGACGCGCAGCTTTGCCCAGTTTGAATATCAGACCCAGGACAGCTGGAGCCGCCCCCGCCGTGTCATTGGCAAGGCCGAAGTGCTGACGCAGGGGGAAAATCCGCGCTTTGTGGTGACCAATCTGCCGGCCCAGGGGTTCAAGGGGGACAAGGATCCAACCCGGTTCATCGCCTCACGGCTCTACGAAGAGCTCTACTGCGCTCGCGGAGAGATGGAGAACCTGCTCAAGCAGCAAGTGCTGGACTTGCGGGCCAACCGGATGAGCACTCACCATCTGGCCAGCAACCAGTTTCGGCTGTGGGAATCGGCGTTTGCGTACCTGTTGCTGGAGCGCTTGCGCACGCAGGGGCTGGCCGGCACGGAGTTGGAGCG
>JBAXEI010000060.1:0-1697 GCA_037140515.1 Candidatus Berkelbacteria bacterium | reverse complement strand
AAACTGATAAAGACTTTGCGCCTCTTTATTGGCCATGGCTGTTTGCACATCAAGTGAAGCGCCATTAATAAAGGCATTACTTTGTTTTACAAGCTCTAAATACTGGCCAAGTGTAATAGGCGAATACCTTAGCTCAACAGCATAAATGGGACTACAAAGGAGATATCCCAGTAATCCCAATGCAGGCAGATGGAGATTTAATTTAGACACAAGATTTAATACGACCCTACCTAAAAATATAAAAACCACCCAATAGGGTGGCTAATTCCTCTTGAGCATTGATTTCTTGATTATTTTGATTCAGGGGCTACTACGATCACTGTTGTATTACCATTTCCACTAGCAATGGCGGTATTACCACTTCCCTTGATATCAGTATTTCCACTATTAGCGACACTGGTGTTGCCGTAAGAGCCTTGGATATTTGTATTACCGTAAGAACCTTGAATATTCGTATTGCCGTAGGAGCCATTCAGGGATGTATTGCCGCTGTCATTGACGGAACTACTTTGGGTGGTAGTAACAGCTGCGTTAACAGCACTTGGAACAGTACTTGGAACATAACTACCTTGCGAAGTGCCAGCTGGTTTTTGACCTCCCACATTGGTCTGCATAGCAGGCTGAGCAAATACGATTAGAGGAATAAATGCTGAGAGTACGATAGTGGATTTAATTTTCATGGGATATTCTTTAGAATGTTATTGTTCTCACTATAGCCTTTAATGGTAGTAATGCTGCTTTGAACTATGTACACATTTTTATATTAAATAGACTACAAAATACCCAATAGATATATAGCCTGATAGGCTTTTCCCTAGCGCCAGTTTTTACCGTACACATTTTTAAATGCCCAAAAACAACGATATTGATTTTTTAAGTGCCAAACAAGAGCGGTCTAAGAAAACCCTTGATGAGCTTGTTGAAGCAGCCTATGCAATTGTCGAGAGAGAAGATCCCAAAGACTTCACTAGTCGAGCCTTGGCTAAAAAATCGGGCTATGCGCTAGGGACTTTGAATAAACGATTAGGTCCAATAGAAAATGTTTTTTTATGGGTAATCCAGAAGGGGCGAGATAATAAATTTCAGGAGGTCGTCAGTTACGTAACTAACCACAACCCAAAATTGAACGTTCAAAATTTTGTTGAGGGCTTGGTTGACTTATGCTTTTCTCTTGTCAGGATTGTTAATCCCAAAGTAATGCAATTTTACGATCAAAGATTTACCCTGAAATATGGCCTTACTGCTAACTACTTTGACTATGTCGATGTGCTAGTTAAACCTTATGTTGAGATGTCGAGTAAAAATGAAACGGATACCTTTAAAAAAATGTCGTACAACGAGGCAAAATTGAACTTACGAGCAATGCTTATTCTCACAGAGCGGCCTTTTGCAGAAGGAAATCCTATTGCAGGGACTGCAGAGCATCGCAAAATAGCAGTAGAAGCTTGTATGAAGTTGCTACAGAAGTAATCTGCTATCAATTTTTTCGGTTTCCCCTAAAAATTTACCCGTTGATTTAACTCTTACAATCACAGACTACCTATTTTTTATTGCTTCCTAAATTTAGCTGTTAAGTTCATTAGTTGATAGATATCAAGTTTTGCTAGAGGGGCCGCTACGGTTCTGCTCCAGTCGATACTGTCCCCGACTATCAAGAAATACCAAAACTACCTTCTTGAAATGTCTCTTGTGGGTCG
>JBAXEI010000059.1:0-1698 GCA_037140515.1 Candidatus Berkelbacteria bacterium | reverse complement strand
TTACTAATTCATCATTCGCAGTTCCAGGAAAAGATGAAGTGGATGTTGAGAATATAAAGGCGCCACCAAGAGATGTGAAGGATATTCTTAGGTTGGTTGAGCAAACGAAACCTGATCAAGCAGTTGTCGATCGAGCAAAAAAAATAGTAGCTACCTCTGTGCCGCCATCACAGGATAATGAAGTCTTAAATCATTTTTATACCAGACGTTCGATAGCGTATGAGGATCTTGGAAATACTAGCGAGGCTCTTAAAAATCTAGAGATAGCAGTCAGTCAATACCCATCCACGAATCCACGACTGTATATTAATGACTTAATCAATCTAAGTGTATTAGAAAATTCTGTTGGGCAAGTATCAAAGGCGATCACTCTCATTCAGAAGGCTCAAGCTTATCAATTGTCAGCATTGCCTAATTTGGATGGAATTCAAATGACCATGGGCAGATTGCTAACTGGATATTATGTTAACTCAGGTAACTTTGAATCTGCCAAAAAATCCTTAGACATAATGGAGGACAAGTTAAGCTCCTTAAAAAGGTCTCGAGGTTATATGGAGTACGGCCCCATTTGGGAGGCTTCATATGAAAGTGCGCGAGGTATTTATTTTTCAGGTCAGGGGCTGTGGTTAGAGAGTGAGCGTTCCCTTAGAAAAACACTTTATTTGCTGGAAGCTCAATATCAAAAAGTTAAAAATAGCTCAGCTAAAATAGATGTTGCCGGGGATGAAGCTAGAACGGCTACGGATGCCACTAATAACCCTCGAGTTTATGTCACTCAGATTTCAAATAGAGAATTAAATTTAGCCAATGTTTTATTGCAGCAGCGAAAATTAACTGATGCAGAGTTTTATGCCCGGAAGTCTATTACGCTCTCGTTATCTAGTTTTGGCTCTAACTCTATTGAGGTTGCTCGTGGTCTCCGAAGCCTCGCTATTATTGTTAATGAGCAGGGACGGTATCCAGAAGCTGTTCTTCTCTCTAAGGCGGCACTAGCTACAGTAAAGGCGGCTGGTGCAACTGGAGCTAACAATACTTTAGCTTTAGTCCAAAAGTCGCTAGGTTCTGCCCTTGTAGCCGACGGAAAGTATGTTGAGGCAAATCAAGTTTTTGAGGAGATGGCTACCGCAATTAAAACTGATCCTGAGATGGCTAAAAGTTACCGGTTTGGAGATCTAGATTGGGTATTAGCTATGCTTAAGACTGGGAAAGCTAATCAGGCATTTGCAATGTCCAGCGAAATGCTTAATAGGCTTAATTTATCTGCTGATAAAAATTCTCCACGCATTGCAATGGTGCGGGCATTTGAGGCTGCCAGCTTACAGGCTGAGGGTAAATGGTCGGAGGCAGAGGTTGCATATAAAGCTTCTATACCTATTTTGATCGATCAAGCTCGAAATGATTCGGAGAATGACACCACTAGTATCAAACAACAGCAACGTATGACTTTTTTACTGGAAAGTTACCTTGCTTCCTTGGCACATTCGGCTAAGACCGATCCATCTCAAGCGGAATTAGCCGCAGCACAAGCTTTTCAGATTGCTGATATTGCAAGGGGGAGCGGTGTTCAAAGAGCGCTTACTGCGAGTGCAGCCCGTGCAAGTATTAAAGATCCCCAATTGGCAAGCCTTGCAAGGCAGGAGCAAGATTTACAGCAACGGATTAATACGCTATCGGAACTCTTAACGGGTTTATTGTCTG
>JBAXEI010000058.1:0-1722 GCA_037140515.1 Candidatus Berkelbacteria bacterium | reverse complement strand
CCGACAATCCGCAGTAAAGAAATCCAATCTTTGAAATTCTTTTAACCGCAAGATCTTTGTACCTTGAGTTAGAAATCTAAAATATGCCCATAATTGATGGATTTGATGATGAATCAATCCAATCAGTCGGACACCTAGGCATTGTTGCAGGAGCCTACGATTCACTTGGAATAGGCCAGATAGTCGATCGCGCCATATCCAAAAACCGGCATCATAATCTGAGCCATTCGCAGGTCCTCAAGGCGATGACAATCAACGGATTAGGATTTATAGAACGCCGTCTTTACCTGTTTCCCGAATTCTTTGACGATATTGCAGTAAGCCGCCTTCTTGGAACCGGAGTAACCCGGGATCATCTGAATGATGATGTACTGGGCAGGACACTTGATGCGATTGCAGAATATGGGCCAACAGAGTTTTTCAATGAAATCGTTGCAGAATGCCTTCTGAAAGACGAATTCGGTTCACATTGCGTCCATATCGATACGACCAATTTCAGTGTTACTGGTAAATACGAACCCGATTTTGGTACCGAAGAGGTTCAGATTACCTATGGTTACCCGAAGGATGGGAGATGGGATCTTAAACGGTTCGTCCTTGGAATCGCCACAAATCAGCATGGTGTCCCACTTTTTCTGCAAACATTTTCAGGAAACGAGTCCGACAAGGAATCAATCAAGACAATAATACAAGCACTCAAAGAGAATCTTAAATCAGATGAAAAGGTCTATCATGTGGCAGATTCAGCGTTCTATACCCCTGATACGCTTAAAACTCTTGGAACGCATAGTTTCTGGATCACTCGTGTGCCAGGTACAATTTCTCAAGTAAAGGACCTGGAAAATGCAGATCTCACATTCTTACCTTCCAAAGATCCTCGATACTCATATTCCGAGCATTACACAGATTATTCGAATATTCGGCAGAAATGGATAGTGTTTCATTCGGAAATGATGCATGAACGGCAGGAAAAAACCTTAGAAAATAATGTGGAAAAAGACTTTGAGAAGGCTCGAATCTCACTGAAAAAGCTTTCAGTTCATGAATTCGCTTGCGAACCGGATGCACAATTAGCCGCAGAAAAATGGTTGAAAAAACATTCAAGATACCAGTTTAAGGAATTTTCTGTTGTCCCCGTTAATCATAAAAAAGGAAAGACCCGTGGTCGTCCGAAATCTGATGAACCGGTTGATGTTTCTTACCTGATCTCTGCAGAGATTGAACTTGATCCCGTATCTATTCAGCAAGAAAAGCATAAATTGGGTAGATTTGTGCTGGCTACAAACGATCTCGATCTAACTCCCGATTCCGTTCTGGGGTATTATAAGAACCAGGGTGCTGTTGAGAGAGGATTTCGATTTTTAAAGGACAAATCCTTCAGAGTCGCGGAGATATTCCTTAAAAAGAATTCACGGATCCAAGCCCTGGCAATGGTTATGGTCCTTTGTTTGTTCATCTATTCGATGGTTGAATTCCGTTTGAGACGAGAATTAGAACGTTCAGGCGAAACGGTAATGAGCCAGACGAAGAAACCCACGCGTAAACCTACTTTGAAGTGGGTTTTCTTCCAGTTCAGGGGTGTCCGGGAGTTTTCTGTTGTAGTGGAGGGAAACAGAATAATCAAAATTGCTAATTTAAAAGATGATTTGCGGAAAATACTCGGATTGCTGGGGAAGCCTTATGAAAATTATTATTTTTGAGGTCCGACCTGCGGAAGATGGG
>JBAXEI010000057.1:0-1733 GCA_037140515.1 Candidatus Berkelbacteria bacterium | reverse complement strand
CCTACATTCCGCACTTTCAATCCATCCTGTAATAATTTTCGCATTCTCGGCCCAATAGTCTGAGAATGGTGGTTTGTGGTCCATTAAGATTTACAGCGATTTTGATAATTTTCCCTCCATCCGTAGCTGTCGACTGAATTACACCCATGAAAATCTCGAAGACCCAGCGCATAGTGGGTCGCTGTGTTGGTTTATTGAGCTGATTCGGTACGGTTTGGCCTGTTTCCTTAAGTTTCTCTCTCAGCCGCCATTCGGCGAAGGAATATATGAGAAGGCTTAGAACCATGACCATGCATAACGATTCTATTCTTTCCTCCTTCTTGAGGTAAACTTCAGAGACATGAAAGGACTTGTCTTTCAAGAAGCGAAATCCGCGCTCTACTGTCTGCTGTCCTTTATAATAATTGAGCATGACCTCTGGGTCCAGGTCAATTTTGTTGCTGGCCAAGACAAATCGACCAAACATCTTGCGTTCTTCGGTCTGAGCATCCTCGTTGAGTTCAATCTCTGCTTCGATTTGGAAGCTCACATTTATGAGTTCATTTTTCTTGGGTCGCCCTCTTCGTTTCTCTACTTTTTCCGCTAAAGGCAGTATCTGTAGATTCATGAGTCTGTGATAGGGATGTGCAGATACCCAAATATTTGCCTCATTTTCAGCATCCGGCACGCAAGCGAACTTTCTGGCATTAAGTTTTTTAAGGTCTTTTTCTGCCTGGTTAGTTTCCTTTTGAATCATCTTATCAAAGGTCTGCTCGTTCTTCTTTTTCATCTCTTCCGACCAGACAACTACGGCACGCTGAGGAATTCCACCGTAGTTTAGATCGGTAACATAAAAGGCATATCTTGGATCAATTCCAGGAGTGAAACATAAATCGGCATTGAGAAGTCTCTTTGCCTCGCCAATCGTTGCAGGGATGTGAGTGATCCATATCGTTTCTGTTCCCAGAAGTTTGATATTTTCTTCTGTGTACAAAGCGCTATCTGCAATCCAATAGCTTTGGTCATCAAAACGGATTGCTTGTTGCGTTTTTTGAATCATTTCGATTATGCTTTTCTTGTCCGATTTGTTTCCCGAGTACGCCTTAGCAAATAGCGGCAGGCCAAATTGATTCGTAACCAAGCCAAGAACGAACCTTTTCAAATCCATTCTACCATCTTTGGCATGGCCGAAGGTGATCTTTATCGAATCAGTGCCATCTGGCGCATCATCTTCATATTTGCCGAAGACACTAAAGTTCGTAGTATCAACATGAATTCGCTGCGTTCCCAAGGAAAAATGTTTCATGATGTGCAATGTGATCTCATTGAATAGCTCCGTTGCACCATATTCATAAATGGCATCAAGGGTCCTTCCAACAACGTCGTCATTCAGGTCGGATGGAGAGATACCTTTGCCTAGCAGCTTTTCGGTTGGAAGCGTCATGAAAAAATTGGGAAATAGGTATAACCGCTGATGTGTGAAGCCTAAACCATTGAGGATCATGGCTTTGATTATGATCGAGTGAGGAAGATTCCTGGAACCCTGCTTTGGCAAAGCCCTATCAATCACCGCACCAATACCTAAGGCGTCAAAAATGCCCGCCACTATGCCTAGATGACCTATCAAGTATGACTGAATATCCATACTCATGCTACTTCCTCTCGGCAAGGCATGACAGCTATTATTAAAAAAAGTTATCGATATTTACGAGAAGGAAATTCTGGAATTATCAACCAAAAGTGCGGAATGTAGG
>JBAXEI010000056.1:0-1762 GCA_037140515.1 Candidatus Berkelbacteria bacterium | reverse complement strand
AAGACTATTCGTGATCGATGTGAGCTGCTCTTTCGAGCGTACTCTCAGGTGCTGGCCAGATTGGGTCTGGCTTCTGTTCAATGTTTCCAAAAGGCCATGGACTGATAAGAAAGCCTACAATAGCTTGCAGGCATCTTCTCCACCATGGCGCCAGAGAATCAGCTTCTCCGGTGCGCTCGTCATCTGACGTGATCAATAACTTATTTTCCATTTCGCTGCCCCTCCAAACGAAAAGATATTTATCATTTATACACCGATAAATGCGGCTTGTCCACAAGGTGAGACAGAAAATTTGAGATCAAAGAAATAATAATATTAAACACAAAATGAGAAATCGGCCAGTGAATATTTCATTAAAATATGAAGTATTCCATAAGACAGTTACACAAAATAGTCCAAGTTGAAATCACAGCTTGTGATATAGAATCAGCTATGCCCTCCAGCACGTCCGCACCATAAATTAGATCAGGCAAGCCGACAGTGTAAACACTCTCATCTCTCGAACGATTATTACCGTCGAACCAAAACATCGAAACTCACCTTTAAATGTGCTTTCGAAGAGATAATCATACTTACATCAGTCCAACTTTTTCTCTATTTGCTACCATCTTGAGGCAGACAACCCTCCAATAGATGCTATCTAGATTATTTTACCACAGAATTAGCAATTGCAAAAACTATTAATTCTGTCATTCCCGACCTGATCGGGAATCCAGAAGGCCTCTTCCGAATTATATTCTGGATCCTCGGGTTATGGCTCGCTTTTCTATTAGATTTAATATGTGATAGCTCGTCCTCCCCAAGGATGACACAAGAAATTATAAAATTGTTAAATTAATTGTAAATTGAAAATTATAAATTATAAATTTTTTTTGTGATGTCTCTTGAATAAAAAAGATGTGCACACCCTGTTCATAAACTGTGGATAACTTGGGCAAGACAAAATAAGTTTCCTGCGATTGTTAACATAATTAAAATAGGATGTTAACCGTATGACAGTTCAACAAAATAAAGTGAATAAGCTCGTCCACCAAAAGAGGTGGGCTGTGAATAGCATTTGGGACTAACAAAATATGAACGCAAGAACCAGAGCATCCCAAAACTGACTATTTACACTCCTATCACTAGATACCCGCCGAAATGCATACCAGCAGATCGGGTAAATTTAATAAGTAATCCAGTGATGTACTTGTGCAAACAGTAAAATAAACTTGTTCGTACTTTACTTTGCGACCATCTTGAGGCAGGCAACCCCTCCGTAGATGCTATGCAAGCATTATACCCCCGAAATATATCTTGCAACAAGTAGACAATAAAAAAATCCTCTGCCAAATACATGACAAAGGATCTACTGAAATATTTGCTACTCTTCATTGGTAACGGGTGGCTCCGGCTTGACCAGAATCTTCGTTCTCTCCGAAGAGACCACGCAAGGGTTTGTATATTCCTCAGGTAGGCCTGGCAAAACACCAAACCTTTCAGCCTTAACAAGGCCAGCGATCCAGGCGTCCATCTTCGCATTTTTACCGTATAAACACTCCCCAAGCGCATCGTCATAAGCTGCTTTCTCAGCTGGTGAGAGCGCAATCTTTTGTGTGATTACTGCGATTCGATGGATATTGTTGGTGACCTTCGTGTGTTCTTTGATTAGACAGCCCGTGAATAAAAGCGACACAATCGATACAATTACTAAGAATGACTTCATTCTGTTCTCCCTTGGCCCTTTGGCCAGATATCTGCTCAACGAGAGCAAACGCATCAC
>JBAXEI010000055.1:0-1788 GCA_037140515.1 Candidatus Berkelbacteria bacterium | reverse complement strand
TGCCTTGTCAGAAACTGGTTTATCGCTAAGCTTCCAATTAAGGTGTGCGCAAAATTACGCTATGGTGATAAGAACATAGCGCTGGTAAATATTGATATTATGGTTTGACTTTATTGGGTAGCTGGGATTGATTCTACCACCGTCAAACCATATTTTTTTGCCATCTTTTTTACTTTAGATACTTGCTTTTCATGATGAATCTTTTCGTTTCGTTCATTATAAGAGTTCACGCAAAACGTATCGTACTTCATGAAATAGTAATATTGAATAGCTATTTTACGGGCAATTGCAGTTAAAGCTTTACCTTTTCCTACACGAATGGCTAAAACTTTGTATTTAGAACTCAAATCGCAATCTGTTTGAATAATAGATGCGGCACATTGTCTAAGTATTTTAGCTACCGGGTGACTTCCGGGACGTGTTGATGATGATAGTAATTTACCACCACTAATCTTTTGTACCGGTGCAAGAGTTAAATAAGATGTAAAATGTTTTTCTGTTTCCCATTTCGTAAAATCTCTCCCTAATTCACAAAACAATCCAAGCGCACTTTGGACACCTATGCCAGGTATAATAGTTGGATCTTTACCTATAAGCAAATTGAGATAAGGTATAAAAGCAAAATCTGGCTCATGACGCTTACTTTTTTGTTTTGACGCCTTCGATACTTCTGCTTCGATTGATTTATCAGCAAGCAAAATTAACGAACGCATTACATCCTCGATATCCGTATCAATTTCACTTATCTGTTTTTCACAGAGGTCATATCTTTCCAAAGCATGCTGTAATTCTCTCACATTGTGTGTATTAAAATTACCTTTTAAAGCAGCTTTTAATTCCTCAATACTACATTTACAACCGCTATTGCGAAAACCTGCTAAAACATCAAGGTCGCGTTCACCAGCAACTATTGCGCGAATAATATTCATTCCCGTAACAGAGTTAATATCACTTATTACCTTGTGAACACGGATATTCATCACATCCAGGGCTTTTTGCATACGTCGTATTTCGTCTGAGGAAATCCTGACTAATCGGGAGCGTTGGCGATAGAGGTCTTGAGCTACACGGTCATCAAATTGCGGTCGAAATGAGGCTGACAGCAAACCGAACTTATGCAATTTTTGAATCCAGCACGCATCCGATCTATCATCTTTACGCCGGCCTGGTATATTCTTCACATGAGTTGGATTTACCAGATAAACCTCTATGCCGGCTCTTTCAATGAGTTCACATACTATCTTCCAATAAACACCTGTAGATTCCATTGCAACAGAAGTCACATTATTATCTTTCAGGTAGTCAACAATCATCATAACTTCATCAGTCGTTCCACCAAATTCGCGACATTCTACGACGCCATTGGATTCAACAGCTACAAAATGTGAACTGGCACCTGCTAAATCAATACCAGCAGCGTGATTATTGATGACAGGCATGTTAGTTGTAATCACACTGCGACTGTAAAAATCTTTGGAACTTTTTTTTGATGTACTGTTACGAGATGTTGTTTGCATGGTATAATGACCTCACAATAAAGAAGTCGTATCTCGTGCCAGCGCAATGATAAGAATAGTAGTCTTGTCGACGGGAAAACGTTGAATCATTTCGGTTCCAACGCATCACCAAGTGTCACAACACAAATGCGCTGCACCATGCTGTACACGGGCTCGAAGCACCAAGGCAACGTCGGTGAAGCTGCGCGAGATACGCAACTCAATTTTACCAAATAGCTACTTCAGTTTCATAGAAGGTCACAAAAGCTAACCTTTATCCGTGCTGTACCCG
>JBAXEI010000054.1:0-1801 GCA_037140515.1 Candidatus Berkelbacteria bacterium | reverse complement strand
GTAAATCTCTACTGAAGCACGTGGGGCAAAGCTATACGGTCACCAAATCCTCGGGATAGCACTTGGCGTATTCATGCGGCAGAAAAGCTTTAAGCCAGTCATTTCTAATGGGAGGCGCGGCGCGGGACTTGAACAGTTTAACGTAGGTCGTCAAATAGCGCTTAAGGAATTTCTGCGGAGACACTCCGTGCTGTTTACACGTTGAAATGATGGAGTAAAAAATAGCGGTGGCTTCCGTCGCGCGATCCGAATGAGTTCCGTAAAAATTCTTTCTTCCAACCACCGGCGTCCTGAGTTCCCGCTCTGCCAAATTGTTATCGAGTGGAACATCCGGATCCTCCAGAAAACGGATCAGGCCTTCCCAATGATAGGCCATGCTTTTAGCCAAAGCTTTTTGCACCGGCTTTAAATCGTCCTGTTTCATCAGGTCTTGCATCTTCCCCAAAACTTCCCGGATCTGATTTTCATAACCTTCAAAGACCGCCTTATTGTCTCGGTGTTTGACCCGCAATCGATTGAGCGCGTACATTTCACCGATCAAATTGATCTCTTTTTGCGCCCATCCCACAACAGCTTCTTCGCCGCGATATTGGGTCTGCAATTTCAGGAAGTCGCGCCGGACATGCGCCCAGCAATAATAAAGCGAAGTTCCCAGCGCCTGGTATGCCTTGTAACGGTCACATACAAAATTGGGAATGATCGTTTTTTGTTCGCCCTGCCCCAGTCTGTTTTTAATGACCTTTGCGCCGCGAGAAGGATCGATCACAAATATACGATAACGACCGGAAAAGATTCCCCAGAGCCATTGCATGCTCTTTTCCTCTCTTCGCTCGGTGTCATAGGCGCATGCCCAGTTCTGCCACCTCGTTTCATCCGCATGCACCAGTTTTTCAAAGGCGATGTTCTCGATCATCAATTCATACAAAGGCTTCAGATAAGGCGCTGATCGAAGAAGGCCGGCAGTCAAAACGCCGGGGGAAACTTCCAAGCCCTCGCTGGCCATTTTCTTCACTTGCCGTTCCAGAGGCATGCCATAGGCGTATTTATCCAGTAGCACCTGGATCCAGAAATCCATCGAATACATACCTTTTTCAAAAAGTTTCAACGGACCAGGTGATACGATGATCGGTTCTCCGCATTGGCATGTCTTTCGGTATTTTTTGCGGCGATGACGGAACAAAATGTATTGGATCTGAATCGTTACCTCGTAAGAAATCTCTTCGGAATTTAATTCTTTGAACGGCAGCCCGCAAGAAGAACAGTGACACTCCTCCGGGTGTATTGAATGCCTGTGGTCTTGTGTGGGAAGATGGAAAGGTATTTTTCGCCCATGTCCTTTGTGTCCCTTTTGTGCGCCGTGAGTTTTGGGTTCCGATCCTGCCGGCAACTCAATTTCGAGCGCGGCCTTTCGGTCTTTTTCCGTCTTTTTTGAGAATAACAGTTTCCGCAAATAAGCGTTGTCGGCTTCCAGCTTCTCGACTCTTTGCTTCAAATAAACAATCTCGGATTCCGCAGCATCGAGCTTTCGACGGGTTTCTTTGTGAGCATGATATTCCCGCTCATAAAGCAAGCGGAAATCGTTATCTTCATAACGACGCGTAGCTTTAAAGAAAGGGGGTTCGCTTTCTGCGACAGGAACTTCTTCGACGTGGGTGAGTAGCTCGGCCATGACATCTTCATCGGCAAGCTCTTGGAAGTCTTTACTGCCCTCGCACTACGCCGGCACGTGCTTCAGTGAACATTTACGGGAAACCGTTCGGAAGATCTGCCGGCAGATGGCGTTGATTCGCGGCAAGAGCCA
>JBAXEI010000053.1:0-1810 GCA_037140515.1 Candidatus Berkelbacteria bacterium | reverse complement strand
CGTGTCGCATAGTGCGGTGGTATATGAGCATGGTCATCATGTTGGTAGTCATACACTTTGTAACGATAGACGGTTATTTTCATATGCGGCTATTCAATCATCGCCCCAGTCTGCATAGCTTTCATCCGGGATATGATTCATTTCATTGATTTTGCGCTTTGTTAAATGTTGCCAAATTAATCGCTCTTGGACTAGTTCATTACTCTGAAGTTCAAAGAACTTTTCAGTCAAGCTATCTTCTTCAATTTGTAAATTTTGGGTACCCATGGCATCCTCCTATCAAAGCGAAAAAATGGTTGCTAATGAATGGATTGATTCACGCTGTATCGAGACGGGACCAAGGCGTGCTCAACAAACTCATCAACATTAACTTATGCTGAACCTAATGAGGGAGTTTGTCTAACTAATTATGTAGTTTTTTAGCTGATGAAATCGTATTGCATGGCAACAAATTGCAAGTTAAGACAAGGAATTGCCCGCTTTGTATTGATATTGCAAATCTTCTTTCCTAAGCGTGATTACTAGAGTAATCTAAAACCATCATTGAACCTGCAGAGGTTGTCATGAGTGGAAAACATGCAATTTACGTGGTTGTGAAATCCAAGGATGGGCAGATTGAGAGTAAAGATCATGGCCTGCTCAATTTAATTAATCGCCATCGCTGCGATACAACTTTGGTAGCATTTCATAGAGACTGGAATACCTATTGTCTTCATCATCTTGGCCATGTATTGGAGATTATTGATGTGGGTTACGAGTGGTCATATGAGTGACTAGATCTATTTTTTAAATTGCTTAGGGGTCGTGATGAAAATTAAAATGGCCAAGAATCCTTCGTATCCAATAGGGGTAATCAAGGACTAGACTTACTATTTTGAGTGTCTCAGATAGTTAAGTAATGAGTCTTTAGCTCTAAAAAGGAGAAAGTCAAATGTCTACAGTAGAACAATTCTTAGACTTGAAGTCGCGAAAAGTATGGAGTTTGAGACCAGAAAATCGAGTAATAGAATCACTGTTTTTAATGGCTGAGAAAAATATTAGTTGTATTTTGATTATGAATGAAGAGCATCTTGCAGGAATTTTTTCTGAAAGAGACTATGCAAGAAAAGTAGTAATTCAAGGTAAAAATAGCAATGAAACTTTATTAAAAGAGGTTATGACAGACAAGTTAATTACGATTAGCCCTAAGACTGAATTAGATGAATGTATGCAGCTGATGACTGATCACCGGATTAGACATTTACCGATAGTAGATAACAATAAAGTAATTGGCTTACTATCGATTGGAGATGTTGTAAAAGAAATGATTGTTCAGCAGAAAAATCAGATTGAGGAGTTACAAAAGTATATTTCTGGCTAGGTAAGATCTAACTATTTCCGAAGTCAGGTTTAGTTATCAAATATCGCCTCATGTTAAAGGATTAGACATCTTCAGCCCTGGTTGATTCTGCCCCAGCCACTAAAAAACAAAAATAGCCTATTTACTGAGCTATTTTTAATTGTGAGCCTTACACTAAAGGATGACCAAAAGTTACAGAGTGGTAAATAGCTTTGATAACGATGAAAAAAATCGATGTGTGGATATTGTCCAGGATCTAGCGGGCAACTTTAGATTTCAGGAGTTGCGCCGTGAACCAGAGGATATCAGTGGGTGGTTTTTAATTTGGGATAGTTTGCCGATTCATTTTGCTTCTGAGGCTGAGGCTATAAAAGGGGCGCAACAAGCAGTAAAGTGGTTCAAGGTTGAGATCTAATTTGGAATGAGCAGAATTCAACATCTGAGGCCTTGGTAGATTACACCCTGGGCCAC
>JBAXEI010000052.1:0-1959 GCA_037140515.1 Candidatus Berkelbacteria bacterium | reverse complement strand
TTGAATTGCGTCACTAGATGCTGTATAATAAGCTCATGTATATTAGAGAAGTGAAAACTGGCAAACAATTGAATAATGTATCGTATGTTTCCCATCGTCTGGTCGAGTCCATTCAAACCGACAAGGGACCGCGTCAACGAACCATCATGCATCTCGGAACCTTGAGTTTGCCGAAGTCTGATTGGAAGATTCTTGCTGCAATTCTTGAGCAGCGCATCTTGGGACAACAGCAACTCTTTGAAGGTATCGATGCCGATATTACCGGGATTGCCGACCAATTGTTGCGTTCTTTTGAGTATCAGAAACTTCATACCGACAAGACTGTAGTAACACCACCGGTTGAAGATGTTGTCACGGCAGATTTAAACACAGTGACAATAAGCGATAACCGCTCTTTAGGCGCGGAGTTGGTCGCCCATGGTACATGGAGTCGATTAGGGATTGATCAAATTCTTTCCGAATGCGGGTTTAACGTTAAACAACAAGCCTTGGCACAAGCCGTTGTTGTTGGTCGCCTGATTAACCCTGGCAGCGAGTTGTCTACAATTAATTGGTTGAAAAAGCAAAGTTCACTGATTGAATTTTTCGAAGAGGACATCAGCAAGACCGGCAAGGATGCGTTTTATGAAATTGCTGACAAATTGCTGGTCAAGCGCGAACAAATAGAACAGAAGCTTTTCGCCAACACCCGGCGTTTGTTCCCTAATGACTCGACATTGTTCCTGTTCGATTTGACCAACACTTATTTTGAAGGACAATCTAGCAATAATGATCTCGCCAAATTCGGTCGTTCCAAAGAAAAGCGGAGCGATTGTCGGTTAGTTACTTTGGCGCTAATGGTAGACAATACCGGTATGCCGGTTTTCAGCCAGATATATGGTGGCAACCAATCCGAGCCAGCAACATTAGCAGACGTGCTGGGCAAAATCCAGGCTGAATCAACTTTGTATCCGGAGCTTCGTCCGACTATTGTCATGGATCGAGGCATCGCGACTCGTGAAAACATCGCCTTGGTACTGGCGAAAGAATTCAATTATGTTGTAATCGAACGCAGCCAGGCTGCCAAGAATTATGTAGATGAAATAACTAACTTTCCGGAAAAGTTTGAAACAATCGAGACAGCAGGCGGCAAGAAAGTTTTTCTGCAACGTTTGCCCGTTGATGTCGGTGCCCGGGTATTGTGTATCAGTGAAGAAAGACGACTAAAAGAACGTGCTATTGATAAACTACGTGAAACGAGGCTTATTGATGATCTGAAACGGTTATCTGAATCGGTTGTCAAAGGTAACGTAGCCTTATTAGAGAAGGTTGCACGCCGCGTCGGCAGGCTACAGGAAAAGTATTCATCAGTCGCGCAGTATTATGATATCGCTATTAAACCGGACGAGGACAACAACAAGGCTAAGAGTATCAGTTGGATCAAACTTCCTGCCGGTGAAACAAAGAACCAAATAACCGGTGCCTATGTTATTGAAACAAACTTGCAAGATTTGCCGAATGACAAAATCTGGCGGACTTACCATACATTGACAGAAGTGGAATCGGCATTCCGTTCGCTGAAAACCGATTTAGGAATGAGACCGGTACACCACCAGCTGGCACGCCGCACTGAAGGTCATTTATTTATATCGGTGCTTGCATATTACCTTCTGGCTAGCATCGAAAAACAACTACTTCAAGCTGGAGACACCCGACGTTGGTCAACCATCAAGTCTGTGCTATCTACACACCAAAGACAAACGGTGTCGCTGACTGACGTTGAAAAACAACGACACTCGATCAGATTATCCAGCGTTGCCGAGTCATCACATAAAGAGATATACGACAAGCTGAAAATCTCCGATCCTTTAAAACGTAAAAAAACAGTGGTCACAAATAAATAGCTTGTAGTGTCGTAAGTTTTTTAGCGAATCCCGTGGTTATTGGGTTTGAGCTGGGTTAGGTCGAAAGTTGGGTTAA
>JBAXEI010000051.1:0-2139 GCA_037140515.1 Candidatus Berkelbacteria bacterium | reverse complement strand
ATTCCCATTCCGGATCTTTGATAAAAATGTCGAATAATTACAGCAAATTGGCCTGATATTGGAAGATCCACCACATATTGAATCCCACATAGGAATCCTGAACTCAAGCAAACAGCCAATCACTTATCAAAAGGCAGGCCGTATCCCACTCTGAATGAAGTGCATCAGCTAAGACGAGCTACCATGACAGCGAAGAGAGGCGGAAAAACCTCAGATAACCTTGGGATCGAAGTCAACAAGAAATAAAATAAATTTCAACTGCTTCGCTCTATCAGGCATCCTGCATCTAAACGAAGTCGCACCACCTTCAGAATTCACCTCGAACAACGTAAGAAGGTTGAGCATTGTATAGGATCTTGGCCTGATGAGTGGTCTATCTTCAGGCCCCAATCGGGGTGGTTCTTCACACGTAGCAATCCGAGCTCTAGAGATCACCTGGAGGATCCCATGCATGAGGACGCTAAAATAGAAAAGCGTCATCATCGCTTCAATACGTTCTGATTTTTCGAGAAACAAGGTTGACGCGAGGAGAGGCATCTTCAATACACTAAACATACTTTCCACTTTGTTCTGACCTTTATACTGCAACAGGATATCCCTGCTGCTCATAGTATCCGGATCAATGTTCGTCAGCAGACAAAATGATTCGTCCTTCTGGCGCTTTTTTTCGATTCGAGCTTCGTTCTGGACAATCGGGCTTGCCTGAACTGCCCAATTAACTGTAACTTGTTTTGGTTTTGGCTCACGAGATGGCCTACCCACCAGTGCTTTTTCAGTTACTGATGAGACAACAGAAAGATTTGCGAAGAAGAAAGAGGTCAAATGTCCTTTCATAAATGCAACAAGATCTGCGCATGCATCCGGTTCACATGCGAACTGCTTTCCGGTCAGACTCTTGAGGTCAGACTCATACTGATCACGGGCCTTCTGTAGTTTTTTCCGGAATTGATACTCGATATCACCATTTTTTTTATAGATATGAACCCGCATGGGGATATCAAAGACCTCTCGCTGATACGTCTGAACCCAGTAATCTGACTCTTTTCCCTTTCCTCCTGGATGTGCGCAGCAGATACCGATATACTGCCAAGATTGTGATTCATATGCCTCGATACGGATTTTCTCTGCCAGTTTCCTCGAAAAATTTTCCGGAATTTTTGAGATTATTTTAACTGGCACATCATCGTTGGAAATTAATGTCAGGTTCTTTTCGGTAAGCAGTTTGCTGTCCGCAACATAGGTATAGCGTTTGAATTCGTCTCCATACACTTCCTTGAGTGTTTGGATCATCATGTGGTTATATTCACAGTCTGCCGTGTTCCCATCAAGGACATGACAGACGCGGATAAGTCCATCTCCATCGGTAACCATCCCGGTCATTATTTGCTTTAAATCATCCCGCTTATTCTTGCTATGGCCACGTGCCGGTTTGATACGAGACGGATCTGGATCTGATTCTGATGCTTCATAATCTCCATACACAGTATGTGATGTTGTATCTGAGTGAAGGACATAGTCTGGAGGCAGATCGAATACAGTACGTACTGTCAGCGCAATTGAGCTCAAAATTTTCTTACTATCTGCTTCCCAGAATCGATCCAGCATGTTTGCGAAGATATCATCTGACAACTCTGCCGGATCTACAGGCTCGCCTACCAGTAATTCAAGGTCCATACCGGAAAACGCCTGACTCATTCCGCTTAAAGCGATCTTTTTACCCGCAGGAATGAACGTTGCAAGTACCAGGAGTTGTGACAGTAATCCCGGACTGTACTTCCATTGGGTTGGGTCCCAGCGTAAAAAACGATTGATACTACCTTTGAAATCGAGACGGTTCAGATAGGATGCGATGACCAATAGGCTGAGCGGGGTTGTTAATGATGAACTTTCGGAATTTTGAACTATCTCTTCGAACTGGTGCCGGAAAGTATTCAGCTTTTTGATGCATGCACGGCGTTTTTGTTTCTTTTTGGCTGCAGTTTGCTTTCTTTTAATCATCCTGCATATATTATATTGTATTCTCAGATTTAAATATAACCCTTTTAATCAGGCAATTTCGTAATTACGCTGTATATTTTTGGTGATATTGGGTTTTGGTCGAAATTGTAGCCAATTTTTATGGGGGGTCCGGAATGGGAA
>JBAXEI010000050.1:0-2226 GCA_037140515.1 Candidatus Berkelbacteria bacterium | reverse complement strand
CGTTTAATAAACTGCACAATATCACCCCTGTCAGCATCAGCAAAAACGTTTCTCCTGAGAAAATTGAGGAGGAAATCAAGCTCACCGAAATTGACCACAATTTTCACAAGCTACCAAAAAGTGAGAAACGCCACGTGCTGGCTGAGATGCGCAAGCAGATGCTAGAGGCAGCCCAGAATCTTCAATTTGAGCGTGCGGCCGAGCTTCGCGACCAGGTTGTTCTTCTAGAGACCAGGATAAATAAATAGTCAGTCAAAACCACACCGTTTCCATTCTTGACTTTTGAGCTCGTTTTGGTTATAGTTTTTAGAGCCATTATGAATCATCAAGAATTATACAAATTGCTCGTGACCGTTCAGAAAAACGTAAGGTGTCCTCAATGTGGCAAAGCTTATGATTTTTCATCGATTCAGATACGAGGAATCGTCGATTCGATCATTTTCTTGGAGCTAAGCTGCACCAGCCATATGCCGCTACTTGCGACGGTGACTTTGCAGAGGCAGTCCGAGAAATCAAAATCGCCCAAAGGTGAGAAGGTTTCTTCAGACGATGTAATTGAGACTTACCATTTCCTGAAGACGTTCAATGGCAATTTCGAAGAATTATTCAAAAAAAGTGAAAAAAATATAAAGTAAAGGATAAAATGTCTGATTTTAAGATCAAAGTAGAAGAGAGAACTGGAAAACCACATCTCACAAGACAAGCTGGCAAGACTCCAGCTGTTGTTTATGGTAACAAATTCGAAAACCTTAGCATTGCAATGGATAAAAGAGAGTTCGAGAAGCTTTTCAAACAGGCTGGAACATCAAACCTTATCGATATGACAGTTGGCGACAAGAAGTTCAAGACTCTTGTTCACGACTATCAGCTAGACCCAATGTCTGGCACAATCATTCACGTCGACTTCATGAAGATCAACATGAAACAAAAAATTCATGCTGAGATCCCTCTTAAATTTGTTGGCGAGTCTATGGCTGTTATCAATCTTGAAGGCTCACTCATCAATCCTATTGACTCAGTTGAGATCGAGTGTCTTCCTGCTGATCTTCCATCAGAGTTCGAGATCGACCTTTCTGTCCTTGATGACT
This sequence comes from Candidatus Berkelbacteria bacterium, assembly GCA_037140515.1. Classification (GTDB taxonomy): domain Bacteria; phylum Patescibacteriota; class UBA1384; order XYA2-FULL-43-10; family 1-14-0-10-43-13; genus ELA241. The sequence continues at coordinate 1,138 of JBAXEI010000050.1, read as the reverse complement.
TTGAGAAAAACATCAAGATTTCTGACATCGTTGCCCCAGAAGGTGTTGAAATCCTTAGCGATCTTGAAGAAGTTATTGCTTTCGTCCAAGAGCCTCGAAGTGAAGAGGAAATGGAATCTCTCAACGAAGAAATCGTCGAAGATGTCGACGCTATCGAAGTTGACAACGCTGGTGTTGACGCTCCTGCTGAAGAGGGCGCAGAAGAGAAGTCCGAAGAGAAAAAAGAAGACTAATACCAAAATATATAGTTCTATACTGCAAAAATGCTCCGAAAGGAGCATTTTTTGTATTTATTCATATTAGAATCCTAAGACCCCCTTTTGTCATTCCTGGCGGTAGCTCGAGAACAGGAATCTTGTTTGAAATCGCTCAAGATCCCGCATCTCAAGCTCTCAGTGCGGGATGACATAAAGATTTTATGGTATAGGTTGGTGTTTTCGGATTCTGGCTTCCTCTTTTCCTTGACTACAACCGCCCAAAGTGGTATATTATCGTGTTGAACGAAGAGTAAATTTCCGTCAACAAAGGAGGGCGCCATAAATGGCAAGAATAGAAGAAATCAAAGAGGGTGATTACTGGCTCGATAGAACAGGCACGGTTCAGTTGATCACAATCATAAATCGTGTAATACGGCCCAACGTAGTTTTTGGAAACAACGTTCGGATATCACCATTCAAAGTGTTTAACGGCGAAATAATCGAACCTTCGCTGTTGCTTCGAAAGCTGACTAAAGATCAGGCTTCGGAACATATCGCGAAACAAATTCAAAGGAAAGTTGACGAGATCAATGAAATCCTTATACTTGATCTGAAGGTCACTTTCACTCCAGAAGAATCTGCAACCGACAAAGGAGGCACCTAAATGGCAGAAACGAGTAACGAGGTCAGACCAGACCAGTTCTGGCTGACCAAAGAGAGCAAGATCGTCCACATCCTGAGGCTGTACAATGGTGCGATCAGAGATTGCTGGATAGCGAACATTGCCGGCAGAGACGGCACTTTTGAAAAAGAAGTAAAGATTTACAGCTACGACCTGACAGAAAGAATTTCTGTCAGTGAAGCAGAAAGTCGCCTCGATATTGCACAAGAAATCCGTGAAAAAAAAGCACGCTTGCTGATCGCCAAATTCCTGAAATAAA
>JBAXEI010000049.1:0-2240 GCA_037140515.1 Candidatus Berkelbacteria bacterium | reverse complement strand
TTGTCATCGGCGGAATTAAATTCCCCACTACGGTCGGTACTTTTTCCCCAGTCCTCATAAACCTTTCGATTAAATTTTCAAATCCGCTATCAGCTGTCAGATTTGTTGAATGCTCAACGCATCGTGCTTCTTTCGATCTTTCATCCGATAACTTTCACCCCGTATATTCATCGTAGTACAATGGTGGAGAATCCTGTCCAGAATCGCAGCGGCAATTATCTGATCTTGGAAAATTTCTCCCCAGTCCCCAAACGACTTGTTTGAAGTAAAGATAGTTGACACCCGCTCATACCGTCGTGATATCAGTTGAAAAAAACAATATGCAGCAGCTGAATCAAAGGGCAGATAACCGATTTCATCGATTATCAGCAACTTTGGCTTGACCAGTTTCTTCAGATAGCGATCAAGCAGATCCTGCCGGTAAGCTTCCTTCAACCGTTCTATCAGGACTGAAGCATTAATGAACAGAACCGGAAACCCGGCTTCAATCGCAGCAACCCCAAGCCCAACAGCCAGATGCGTTTTCCCTACACCCGGTGGACCCAGGAACACAACATTCTCTGACTGCTGAATGAACCGGAGTGTCATCAGATCCCGGATGACGGTCGAATCAATAGTTGGCTGGAACTGAAAATCAAAATCATCTACCCGTTTCTTGACCGGGAATCCGGCGCACTTCATGTGGGTAGATATCGTTGAAGAAATCCGGGTTTTCCACTCGCTTTCAGCTAGGAAACCGATCGTTTCCAGAGGACTGAAATGGTCAGACATTGCCTGTTCCATAGTTGGCTCCAGGATCGCATTCATCGTTTCCAGTTTCAGCATTGTCAGATGCTGATGAACCTGATCAAGCAGAAGTGTGGGCATCCATCTCACCCCCGCACAATTTATCGTATTCAGATAATGAGCGTTTTTCAACGGTGTTTTTTGATACCGTAGTGGTCCGCGTGATTAACGGCGGCATCTTCCCACGTGTTTCATCTCGAATTGCTTTCAAAAGTCCTTCAAAATGTTCTTTTTTCCGGGAGGTTTCGTGTTTTCCCCCTAGGAGTAGATGCTCACAGATTACCGTTCCATCAACTGCGATCAGCACCCGACGATCAATTACCTCTACACCAGCATTTCTTCGGGCATACTGCCACGGAACTGAGTAACGGTTGCCATAAAGCGAAACATAGCAGTCTTTAGAGATCAACCGCTCTTCACACCGTTTGATGAGGTATGGTGGAATAGACGTAATACTTCGGAGATTTTCCTTCGGGAGTCGGTCTGCCGGAATTTCAAAGGTTGTCCCATGTACCTGATGGTTGACTTTCTCCATCCATTGTCTGGCCTGAGAATTCAGGTCTTCTAAAGATGAGAATATTCGTCCATACAGGAAATTGTCCTTCACAAAACCGATTGCACGTTCAATTTTCCCCTTGGTTTTCGCTCGATACGGTCGGCAGAGGTACGCAGTGAAACCATAATGATCCCGGAAATCAACAAATACAGGATGGAATATTGATGCTGTCGAAGGATATTTTCGTTTGATGATTACGACTTTAATATTGTCATACAGGATCTCCTGCGTGACTCCCCCAAAATATTCAAACGCATTTTGATGGCATTTGAGGAAGGTGTTGAGATCGGTTGTTGTGCGGAACTCAACGTACCTCATCCGGGAATATCCAAGAACCGCTGAAAAGCAGTACACCTTCCTTCGAGTTCCATCTGGGAGTACGATCCAACAGTCTGACCAGTCAACCTGTTTCTGAACCCCCGGTTTCGTTTCAAACCGGATTTCTGCGAGGGTTACGGGTTTGGGACGAACTGCTCGGAGATAGTCCTTGAGTATGGTATCTTTGCCGGTATATCCCTGACTTTGTATCTCTTCAAGGAGTCTGACTGAACTGAGCAGGGGAAAGTGCTCGAGACGTTGATGCAGGTGTTCCTTGAATGGATCCAATTTGCTTTTTCTCTGTTGTCGATGCAGCTCAAACGGTGATTTCCGCCGCGATAGATATTTCCGGATGGTCTTTCGATCATATCCGATCTGTTTGGATAGGGCACTGAGGTTGACCCTTCCGGTTGTGATCTCTTGTTCTTGTGCAAGTTCTCGTAGCATCAGGTATTCCTCCTCGTCGATCATAGGCAACACTTCAGGTACCTGAACCTGAGTGTCACACTGGGGAATTTATTCCGCCCAATATGGGGATTTTATTCCGCCGCGAGTGGGGAAATTAGAACCGCCGTTGACA
>JBAXEI010000048.1:0-2381 GCA_037140515.1 Candidatus Berkelbacteria bacterium | reverse complement strand
CAGATGCTCCAGGTGGACTGGGCCGACTTCGGCTTCGCGCTGCCGGGTTGCGCGAGGCGCGTCAGCGCCTTCGTCGCGGCGCTGGCCTTCTCCCGCTACCTCTACATCGAGTTCGTCCTCAGCCAGGCCATGGGCACGTTCCTGCGTTGCATGGACCGGGCGCTCCGCTTCTTCGGCGGACGCACCCTGGTGGACGTCTTCGACGGCATGAAGACCGTGGTGAAGGAACGGGCCGGGAACATCACGGTGATCAACCAACGGTTCCTGGAATACTCCTCCGTGCGTGGGTTTGGCGTTCAGGTCTGTCCACCCAGGCGCCCGACCGGAAAGCCCTACGTGGAGCGACCCATCGGCTTCGTACGGACCCGGTACTGGCCCGGCCGCCGATTCAGCGACCTCTTCGACCTGAACGTCCAGGCGGCGGCCTGGCGCGACGACATCGCCAACAATCGCATCCACGACGACACCGGCAAGGTGCCTTCGCTCGTCTTCAAGAACGAGGAGCGCCATCTGCTCGAGTCGGTTCCCAACCGCTACTTCGACACGGACGACATCGAGACCTGCGGCGTCTCGAAGACCTTCCGCGTGAAGTTCGACCGCAACATCTACACCGTCCCGTGGCGCCTCATCGGCCAGACGGTACTGGTGCGTGCCAATGACGGCGAGGTCGGGATCTTCCTCGGACCCAAGCGCGTCGCCGTCCACAACCGCTCCTGGGACGTGGGCAAGGTCATCAAGGACCCTTCCCATGAGCAGGGCCTGCTCGAGCACAAGCCCCGCGCCGCCGTCGGCGCGCTGCCTCCCGAACTCCGGAGCCTGGGCGAGACGGCGGCCACGTACTTCAAGATCCTCGCCGCCAACAGCCGCTCCCTGCGCAAGGAGATCGAGCGCCTCGTCCTGCTTTCCGAGCTCTTCGGCGACTCGCCCACGCGCAGCGCGGTGGAAGAGGTCATGGCCACAGGCCACGTCGGGGCCGAGTACGTGGAGTACGTGCTTCGCCACAAGAAGGGCTTGTTGCCCACCCACACGCCCCTCTACCTCGGGAACCAGGAACTCGACGGCATCCGCCTCGGCGAGCCGGACCTCTCCCTCTACGACGTGCCCCGCAAGACGCTCGACCCCGGCGACCCACCCTCGGAGACCCCATGAAGGACGATGACGACATCGACCTGCTGCTCGAGAAGCTTCGCTGGCTCAAGCTTCCTGGGATGGCCCGCGCCGTCCGGGACCTGTTCGCCGAGGCGGCCAGGAAGAACCTCACCCCCCTCGACGTCGCGAACCGGCTCTGCGACGAGGAGAAGAAGAGCCGCGTCGAAGGCGCCATCAAGCGCCGCATCCACGACGCCCGTTTCCCCGAGGTGAACACCATCGACGTGTTCGACTTCGACTTCGACCTCTGCCGCAAGAAGCTCAGGGCTCGCTACCTCGCCCTCCACGACCTCGCCTTCCTGGGAAGGGGCGTCAACCCGCTCTTCATCGGTCATCCCGGCACCGGGAAGACCTTCCTCGCTCGCGCCCTCGCCTACCGCGCCTGCCAGGCCACACGGCGCGTGGTCGTCACCAGCACCCCGAAGATGGTCAACGAGCTGGCCGGCGCCGAGATCCACGGCACCCTCGACAAGGCCATGCGCCGATACGTCAAGGCCGACCTGCTCGTCCTCGACGACTTCGCCGTCCTCGCCATGGACTCCGCCCAGGCCAAGCTCGCCTTCCAGGTTGTCTCCGAGCGTTACGAGTACCGCCGCTCCACCGCCATCACCACCAACCGCGCCTTCAAGGACTGGCCAAAGGTGTTCCCCGACGCGCTCAACGCAGAGGTCATCGCCAAGCGTCTCACCGAACGCTCCGAGCACTTCGTCCTCGACGGCAAGGGATTCCACCATGACCATTGACTACTTGGGCCTCACCCCGGAGGAACTCGCCGAGGCTCCCGAACTCGCCGCTGTCCACATCCTCGAGTGCGCCGCCGAGACTACTGGCCGCGCACTCCTCGCCGCCCTCCCGGACCTCGAGAATCACGAGTTCCTGCTCGAACACGCCAACGTCACGCCCCAACTCTGCCTCGGCGCCGCCGTCCTCTCCTCCCTCGGCACCCTGAAAGCCGCCCTCGAACGCTACCGCGTCCACATGGAACAGCTCGCCAACTACCGCCCGCCAGGACCTGACACCATCGGCTTCTGAGCCATCCGAGGACACAGCAACCGGCCACATCGACTACCATCCACCCTCCGCCGGGGAGAGCCTCTCATCCCGCCCCCGCCTTCACTGAGCGGATTGGCCCTGCGTCCCTCATGCGCTGACGGCTGGGGCGAAGAACCGCCTCCAAATCACCGGAGGGGGCACGGGTGCCCGGTGATTCCGGTGATCCGGGGGCCCCACTT
>JBAXEI010000047.1:0-2392 GCA_037140515.1 Candidatus Berkelbacteria bacterium | reverse complement strand
TGCGCCTTTTTTAATCCGAATGATTGTACCACGATTTACGATCATTTTCAATGAGTCTTGCATTTTAGTCTCTCCGCCCGTCATCCTCGGGTTCGGCGATGTGACTTGAGAGTGAAACCCGGGGATCTATTTAAAATAATCTGGATTCCGGATCGAGTCCGGAATGACAAAAATAGGCACGTCTTGCATTTTAGTCGAAAAAGTATTTATGATATGATTACAGAGTAATAAGTAAGACAAATTAATCAATATTAAGCCGCCGCTCAAAAAACATATGGCGCGGGAGAAGGAAAATTATGGAAAACAATGTTGACACCATCATCGGCATCAACGTTACGATCAAAGGAAACCTTTACAACAAGGGTTCTATCCAGGTCAACGGTAGCGTCGAAGGCGAAGTAAAAAGCGACGAGAATCTGATCATCGGCGAGACTGCACAGATCAAAGGACCTGTCATCGCACGAGTAATCGAAATCTCAGGCGAAGTCAAAGGCCTTGTTGAGGCAACTGATAAACTCGAAATTCATCCAACTGGACGAATTTACGGCGATATCAATGCAAAAAGCTTGATTATCAAAGAGGGCGCAACTTTTGTTGGCAAAAGCATCATGCCAGGTGAAGCTAAAGCAGCCGCTGAAGTAGCAAAGCCAAGAGAAGAAGTAAAGCACGAAGTCAAATCCGAAGAGGATGAGAAAGATTCAATCGAGCAAATTGCTGACAAAATGGGATTTTTTAGCAAGAAATAGTTTCTTGATAACCTGAAAGATTCATGTATTACTATATTTTCGATATAAAAAAGTGCAAAAAGCGCTCTCTTGTGACTGATATCAAAAACTACCTATCCACCCTCGGTATATCGGGCGAATTTGCATATCCTTCTGCCGCATACACGACCGAGGAGCTTGTCGATCTCGGCCTCAGCAAGAAGTACAACACTATCGTCGGTATCGGTGGAGACGAAATAGCAAACAAGATTGCTGCGAAGCTCTGTGGAAATTCTGCCGCTCTCGGTTTGATTCCGCTTGAAGCTTCGTCTGATCTCGAAGACCTGATTGGTGCAAAAAGCTGGAAAGAAGCAGCCGAAAACCTTAGATTTCGCAAGATTAACGAGATAAAAATTGGCAAAACGGCAAATGGTAGCGCTTTTCTCACAAGCCTAGCTCTAGATTTAAAAATGCCGACAGAAGTGACCGTTGAGTTTAAGGATTTTCTCGTTCAGGCCAAAGCTAGCTCCCTCACAATCTCAAACTTTAATCCATCAATTGAAAAAATAGGTCCTGACTATCTAGACCTAGTACTCGAAAGCGTCGACCCTAGAGAACCTGCCCTCCTCTCAAAAATCTCTAATTTCTTTGGTACAAAAAAAAGCGAAAAGATAAATTTATCCCTTTTCCGCGGCCGATCGCTGAGGCTCTTTACCAACTCTCAAGTCCCTCTCGTCGCTGGTGGCGAAACAATAGCCAAAACACCTCAGCTAATCGAAACATCCGATGATAATCTGAGATTGATAGTCGGCAAAAAAAGTCTCTACAAATGCCAAGAGTAGCAAATAAATCTAAAAATGTTCTCAAAACTTTCATTATCCTCTGCTTGATTGGTGTTTTTTTGGTGCCTTTCTACCTGTCATACAAGAGAATTCAAACTGAAAAAAATGAGAAAGCTCAAATTGAGTCAAATGCTAACACTGTCTCCGAAGCGAGAAATGACAATGCAACTATTGATAAGAATCAGCCGAGTGTGCCACAAAATGAGGTGGTAACCAAGACACTCCCAGATACTTTTAGCATCAAAGTCCCCTTCACGACTCAAGCACCACTAGTAAACTGGGATAGCGCTCACGAGGAGGCCTGCGAAGAAGCAAGCCTGATCATGGTACATCATTTTATTGACAAAACGACGGTAATCTCGAAAGAATCGGCAGAAGCTGAGATTCAGGATCTGCTAGCATATGAATCAAAAAACAACTATGCTGTCGACGTGACCGTCAAGGAGCTAAGCCAGATTGCCAAAGGTTACTATAGCCTGAGTAAAGGACGCGTTGTGACCGATGCAACGATCGAAAAGATCAAAGCCGAGATTGCTGCCAATAAGCCTGTCATCATCCCGGCCGCGGGCAAAATGCTCGGCAATCCAAATTTTCAAAATGGCGGACCAAACTATCATATGCTTGTAGTCACCGGCTATGAGGCTGATGAATTTATCGTGAACGATCCTGGCACAAGAAAAGGTGAAGGCTATCGCTACAAACAAGATGTTCTGCTCGGCGCAATTCACGATTGGGACAGCGCAGACATCACAAAGGGTCAAAAAGCTTACATGGTCTTTGATTAGCCCCACGAGTGTTGACCAATTGCTATTTTTGTGATATTTTATTTAGAGTTTAGAAATTCAA
>JBAXEI010000046.1:0-2453 GCA_037140515.1 Candidatus Berkelbacteria bacterium | reverse complement strand
ATAATGCCAACTCGTCGCATATCATTGCAGCACATTGCTGCCTGGACAACCTTGTTCTTCATCCCGCCTTTACCACAGACGGACTTACCTTCAGCCACCAAGACTTCAGCTGGCAGGTGCCGGACATCGAGCTCTTGGTACATCTTCGCATCAAGATGTTTCTTCGGATTCTTATCGAAGACACCACCGACCGAAGTAACAAAAGCAACAATGTCAGGCTTGATCAGCTCACAGAGCTTTCTCGCCAGCTGGTCGTTTTCGCTTATTCGCTTCGTCCAGAGAAAAATCTCTGTGGCTGAGACAACATCGTTTTCATTGATAATTGTGACAACTCTTGAATTTGCTAAGTTTGTGCTGCTAGATAGCACGCTGTTACGACCAGATCTCCGACTCAAGTCTCCATGAGTAACAAGTACTTGTGCTGTGATGATTCCGAAGTGCTGAAATGCTTCTGACCACAGCCTCATAATGATAGGCATACCGATAGCGGCGAAATCCTTATCTTCCAAACCGTCAGTATCCGCATTTCTGCTTCGTATTGTCTCTTTGCCAGCCTTCACTGCACCAGAAGTAACGATGCAAACTTGGAAATCAAGATCAAGAAGTGCCGAAATCTGACGAGCGATTTCATTGAAATTTTGCTGCGAAAGGTTTCCGCTCTCACCACAAAGCTGTTCTGTGCCGATTTTTGTTAACATTTTTTTCATACTATTTCTCCACGCAAAATGTCAGGTTTGCTACCTGCCAACAATCTTCAGCAAAAGACTCTTGGCAGATAGCCACCAAACAAATAAAAACGCCCTACTACTGAGGGCGACTTTGGAGAATTAATATCAAAACAAAAAAAGTGCGCTCAGCGTTTAGGGCGTTCTAGGCTGCGGGACAACTAAATTTGTTTTATCTATTTTCATAATAAGCAGATTATACGCTCTATCGCTCATTCTGTCAAATGACAGATTTTCTGTCATCCCGTACTGGAAGCTCGAGATACGGGATCTTGAGCTGAATATAATAGATTCTTAGCGTTCGATCTCCTGCTTTTTAAAGCAGCCGACAGAAGCAAATATTGCGACAAATGTAAGAGCCATCGAGATCACGGCTGGCCAGACGAAATTCTTGATCTCGCCGTTGCTCATCAAATCCTTATAATGATTGACGATATACCCAGGAGCATAAGGCTCGATTGCAGAGATATAAGGAAGCAAAGTCATAATAAGTATGAAAACAAGAAATGATAGGCCAACGGCAATCAGCTGATTCGCGCTAATCGTACTGAAGAATATTGTGATTGCGTCAATCAGCAAGATTAAGATCAGAAGAAATACACTTAGCCAGACGAAGTTGATCAAGCTCATCGCGCCGAAGATCGAGATTGTATAGAGATAAAAAACGGCAGAGAAAAGAATGAAAACGACCTTGATCGCAAAGAAACTAGAAGCAAATTTCGCGAGAATAAAATTGCGACGGGAGATTGGCTTCGTAAGTACCAGCTCAAGCGTCTTTTTTGTCTTCTCCTCTGCTACTGAGCCTGCAAAGAGAAAGATGACTATCAAGGCAACAAACTGGGTAGTATTCTTGATAAACTGATCAATGCTATCTCGCCAAGTTGACTCTGGAATGTTCAAGACCATACCAGGAACCAATGTGATGTTTTTGAAAATTGTTGGGATTAGCTTGGCTAGTATCGGCGAAGAAATTGCGACAAAAGCAAAAACAATTATGAGCATCAGTATTTTCTTTGATCGAACTAGCTCAAGTAGCTCTTTCTTCAATATTGGGTAAAATGAGTTCATTTATCCTCCCTTACTAGTTCTTCAAACAGATCCTCGACTTGTGGTAGATTCAAGGTATAACTAATGATACCTATCCCCTTAGATGAAAAATATTTCATTGGCAGATTATTTTGTATGACTTCGTCATCTTTTAGAACAAGACTAAGATTGTTCCCTGCTTTCTCGACTTTTGCAACCCAATCTTCTTTCTCTAGGTCTTTCACAAGTTTCTCTGGATCAGATTGAAATTCTATCTGCAAAATCTGCGTGGCATGCTTTTCCTTCAGCTCCGAAAGCGAGGAAAAAGCCAGCAGTTTGCCTTTATCGATAATTATGACATCGTCACATATCTTATCTACATCTGAGAGTATATGGGTAGAAAAAAGGATCGTCATGTTTTTCTTCAACTTCTCGATCACCTGCAAGGTCTCCTTGCGGCCAATCGGATCAAGCGCAGAAACAGGCTCGTCCATGATCAGAACTTTTGGGTCGTTTATCACTGCTTGGGCGATACCGAGGCGCTGACGCATTCCGTTTGAATATGCGCCAATCTTCTTGTTCTTTGCAGCAGTCAGACCAACTGTGACAAGCAGCTTCTCGATCTTCGAGCTATATTCATCCTTTTTCATGCCAAAAGATTCAGCCACAAATTTGAGATATTCATATCCGGTCATCCACGCA
>JBAXEI010000045.1:0-2742 GCA_037140515.1 Candidatus Berkelbacteria bacterium | reverse complement strand
CGATTGAACTCGAAGATAAATATGAAAATATGGGTGCGCAGCTTGTGAAGGAAGTAGCGAGCAAGACAAATGATGTCGCAGGAGACGGCACAACTACTGCAACTATTTTAGCCCAAGCAATGATCAACGAAGGCGTGAAGTATGTAGCTGCTGGGGCGAACCCAATTCAGATCCGTCTTGGGATCGAAAAGGCGACCGCAGCTATCGTTGCCACAATTGAGAAAAATTCTAAAAAAATATCAAAGAAAGAAGAGATTGCACAGGTTGCGACTGTTTCGGCTGGTAGTGAAAATATTGGCAACATGATTGCCGAAGTGATGGACAAGGTAGGCAAAGATGGTGTTGTAACTGTTGAAGAGTCCAACACAATGGGTATGGAAACCGATGTAGTTGAAGGTATGCAATTTGATAATGGTTACATTAGTCAGTATATGATTACTGAGGCAGCCTCAATGAAAGCAACTTTAGAAAATCCATACATTCTGATTACGGACAAGAAAATTTCCTCGATTCAAGAGATTCTACCATTGCTGGAAAAAATTGCTCAGAGTGGGAAGAAAGATATTGTTATCATCGCTGAGGATATTGACGGAGAGGCTTTAGCCACACTTGTCGTAAATAAGCTTCGTGGAGTTTTGAACGTTCTTGCAATCAAGGCGCCTGGTTTTGGTGACCGTCGCAAGGAGATGCTTGCTGACATTGCGGTGCTAACTGGTGGTGAAGTGATTTCTTCAGATCTGGGTAAAAAAGTTGAAGATGCGGAGCTTTCGCAGCTTGGTCAGGCTAGAAAAGTTGAGTCAGACAAGGATACTACGGTGATTGTCGAGGGCAAAGGAACTGCGACGGCGATCAAATCTCGCGTTAGCCAGATCAGAAAACAGATTCAGTCATCAACTTCAGATTATGATAAGGAAAAGCTAAATGAGCGAATGGCAAAGCTATCTGGCGGCGTTGGTGTTATCAAAGTTGGGGCAGCAACCGAGACAGAGATGAAAGAAATTAAGTATAAAGTTGAAGATGCAGTAAATGCAACCAAAGCAGCGATTGCTGAGGGAATTGTTGCCGGCGGTGGCGTTGCATTATTAAATGCTGCTGCCGTATTGATTAGCGATACAACGCTCGGCGATGAAAATTTTGGCCTAATTATAGTCAAGAAAGCGATAGAAATCCCAGTAGAGCAAATTGCTCATAACGCTGGAGTTGAGGGCGCGGTTGTTTTAGATAAAGTGAAATCGATGAAAAAGGGCGAAGGTTATAACGCCGCGACTGGCGAATACGGCGATATGATCAAGATGGGAATCATCGACCCAGCCAAAGTTGCCAGAAGCGCATTACAAAATGCTGCATCGATCGCGGCATTAGTTTTGACAACAGAGGCATTGGTGGCAGATAAACCGGAAGAAAAGTCTTCGACCACGAATATGCCGATGGGTGGAAATCCATATGGTGGTATGGGGATGTAGCTCTGCCTACAACTACAAAAAAAGACCTTAGCCTGAAGGTCTTTTTTTGTATGACGATGTATCAATTTAGGCAATTGTTTCGGAGAGTGCTTCTCTTGTAGCTTCAATAGCGTCTAGAGGATCCTTGACAGTAATTATTTTTGGTTCGATACTTACTATACTCGTAGCCGGGATGATTCGCTCATTCGCTAAACCTTTTATGTACAATTTTGTAATGACAAGATTATCGCTGTCAACTAGAAAATCATAAAGTCGCCCGAGATATTGGCCTGATTCTGTTTGAACCTTCTGGCCAACCCCGAAGAAACCATCATCGATCAAGGTTTTGACTCTTACAAGATCCTTGATCTCGGAAATTGCACTCTCATCTCTGATCACAATATTCTTCTTCAAAATTTTTAGTACATCCATTTGGAGCAATATAAATTTTGGTTGTGAGAACAGACCTGGCTTTAGCACTATTCCTAAAATGCAATTTTTTACATTATCTAGAACGCATTCATAGGAATAGCCAACCAGACTCTGATTTTTCAGTTCAAAGATTGGCAAGCCGATAATTTGTGTATATCGAAGAATCATAATCTGGGGGGGGTTACGCTCGCTCTACGTAGGAACCGTCTCTTGTGTCAACAATGATAATATCATCTTCTTTGATGAAGACAGGTACATCACTGATAGCACCAGTTTCAAGCGTAACTTTTTTCGTAACAGCTCCGGCAGTATTACCTTTGACGGCAGGCGGAGCAGAGATGACCTTGAATTTCATTTTTATCGGTAGCTCAATTGCCAAAGGCTCTTCGCCGAAGTAGAGGATATCTACGTTAGAATTTTCGATCAGATATTGTTTTTGGTCGCTAATCTTTTCGATTGGAAGTGTGAATTGTTCATACGATTCGTTGTCCATAAAGTAAGCATCTTCTTCGTCTGAATATAGGTACATTGCTGTCTTTTTGGATAAATCGGCCTCGTCGACTTTATCAGCACCCTGAAAAGTTTTATCGATTATTGAGCCTGTTCGTAAGTTTCTGATCTTGGTCTTTACGACTGCACCGCCACGGCCCATTTTTGAATGGTAGTAGCTAACAACAGCGTATGGATCGTTGTCCATCGAAAATTTAGTACCGGTCTTTAAATCAGTAATTGAAAGCATTTCGCTCCATTCTTAATTTATGGATTTAGCGTACAGTAAAAGGCATAAGAGCGAGGAATCTTGCTCTCTTGATTGCGTTTTGTACCAATCTCTGGTGTTTTGCGCAATTGTAGCTACGGTTGGCAGGCT
>JBAXEI010000044.1:0-2767 GCA_037140515.1 Candidatus Berkelbacteria bacterium | reverse complement strand
AGAGATTATGAAGGTAAAAGATTCATATACTGGCAAATATCTAAAGAAAATATTGAAATAAAAAAATGGCTAATATCAATAATACTGATATTAGCCATATAGCTTTTAATGAACAAATCCGAGACTGACCAAGCTGCTTATAGCACTTTGGACAATTTCTTGTTTCCGCGGACTTTGTATTCTCCTTGTAAGCTTGGCTGAGGCGCGTGCATCCGCCCAGCTGTACCCGGTGAATTGTATTGTACCACCGTTCTCTTTCCACATACTTTCGCCTTCCCATTCAAACTGAATCTCAGGAAAGTAGTCAGTATTTTGGAGCGGCACAGCGTATACAAGGTAGTGCTTGCCACGTGGCGATACAATGGTTCCGTTAGACGTTTTTAGCACGCCTTTCACTTTTGTTTCCATACGCGCTTCAAACATAAAGGTTGGCTCGATTGGCCAAGCACAATCCATGCTGAATCCGTCACCAGCTTCTTCTCGAATCTCTCTTTCGATTGTTTCGGCTGGGATTTCTCCAAGCTCGATTCCGCCTTGTGCGAATTCATAGCCAGGATAACGATTCGTGTGGAAAAGTCCAACACGGCCTTGGCAAGCTAATGCCGCGATTACGCAGGGACGATAGCCTTCAAGGCGAATTTCATCCAACTGAGCGAGTTGCCTCGCTCGTGCTTCTGGCGAGATGCTTGTCCCCATATGGGGACGCTGATAGTTCGGAAATATCGAACGAATCAGCTGTAAGGCTCTTTCAGCCGCTTCTATATTCATAACATTCTCCTTTTCGCGAGGAACAGATGTATGTATATTAACATATTATTGCTATTTAGTCAATATCTCTTGAAAAAACTTGGAATTATACGAAAAGTACTAAAGTTACGAAAAATCTTAATCCTATTTGTCATCCCGACCGTAGCGGAGGGATCTCCTAATAGCAAACATTCCATTTGAAAGATCTCTCCGCCTATGCCACAACGGGCATAGAGTCGAGATGACAATTTTTGGTATATTAAGAATTAAAAATTAAACATTCACTTTAAATTTTAAATTTGTAAATTTTAAATTATTTTGTTGGCACAAAATACGTTTCACTGCTACAATAAATGAAAAGGAGATATCATGGCATTTAAATTTTTCATGAGAAGAGACGCGAAGGACAAGAAGATTACGACTCCGGTAGCGCCAAATGTTGAGGTGAAAGTTCCGGAGGTGAAGCCAGCTGAGATCAAGAAAGTGGAGCAAAAGCCAGCGGCACCGAAGCCGGCTGAACAAAAAGTGGCAGAGGCAAAGCCTGCAGAGACAAAAAAAGATGGTGAAAACGTTTATGCATTTATCGATGCCTCAAATCTATTTTGGGGTGGACGATCAAGCATGGGTTTTGGCGTTGACTACAAGAAGCTGATCGAGTTTCTGGCCAAAGAATATCATGTGACCAAAGTTTTTTATTATGGTGGCGTTCGCATCTTTGATTACGAATATTCAGTCCTAGACAACGAATTGATCAATCTGACCAAGCTCGAGGAGCACTTGAAAGAGCTACAAAAGACGGCTGTCGAGAAAGATGTCATCGCCATCGAGCGATCACTTTCGAAGATCAATTTTTACAAAATTTTGGAAAATTATGGCTATATCATGAAGATCAAGCCAGCCAAGGTTTTCTACGATGAAGATGACGAAAATGAGGAGAAGCCGCTGCTGAAGGCAAATTGCGATGTAGATATGACCTTCGATATGATGCGCTATATGCAGCAATATACTGGCGTGGTTGCGATGACGGGGGATGGCGACTTTGCCTCTGTCCTTAGCTACTTGAAGGCACATGACCGCAAACTTATCGTCTTCTCACGTTGGAATCGTACAGCTAAGGAGATCAAGACGGTGGCAGGGGATAACTTCGTCGACTTCGAAAAGCTCCGCAGCGTTGTGCAGCAATATAGGAGATAAAAACATTTAGTTCTATATGAAAAATACCGCCCATCTCTGGACGGTATTTTTCATATCTTCACTCAGTAATTCCTCAGGTTGCTGCATTACAATATATTTAGGTCGATATCCTAGCGATAAGACTAGAAAATTAAAAAAAAGGAGAATCATGAAAAATAAGAAATTATTGCTTTCCGTTACCGCCCTGACACTGGCTGTGGCTGGTGCTGTCTGGTACGGCGGAAGTAAGGTAATGGCGGCGAATTCTACTGGGCACGATGCGATGGTCTCAACCCTATCAGCGAAACTTGGCGTTTCTGAAGATAAGGTGACTGCGGCATTCGACTCAGTCGAGGCTGATCAGCAAGCTGCAAGAGCCGCTGAGCAAAAAACTCAGCTAGATAAGGCTGTAACTGACAAGGTAATCACACAGGATCAAGAAGATAAATTGATTGCCAAACAAGCTGAGGTCAAGGCTGCGCAGGACAAGATTCAGTCTGATCTGAAGCAATGGTACACCGACAATGGTATTGATCAAACAAAGATCGCTCCATATACCGGACGCGGTGAGATGGGTGGCGGTAAGGGCATGGGTGGTCGTGGACACATGGGCAACGAATAATCAGTAACAAAAAAGCACCTTCGAGGGATCGAGGGTGCTTTTTCTTATCTCTGAGAAATTAGATTTTGTACTTGATTGCGGCTTTAGCAGCGGCAAGTCTTGCGATTGGAACACGAGGAGGTGAGCAGCTGACGTAGTTTAGGCCAAGAGTATGGCAAAACTCGATGCTAGCAGGATCTCCGCCATGTTCGCCACAAATTCCGACTTCGAGCTTCTCGTTCGCAG
>JBAXEI010000043.1:0-2779 GCA_037140515.1 Candidatus Berkelbacteria bacterium | reverse complement strand
AAACAGAAATCCCCGCTTCTCAAACTGAGAACGGGGATTATTTTTATTCTGTAGAATTTGTTATTTCTGATTTAGCGCTTTGATCGAAAGAGAAACTCGACCCTTCATTGGATCAACTTCGATGACTTTTACAGTCACAGTCTGACCAATTTTCAGCTTATCGGAGACTTTCTCAACTCTCTCATCAGCGATCTGAGAGATATGAATCATACCATCCTGCTTTGGAGAGATTGCGAAGATCGCACCGATCTCTTTGCCAGTCATGCGATCTTTCTTGATGTCGATGATTTCGCCAGTAAGTATCTCACCAACCTTGACCTCACGAGTCATAGATTGGATCAGTGAAATTGCCTTTGCGCTCATCTCTGGATCGATAGATGAAATCATAACTGTACCATCATCTTCGATATCGATGCTACAAATCTCTTTGCCACCGCACTCTTCAACCAATTTCTTGATATTTTTGCCACCTGGCCCGATCAATTCACCAATCTTATCAGGATTGATCTTGATAGTCTCGATACGTGGAGCATATTTTGAAAGCTCAGCTCTAGGCTCAGCAATTACCTTCAGCATTTCAGCTAAGATTTCTAGACGACCAGTATGAGCTTGCGCAAGCGTGTCCTTGATGATATCCCAAGTGAGGCCGTTGATCTTTGTATCCATCTGGATTGCAGTTACGCCATCAGCAGTACCAGCAACCTTGAAGTCCATGTCGCCAGCAAAGTCTTCTAGGCCCTGAAGGTCTGAAAGAACTTTGTACTCAGCAGCATCTTTGGCAGTGACAAGTCCCATCGCGATACCGGCAACTGGTTTCTTTATTGGAACACCAGCATCCATAAGTGCCAAAGTCGAGCCACAAGTTGCAGCCATCGAGCTTGAACCGTTGGATGAAAGAATTTCAGAAACAAGACGAATTGTGTATGGGAAACTCTCGGTATCTGGGATCATTGGCTTGAGCGCCTTTTCAGCTAAGTAACCATGTCCAACTTCACGACGACCGGTTCCTCGAACTGGGCGAACTTCGCCAGTCGAATATGGTGGGAAATTATAGTGATGCATGAAACGCTTAGTTGACTCACCTTCCATGGTGTCGATCAACTGCTCAAATCCAGGCGATGCAAGAGTTGCAATCGTGAGTGCTTGAGTCTGGCCACGTGTGAACAGGGCTGAACCGTGAGGTCTAGGTAAAACGCCAACTTCGATGCCAAGTGGACGAATTTCTGTAATAGCACGGCCATCTGGACGAATATCTTCTTCAAGAATCAAACGACGAATTTCTTTTTCAACAATCTTTGCAAAAGCACCCTTGATCTCAACCTGCTTGTAATTACCTTCAAGAGAAGCTGTAACTTCAGCTTCGTAAGCCTTCAGCTTTGCTTCACGAGATTCTTTGTCGATCTCAGCAAGAGCTTCTTTAATCTTGTCAGCAACAAGATTTGAAACCTCGGAGTGAACACCAATTGTTTTATCTTCAACAAGCTCTTCTACTAGACGGGCATGATCTTCAGCGATTTTGTGCTGGATTTCGATTACTGACTGCATGGCCTTGTGACCAAGCTGCATAGCTTCAAAAATTTTCTCTTCAGGAACTTCATTTGCTTCAGTTTCGATCATCATAACACGCTCAGAAGTTGCGGCAAATGTTAGGCTAAGAGCTGAGCTCTCAAGCTGCTCTTCTCTCATATTGACAACAAATTCACCGTTGATCAAGCCAACGTTGACTGCGCCGATTGGTCCTTTGTATGGAGCGTTTGTCTGCATCAGTGCGCAAGAAGCAGCGATTGTTCCAAGAACGCTCATGTCGATTGAACCATCATAAGAAAGAGCCGTGACAATAACTTGAACATCATTTCGATAAGTTTTAGGAAAAAGTGGACGAATGGGACGATCAATTTTTCTGCCATTTAGAACAGCAGCGTCGCTCGGGCGGCCTTCACGTTTGATAAAGCGGCTACCAGAAATCTTACCAGCAGCATAGAATCTCTCTTCGAACTCAACCATAAGTGGGAAATAATCATTTCCTTCACGAGCCTCAGGTGCAACACAGACAGTCGCAAGAACGACTGTTTCTCCATAAGTAGCCGTAATCGAACCATTCGCAAGCCCTGCCAATTTACCAGTCTCAAGCACCAATTTCTTACCAGCAAAATCTACCTCGTACTTTTTGGTAGAGAATTTCATTTTCTGAATCATATTACCTTTCGTTACCAGAGACCTCAAGAAGCGGAAACAAATCGTAAATCACTTTATAATTTCTTTTCGCCTCTCCCAAGTTTGTCTCTGGGGGGTTATTAAAACTAAGAGTAGCCCCGATGAATCGGGGCTACGTCTAAATTCACAAACCTATTTTTTGAGACCCAAATCAGCAATAATTTTTGCGTAATTTTCTTCGTTGCTCTTCTTCAAATAGTTAAGCAATCTTCGTCTTTTACCAACCATCATAAGAAGTCCGCGACGTGAATCGAAATCCTTCTTGTGCTCTTTCAAATGTGTTGTCAGATCAGCGACTTTCTTTGTAAGAATCGCAACCTGAACTTCTGTCGAACCAGTGTCATTCTGATGAGATTGATACTTCTTGATCAAGTCATCTCTCTGACCTTTAGCAACCTTTTTCTCTACCATCGTGTCCTTTCAGCCAGCAAACGCAGTTGATATTTGAGCCGATAGTTCTGGCTCGCATACTCCGCACGCTGGTTTCTCCCCTTATTAATTTATAATTTACTCTCAAGTTATACACCAAAATTGTGATTAAATCAACTGATTCTATCCTTTTAAA
>JBAXEI010000042.1:0-2795 GCA_037140515.1 Candidatus Berkelbacteria bacterium | reverse complement strand
TACCGCTTGATCAGCCCGAGTACTTTTGTTATATATAAATGGTGCTACAAATGTTAGCGAATTCCGCTCATGTTTTTAGCATTTATTTTTGTTTGTGGTTATAATGTTTTTGTAAAAATGTAATTAATATAGAAAAGGCAAAACGTGAAAACTGAAAAAAATGCTCAGTATGTTTACCTCTTCGGCGATCCAGCTCTCAACAAAGTTGAGGATATTCGTGGCTTGATCGGCGGAAAAGGAACTGGCTTACACGAGATGACTAGCCTCGGACTTCCAGTCCCAATGGGCTTCTCTATCACCACAGAAGCTTGCAATCTTTATCAAACTACCAAGACTTTCCCAAAAGGAATGAAAGAGGAGGTGCTCACAGCTCTCGCAGAAGTTGAGAAGAAAAGTGGCAAGAAGTTTAACGATGCGAAGAACCCACTTCTTGTTTCCTGCCGTTCTGGCGCTCGTTTCTCTATGCCAGGCATGATGGACACAGTTCTAAACATCGGTATGAACGACAAGACTGCAAAGGCCTTGATCGAACAGTCTGGTGACTCACGTTTTGTTTATGACTCATATCGCCGACTTGTACAGGCTTTTGGTTCTGTTGTTCTAAACATCAGCGATGAAATCTTCGAGCATGAACTTGCAAAGATGAAAGCTGACAAGGGCGCAAAAGTCGACACCGACCTTACAGCCGATGATCTCCTCGAGCTCACAAACATTTTCAAGAAAATCATCAAAAAAGAAGCAAAAATCGACTTCCCAGAAGATCCAACCGACCAGATGATGCTCGCTGCAAAAGCAGTTTTCGAATCATGGAATGGCAAGAGAGCAATCGACTATCGACGTGCTACTGGCATCTCGGATAGCCTCGGTACCGCTGTAAACGTCGTCATGATGGTATTCGGCAACATGGGCTGGGATTGTGGTACCGGCGTCGTTTTCACACGAAACCCTGCTACAGGTGAGAACAAACTCTACGGTGACTACCTCTCAAACGCACAGGGTGATGACGTTGTTTGCGGCATCCGCAACACGATCAAAATCCAAGATTATGCCAAGAGTGACCCAATCATTTACAAAGAGCTTCTTGCAGCTTGCCACAAGCTCGAAATTCACTATCAAAATATGCAGGATATGGAATTTACTGTTGAACGCGGTAAATTGTGGCTCCTACAAACAAGAAATGGTAAGAGAACTCCTCAAGCTGCAGTCCGAATCGCTCTCGACCTAGTTGCTGAGAAAATCATCTCCAAGGAAGAAGCAATCGACAAACTGATTGAGACTGAGCAAGTTGACGCTCTTCTTCACCCTCTTTTCGAAGACAAAGTGAAAAAAGCCGCAGCTGAAGCTGGCAAACTCTTCGGCAAAGGTATCAACGCATCTCCTGGAGCTGCTGTTGGTCGAGTTTATCTCGATGCTGACCTTGCTGAGAAAATGGCGAAGGAAAATGGTCAAAAAGTCATCATGGCAAGACCATTTACGAAGCCAGACGACGTCCACGGCATGATCGCCTCCGAAGGTATCGTCACCTCTGAAGGTGGTGCAACTTCTCACGCCGCTGTAGTCGCTCGTCAGTTCAACATTCCAAGCGTAGTTGGTGCTGCAGATATCAAGATCGACCTCGAGAAAAGAACGATGACTTCGAACGGCCTCACGATCAAAGAGGGAGATTGGATCTCAATCGACGGTGGCTCAGGTGAAGTTTTCTTCGGCGAGCTTGAGAAAACAGTTCCAACCTTCTCACAGCAGAAAAATTTGCTAGAAATTCTATCTTGGGCAGACGAAATCTGCAAAAAGACAAAGCGCAAAGGCGTTGATGGCAAGGTAATGCCAGGCCTTCAGGTTTGGGCAAATGCTGACTATCAAAAAGAAGCAAAAACAGCTCGATCTTACGGCGCGAAAGGTATCGGACTTTGCCGAACTGAGCACACTTTCTTCGATAAAGAGCTTTTGCCGATCGTTCAAAACATGATCTTGGCTGAGGATTCTGCAACAAGAACAAAAGAGCTTGATAAGCTTCTTCCAAATCAGAGAACAAACTTCTACGGCCTCTTCAAAGAGATGGAAGGTGACCCTGTAATCATCCGTCTGATCGATCCACCTCTTCACGAATTCTTGCCAGATAGCAAGACTATCGAGCTAGAAATCGCCTACGAAGAGGCAAAACAAGCTGCCGGTCATGTCACGGCCAAGGTTGCCACTAGCAAGATCGCCAAGCTTACAAAAATGCTTGATGCTGTTGAGAGATTTCACGAGAGCAACCCAATGATGGGTCTTCGTGGCGTTCGTCTCTCCATCGTCATGCCTGAGATCGTCGAGATGCAGGTAAAAGCGATCATCGAAGGTGCTGCGAAGGCAGTTTCTGCTGGAATCGCTGTGAAGCCTGAGATCATGATCCCCCTCACAAGCCATATCAACGAGCTTCATCACATCCAACCAAGATTGATCGAGATCGCCAAAGAGGTCATGAAGGCAAAAGGCGTCAAATTTAGCTATAAATTTGGCACAATGATCGAAATTCCTCGAGCTGCTGTGACTGCTGGCGAGATCGCCAAGGTCGCCGAGTTCTTCTCCTTCGGCACAAACGATCTTACTCAGATGACCTACGGTCTATCTCGAGATGACGCCGAGAGAAGCTTCCTCGCTCAATACGTTACAGATAGCATCCTTCCTAGCAATCCTTTCCAGACTCTCGACCAAGATGGTGTCGGCGAGATGATGAAAATCGCAATCAAGGCAGGACGCGCTGCGAACGAGAAGCTCGAAGTCGGAATTTGTGGCGAACATGGCGGAGATCCTGC
>JBAXEI010000041.1:0-2833 GCA_037140515.1 Candidatus Berkelbacteria bacterium | reverse complement strand
TACAGCTTCTAAGGCGTAGGTCGCACGTTCGAATCGTGCTGGGCAGACCAAAAACCTCAATTCGTAACCCTGTTTACTTTGTATCTGTTGCTCAGATATCTATTTCTTAGCATAATTGCATATTATGAATAGAGCCATGATTGACCTAGCCACCCAAAATGCAGCTCACGCATTTATGGAAAAAATTGCTCATCAATACGATGTCAGCAAGGTTTTTTTGTTTGGTAGTCGAGCTCGCAATACTCATCAAAGCGAAAGTGATGCTGATATTGCTATTCTATTGCGAGGCAAGGTTGGTCGTTTTATGGCTACTAAGTTTGCCATGGATGATTTGGCCTATGACGTTCTTCTAGATTCTGGCATTCGGATTCAACCCCTACCTATTTGGCAGGACGAGTGGGATCACCCAGAAAATTACTCCAATCCTGGTCTTTTAAGGAATATTCAAAATGAAGGTATTGTTCTTTGAAGGCGAAAGAACTTTTTACTAAAGCTCAAACTGCAGCAACTTCAGCTCGAATTTTGTTAAATGCTGGGGATGTTGATGGTGCTTGCAACCGCGCTTATTATGCGATGTTTGATGCTGCTAGGGCAGCCCTTTTAGCATCTGGTGTCGATGAGTCAACAGTCAATACAAAGACCCACAGTGGTCTTATATCAAAATTCAGTCTTGAGCTTGTTAAATCTGGTCAGGTTTCAGTGGAGCTAGGTAAGTCCTTAAACAAGGTTGAAGATCTTCGTTTGATGGCAGACTACAAGGGTGATGCCGTTTTGAAAGAAGATGCCACTTGGGCGGTCAATCAGGCAGAAATATTTGTTGAAGCTTTATTCGCTGCTTTTAGCTAAGGCGTAGGTCGCACGTTCGAATCGTGCTGGGCAGACCAAACTCCTCTAAAACACCTATTTCACTCTAGTTCTTTGGTCCAGCTGGTTGATCTATATCAAACCAGCGATAAATTTAAGAATTAATTGATTGTTTTCTCATTATTTAGACCTTAAGATCGCTCGAATGGGCTAATTGAGTTTTATTCAAATCACCTCATGATGTTATTTAAATTCTTTTAAAGCATAGGGGTGTATATGAGTACATACAAGATAGTTGAAACACCGCTGGAGTCTAAGGCCTATTCAAAAGTTTTATGGCGTTTAGTTCCATTTTTATTCTTATGTTACGTGGTGGCGTATTTAGATCGGGTCAATGTCGGTTTTGCAAAATTGCAAATGCTTGCCGATTTGAAGTTTAGCGATACGGTTTATGGATTTGGGGCTGGAATATTCTTCATTGGGTATTTCATTTTTGAAGTCCCAAGCAATATCATTTTGTCTAAAACAGGTGCTCGCATTTGGATTGCAAGAATCATGATTACTTGGGGAATTATTTCTTCAGCCATGCTTTTTGTGACTACTCCTGAATCATTCTACGTGCTTCGTTTTTTATTAGGTGTTTCTGAAGCTGGGTTCTTCCCAGGAATTATTTTGTACCTCACATATTGGTTTCCTTCTGAGCGGCGTGCAAGAGTAGTTGCGCTCTTTATGACTGCCATTGCTTTATCGGGTGTCATTGGCGGACCATTGTCTGGCTGGATTATGCAAGCATTTGCTGGGGTAAATAATTTAGCTGGTTGGCAGTGGTTATTTTTGCTTGAGGGTATTCCTTCAATATTGGTTGGTATCGCAGTCATTTTTTACTTGGATGACTCTATTGAAGGTGCTAAATGGTTAAGCCAAGAAGAGAAAAAGGTTTTAGCTGATCGAATCCATAATGATCAGAAGGGCATTGTTGATCATGGAATTGCCCATACGTTTACGAGTGTGAAAGTTTGGTTGATGGCGCTCATTTATTTTAGTTTTATTATGGGGCTCTATGGCATCAGCTTCTGGCTTCCTCAGTTGATTAAATCAACAGGCGTTAAGGATGTCCTGAATATTGGATTATTGACTGCGATTCCATATGGCTTTGCAGCAGTCGTCATGATTCTGGTTGGTCGCAGTTCAGACCGTACTGGTGAGCGACGTTGGCATACAGCTTTAGGCGCAATTTTTGGCGGCATCGCTTTAATTTTTGCTGGTCTATATAGTGATTCAACAGTATTTGGGATGATTGCCTTGTCTGTTGCTACTGCAGGTATCTTGACTTCATTGCCATTGTTTTGGACTATCCCCACTGCATTTTTGGGTGGGACAGCAGCGGCAGCAGGTATCGCGATCATTAATTCAATTGGCAACTTAGCTGGATTTGTAAGTCCATTTATGGTCGGCTATATAAAAGATGCAACCGGTAGCCCAACCCTTGGCTTATATGTAATAGCTGCAAGTTTATTTATCGGGGCATTGCTTGTACTTGGTTTAGTGAAAAAGCCTCAATCAATTTAAATGAAAGATTGGTTTGGTATTGAATTTCAGAATTAAGTCTTGGTAGGTCTACTGGAAAAGCAAACCCTCATCAGCAATGGTGGGGGTTTTGTCTTTTGAGTGCTGCTTAAATTAACGCTTAGCTCTCAATGTATTTAGTAGCCTAAAATGAGGTATGACTGAGATTATCCAAGCCCCTAAGGTTTGCCCGAGTTGCCGTGTTCTGACCCCCATTGATCAAATGAAAAAGATAGTGTCTCGGAGCGGCGGCAAGAATACCAACTCATGGCGTTGTTTTGCTTGCATGAAAAGAAAAGTTCAAGCTGTACAGGCTGCTAAAGAAAGAGCCAAGTAAGGCCATAAATTCATCATTCCGTCATGAATACGGGGATCTATGATCTAGATCAAAAGAATTCAACTTATTGGGAATAGGGTTGGCATTCTAAGTAAAGGTAAAAAATGACTTTTTCAATTGAATTAA
>JBAXEI010000040.1:0-2878 GCA_037140515.1 Candidatus Berkelbacteria bacterium | reverse complement strand
CTCATTGAAAATGATCGTAAATCGTGGTACAATCATTCGGATTAAAAAAGGCGCAAAGATGGATAAAATTGTCATTACTGGTGCGAGGGAACATAATCTAAAAAATGTTTCATTAGAAATACCCCGTGATAAACTAGTTGTCATCACCGGTCTTTCTGGTTCCGGAAAATCATCTCTAGCTTTTGATACGATCTACGCTGAAGGCCAACGCAAATACGTTGAGTCTCTTTCGTCGTACGCCAGACAATTTCTCGGCGTAATGGAGAAGCCAGATGTAGACAGTATTGAGGGTCTTTCTCCTGCGATTTCTATCGATCAGAAATCAGCTTCACGAAATCCAAGATCAACAGTTGGTACGATTACTGAAATATATGATTATTTGAGACTTTTATTCGCTCGTGTTGGCACTCTGCATTGTCCAAAATGTGGTAAAGCTGTAGTTCATCAGACTGTCGGCCAGATCGTCCAGTCAATCCTTCGCGAATCGAAAGAAACTCGACGTGTCATCATCTTAGCCCCAGTCTTGGTTGGTAAAAAGGGTGAGCACAAGGACGTTTTCAACAAGATTAGCAAAGCAGGCTTCTCGCGTGTTCGTGTTGACGGTATCGTCGCTGACCTCGATGAAGCAATGGAAAAAGACCTTGATAAGAACAAAACTCATAATATTGAGATTGTTGTTGATCGACTTATTCTTGAAAAAGATAATGTTGATGACTCGACAATCAGTCGACTAAATGATTCTGTTGAAAAAGCACTTCATGAGGGAAATGGCCGCATTATCGTCTCTGATCTCGAGTCAAATAAGGAAACTCCATACTCCGAGCAATTCGCTTGTCCTGATTGTGGTATTTCAATGCCTGAGATTGCACCAAGATCATTTTCCTTTAATTCGCCTCATGGCGCTTGTAAATATTGCCAAGGTCTTGGTACTCGTCAGGAGATTGAGCCACATTTGATCCTGCCAAACTCGAAGCTTACAATCAACGAAGGTGCAATCAGACCATGGTCTCGAAATATCGCGCATAGCGGCTGGTACTCTCGAATTCTCGAAAAAGCTGCCGAGAAGAACAAAATTGATCTCAATGTGCCGATTTCACGACTTTCTAAATCCGATCTAAACATCATTCTCTACGGTACAGGGGAGGAAGTTTATAACGTTGGTGGTTATGAGTCAAAATATGAAGGTGTCATACCAAATATGGAGCGCCGTTATAAGGAAACAGAGTCAG
Organism: Candidatus Berkelbacteria bacterium; assembly: GCA_037140515.1. Taxonomy (GTDB): domain Bacteria; phylum Patescibacteriota; class UBA1384; order XYA2-FULL-43-10; family 1-14-0-10-43-13; genus ELA241. Next base: position 1,649 of record JBAXEI010000040.1, on the reverse strand, counting down.
ACTATATTCGAAAAGAGATCGAGAAGTATATGGTGACCAAGAAGTGCCCAGTTTGTGGTGGCGCTCGTCTTCGTAAAGAAGTTCTCGGTGTGCTGATTGATAGCAAAAATATCTCTGAAGTCTCAGATATGACGATCGAAAAGGCTATTGTCTTCTTCGAATCATTGCCTGCGAAGCTCTCTGATGAGAAAAATCAGATTGCGAAGTTAGTGATCAAGGAAATTTGTCAGAGACTGACTTTCTTAAACAACGTTGGCTTGCCATATTTGACGATCAACAGAAACGCGGCAACTCTTGCTGGTGGTGAAGCGCAACGAATTCGTCTGGCAACACAAATCGGCTCTGGTCTTATGGGTGTTCTCTATATTCTGGACGAGCCTTCTATCGGCCTGCACCAGCGGGACAATGATCGACTTCTTGAAACACTAAAAAATCTGCGGAATCTTGGCAATACTGTCATTGTCGTCGAGCACGATGAAGACACGATCATGGCAGCTGACTGGGTTGTCGATGTAGGTCCTGGCGCTGGCGAAAATGGCGGTAAGATCGTTTTTGAGGGTAAACCAGAGGATATTCTCACTTCAAAAGAGTCGATTACCGGTATGTACCTCTCGGGACGCAGAAAAATCGATATTCCAAAGATTCGACGTCCAGGCAATGGCACATTCCTCGAGATTTTTGGTGCAGCCGAGAACAATCTGAAAGATGTCCATGCCAAGATCCCACTAAACACATTTACTTGTGTGACTGGTGTTTCTGGCTCTGGTAAATCCACGCTTATAAATGATATTTTGGCGAAACATCTGTCTCAGGTCTTTCATCACGCAAAGACGGAGCCAGGCAAATTTGAGAAAATCACCGGCACGGAGCATTTGAACAAGGTGATCGATATCGATCAGTCGCCAATCGGCAAAACTCCAAGATCAAACACCGCAACATATACAGGTATTTTCACCGTTATCCGTGAGCTTTTTGCGACAACAACAGAGGCAAAAGTTCGCGGCTACAAGCCTGGCAGATTCTCTTTCAACGTAAAGGGTGGCCGATGTGAAAAATGTAAGGGTGAAGGTGTGCTCAAGATCGAAATGCATTTCTTGCCTGATGTTTATGTTACTTGCGAGGACTGCAAAGGCAAGAGATACAACAGAGAAGCGCTAGAGGTAAACTTCAAGGGTAAAAATATTGCCGATGTTTTGGCGATGACCGTCGACGAAGCGCTGATATTCTTCAAAAATATTCCATCAATCGAAGAGAAGCTTCGAGTCCTTGCTGAAGTTGGCCTTGGCTACATTCGCCTTGGTCAGCCAGCGACGACTCTCTCTGGTGGTGAGGCACAGCGTATCAAGCTTGCCACTGAGCTTGCTCACCGTGGCACTGGTAAGACTTTCTATATCCTGGACGAGCCAACGACTGGTTTGCACTTTGAAGACGTGAAAAAGCTTATTGGCGTCTTGGTCGCACTTGTTGATAAGGGAAATTCTGTTCTCGTGATCGAGCACAATCTTGACGTGATCAAAGCAGCTGACTACCTGATCGATCTCGGTCCTGAAGGTGGCGATGGCGGCGGCAAGATCATCGGTGTCGGTACGCCAGAAGAGATTATGAAGGTAAAAGATTCATATACTGGCAAATATCTAAAGAAAATATTG
>JBAXEI010000039.1:0-2968 GCA_037140515.1 Candidatus Berkelbacteria bacterium | reverse complement strand
GGAGAAACGTTTTTGCTGATGCTGACAGGGGTGATATTGTGCAGTTTATTAAACGCTTCTTGATACTTGCGTCTCTCAACTGTCTCTGCGATCGCAGCCTTCATTGAATCTGTTTCGCGATCGGCGTACATGATCACATGGCCATCGAGATGACGAGCGGCTCGGCCCATAGTCTGCATGAGCGAGGTTTTGCTGCGCAAGAAGCCTTCTTTGTCGGCATCCAAGATCGCGACGAGGGAAACTTCTGGGAGATCGAGACCCTCACGAAGAAGATTGATACCGATAAGGACGTCGAATTTGCCAAGTCTGAGCTTGTGAAGAATTTCTAGTCTTTCAAGAGTTTGAACATCTGCATGTAAATAAGCAACTTTCATGCCCTTGTCGAGCAAGAAGTCACTAAGCTCCTCAGCCATTCGTTTTGTAAGCGTAGTTACAAGAGATCGTTGGCCTTTTTTGGTCGTTGTCTCAATCTCGGCGATCAAATCATTTATCTGACCTTTGGATGGCCGAACAGAGATCACAGGGTCGAGAAGTCCTGTCGGACGAATAAACTGGCGGACGATGGCGTCATACTCTTGGTGCTTGCCATTTACTTCATTTTCTATCGAACTCTTGCTTAACTCGTACTCTGCAGGAGTTGCGGAGGCAAAAATGACCTGATTTATCTTTTTGTAAAATTCCGGGAAACGAAGTGGACGATTGTCATAAGCAGATGGCAGACGAAAGCCAAAATCAATCAGCTTCTCTTTTCGGGAGCGATCTCCCTCGTACATACCACGAATTTGAGGGGCGGTGATGTGAGATTCGTCAATAAACATGAGCATGTCTTTGGGGAAATAGTCGATGAGGGTCGTGGTTGGTTCGCCTGGCTTGCGACCGTCGAAGTAGCGAGAGTAGTTCTCGATGCCAGAACAAGCGCCAGTTTCCTCGATCATCTCGATATCGTAGTTGGTGCGCTGAGAGATTCTTTCGGCTTCGAGTAGCTTGCCTTCGGCGGTAAATCTGTCGGTCTGAAGTTTGAGATCGTTTCTGATCTGCTCGACTGCTTTTTGTCTGATCTCGGGCGGGGTGATGAAGTGAGTAGCAGGGAAGACCTCAAATTCTTCGAGCTCGTGGATTTTTACGCCTGTAACCCAGTCAACTTCAGTAATTTTCTCAACATTGTTGCCAAAAAACTCGACCTTGATCGAATTGGTCGCATAAGCAGGTAGGATTTCAAGTGTGTCACCTTTGAGGCGATATGAGCCTCTCTTGACCTCATAATCATTTCGTTTGTACTGGAGATTGTCGAGTTGATGCAGAAAATCGTTACGATTGATTGATTCACCAACTTTGAAGGAGAAATTTGCCGAAAGGTAGAACTCCGGTGAGCCTATGCCGTAGATACAGGAAACGGAGGCGACGATGATCACGTCTTTACGTGTCAGAAGCGCGTGAGTGGCCGCGTGACGAAGTCTGTCGATCTCGTCGTTGATCGAGGAGTCCTTCTCGATATATGTGTCTGTGTGAGGGATGTAGGCCTCTGGCTGATAGTAGTCGTAGTAAGAAACGAAGTAGTGAACGGCGTTTGTCGGGAAAAATTCGCGAAATTCGTCAGCAAGCTGAGCTGCGAGAGTCTTGTTGTGGGCGATCACGAGCGTCGGTCGCTGTTGCTTCGCAATGATGTTGGCCATAGTAAAAGTCTTACCTGAGCCAGTCACGCCCCAAAGAGTCTGATGCTTCACACCTTTTTCCACATTTGTGTTTAGCTTGAAAATAGCCTCTGGCTGATCACCGGCGGCTTCAAACTTTGATTCAATTTTGAATTTATTTGACATAGATCAGTTTGTGAATAAATATCTGTTGACAAAAATTATGAACATGGTAGAGTATACCTCATATTTCCAAAAAAGTCTATCGTGTTTGAGAGGCGGAGTATAGGGACGTGCCCTTATCTCCGCTTCCCAAATAGCCTCAGGGAAGTTGGAAAAAGGAGACAGTAAATATGTCGCAGAAATTTTGTGGATCGCTCTGCCGCGCAGGTATCAAAGGTATCTCTGAGGTACTTTCTGAATACCTTGCCGATGGAAATGTCAGTGTCACTGTAAAACGGCTTGACCCGCCTCACAAACCGATCATGATCGGATATGGGAAGGTCGCCAAAGGCATCAAAACTATCGAAGCCTTGGCCAAGAAGCACCCGTTGCACAGCGTGGACATCGTCCTGCACCCGATCCCAAAGGTACAGCCACGAGCTGAAGAAGCTCAAAACGGAGGATAAAACCTTCGCTCTCCTGATCTCTCATGGATGAGAAATTGCCTCGAGAAGAAATTCTCCACAAAAATCAGCAACCGCAGACAAGATGTCTACGGTTGTTTTATTTTCTTACGCCTTTTCTTTGCGCCACTTGGCGATCTCACCGTGATTTCCTGATTTCAAGATCTCTGGTACCGACCACTCTTTGTATGTTTCTGGCCTCGTGTACTGAGGATGTTCTTTCAAAAATTCACCATTTTTATCTTTTTTCATAAATGTTTCATCTTCGGCCGAGCCTTCGCTGAGCACGCCTGGCACCATGCGAGAGACTGAGTCGACTAGCATCATAGCTGGGAGCTCGCCGCCTGTAAGGATGAAGTCGCCGATTGAGATGTCTTCGTCGACTAAGTATTCGCGAATTCGCTCGTCGAACTCCTCGTAGTGCCCACAAACCATGATCAGGTCATCATATTTCTCTGCAAGTTCTCTGACTTTGTCCTGATTTAGCTTCGTGCCCTTTGGTGAGAGCAGGACGACATGTGGTTTCTTGCCTGCTGCGAGTGCTTTTGATTTTACATCCTCAATCGCGCGGTCCATGACGTCTACCTTCAGGATCATGCCTTTGCCACCGCCATATGGCGTATCGTCAACGGTTTGGTGCTTGTCTGTCGTGTAGCCACGTAGAGCGTGAAAATTGATCGAAATCAGATCTTTTAGCTGTGCTTTTTTCAA
>JBAXEI010000038.1:0-3483 GCA_037140515.1 Candidatus Berkelbacteria bacterium | reverse complement strand
TCTGCTCTCATAACCAGAGAACCTAAACTCGACCTAAAAGTCACAAAAAGAATGCTTTTGAGATAAAAGGTGAGGTTTGGTCATGTAAGCGTTACTTTAAGTAACGCTGGGCATGCTAAAAACTGTGTAGGCAATTACTGCACACTTTCTATAGTAATGCCGATAGATTATGGTCTTTAGGTTGTTATAGACAATAACCAACTAAGGCCTAGGTCGCACGTTCGAATCGTGCTGGGCAGGCCAAACTCCTATTAGTAGATATAAATCTAGGCTGTTAGATTGTGGTCTATTGACCCAATCATGCGTGAGCTTGGCTAGCGTAAGAGTAGCCTTGGTCAAGCGTAGTGGATCCAGTTAACTATGGGCAACTCAGACGAACTTTTGACCCTGGTGATGGGGTGTCGGTTTAACCCGACTCGGATGTATCCGGTTACGCGACGCTCAGAAGTGAAGGCTTTCAGAGAAGAAGAGCATGACAGACATATCATCTTTGTATGAAAAAACCATCCCGAAGGATGGTTATCAATTGTCACAATAGAACTTAGTTAAGGGATTACTTTTTTTAGACGCTACCCCTAATTTTCTTTAAAAATCTACACAAGGCTTCATCTTTGCCCCAGTAAAACGAACCTATCTCAAAATCACTTTGAATCTGAGGGCGGCTAGAGCGTAACCGCCTTGCCTGTTCTCTCTTGGGACATATATAGGGCGCATATTTAAAAGGTATTTGCATGATTTTTTTCGATCAAGAATAGAGAGATGAAAGAAGCTCAAGCTATTCAACATCTACAGTCTTATGTTTATTGGCGCTCTTTTGAGTATCTTGGTTATGAGATGTCATTGCAGTATCAACCGTCTTTCCAAAGTGGGCGTAAGCATCGTGCACTGATGAGCGAACTTGATCGTAACCATGCAGGACAGCCTCAAATACCATCTTGAAAGAGGATGTATACGCCTCAGATCCTTGAGGCGCTTTAGAGATGGCTCCCTCAACCAATTCTTGTAAATGCTTTTTAGCATCATCAAAGGCATCATCCGCTTTTTCCATAATTTCATGATGATTTTTACGCAAGGCAGCAGTTAGAGTAGCTTGATAAGCCATTAGATCTGCAGAGGCCTCTTGAAAACCTTGAGTAGTAAAGACGAGTATTAGATCTTTAGGATCCTTTTGTTTTCCGATTCCCATCATTTTTTTTTGCGTTTTAGCAATGAACTCTTTGCTGGCATCAAATTGTGTTTGAGCAAGATTATGTGTGCTTTCAACAGCTTTTTTACCAAAAGCATGAATTGATGCCATTGAGTCTTGATGAGACTGAGTTATTTTTTCATTTGTTTGATACATGAGATTCCTAATGATTGGTAAATTTAATTAAAACAATAGACCCAGTGGAGGCTTACAGAAAATCTTGTAAAAGCAAGTCAAAAGAGGGGGAGGGGAACTTCAAACTCAATATCAACGAGATATATATTTGATGCCATGTGTGACAAAGTATTTACCCTTAATTAGTGTTGCTTTTTGATACTAATTTCTATATTTACGCCTGAAAAAGAATTATTTTGACTATAAGAGGAATAGACTGAACTTCTACAAAGCGCTGGGAGTCTGATGATGGATAAAAGATATGAATCTAAAGAACAGCATATAGCGGAGCTCACGATAAAAAACCGAAGACTTGCTAATAGAGCCAAAGCCATGGAAAAATTAATTGCAGGCTGGAATGAGGCAAACGCCCTATTAGTAGCCAAGCTTAAGCCAAAACTAAGTCTTAAGGACTACGAAAAGTCCATCAACTATCAACCAAACGGCTCATTTAAATTCATTTGGTAGGTGGCTAAGTGTTTTCCATATTTTTTCAATTGCAGAGTTGATGGTGGAATAAAGATCTTCGCCCTGATCTTCAGAGTAAAGCTGCTTATCTTTAAGGTGAATAGTAATCTCAACAGTATTTCTTAGGGCCTTTTCAACTGTAATATCGATAAATAAAAAAACAGTAGCTATAGTAGATTCATCTAATTGATTACGAATTTTTTGTAAGCGGTTATCGATATAGGCTTTGACTATAGGTAATTTAGCAAAAGAATTACCCTCATACTTAATGCCTATAGACGAAAGATTCCCTGTTTTATCAAGCGAACCATCAAGCGGCGCTTGATTCTTAAAATCGATAGCAAGGTAAGTTTTATTTTCTTGTATGACCCTCACCCTCGCCTTATTGCATTAATTTTTGTGTTGATATTGCCGTAGACCTTCCAATGTTTTATTTCTTCAAATAGCTTATCGAGATCTGCATAAGACAGATTCTTCATATCTTGTAGGGTGAATGAGTCACCTGCCTCTAGTTTTTGTACAGCATCAACATATGTCAGTTCGGCCATCTAGATCCTCTTGTTTTAATAGTGAATATTCTGAATAAAATAAACCGAATAGTTTGTCACTTGCCAAGTTCAAGTTGGCAAATGTAATTAATCTGACATAGAGCCCGAAAAGGAAGATGATATTGAACGGACAAAAAAAACCCCTAAGGAATTTTTGCTATCAACCAATTCGTGATCGAGCGTTTCCATTTGGCTTTTAGAGCTGGACTGATCAATCGGTTTGGGGAAATACCTACGGCCAGTAAATTAGCGATTGAATTTAATCTTCGTAATTTTCAGTCAAATCCAATTAGCCGTGAATCGGCGAGAAAATGGATCAATGGCCAATCCATGCCAGAGACAGCAAGATTGAAGGCTTTAATCGGCTGGCTTAACTTAGATGCATCGTTTATTTATTCTACGACTATCACTGAGAAAGCGAGTATTCCAGTAGCGATTGATAGTCAGAAAAATATGGCAAAAGTAGAGGCCTACGAGCGACGAAAAATAGAAGGTTTGGCACAAGCTGCTATGAACTTTGTTTCGCCTCTGACGGCTGTATTAAATACAGAGGGCATCATTATTTTGGTTAATAGTGCATGGCGATCTGCTGCCATGCTATATCCAAAGTTAAAGGGAGGAAGCCTAGGATGCGAGGGCGTTAATTATCTTGCTGTGTGTGAGAAAGCAATGGGACTGGGCTCTGAAGAAGCAAATAAAGTGGCAAGATCGATTCGTGAAGTTATTGCGGAACATTCGAAAACATTTACTTCAAAGTATCCTTGCCACAGCAATGGAGATAAAAGATGGTTTGAGGTCAAGGTGTCTGCCTACAAACACTTGGATGACGTGTGTTGTGTTGTTACCCATATGCCGATTACTGAAGCAACGTTTAAGAAGAAAAGCTGATTGGAAGGCCCTTACTGAAATATCCATTATGTCCTTTAAAAGGAGGCATAACCAGTTAGCCCTCTTTAACTATAATCCGGCCAAGAGCGTCTAGACCAGATTCATCAACTTCCAAATGGTCATACTCAATGATGGTCGTGCCTTCTAGTTGTTCAATATAGGCTCGTGTCGCATAGTGCGGTGGTATATGAGCATGGTCATCATGTTGGTAGTCATACA
>JBAXEI010000037.1:0-3496 GCA_037140515.1 Candidatus Berkelbacteria bacterium | reverse complement strand
AAAAAAATGATGAATTACTTCATCATTTTTTCTGTTTCATCCCACTTTTCTAGGGCATTTTGTGCGGCAGCAGTTTGAGCTCTTTGCTTGGATGGTCCGACGCCTTCGCCGACTTTTCGATCCTTTAGATATGCAGCAACGATAAAGTTCTTGGCATGATCAGGTCCAGACTCACTAGCAACCTCATAAGTTGGCGTAATTCCGTAATGTTCTTGTGACATCTCCTGAAATTTGCTCTTTGCGTCGTAGTGGAGGCCTTTTGAGAGGATATCTTCGAGTTTGTATGCAATGTTGTTGATAATGAAGTTGGTCGCAACGTCGAGGCCCTGGTCGAGGTACATCGCGCCGATAAGTGCCTCAAAGGCATTTGCAAGCAAAATGTCTCTAGCTTTTCCGACGTTTTTTGCTTCACCACGGGATGTTTTCAAAAACTGATCCATGCCGATGCGTTTTGCTTCGACCGAGAGAGATTCGCCTTTTACCAGCGCACTGCGCCAGTTTGTCAGTTCGCCTTCTGGTTTGTTGTAGTTGTCATACAAATAACGAGTTACGGCAAGCTCAAGGACTGCATCACCCAAAAACTCTAAGCGCTCATTGTGCTCAAGTTCTAGTCCTTTATGTTCGTTGAGATACGATCTGTGAATAAATACGTTTTCGAGTAGTAATTTATCCTTAAATTGGATCCCAAGTGATTCTTCAAATTCTTTCAATGTTGTCATTTAATCCTTTGATGTTGATCGCTTCTAGTCAAATAGCTAGTCTAGGACTAGCTATTTTCTCTGAGCGCTAATATTTGTTTTTCATACTTCGTATACACTGTGCCAAGCACACCGTTTACGAACTTCGATGAGTTTTCACCGCCAAATTCCTTGGACAGCTCGACTGCTTCGTTGATTGCAACCTTTGGTGGAACATCTTTGACGTTCATCATCTCGTAGATTGCGATGCGGAGAATTGCTTTGTCGATGAGAGAAATCTGTTCGACAGGCCACTCTGGAGCAGCAACTCGGACGATTCCATCTAGCTCATCTTTGTTTGTTGAGACGTTTTTGACAAGTTCGCGAATAAAATCAGCTTCACATTTGTCTTCGTACTCTGCAATGTTACGGTCCTCGATCTCGTTGAGATCAGATCCTTCTCGGAATTCCCACTCGTACAATGTTTGCATTGTAATCATTCTCGATAAGTGCCGATTCATTTTCTCCTAATTCGTTATGTTTATTTTTTGAGGTCTAGCACTTGAACGTTATTAAAAGTTCCACAAGCATAGCAAACCTTGTGAGCTTCTTTTGGTTCGTGGCATTTTTCGCAAGATACGATCGCACCACTGTTCACATGGTCATGCATTCTGCGCATACCCTGCTTCGAGTTATTTGTGCGTTTCTTTGGTTCAGCCATATCACTTCCTTAGTCAATTAATATAAATTTATTTTTCTTGTATTATTATTGCACAATTTGCTCATAAATTCAAGCCATTTGGGAATAAAATTAATAATCTGTATGAGCTTGTCGTTTTTCGGTGGCTTCGTCAATCTCATTTCGAAATGATGGATGGACTGGGCGACCTGTCTGGTCATCCTTATTTTGCTTATATAGCGCTGGATCAGTCTCAGCATCAGCGATATATTCAGCACGGCGATAATAGTATCCTTCGGTGTCGTCATAGTCGCCACCGCGGATGAACATAATCTCGTAGTCAGAGGGCAGAAAAATATTTTGCTTGATCTCGAGCGTATTGTTCACCTCGTCTTTGTAGGCGAGACAATTGTCGATGCTGTCTAGGGTTTGACTATTTGAGGTGAGCTTGACTTGTTGTGGGTTCAAGCTTTTTGGAACATTTTTGGAAATGTTGACTATTTCGATCGCACTTTCACCCTTCTCGTAGATTTGCTGGAGGACGGCTAGGTCGTTGCGATCAGTATCATCGTCTGTAGTCTCGATCTCTTTTTGCAAAAAAACAATTCCATGCGCTAGCTGAGTCAATTTTTCAGCTTTTGCAGAGGTAATACCTGTTTCATCTTGAACGAAGCCAATTACTTTTGGTCCTTCCGCCGTTCTCACTATGACCATCTCTTCCTGATTGAGCTCATTCATGATTGTCTCGCTTGGCCTTTCGCCGCAGCGTCCGGCAGGGCCTGTCAACGCTTCTTTGTCAGTTGGCGCATTTTTGCTTCGCTTATGCACTATGATGCTTGGAATCCCATCTTTCATAACACGCAAAAAGCAACCGGCAGAAATCAGCGATAGCTCTGCAAATTCAGGAATCTCAGCTTCTCTTTGCTCGAGTGGCTTTCGCAGCTGAGTCGTCGTCACCGCATCTTTCAAGATTTCTGAGTATCTTGGATCTTGTTTGATATTCGGGAAAGTTGCGATTGGCGAGTTTGCGTCAATGTCGATAATAGTTTCTGTTCCGCTGCGCGTGACTTTCCCAGTCAGATAAGTTTTGTCTGGTGGAATCGGATCGTCTTGTATTGGTTCGGCAGTCAGCAAATTATATGAGCTTGAATATCTGTTGTTTATTTCTATACTCGGCTCAAAGTTTATTCCAGCACCTGTTGGTTCCATAATTCTCCTAGCTTATTACGATGCTGACAAGTTTCTTTGGCACAACAATGGTTTTTATAATCTTCTTTTCGCCGATAAATTCGATAATCTTTGGATTTTCCAGAGCAACCTTCTTCAGCTCATCATCGCTAATAGAAGAGGCAACCTGAATTTTCTCCCGAACCTTGCCGTTTATCTGGACGACAATCTCTAGCTCGTCATTTTCGAGATAGTTTTCATCCACTTCTGGCCAAGCGTCGCCGATATTGGTCTCGATTTTCAACATTTCCCACATCTCTGAAGCGATAAATGGAGCGGTGACGAAGAGAAGCCGTAAATATTTTGAGAATGATTCGAGAGAAATGTGGCCAGTACTTTCGATCATGTTGTTCATCTCCATCAACTTCGAAATGATAGTGTTGATCTGGAATTTTTCGATATCTTCGCCAACACCTTTGATCGTTTGATTGAGCTTGATTAGTAGTTCTTTCGTGTCTGCTTGATCTGAGACAAGGTCAATGTTTTTCCAAACTCTTTTCATGAAGCGATGCACGCCCTGAATGCTGGCGTTACTCCAAGACGAATCTTGATCGTAAGGCCCGATAAACATCATATAAGTTCTTAGCGTATCTGCGCCGTATTGCTTGACCATATCATCAGGATTGATGACGTTGCCTTTGGACTTACTCATCTTCTGACCGTCAGGGCCCAAAATCATACCGTGATTGATGCGCTTTGCATAAGGCTCAGAAAAAGGGACGACGCCGAGGTCGTGAAGGAAAATATTCCAAAATCTTGAGTAGAGAAGGTGAAGAGTGATATGCTCGTTGCCACCGTTGTAGAGATCGACTTGTTTCCAATAGTCCATTTTTTTCGGATCTGCCAAAGCTTTGTTGTTTTTTGGATCCATGTAGCGAAGGTAATACCAAGAAGAGCCAGCCCAGTTTGGCAT
>JBAXEI010000036.1:0-3971 GCA_037140515.1 Candidatus Berkelbacteria bacterium | reverse complement strand
GTTTGTTCAATAAAAAAAATCACGCGAGTAATACATACTCGCGTGCGTTCTCTTCAAGAACAAGAAGCTTACAGTAGATCCCATTAGGATCTGAGATGAGGGTACCTGCCTTATCAACGTAATTCTTCAGGAACTGCATTGATTTTTGGAAAGTGATCACGTCTTCGTCTGTTTGGCACAAGCTGATGAGTTGGAACTCTTCGATCGTGCCTTCGGTTGTTAACATTTTCAAAGCCTCTATTATGCAGAGGTTTTGAAAGGTCTTCGCTGAGCGATATTTGCGTTCAAATACGCCCAGCAGGTAGTTTAAATTCTCAAGAAGTGATGCATTCATCTTACTTCTCCTTTTTTTTGTATTTCCCTGATCAAATCAGGGCTGCGTTTAGGCGGTATAAATCCGAATAAATAAGTATAATTGCCAGTTTGCAGCCCCGATTCTTTAGGGAGGATCGTGAGTATATTATACTACTTGAGCATGAAAATGTCAATACTAGCTAATTTTCTTCACCATATAAGATGAGATCAATTCGTAGCCAAATTTACGAAAATATGGACGGACGCCGACACCAGAAATAACAGCGATTTTACTGAGAGAATACTCGTTTTTGGTGATTTTTTCGGCCTCATCGATCAGCATTTTCCCAAAGCCTTGGTGCTGAGCAGCGTTGAGCTCACTTTGTCCGATTTTCATCTGTGGGCCATATGTATGCAGCTCACGAATCAGGCTCGAATTATTTAGTACTGAGAGGGGATTATTAGTCTTTGCCAAAATATGAGAAGGAATTCGAAGACGCAACATCGAGTAGAGCTTGGATCTGTCAGTATTTTCTATGCTCAAGAATATTTCATCACCGTCTGAAGCGTGATAGTCTTCGCGAAAAAGTTGGAATTTCTCAGCTATGTCAAAACCAGCGCTGACTTCTCGGCAGCGAACACAGTGACACTGAACGTTGTCCTTTGCCATTTCGGCCATGACAACTTGGCGGAGATTGGAGACTTTCGCACCGCCTTCGACGATGTTGTCAGCAGGAATATCACGGATTACTCGCTCTACGCGGGTATAATATGGAATTAGGCATTTGATTTTCGAGATCAAATCTACAAGTTGATCCTTAGTATATGGCTTGAACTTGCCAGCGAGATAAGATTTGTAGACTTCGGCTTCCTTCAGCAGTGCTAGAGGATAGATTTTCAGATGGTCTGGCTGATATTTCGGATCAGAAAAAATAGTTTCAAACATTTGCAGATCACGTGCTTCGTCAGAGCCTGGTAAATTTAGCATCATCTGATACGAGACTTTGAAGCCAGCATCCTTTAGCAACTTGGTAGCAAGCACAGTTTGGAGATCAGAATTTCCACGATTATTCATTTTCAAAACATCATCGTAGATCGACTGGACGCCAAGTTCAACCTTGGTCACACCAAGATTACGTAATCTAAGTATTTCATGAATATCGATATAGTCTTGCCGCGTTTCAACAGAGATCTCTACTAAACGATTTTTCGCAGACTCGTTTAATGTTTGCAACTCTTTCATCGAATATTTGGAAATCATAGATTTCTCGATGCCATTTGCCGCTGCAAATACGGACTTTAGAAACCAAGTCTGGTACTGGCCGGGATAGTATGACCAAGTTCCGCCAACTACACGAACACAGATTTTGTCTGTGCTGTGGCCGACGCTATTTAGTGCTTTTAGTCTCGAAACAGTCTGCAGATATGGGTCGTATTTACAGGTGATTGCTCGCATCACCGCTGGCTCATCCTTCAGATAGCTCTTTGGAACGTCAGCTTGGCTTGGGCAGTAGAGACACTTGCCAGGACAAGCATAAGGTTTCGTAAGCACGCTGACAACAACGATGCCTGAGAGCGAACGGGTGGCTTTCAAAGTGAGAAGTTTCTCGAGTGAGAGATTTTTCGGAATAGTTCTATTCTTCACGAGTTTGTGATAGACTCGAATCAGATTATCGTTTGTGAAAAAGGCGACTTTATTCGCTTTTGAGAATCTTCGCTGAAATTTCTCAAATTCACCAAAATTATCTAGCTCTAGAGCTGATAATTCAATAATAAATTTTTCTAAATTTTCGTTCATATGAATATAAAATACGCAAAATATTTGCTCAAGAAGACGACTGATGATTATAACAGGATTGCACCTCTTTTTTCAAGGACGCGGGATTATCTTCCAGAGGACATTATAGCACTAAAGCAATATGTGAAGCCAAAGTCTCATGTTCTTGATCTTGGCTGCGGCAATGGCCGACTCTATGAGCTCTTTCAAAACGATGGCGTCAGCTACACTGGCGTGGATGTTTCAGAAAATCTTATCAATATTGCACAAGAAAGATACCCGAGCGCTGCTTTTCAGGTCTCAGATCCGTTGAAAACGACCTTCTCGGACAGTTCTTTCGACGTGGTTTTCAATCTGGCGGTTTTTCATCATATCCCTTCTACGCAGCTTCGGGTCGCTTACTTGAAAGAGATTCGACGAATCTTGAAGCCGAAGGGCAAGCTAGTTTTCACTGTTTGGAATCTCTGGGCTCGCAAGGGGATGTTCTGGACCGTGCTCAAATACGGCTTTTTCTACCCAAAACTTGATCTAAACGATATTTTTCTACCTTTCCGGACTAAGGATGGGAAGAGCTTGGCGGATAGGTACATTCACTGTTTTCGAGCTGATGAGCTTGAGGAATTGTTTATGGAGGCGGGGTTCAAAGTGCTAAAAACAGAAAAGCAACGTCGAGGGCGAAAAGCCGAAAATGAAAATATCCTAATAATTGCCGAAAAATGAGTGAAAAAGCACCAAATTTATTCGCAAACACTAGTCATGCACCGCTAGCCGAAAAGCTACGTCCGAAGACGCTTGATGATTTTTCTGGCCAGGAGCATATTCTTGGCGAGGGCAAGATTCTTCGGCGAATTATCGAATCTGATCGCATTATCCCGATGATTTTCTGGGGACCACCAGGCTGTGGTAAAACTACGCTAGCAAAAATCATTGCCGAGAAAACGGCTTCGGAATTTATCTTTTTCTCTGCTGTTACCGGCGGTGTTGCTGACGCACGGAAGATTATCGAAGAAGCGAGACGAAATCTCGAACTCTACGCCAAACGCACAATACTTTTCATCGATGAAATCCATCGTTTCAATAAATCTCAGCAGGATTTACTCTTGCCGTACGTCGAAAATGGCACGGTTATCATGATCGGCGCTACGACTGAAAATCCATCTTTTCAGGTAAACGCACCGCTACTCTCGCGAGCTCGGGTTTTTCACTTCCGTGAGCATACCCAAGATGATCTAACAAAATTGCTAAAAAGAGCCGTCAAGCTGATAAATTCCAACCTCGCGCTATATTTCCCGAAGCTTGCAAGCTTAGGCGAGGTCAAGAAAATCACGATCAACAAAGCTGCTCTCGAGATCATTTCTGAGCTCTGCGAGGGTGATGCTCGTGACGCTTACAACGTACTTGAGCTTGCGATCATCTCAGCGAATCTAGCTGGCGGAAAGATCATAATTGATAAAAATTTGGCCGAGGAATCGATTCAGCAGAAGTTTATTCGCTATGATAAGTCGGCTGATGGACATTTTGACGCTATTTCTGCCCTCCACAAGTCAGTTAGAGCGTCTCAGCCAGACGCTTCGCTTCATTACTTAGCTAGAATGCTAGAAGCTGGCGAAGAGCCACTCTACATCGTTCGCCGGCTGATCCGCTGTGCATCAGAGGATATTGGCCTTGCTGACCCTTTTGCCCTCGTACTCGCGTGCTCGACGATGGAGGCAGTGAAAATGCTCGGCATGCCAGAGTGTAATTTGGCAGTCGCAGAGCTAGTAATTTATCTATCGAACGCACCAAAATCTCGAGCAGTGGATGATGCTTATGCACTTGCAAAGGATGATGTGGTGAATAAGAGGCTCGAGCCTGTTCCGCTTGTCATTCGTAACGCTCCGACGAAGCTGATGCAGGGCTT
>JBAXEI010000035.1:0-5028 GCA_037140515.1 Candidatus Berkelbacteria bacterium | reverse complement strand
GACTTGGTAGTTTGGATTTTTTTGTCAGCCAAGCCACATTCGTCGACGGGAAATTCGAACTAGATATATTGTTAATGTACAGATTAGGCCATAGTATAACCCAATTTTGCAAAATGTCAAATGTTTAAGACATTATTATGACTATTCATGCGCAAAAGATAGATTTAATTACTGATTATTAGTATTATAGTGTTATCTATTTAAATAAATGTGGAGAAGAATGAAAATTGCAAAAACAGAAAATGTAATGACAATTAATAATTCATCGGCGGCGGGAATCATCCTCGGGATAGCGCTAACTATACTCGGAATACTTATTCTTACGAAGACTTCTGTCTTTGCTAGCACACAAACTTGGGTGGGATATGCGTTCTTAGCCGGAATCTTGGTAGTTCTATTCGTAAAATCAGTGAAAATCACGATAAACAAAGATGCCAGTACAGTCACAGTGTTTAGCAAATCCATAGTGAAAAAATCCACAGAAGAGTACAAATTTTCTGATATTGACCGTGTGGAGATGAGAATGTTCAAAAAGAAAGAAAATCGCAATAGAAACAACAGTCTAGTATCTCTCGGCACTGTTTCATACTCATTTGGCTACCAATTTTTCCTGATGACCCAAAAAGGGGAAGAAATTGATATTCAGGGCGGGAACAAAATATCTTATCCCAAACCTGTTTTTGAAAGATTACATGAAAAAAACAAACAAATTGCAGACAACGTTGCCACATTTATAGGTATTCCTGTAGCAGAAGTCGACAACACATCAGAGCTCGCTAGCTAAATGAAATATTCTGAATCAAACTTTTCCAAACTGAAGAAAGCCATAGAGGCATCATGGGATAAGGAAACTGCTTACCATGAAATCAAAGAAGATGGCAATCCTTCGCTTGGACAATGTTTGCCGACATCCTTTGTCGTCCACCACTTCTTTCCTGATATTTCAATTATAAAGGGTAAGATTCTTAACGGTGCAGAAACTGAGGAACACTACTGGAACAGCATAGTTGAGAAGAATAAACTTCAGCACATTGATCTAACGAAAGAGCAATTTCAATTAAACCCTACGATCCAAGAATTTGAAATATTTGATTACTCATCTCTTGATAAAAATAGCTCTGCCGTTAAGCGTTGCGAATTGCTTCTAGAGAGAGTCTCGAATAAATTATCTGGTGAAACTGAATAAATGAAGAATAATATTCAAATTGATTTTCTTGCAAATCACAGACAATTTGTTGATGCAGTTGCTCGTTTTTGGTGTCTCGAGTGGGGTAGCGACAAGAGTGAGCAGGGAATAGAGAAGACAAAAGAACGGATACTACATAAATTGAATACTGACAAAATCCCACTCATTCTCATCGCTTTTGACGGCGATAAATGCCTCGGAACCGTTGCAATCGTTGAAGACGATTTAGAGAAGAGACCAGATCTCACTCCATGGATCGCCTCTGTCTACATCGAGGAAAATCATCGCGGTCATGGCATCGCCAAGCTACTAGTCGAAGCAGCAATGAGAAAAGCGAAGACACTCGGACTCAAAATCATATATCTTCACACAGAAACTGCTCATGGCTTGTATGAAAAGATGCGCAGGATTAAATTATCCGAAACGACAAACGATCGTTCAGAGCCAAGCACTATTTGTTTTTATAAATTATAATGACACCAGATAATAAATATGAAAAATTTACCAAAATAACCTAGTTTTGGACAAGATAAGCTTCATCGAATCAATTTTTCCACAATAATCTCTAAATCTACACTAAACACAGTGCTGATTTTTTTGTATTGCCGAAAACTATTTTTTGTTGACAAAATGCTATAAATATGTAAATATATGGACAAGATATCACTCTGACCTGTAAGACAGGCAAGGGGAGGATGCACATGAAACTGTGTACTTTTACATTCACAAAGATGATGATTTGCATCATCTTGACCATGTCGGCAACGTCTATCTTTGCTGGCGGACAAGACTTAGCCTGGATTGGGACAAAATCACATATTCAGGAAAACTACTATGCATATCGCGATGGAGTATTTGTCATCCAGATGGAAGAAGGCAAGGAACCATCACCAATGCTGATGGAAATGGGAAGAGGTATGTTCGACCTCTGGGTAGCAGGAATGCGCGGCTATGGGGTAAAAATCGATGCTGGCAGATTCTTCTATGCCGAAGAAACATACACAAAATCGTTTCCAAAAGGATTGAAGCAAATAAAAGAGGGTGATAATGCCGGAAGCTTCATGAGTCCGACTGGATTCGTCTATGTGCCTGGAGCGCTTTATTATACTGATAAAACCAAACAAGAGTATGCGCTAAGGAAGATCAGTGAGATTGAAAAAATCCTCGACAACAGGTTGGCTGAAATCGAACTAAAATACGATGAATACCAAACTTTTGTAGCAGAGTGCAAAAGCAAAACAAAAAAAGACATGATGAGTGAAGCGTACGAAAACAAACAATGGGGCGCACTCACTGTCTTACTTGACGACTTGTATCTAAACAAAGCTAAAAACACTATCAATTTCAACGACTATTCCGATATTGTGGCAAAAGCTATTGTTTGTCCCTCACCGCTGGTACGTCGCTCAGCATCGTATCTTTCGTATCAACTGGACAGGGATACCAAACTCAAAGATGCGTTCATAAAAGGCTTGGACGATCCGTGTGCGACGGTCCGCTACAATTGCGTTCAAGCATTGGTGCATCAGAAAGAAAAAAGTGTACTGAAAAGGGTTGAGGCAATGGCCGAAAATGACGAATCGAAAACTGTAAGGGGAATGTGTAGCTTCGCATCCCGATATATCAGGAAAGGCAAAACCTTCTGAACAAAGGCAAATTCGTAACTGACGGTGAATTCATTTTCACCGTCTTTTTTATACCCTTGCCTCTGGCCTACAGTCTTTTTTCCACCATTCTAGTTGCGAGGGTGATCGCTTCTACTTTTGTCGAGATTGCGCCAGAATCGTAGAGATCATTTATCTCGTTCTTGATTTTTCCGATCAGCCGACCCTGGTTCTTGCTGTCAAAAGACGGCGAAATATTTTTGATGATATTTATTATCTCGTTTCCAGCAATAATAACTATGGGTTTGCCCTCAGCAGCTTCTTCCATGACCTCGTGGATCTTCGCAAGCGCGCCTTCGACATAGTCGACATCTACACTGCCATCTGGCCGCAAACTAGATGAAGCATCAGCATAAGAAAGAAGGAGAAGCGAGGGAAACCTAGGATCGCGAGCAAGCTGCTTCTGCTTCTCTGGCCTCATCTCGCCAAACTTATGCATACGCATATGGTTTTGCACTAGCCAGCTGATCGTCTCAGAAAGATCCTTCTCCATATGTAGCTTCAAGCGAGAACAAATCTGCTGTGTGATCGTCGTTGATAGACTTTCATGATCATAGAAATGCAATCCACGCTCATCACGAAAGACTGTGTCAGGCTTGCCGAGATCGTGAAAACAGGCGGCCAGCTTCACCGAGAGGGGAATAGTCGGCAAAATTTCTTCAATTTCAGACTCGAGTGACAATTTCTCTAAATTTTTCATTACGAGCATAGTATGAGCATAAGCATCTCCCTCCGAGTGATGAGAAGGCGATTGCTCACAGCCCTTTAGCTTCGCCACTTCTGGAAGAATTTTTTTCAAAAGTCCGATGCGGTCATAGAGCTCGATAGTCCTTGCCGGATCCTGCTTCATTGAGTTTGCAAATTCTTTGCCGATCGTTTCATAAGCAACTCGCGTCTTTGTCTCGCCGTTCACCTCAAATGTCTCAAGAATTTGTCCAGCTTGTTCTTTCATTGCTTGCTCAGTCGCAGGATCTATCTCAAAGCCAAACTTCGCAGCGAATCTGACGCCGCGCAATATTCGAGATGGATCTTCACTAAATCTCTCTGTCGGGTCTCCGACTGCGCGAACCACACCATTTTTCAGATCATCGACGCCGCCGTACGGATCGATCAGTTCACCATTTTCCATATCCATCCCAAGTGCATTTATCGTAAAGTCCCGACGAGAAAAATCTTGCTCGAGGGTGATGCCCTCGGTCTCAACTTCTGCATGCTTCGCCATCATCCCAGGCTCGTACTTCTCAGTCCGAGGCAGGGCAATATCTATCTGCTCCCTAGAATCATTTGGTGTAAATTTGATCACTCCATAAGCACGAGATTCCACCTGATTTGCCCGACCAAGACCAGAAGAAATGAGAAAATCAGAAAGTACTGTAATAGGCGGCTTATCATCTTCACTTGGGATTCCCTCCACTACCAGGTCGTAGTCTTTGCAAGGGAGTCCAAGCAAGCCATCTCGTACGATTCCACCGACAAGCGCGACTCTGGTCCCCGGAAAATGACTTAGAATATCTTGGACAAAAGCAAGCTCTGCTTTATTTTCAACCGATTGCCAAAGCTCCGAAAGTGCTGCCTTGTTACCCTCATCAGTAATCTCAAAGTGCTCATTTGGCTGGTATCTTTCCATCTTATCTCCAAGCTTTGCTAAATATTATATATAAAGAATAGCTCCCAGGTATAAAATGTTCAAGCAGCACGATGTAAGCACTACAAATACTTCGTAATTTTGGTATATTAGGAATAGCTAAAATAATAAGGACCGACTATGAAACAACAAATCGTACTAATTCCTGGCGGAAACGCTTTTCGTAAATATGAAGATTATATAAAGGATTTGGAGGACACAAAGCTCAGCCTATCTTTCTTTGATAAAAAAGACTGGAAAACAGGCCTAGGAAATATTTTAGGTGAGAAATATCAGGTGATCACACCGCAAATGCCAAATAGGTTCAATGCTCGATACAAAGAGTGGAAGATCTGGTTCGACAAGATTGCTGATCTTCTAGAAGATGAGATAATCCTGATCGGTACCTCACTTGGCGGCATATTCTTGGCAAAATACCTTGCCGAAAACACTTTCAGCAAAAAACTAAAAGCGCTTTTTCTTGTTGCAGCACCATATAATACTGATCCTGAGGGCGATCTTTGTGATTTTGTAACCGATGAAGATCTTTCTAA
>JBAXEI010000034.1:0-6047 GCA_037140515.1 Candidatus Berkelbacteria bacterium | reverse complement strand
AGCCCGCAAAAATCGAAATCGGCCAACACGGCTGCACAGCTAAATTACATCAAACACAAACCCTGTCTGTATCTCAGATGGGGTATTTTTATACTCAAATAGATTGACAAATCAAGCTTGGTATTGTATAAATACTAAAGCGATTCCACATGCATCCTAAAGGAGGATAATGTCATGAATAAGTCAACCCTGTTCTCTCTTCATGAGAGAACAATCGAGTTTGCTCCAGGAGAAAAAAACCTCGAGCTACGAATTCAGGATCAGGAAACAATCGTCCTTCCGATCCCGAATCCATCCAACCACCCACATGGGCTTATGAATCCGAAAGGTGACGATCTGCCAACTATTGAGTTTAGATCTCATACCGTTGCAGTGATCAATTTCTCATATGACAGAATGGTCTTTCTGGCAGTCGCATATGCGAACTCCATTCCAAAATCTGAGCTTCCAGCAGAAGTCTCTGAATTCAAATTCAAGGACTTGATGAAGTTCAGAGAGATGAACGCTACTTACTTCAAGCTGACCTTGAAGAGATCAGCAAAAAAGGAAAAGTACTCGGTGCTTGTAGAGAAATTTGACGAGAATTCTGCGAAAGCAATGTCTCAAATTCAGAACGAATACAAGGAGTGGTCGCTTTCATTAGCTGAATCCTGTGGCGATGGCACCCCTGGCGAAAAAATCGGCCCTATCGGCTTATCGCTCGCAGGCATGCTATTTGCAAAAGGCTTTACGAAAGCCTGGAAAACGCCACGATTGGCAGATCCTGATGTGATCGAATATCTTCTGAGCATCCCGTAAACATCAAAACCAGCGCTGCTGTGGCCAACCGCCATGGCAGTTTTTTTATATCCAATAATTGCATAATTGACATAATATGTTATAACACTCACATACGGACTTTGAAAATCAGACATGGACAGTCTCCAAAAGAGGTAAAACATGAAAAAAACTATCTTAATCATCATATTTCTGATGATCGTATGCGTCACTCAGCCATTTGCTGCGGATTCGTTTATATCAAACGATCCAAAAGCCTTTTCTTTTCTGACTGTAGAAGAAGCAACTTTCTATTCGGGGGCATATTTTACAGGGCATTTCCTGTCCATGGCCGGAATAGATTCTTCTGCCAAGGATTTGAGTCAGGTGAAGCTGCTGGAAACATCAGCAAAATCGATAGGGATAACGCTAAGTCCAGCATCCAAATCGATCAAGACAGATGCTGCGCTAGAAGCAGCACTGGACAAATGGAGGGACCAGATCTACCAAGGATTGCGTGCATCAGCATATCCTAATGAGGCAGGAAATTACTGCTTCTTGGGTGATGCTGTGCAGTCTATCTATAATTGCGCGGAAAGCTCTTTCGAGATCAATCCATCGAAACTGATGGATCCAAAGCTAAGAGAAAACACGCTAAAGGTACTAAAGCTCGCTGTGCTTCAAGTAAAAGCAATGGGTTTTCCGAAAGACCTTCAAGACACCATGATCGCCATGGAAGAAAACTATTCCAAAGCCAAGACAAATAGGGAAGCATACAGAGCTATGCAGCCGCAAGTGCTCTGGAGCCTGAAAGTCATCGGCACACTGACAGAACGTATCAAACAAAAGTAACTGATTCGCGCCACCCCCGCTACCAAGCTCGGGTGGTTTTTTATACCTGAAATTGACACCTAGATAAATGTGGTATAATATGTATCCATGATCAAGAAATTACAAAACAATTCACATGATACTCAGCACTCACACAAAGCGAGAGCCTTTTTGCTATAAACCATGAATTTACAATCAAAACATAGAAAATACTGCTCTCACCAACGAGAGTTTTTTTGTGCCAAATACTAAATAAACGAAAGAATAATATGAAAAATGAAAAAATGAGAGTGATCATAGATACAGATCCAGGCGTCGACGATGCAATGGCTATTTTGATGATCCTGGCAGCGCCAAATATTGAAGTACTGGCGATCACCACGGTAGCAGGCAACTCGACAATAGAAAACGTTAGTAAAAATGCAAAATACATTCTAGATATCGCTGGACGAAGCGACATCCCGATATATGTCGGCGGAGCTTGCCCACTCAAGAAGCAGCTTATCACTGCTGACGTTCATGGCCAAACAGGCTTAGGCAATATCGACCTAAGTAAGATGGACGGAGCAACCTCCGAAATAAGTGCATCGGAAAAATTAGCCGAGCTTATCGAGAGTAATCCAGATCAGATCACTATCTTGGCCCTCGGACCACTGACCAATATTGCCATGGTGCTTTTGTCGAACAAAGATTTGCAAAACAAGGTGATGCAGCTTGTAATGATGGGTGGTGCGATCGATGTACCAGGCAACAAGAGCGCTTTTGCCGAATTTAACTTCTTCGTTGATCCAGAAGCAGCCAAGATTGTCTTCGAATCAAATCTCCCGAAAGCGCTTGTCCCGCTTGATCTGTGCAATCAGGTAATAATGCAAGAATCCGACATCGCAAAGCTAGGTGAGGGCAAAGTTGCGAAATTCCTAAGATCAATTTTGACTCCATATGCACTCAATATCGGCAAACTCGAAGGGCTCAATGGAGCTGTAATGTACGATCCGCTGGCCGCTTACTATCTGACAGACGAAGCAGCATTCACCACAAGAGAAATGAGCATTCGCATCCAGGCAGAAGGGGAGCTCAGCGCAGGGATGTCTGTGGCGGATAAGAGCTCGCTACCAACCTGGACTCCAAATGTCAGAGTTGCGATGAGTGTAGATCAGGATAAATTCATTCAAGACGTCTATACAGCGATCAAAAAACTAGATTCAAATATCAAATCAGAGTAAATTAGAATAAAGAGAAATTTATTGTTCGATTTTATGGAGAACTATATAACAAATTGGAGGATACTATGAAAATACTCGTCGCTTACTACTCACGAACAGGACACAATCAGGCTCTTGCGGGCAAAATTGCTGAGACACTAAATGCCGACCTTGAAGAAATCATCGATCTGAAGAGTCGGAAGGGGATTGTCGGCTGGATTATTGGCGGCCGCGACTCGATGACGAAGCAGCTCACCAAGATCAAGAAAACTACAAAAAATCCTGCGGATTATGGTCTCACCATCCTTGCCTCACCACTTTGGGTCGGCACCGCTGCTCCAGCCATGCGTGAATATGTCACAGAGAACAAGGACAAATTCCAGAGCATCGCCGTCGCTTCCGTCTCTGGTGATGGACGACCGCAAACCGTTGTCTCCGACATCGAGGAACTTTCTGGCCTGAAACTAGTTTCTGCTTTCCACATTTCAGATGCCGAATTCAAGAACGACTACAACCAAAAGTTTGATGATTTTATCAAGTCAATAATTAAGGGGGGATAAATGACTGAGCTAGAAATAGTATTGTTTGAAGAAAAGAAAACATCGCTAGACACTGAAGCCCTATTACAACTAGTAATGTTACAATTAGAGCTACCTACGCCTCCAAAAGTAGTTTACCCATATTTCCTCAACCACGAGGTAATATTTAAGCTACTCATGCATTATCACAATTCGAAACTTTGCCATTCAAATTCTTCAGAGGAAGAATGTTTAGCCAGGGAAGATTCGCGTAAGATATTTTCTGAATTAAATCTGAATGCTACTGATTCTGAAGCAGAACAGAAGGACGATCATTACTACTATAGTACACGATTCTTGGGCAGCAGCGGTCATTATCCAGACAAAGAAATAATCAGCGATAATGCCATTTATTGTATTTATTCAGGCATACCAACCCTTATTACTAAGGAGGACAAAGATTCAGCAGAAAAGGATCTGAGCGGAGAAGCATCCTTCCTTACGAGACAAGAGATAAGGATCGCTTCTGCAATGATATGCTCTCGAAACCCTCATTCGGCCTCAATTGATTTTTCCAGCATCGGTAATACAGAAGTTTCTGCTCGCCTAGTAGAATCAATACCAGAAAATCTCAGAGAGCTGTTCCTTATTGAATTGGCCGGAATATTTTCGAGAGATAATAAATTACACCATAATGTTTATTATAACGCTCGCAGAGAAGATCCGTCATTGTTTAGTTTTTTTAACTATTTTGACGATATGCGAGGCCTGAAGGTATTTATTGATAACTTTGACACCGAAGATAACCTCACGTTAAGGATTGCAACACACATAGCTAAGGCTGCTTTATTAAGTGGCAATCCTTTGTTATTTGAGGAATATCTGACCAAAATCCTGAGCGTTTTTTTCCTAAGCGCTTTCTTTTACAAGATGAATCACCCTATTTACTCTGCTATGACGACGATTTTGGCAATTTTTCTTTTGTATATTTTATCTATCTCATATTCGAAGAAACAGATACTGGAAAGCTCAAAAATTTATACGGTTGAGAAGGTATCTTTACCATCTTTTTGGGAAAGAAAAAAGGACGACATATTTGTTGGAGGGTCTTTGGGGACGGTTCTGCCACAAGCACGGTATTCGCGATAAGGTAATTTTTTAGGTATAATATTATTATGCCAAGACAAGCTAGATTTCTCCCACCTGACAACATTTTCCATATTATGTGCCGCGGAAATAACGGCAATGATATTTTTCATTCTCCACTGGACTATCTGAAATATTTAGAACTCCTGGACAGATTTAAGGCTGAGCACCCCTTTGACCTCTTTCATTATTGCTTGATGACAAATCATATTCATCTGGTGGTAAGAGTTCATGAGAGCAATGAATTCTCAACCTTCATGAAGAAGCTGAATCTAGCATATTTCAAACATTATCAAAAAGAATATGGATGGGCCGGGCACTTCTGGCAGGACAGATTCAAGAGCAAGCTGATCACTCAGGATATCTATTTGATCCAGTGTGGTAAATACATAGAGCTAAATCCAGTCCGAGCCGAGATGGTAAGCAGCCCAGAAGAATATCTTTGGTCTAGCTATCATTACTATGCCCATGGGAAGGCGAACAGGCGGCTTACGAGAGATATTTTCTATGATACGCTTGGCAAAGACGATAGTAGCCGACAGGCTGCTTATGCAAAGATATTAGTCGAAGAAATATTTAGCTTTAGCAACAAGGTAGTTGCGCAAGGGGAAAGAAAAGAAGTTTACAATGCGAATAGACGATTTGATTACCATCAGGACCACAAAAATTCGCCTTATCGCAAATCATGAGCTTGTGGCAGAACCGTCCCCAAAAGGGCGAGCTTAGCGATAAGATAAAATTGTGTGCTTTTTTGATATTTGTCAGCAGTCATTGACAAATATTGTTATGATATGCTATTCTTGATTTACAATGAAAACAGAAATATTTACAAATTTACGTCGTAGAGTAACTCGTGATCCAATCGGGCTACTTTTTGTTTTCTAAATTGTTCTAAAATTCTCAGAAAGTAAAAGCGGCCCGGCAGGGTCTTTTTTGTTTCAAAAGAGATAATTTCAAACTGCTATGGTCAAAAGGAGGATGCGATGAGAACATTATGCATCGGCGATCCAAAACAACCAGAAGTCTCAAAAGATTTTCTGGAAATTCAAGGGTGGGGGAAAGGTTTCCGCCTGCCAAACGGCGAAATCTTCTATTGCAAAGATGATATGGTCGGCTTTCTAAATGAGAAGACTAATCACTTCGTAACTTGCAAAAATAATGGGAAATTCACGGATTATATCTTCGAATTTCATCATAGAGAGCAAGAGGCGATTGATTCCAGAAAGGACTCAGCATGCGATTGATCAACAATTACTATTGCTGCCCACAAGCGTGGACGCTAACACAAATCCTGGCCCACATGGATCTTCATTGCATCGAGACGATCGCTGTCCTGATCGGTGAAAACGGATCAGAACTAGTCGGTGTAATCGAGAAGTCCAATCTCAAAAATGTCATTGCCGAGCTTAGCTTGGATGCGTCGCAAATTACCGCTCACCAAATTTTTGACACTATTCGGGTCAAAAAAATCTAGCCCCTGCCTCATTTGATGAAAATCAGATGAGGCTTCTTTTTTTGATCTTCGGACGTAATTATCGGAAATTCGCGATAATTTAATTTTTACATTATAATAACCCTATGCCATCAGATAAAT
>JBAXEI010000033.1:0-6803 GCA_037140515.1 Candidatus Berkelbacteria bacterium | reverse complement strand
TTTAAATTGACAGGATTAATAATTTATTGTATAGTGCAGAAGTTGTCTACCTTTAGGAGGTAAATATGCACAAGTACAATTCAAAGAATTGTGTACTGGTCGCCATAATTTTGGCGATTGGGGCAATCTTGCCCATGACTGTTTTTGCAGCGACTGACGTGATTAATTATTGCACGGACAAAGAAACAATTGCTCGAGCAGCACACGTTAGAGAACTCTCAGCGCCGATATGGAAAGATCCAAAAGATGCGTTTAAAGTTGTAATACTTGATTCAGATGATATAAATGTCTTCAATCTCAATCAAACCATGTTTATTACGACTGGGCTTGTACAGCTTTGTCAAAGAGATGACGAGATCGTCGGCTTAGCAATCCACGAATGGAACAACTACGTCATTACAAGTTGGGAGCGCGTAAACACCTCTCCGGACACCGCTTATCGAATAAAATTGAGAAATCTAGAAGGCAGTGTTGATACTCTAAAAATTGTAAAATCTAAGGACGCTTCTGGAATTGATTCCGATATGGTTGCTGTGAAACTGCTCGGCATGCTCGGTCTTGATTACAAATCTTACGGTTCTTTGTTGGAACGACTAAGAAAACTTCCAGATCAAGATAAGGTAACGCTAGCGAAGTGGAATCCACCTTATACTGAGAGAATAAAGTATGTGCAAGAGACTGTTGACCTCTTAGTATCAAACGAAAATATCTGTGCTAATACGAAAGTTTTGGCGGCAAAGCAATTTTCTGACGCCATCAACGGGACACCGATAGTAAAGTATAGCTTCGTTTGCATAGACAAAAAGGCTGGTCTTTATATCTTCTTTAATTCCGCCGACAAGGCAATTATTGAAAAGAAAAAGATAACACTTCCAGCAGACGTAACAAAAGCAATTATTTACGTTCACGCTGGCGACATGCCAAAAGATTGCAAATTATTCTCAACTTTACTCGAAATCCAAGGTCTGGATATTTCAGACGAAACGGATGAAGTCGGCGTCGCGATAGAACTTCCACTTGCTTATCTTTCTGATCTCAATGGGTTTAAAGTTACCGACAAGTATTTCGACAAGAGAGTGAAAGAGAAGAAGATAGAAACCGAATTTCTTCTTAGCCTTAAGGGTAAAATAGCAGATAATTCCGTCTCAGATTTTCCTGCTCTGAGAGCTCCCAAAATAATAAATCCGTGTGCACCAAACAAAAGTGCAAAATAATAAACAAAATACCCTTCCAGAGACTCTGGGAGGGTATTCTTTGTATAACACTTGATTGTCATTGCGAGGAGTGGACTTGCGACGCGGCAATCTATTAATGATTGATTGCTTCGCGATAACACTCGCAATGACCGATGGACGAGAATTATTTCGACTGAAACTCTTTGATCTTCTGTATCACTTCAGCGCCAGATATTTCGAGTGAAGTTGCTGGAATTTGAAATGCTGCGGCCATCGCATGTCCCCCACCACCAAATAGATTGGCGATTGCTGAAACGTCTTTCGACTTATTTGTTGATCGAAGTGAGCCATGAAGATCGCCGTTTTTCTCAGATAGAAGAAGTGCAAAATCAACACCAGCCGCCGTTTTCAGAAGCTCATCTATCACACCTGCGGACTCTGCTTCAAGAGCGTTTACAGCAGTAAAATCAGCAAGGCTTAGACTAGTCCAGACAAATTTATATTCGCTTTCATCTGATAGATTAGTTAAGGCCTTACCCCAAAGTCTAAGCGTCGAAAGTGTTTTTGTTTTATAAATATTTTTGATAATGTCCTGCTGACGTGCACCGAGAGCAACAAGCTGTGCGGCTACGGTCAGTGATTTTGGAGTAGTGTTAGTATTTTGGAATGAATTTGTGTCGGTGATAATGCCAGTAAGCAGAGCTGTCGCGATCTCTTCGTCAATAAACTTCGGGTCACCAGTAAGCGCCTCTATCACAGAAACAAGGATTTCAGATGTTGAGGTTGCAGTCATATCAACAAGATTGATCTTGCCAAAAAAGTCATTGCCAGGGTGATGATCGATATTTACTAGTGGAATGTCGTAGAAAATTTCTGGATTCTTCTCATAAGGAGAGCCGATGCGTTCAAGATCAGGAGAATCTAGAACTACGATAGCATCAAAATTGAAGCAGCCTTCGCAACTTATGAGATCAGAGTGCTTGAACTGGCCACCAAGAGGCGTGACGATGATGTCGAGATGGTTGCCGTTCACCTTATACATTACTTTGTCGGCCTTAACCTTAGAAATATCGAGGGAAATGACGAAGTCACGACTACCACCAAAATTCTGCGAAACCTCTTTGACCGATGGGAGAAATGAGTACGCAGCAGGGGCTGCATCGTTACAAACGGCCGTCACATTTTTACCCATTTTTCGCAAAGTCAGATAGAGTCCCAAAATCCCGCCAAGGGCGTCGCCGTCTGGGTTTTTGTGCGTGAGAATCAGAATATTTTGTCGATTTTTCAAAATATCGACAACTTGTTGTTTTGGAGACAGTTCCATCATGACTTCAGTTCTATGATCAAATTTACTTAGTAAAGTGAACTAATCATAATACCAAAATACGGTAAAAAGTCAAGGCAGGAAACACAAAAGCATAGATAGATAGACGCAAATAGCCTAGTTTGCTTTTGACTTAAACTCCACCCACTGGCCATAAGTAATACCAGCAGCGCTCGCTGCATAGGCTTGAATATAGTACGTAGTATTCGGTGTTGGAAGTGTGATGATTGGAAGTTTTGTATATCTACCAGCCGTAAATGTACCACTGTCATAGGTTTTGCCGTAGACCACTGGTACGCCAGCCGCGTCTTTAATCTTGCTCCAACGGAATCCTCTATAAGTCACTGCCGAATCACCCACGTTAGTGATTTCGCCATATGGGACGACTGTTCTGGCGGTGATATCCCCTGCTACCGGTGCGATAGTAGTAACACTCGGCAGGACTAAAGCCTTCGTCTTAAACTCTATCCAGTCACCATAGCCGATACCAGCGCTATTTACTGCATAAGCTCGAATATAATAGGTATTATTTGGTACTGCAAGCGTAATAATCGGGAGTTTAGAAAATTCACCAATACTAAATGTACCAGAATCTCTTGTATCTCCAGATGCTGAGCTACCATCTGTAACCTTGCTCCATTTGAAACCTCTGGAAGTGACAGGCGTATTGCCAATATCTGTAATGTTTCCATGGGGAACGACGGTCTTGGTCGTAATATCTGTCGGAAGCAGCGTGACAACGGTTGGCAGTAACAAAGCCTGTGTCTTGAACTCGATCCACGCACCGTAAGCAGTACCATAGGTATTTGCAGCATAGGCTTGAATATAGTATGTAGTATTAGGCACTGATAGCGGAATACTTGGCACTTTTGTGAAATCTCCAACCTCAAATATTCCTGAATCGTAGTACACGGCCTGGGCTGCACCATTGATTGCGGTACCAGCGATCTTGGTAAGTCGAAAACCCCTTCGCGTGACCGGAGAACCACCAATATCAGAGATGCTCCCATGAGGCACCGCTGATTTGGTTGTCATATCTGTTGGAGGCAAAGTGACGACAGTTGGCGGGACCAAGGCTTTTGTCTTAAACTGAACCCAATCGCCATATGTAGTCCCAACCGAATTGACTGCGAAAGCTTGGACATAATAAGTCATATTTACGACTGCAAGAGGTATCGATGGAAGCTTGCTAAATTCGCCAGCGATAAATTCGCCAGAGTCCCTTGCCTCGCCTATAGGCATGCTACCATCGTTTGCTCTGCTCCATCTGAAGCCCCTTGACGTGACCACAGCTCCACCAGTATTTGATATTTCTCCGTGCGGGATAGCTGATTTGGTTGTAATATCTGTCGGTGGTAAAGTTTTGACAACAGGGGCAACAATAGCAACTGGTTGCTGTAGGCCTAGCGTTGTGAAACCAACCGCATCATGCTGCATTCCGCCAGCGTTTATAACCGTAATGTCGAGAGAATAAACTGCATTCGAGGACAAATTCGCTAGATCGTAAGAATGTCTGCCTACTAGATAAGATCCTCTCTGTGTAACTGATTTAACACCATCTTTTTCGCATTCATAATCAACAATCCACTCATCTGCAGGATTTGCACCATCTGATAATATCTCAAAATTGACTGTCGCTGATGTTGCAGTGATATTTGTAACTGGCGAGGCATAAAACGATACTCGTTCGATCAATGGCTTCGTCTTGAATTCCATCCAACTGCCGTAAACAGCTACCCCTTGCGAATCCTTAACCATGGCGCGATAGTAGTATGTTGTATCTGATTTGAGCGCTCTCACCGAACTTCCAAATGATCCCAAAGTAACATCTGCAGTCGAGTAATCGAGCAGTTCATTGCCATTTTTTGTCAGCCCATACTCAAAACCTTTACCAAGAATAGTTTTACCGCTACTGCCGCCCGCAACGCTACCATCGAAAGATGCACCCTCGGCATCGACTGATGAAGGTGGGAGCGAGACAACCGTAAGCGGAAGTTGTTGGAGCTGCTCTAGCGTACTGCTAACAACTTGTAAGCCGCTGAAATCTGCTTGAACACCACCCCCATAATTATCATTCATACCATATATCTCTATCGACACATCCTCTGTCCCGATCTCTCTTGTCAAATAAACTGTCGTGCCGTCAGTCGCATAAACCATACCAACTGTACCAACTCGTTGGATTCTGAGTGTGCCCGCAGTACTGGTGTCTGGCCACTCATATGGATTGTTTGGAGTATTTATATAAAGATCTGAGTGGATGACATTGTCTGTGCCATTTGGATAAAGCCTACGTTCGATATTTAAAGGCAGCAAAGTTCCATTTGCTCTTAGACCAATCGCTCTAATGCTTCCACCTTCGGTAAAAACCAGATTGGAGTAAGAAACTTTGATGTCAAAGTCTCCTGAAAGCTTGAATTTGCTCAGCGCCCCTGATGTCGGCGTACCATCAACATGGTTGACACTAATTTTTTCGTTAGCAACAGAAAAATCAGGTGTAGTACTCCAAAGATTTGCATCAACGCTCGTGCCGGAAAATGGATAGTCCGTTGCTTTTTTCTTTATCTGCAGAGCAAGAACCTTGTTCCAACCTGTTTGTAAAACGATATTTCCGGCAGCTAGCTCTGTACCAGAGGGCAGCTTGACTGAAACAGTTTGAGTACCGGTTGGGACATTCGAAAGTGTAGCAGTACCTGTAGAATCATAGAGATCACCGCGACCATCAGGAAATACATCCTTCGTACGCATAGACAATGTTTTTTCGGTAACCCCACCAATCGTGACCGCCGCATTTGCGATTGGTTTATCCAGCTCATCATACATTTTCACCGAGGCAAATGACTTATCCATAAAATTAGCATTCATAATATCATCATAATCGTATGCCGTATCGATCCTGCCAGGGAAGAATTGGCCAATATTACCAGCAGCCGCTACAACTTTGTACATATACATTGCGCTGTTTTGCTGAATCAGTGGAGTATCATTCGCTGATGGGTTAATAGCTGATGCAAAAATTTCTGAAACTTGATTGGGATTCAAAGGCGACTGGTATTCCCCCATAGCACGATTTGCAATTGCGTATTTTAGTTTTTCCCGATATGAAAATTGACTATTTGACATAGTATCTGGTGTGTATAAGGCAGCAAATAATTCCGCGAACATTTCATGTTGATTCTGCTCTGCATAGCCTTTGATAAAGCCTTTCTCCAAGTTCGAAATCATCCATCTATAGGATTCAATAAAATCATGCTCATCAGAACGATAACAATGATACAGCGGTTGGGCGGTATACCGAGCACAGCTCCCTGCTGATATCTGGTCCGGATAATCTGAGCCTTTTTGCCAGTCTACAATATGCCCCATCTCGTGAGTGATGACTGCCAGATCCATTATGGATTCCACATTAATTACAATTTCATTGCCATACGAAGCATACGCAGCAGAAGTATCCCAAGTTACTCTCCCTCTCATATAAATAATCGGAGGAGTGGTGCTAGATATTGTGGCAAGGTAGTTAATCTGATCTGCAATATTTATCAGATCAGCTGCGTATTCATCAAAATACCGAGCATTTTGTTCATCCGCACAAAACAAGATGTTCTTGATTTCCTGCCCCTTATAATCACCAGTGTTAGGAAATGACCTGTGAGTATATCCGAAGGAGCCGTTTCCTGTGCGACACTTAGTCGAAATTGGATCGAGCAGTTTTGTAGATATAATACTAGTAGGAAAAGCGCCAACCCCAAAGTTCACGTCTGGCATATAGCTTGATGCACCCACCTTTACAGGTAGACTCTCTACCGGATAGCCATCATTTTCCTCCTTAACCCAGATCAGGAATGGTGGCAAAACGGCTGTTGGTACAGTCACTGTGGCAGTATAGTCACCATTTATATCCGTCGCCACCTTAGTCGGTTCTGCCGTCCCAGTAACAGTGACCTTTGCGCCAGCTACAGGAACTTTCGTGAAAATGTCGGTGAAATTGCCCGAGACCGTTACTGTTCTCACGGTTCGAAGAGACGGATCTGTGCTTTCGTCAGCCTTGAAATTGTTGTTACGCAAGGTAAAAAAAGCTCCAGCCGAGAGCACAAGTAAAAGTGCGACTGAAAGTGAAATATTTAGAACTTTAACGCGGCCAAGCCGAGAAAAAATTGATTTCCTCGGTATTGGAGCTGTGGTGCTAACACCGTCTGTATGTATATTTTCTCCTGTCAAACCTTGATTTTCATCACTTAGCATCAGAGTCCTTCCTGGTTTATTGATCTTTTATATATTCTAGCATCCGGAGGAACTTCGCACAA
>JBAXEI010000032.1:0-6987 GCA_037140515.1 Candidatus Berkelbacteria bacterium | reverse complement strand
ATTACTACGCCTCGCTCTGCGGGGCGTTTTTATTTCTAGGGACCTGAGTTTGACTGAGTTAGCATCGCTCAGCTAGACCGCTGGTCACCTGCTGCTGAGCAACAGCTCAATCATCCATTGATCTTGAAGGGCTCTTATCGCCCAAATGAGTCTCATGCGTTAATCCACAAAAGCAGGGCTACTTGGTAATACGTAAGGTCTTTTGCCCTTCCCAGTAATAGTGGAGCAGCCTTTCAAAAGGCTCTGACTGAAGGGCGCTCGGGCCAATGAATGGATTGTCATAAAGGATTAGTAAATAGAAAATTAGACTGATAGAGGTTCCTAACAGTGCAATCATCGTTGCGTGTATTCGTAGGTTTTTCATCTTAAATAGTGATGAAAAGAATAAAAATAAAACCGCACTAAAAATCAGTGCCATCCACATAGGTTTATCAATTAACGATTTTGCACTTTCAACACGGTTCCTTCGCAATTCTCGATAAATAGATAACAATCTTAGCTCTTCCTGTTGAGCGGCTAATTCACCATTATTTTTTGGCACATAGTGAATAATTAATTCATGAAAGGATCTCAGATCTTGATATGCACGAAGATCATATTGGCCCTTAGCAAGCAATGGCCATTCAGTTTCAACGACTTCCCGTACATAAATTTTTAATTGTTTTTGACCTTCATCCCTTACCTGTGGTGGATAAGCTTCAATCGTACGATACATATTAAATAGTGTATTGGCCTCTTTAGATACCGTATCGCTTACATTATTGTAGTTTTGCCAAACAGTGATCGTAATAAAGGCTAGGATAAAACCAAAAATAACGCTCATTGAATTTGCGAATATTTCACCAAAGTCAGTATGGTCTTCAAAATGCAACCAAGTAACATACTTTTGCACCAAACATAACATGACTAAGCCGCCAAGAATGAAGGTGGTCATCATCAGCAAGAGAAGCATGATTGAAGGCAAATTGAGGATTAGGGCTGTCATATTAATTTTTAGGTTCAATACATAATGCTTTATCTAACACTAACATGAATAAAAATACCGCTGGCCAGACTTGCATCTATATAGAGTGACAAGCTGTGGATCTTCTTCTTAGGCGAGATTTCTGCTGCAGGGGGTGCTGAATGGCCGAAAGCAGTCAAAATAGGCAATTAATCCTGTGTAATTCTGTGATAAGTTAAGTTTGTCGGGGATAAAACAGCTCGATTAATCCGTTGGTCGTAAGTTCGACAGCGAAGTTTTGACGAAGTCAATCTCGCCCGCCCCACTAGCATTACTAAGCCTCGCTTTACGGGGCTTTTCATTTATAGAGCCCTGAGTTAGCAATAGCTATATTAGGTTAACCATCATTCACATGATCTTAGTTATTAAAATTCTAATAATTGCTGGGCTATCTGCTTTTGATCAACAGGGAAATGCACGTCGAAACTTACTTCACCCTCTTAAAAATAGTGCAAAAAGCAAAGTTACGGGTTACTTGAATAGTGGTACCGCAATACCGCATTTGATTCCCCTCTTCAGACAGTAAGCCTGTACCAGCACCATAATCGATAGAAAAAAATAGGCTCCTTCCATCTGGACCAATCACCCCAGCTAAATTTCGACTCTCCCCTGAGTATCGAATCGTAGTTCCATGAAAAGCATTGCCCTGTTGAACCTGAATAATGATGTTTTGCTGGACTGATTTTTGGGATAGTTCCGCAGGGGCTGGATTTGAATCAGTACCAGTTTGGGACCAATATCCAGAAGTAGCCTCCCATGTACCTACAATATTTGGGGCATCGGCAGCAAAACTAGAACCCACCATTACAGCAAGAGATAGGCCCACTATAGAAGAAAGATTTTTCATATCATTCCTATTTAACTTACTTAGCTTCGTTGAATCTCATTACCAAATAATCCAGTGTCCAGCATCCCATTCAGCCTGTGTGATGTATCCGTTATTGTCTTTGTCTAATCCCCTAAATTCTCGAGCTGACATCCCCATTTTCAGGGCTTCAGCTTTACTAATCCTTCCATCCTTGTCAGTATCTATAGCGCTGATCGAGTTATTTTGAGATCTGTAAGCATTAAGTTCAGCTTTTGTAATGTGGCCGCTATTATCTTGATCAATTTTTTTGAAAACAGCATCTGGCATGCCAGCCTTATCCGCTTCAGCTTTGCTAATGATCTGATCGTTATTAGCATCTAGAGTTGATATGGGCATGATTTTCGGGACAGTGCCTTGAGAAAAAGCGGCAATAGGTAATAGTGCGGCACAAAGCAATACGCAATTAATCCATTTCATTTTTATCTCCTAGAAATCATTTTATTGACCAACTTTCAATCGAAATCTTAAAACGCTTAGGGGGTGGAATATTGCCACCATCAAGCTATGAGGCTTTATTTAACTTTTCTCTAAGATATTTGTTGGAAACCCATCAATACTTTGTTGGTTTTCTTCCCCCCAAAACTCTCGAAGGCCTACCTCACCCTTCTTGGTAGCCCACTTGATTTGAGTATCCCGATCACCCTTGTATTCAAAATAAGGAATACTCATTCCACAAGATGTTTGAACAAGCTCAATTGCCAGATCAAAAATTTGTCTTGCACCTACAATTTGCTCAAAATGACTATTTAGATCTTCCCATTCCTCATCTAGTTTATGAATCACAGTGGCTTTTCCGTATATTCTTAAAGTCACCGGTGAACCGTCAAACGATGTAAACATCATAGTCATGCGAGGATTCAATTGCACGTGAGCAGAAGTTTCATTTCCACTGCCAGTAACATTTAACCAAATAATTCGACTCGGACTAAGCACTTTAAGTGAACCATAGCCCTTAGGAGAGATATTGACTGTTCCATTTGCCGCAGCAGTCCCGACAAAAAAAATCTTTTGTTGCTCTATAAACTCAATGTGCTTTGTAGATAATTCATTAAACTTTTTGCTCATTTTCGCTCTCTTGTATATATCCTAAGGAGAAAATTAACACATAATCAAATGCAAAAATACAAAAATCTATTGATCTTGACTAACTGCTACCTACCCATTGCGGACTGTGCTTAAACAGCAACTTGCCAATAATTTTAAGGACTCTTTGTTGACTAGAGAAAATTTACCAGGATTTAGGATTCCTTGGCGCTATTGACCCAAGTGGCCATCAATAGGAATGCACATAACGCACAACTTCCAGAAAATAAGAATGCGTACAGTGGCGCAATCGACTCATATAACCAGCCAAAGATAAATGAAGCTGGGAAGAGCATTAATCCAGTGATTAAATTGAACCAACCAAATGCTGTGCCCGCTAATCCCTTGGGCGCCATGTCTGCCACTAAGGCCTTCTCTACCCCTTCTGTCCCGGCTTTGAATAAACCATAGATTCCAAAGAGTCCAAATATTTGATAGATAGAGATGCCTGGCAAACCCATGGCGATGTAAAAGAAAGCAAAAGCAACCCAAGCAATCAAAATAAATCGCTTACGGCCAAAGGTATCCGATAGCGCCGATAAGGGAGTGCCAAACAAAGTAGTGATCAACGAAATTCCTGCCCACAGTAACGGGATTTGTTCTTGAGGAACTCCTGCTTCTCTAGCCCTGAGTAATAAGAACATATCTGATGAATTAGCTAAGGCAAAGATTCCTGCTGCCACTAGGTATCTTTTAAATTGATTCGGCATACCTTCAAGTGACCAGCTAAATTTACTGGCTTGCGGAACAGCCTCTCGCTGTGGTTCTTTGATACACAAAGCAAGAGTAATAGTAATTACCGCGGGAACAATCGCCCATAGAAAAATATCTCTGAGTGGCATACCCATTGATAGAAATAAAGCTCCCAATAACGGGCCAATCACTGCTCCTGCGTTATCCATCGAGCGGTGCAATCCGAAAGTAAGGCCACGTTGATTCTCGTTAACACTTTCCGCTAAAAGAGCGTCACGAGGAGAGCTTCTCAGACCTTTGCCCATACGATCAGTAAAACGAATTGCCAAAACCCATACCCAGGAATTAGCTAAAGCAATGAGTGGCCTACCAATGCCCGCAAGGGTATAACCCAAAACGATCCAGGGTTTCGCTTTCTTGGTGCGATCAACAATCACACCAGAAACTAATTTGAAAATACTAGATGAGGCCTCTGCAATGCCTTCAATAATCCCAAGAGCTTTAGGTCCAGCCATTAAAACTGATGCCAGATATAAAGGCATTAATGGATAGAGCATCTCACTAGCTGAATCATTTACAAGGCTAATAAACCCAATGAGCCAAACAGTCCGCGGGAGAGCTAGGATTGTTTTAAACATAACAAAGCAAATGTAGCACCATTAACCTATTTATCGCTAGCATCCATGCCTATAAGATTATCTTGATATCTAACTTAATCCGCTATTTAACACTCATAGATCTGTAAGCGCTCAGGGATAATGACATTCTTCCAGCCAAGATCCTCCCGGATACATTGAGCAAATACTGAAGCTGATTCAGGCTCCCCATGGACTACAAAAGTGATCTTGGGAGGAAGTGTAAATCCACGTAACCATTCTAATAGTCCAGCCTGGTCTGCATGAGCTGATAAGCCCCCGATTGTATGCACTGAAGCTTTTACTGGTACATCTTCGCCAAACAACCTGACCTTTTGTACTTTGTCGACCAAACGTCGACCTAAGCTTCCATATGCCTGAAAGCCGGTAATAATAATGGCGTTTTGTTTACGCGGTAAATTATTGAACAAATGATGCACAATTCTTCCTGCATCGCACATGCCGCTCGCAGAAATAATGATTGCTCCACCTTTAATTTTATTTAAAGATTTTGATTCTTCAACATCCGCTATAAATCGCAAATCTAGAGAGTCAGGATTATTTTTGAACCAGCTAAAAGTAGCTTGAGATTGCACATCAAGTTGTGAAAAGAAGTGTTGAGTTAAATGGGTGGCAGCTGTCGCCATGGGAGAGTCAACCCAGATTGATAGGTGCGGTAACTTAGACTTTCTAACTAAATCCATGAGTAAAAAAAGCATCTCTTGAGTTCGGCCAACTGCAAACGCAGGGATAATGACATTACCATGAGCACTCATGGTCGTGCTAATCACTTCTACTAGCTCAGATTCAGTCTCACTCAAGCTACGGTGCAATCGATCACCATAAGTAGACTCGACCACTACTACATCAGCAGCGGATATGAAGTCTGGGTCAGGCATAAGGACTTTACCTTTCATGCCAATATCCCCAGAAAATACGCAGCGTTTCTTCTGTTTCCCATCCTCTTGGATATCCAATACAGCGATTGCTGAACCTAGGATATGTCCAGCATTTCTAAACTCCAATTGAATCTTCGGATTAAGATTTATTACTTGCCCGTACTCCAAAGGTTCAATTTGTGCGAGCGTCATCTCTACTTCCTCTCTGGAATAGAGTACAACTGGTATTTCTCCACGCCACTTACCCTGCTTTATTTTTCGCTCTGCACGCTCAAGGTCGGCAGATTGCAAATGTGCGCTATCTGGCAAAAGTATCTTGAGTAACTCATAGGTTGCTGTTGTGCAATAAATGGGGCCTTTGAATCCCTGAGCACATAACCGTGGCAATAAACCACTGTGATCAATGTGTGCATGTGTTAGCACTACAAAATCAAGTTCCTTTGGTGGTATAGGCATGACCCCTAAATTCTTGTTTGTAGCCTCACGCCCTCCTTGAAACATTCCATAATCAACCATGAAATGCCGAGTTTTTCCATTTAAGAGTAACTCAACCAAATGCCGCGAACCGGTGACTTCGCCTGCTGCACCTAGAAACTGAATCTTCATTTTTTTAGCATACTCTCTTTGAATTAACTCAAACTCTAAAGCAAGGCCCAAAAGACAAAATCCAACAATTCCAGAATTAGCCACTAAAGAGCACGTCTCGGGTGTATCAAATGGGATTCTTACACCTGGCTTGTGGATTAGTGTTATTACCAGAAAATCCTTATACAATGAATTCATCTGATTTTTATTAGAAAGCAGCGATGACTGACGAAATCCAAAAGATCTATTCCAAGATAGTGGCACTTGAATCCGAGGTAAGCGATTTACGTCAAGGCTACTTGCTGATTAATCGACGCTATTCCGTTGCCCTTACATCCCTAAAAGAGTTAACGTCCCATGCCTCAGAAGCGGCTAAACGCTCCGCGGCTGGCGCACTAAAAGCGGCAGAAGCTGCCAAGCATGCGGCTACAGCGGCTACCGAAGCGGCTGCATTAGTAGTTCTGAAGGCTGCCGATGCGTCAGCCGAGGCAGCAGCAGCAGCAGCTCAATCCGCAATTGAGGCAGCAGCAGCAGCAGCAGCAGCTTCTGCAGCAGCAGCAGCAGCAGTAGCCGAACAAGCAGAAGAATCTTCTTTAATTGCTTCTTCCCAAGCAGCTGAAGCAACCAAAATTGCAGCGGATGCCGCTACCGAAGCAGTGAAAATGTCTAATCTCGCATCCGAAGCCGCTCGCACTGCCCATCAAAAAAGAGAAAATGGCATATGAGTTGGCATAAGGCTTTGCAAGACTCTTTTGCATTAGCCTTAGCTAGCGCTCTATTAACGCGTTATCGTGAAGTCCCTTCCGCTTCTTTTTTAGCCAAGGAATTTAATTTACGCGCTTCTCATTGCGAACCGATTACTCAAGAAACAGCGCGGCGCTGGTTAAAAGGCCTGGCTATTCCTAAATTTGATAAATTACTATTGTTACGCTCTTGGTTAGATTTAGATTTAAACGCTTTGGGCTTACCGAGCTTAGAAGCGACTGTCAAAAAGAATCAATTACAAAAAGACTTGCTTGCACGCCAGGAAGCTTTTGTTGCTAGAACTCAATCGATTAAAGAGGCACTAGAAGTGCTCATGCGTGAAGTTGAGCGCCTAGAAGCAACACTCGAAGGGTTAGCAGCTTAGGGTCTGGGAAACGTGAAGGTCAACCTAATGGAGATACAAAAAACCCTCAAATGAAAATTTAAGGGTTTTTCCTTTTGCAGCATTGATTACAG
>JBAXEI010000031.1:0-7125 GCA_037140515.1 Candidatus Berkelbacteria bacterium | reverse complement strand
TGGTTGGTCTTGAACGCTGTAAGAGCACGATGTCTCTGGCTCTGTCTCTTATCACCATGGATTGACTCAGCCTTGAAACCTTCACGAATCAAGCTGACAGTCAATTTTTCAACGTCCATCTTGGTCTCGCTGAAGATAAGAACTTTCTTTAGCTCTGGCTCAGAAAGAATTTCCTGAAGCTGATTGAACTTG
The DNA here is from genome assembly GCA_037140515.1 of Candidatus Berkelbacteria bacterium. GTDB lineage: Bacteria > Patescibacteriota > UBA1384 > XYA2-FULL-43-10 > 1-14-0-10-43-13 > ELA241. The sequence goes on along the minus strand of JBAXEI010000031.1, from coordinate 6,933 downwards.
AAAGCTCTATCGCGAACACGAACAACATCCTGTTCGACATTTTTCGCTGTCTCACCAGACTGAATCTCGACTTTGACAGGTGAAAACAAGAATTGACCAATGAAATCACGAATCTTGATAGGAAGTGTTGCTGAGAAGAAAAGAGATTGTCTCTCTTTTGGCAGTTTGGAAAGCATAGCCTTGATCTCGTCGACAAAGCCCATATCGAGCATTCTGTCTACCTCGTCAAGAACAACTTTATTGAACTCTTCAAACTTGATCAGTCCGCGATCGCCGAAGTCCTTCAAACGTCCAGGCGTGCCGATGACGAAGTTTGGATTGCGTCGAAGATTGCCAATCTGATTGTAAGCAGGCATTCCGCCAACACAAACAGCTGAGAAAATTTTCATATCCCATGAGAACTGACGAAATTCTTGGTCAATCTGCATCGCAAGCTCACGAGTTGGAGCAACGATAAGAACCTTGATCGAACGATCTTTCGAAATTTTCTCGATCAGAGGCAGCAAAAATGCGCCCGTCTTACCGGTACCTGTTTGAGCAAGACCGATGATGTCTTTACCTTCAAGAATGTAGTTGATCGACTGATCTTGAATCGGAGTTGGAGTTATATAATTCTTTTTCTTCAAGTTACGATTGATTTGATCGCAGAATTTGAAATCGTCAAATGAATTTACGATTGGATTCTTGATCTCAGTATTTGTCTCTGGCTGAGCTTTTTGGATGAAACGATTGATATCGATTCTCTCGCCACGATTTGGACGCTGACGTCTCTGGTTTCCTCCAAAGTTACCGCCGTTACTTCGTCCACCACCGCTATTTCCACCATTGCTTCGACCACTGCCAGCGCTTCCGCTATTTCCGCTACCGCCAAAACGACTAGCTGGGCGAACCGCTGGTCTACTGTTTCTCTGGAAACCGCGATCGGCTCCAAAATTCTTACCACTCGACTGAGTGCTAGAAGTGTTACTTCTGTACATAATGTCCTTAATAGGCCTACAACACAAAAAAACCTAAGAAAATAATTAAATAATTCGAATTGCTGCAATAGAACGTCGAATAATTGTTATCTCTTCGGAAATCTATAGAACAATTGTGTATTGTTGATATAGCTACTATAACATATATAAATATATATTGCAACTATTCGAAGGCTTAACTTGAATAAAAAAATGGCAACCAGATTTTGTTCTGATTGCCATCAAGCTATTTGCGAGCCTATACGGCTGGCGAGTTAATATTTTTCATCAAGTACTATGACTCCTGGAAGGGGCGTACCTTCGAGGAATTCGAGCGACGCGCCTCCGCCAGTGGAGATAAACGTCATGTGGTCTGCATAGCCCATTTGTGTTACTGCTGCGGCACTATCGCCGCCACCAACTATTGTCATTGCCTTACTATCTGCCATTGCATCGGCAATGCCGTTTGTGCCGTCACTGAAGATTGGAACTTCGAACACACCCATCGGGCCATTCCAAACGACTGTCCCAGCATTGTTAATATGCTCTTCGAACATATCGACTGTGGCCGGACCAACGTCATACCCGACGAAGCCGTCTGGTATTCCGTCGTCTATGTAGCAATGCATGACTTCTTTCGGGGCGACAAATTTACCTTTAGCATCTTTGACCATCGGCATTGATGCGATGGCATCTATAGCGCAGACAATCTCTGTGCCGCAGGCTTTTGCCTCTTTCATTAAGTCAAGAACCTCAGTCACGAGTTCATCTTCACAAAGTGATCCACCGATATTGACACCCATAGCCTTCCAAAATGTGAAGACCATCGCGCCGCCAATTAGGATTTTATCAGCCTTGCCAATCAGGTTCTCGATAAGAGGTATCTTATCCTTCACCTTGGCTCCGCCGAGGACAACCACAAATGGTTTCGCCGGATCTTCCAGGGCAACTCCAAGGAACTTTAGCTCTTTTTCCATCAGCAGCCCGGCTACGCAAGGCTTTCCTTGTTCATTCATCACTTTCGCGATTGAACAGGTTGATGCATGGTCTCTATGTGCGGTGCCAAAAGCATCATTTACATAGATATCTACATAATCAGCTAATCGCGCCGCAAAGCCTGTTCTTGCAAACTCATCTTTCGATTCTTCTGCTGCTACGAAACGTATGTTTTCGAGCAATAGGACAGTGCCAGAGTTCATTTGTAAGACAGCGGCGGCCAACTTTGGCCCGATGCAATCATCAATCTTTACAACGGTCTGAGGAATAAGCTCTCTGAGTCTTTTTGCGACGCAGTCCAAGCGTAAGCCTTCGACAACGTTTCCGTCTGGTCTTCCCATATGAGATGCCAGTATCACCCGAGCATTTTTCGCTAATAAGGCTTCGATAGTAGGGATTGCCGCTTTGATACGCGAATCATCAGTTATGACCGCTTCATCGCGAGTCGTAGGGGCTTTCGGATTGATCGGCACATTGAAATCAACTCGGACAAGAACTCTCTTGCCAGAAATGTCACCGAGATCATTGATAGTTTTCTTTGCCATTTTATTGGCCTCCAAATTGTAGTGTACAGAATAAAAATAAGATCGATATGAATTGATCTTATTAATCTGCCACTCTTGTAATAACTTATTTACGACTTTTTGTCAATGGAATAGCTTGTCCTGTCATTCCTGCGAAAGCAGGAATCTTATTTGGTTCGCACAAGATCCCGCATCTCACGCCGGCAGTGCGGGATGACAAGTGTTTTACTTCCATACAAAAAATGACCCCGATTTCTCGGAGTCATTTTTTTATAAATCTATACTAATTTATCTGTATGATCTATTGAAAGAAGAACCACCACGGCTGTCGCGGTCATTTCTTTTCTCTTGAGGACGAGCAACATTGACGAAGATCTCTCGACCTTCAACTTCTTTGCCGTTCATCTCTTTGATAGCTATTTCAGCCTGTTGTTCATCAGCAACAACGACGAAACCAAAACCTTTTGATCGGTTGGTTACGCGGTCCATGATGACATTTGCTGAAGTAACTTCTACGCCTTCAATCGCACCAAAAATCTCAGCCAAAGCATCGCTATCGACTGTGTATGGAAGATTTCCAACGTATAATTTGTTTTTCTCTTCTTGCATTTGTTCCTTCGAAACTTAAAACAATAATCGACCTGAAAGGATTGATTATCTTGGTTGTCAGTTCGTTTACAAGAAATAAACAAAGAGACTTGCCGACTTTTCAAACTTTCATTGGTTATTGTAACAAAAATATCGTAAATAGTCAATAGACTGAGCACGATTTATTGACAATATGCGAGAATTATGGTAATATGTAAAAAACCGAAAAAAGGAGGTTTCTGATATGAAAGAAGAAGACGTAGTCGTCACTGAGGTAACTGACTTTGGTAATGTTACGCACAAGCTCATGATTGCCGTGATGGACTACCCCGTCAATCTCCCACTGGTTCAAACACCAGTAATCGTCGGATACGCCTGTTTCTGCCCAAGCAGCAACACACCATTCCTCGTGATCGAGTCACTGATTGTCAATTCAGTCGAAATCACACCCGCTCAGCGGATTTTCCATTACAAGGACAAAAAGGAAATCGACCTAAAGCAGGTCAGAACCGACTTCGTCGTCGCGGCAGAGATGCTGCGAGCCAAATTTCCAAAGGTTTGAAAACCCAAGACCTGTGCCATTATGAACTTAGTTCGGTACAGGTTTTTTATTATCAAATATCTTTTGACATCTCGAGATCGCGAGTCTGAAAGCCAAGATTCTCATAGGCAGAGATTGCTAGCTTGTTATCTGCCATCACGTAGAGCCGAACATTTACACAACCTTTTGTCTTGAAATCAGCAGTAATTTTATCTATTAGTTTGCGCGCGATCCCCTGCTTGCGGAATTCTGGCGAGACAAATACTTCGCCAATCCAGCCATGCGCCCCTGGCTTGTGCGTGAGAATATATAAAGTGTCTTTTTCGTTTCTTTCAACGATGCCTAGGATGAAGCCGGCAATCTTGTCATCAATTTCAGCAAAATATATCGCACCTTCTCTCTCGGCGACGTCTCTCAGAGATTGATCTGCATACTTTTTCACATCTTCTAATGATCTGAAGTCGCAGCAAACTCCCCGACTATCAGTCTTCGCGATATACCGCTGAAACTCCTCAATAATTTGCAGAAACGCATCGTAATCAGCATTTTCATATTCTCTAATCAAAATCTCATCAGTAGCAGCCATTTCACTCCTTATCTGGAAGTAGCATCTCCATAATATATTCATCGTAGTACTTATTTCCGACTTTCATTTCTCTCTCAACCTTGCCGATATTCTTGAACCCGGCTTTTTCATAAGAACGAACAGCGGGAAGCTGCTCTGTATTTACAGACAGGCTGATCTTAGCAACACCTGGAGCCTTCTTTGCCTCATTGATCATAATCTCAAGCATGGCTTTACCTATGCCGCGGCCACGATAACTTTCTCTAAGGTACACGCCGTAAATATTCGAAATGTGCTTTAGCTTTGTTTTTTCGTTTTGAAAAATTCCAGCCATGCCAATAACTTCATTACCATCGCAGGCGAATATCATATAATTCAGCAAATCACCCGATGGATCGAGCTTTGTTGACCAAAGATCATCCGAACGGCCGACTTCTTCCTCAAAACTCATTGCAAAAGCAGTTGGCTCTTTCTCTAGCGCCTCAAGACGGATTTTTTTGTACTCTGCCCAGTCTTCTGGCTTCAATTTCTTTAAGATTATCTCTTTTCCCATCTTATTTGGCTCCAATTATTGAGGTTGACCAAAGGTCATTTATTTGCCCAGAATCAAAGTCAGTTCCCCCAATCATCCAAACAGAATTTTTGAAATATAGAGCAGTATGAAAGGCACGACTTGGTCCGTAGCCGTACTTTTCAGTAGGAAGCCAAATCTTACCGTTATCACTATACAGCGAATAGTTGTAAACACGGTCTTGATCGTAACCATCAATAAGGTAAAGTCGGCCATCAGCCCGGACAACAGAGGCAGCGCCTCTCGCTTCTGGTAGCTCACCAGATTTTTCCCAATTTATACCGTCAGTACTCGAATAAATGTCAGCAAACTTAGCGACTGGAATTGCAGTCAGACCGCCTGCTATGAATAATTTTTTATCTTGAATATACGCGGAGAGATATGCGCGTTTGCTCCAAGCAGCAGCTTCAGTCAGCTTGTCCCAATTTATACCATCAGTAGTAGACCAAACATCATTGAAGTTTGTAAATTCACCGCCTTGAGGCAAGGATGTGTTCCAGCCACCCATTATCATAAGCTTGTTATCAAAAACTACAGAGGCGAAATCAGCCCTTGCCGCCCATGGAGCTGCAACTGTTTCTTTTGTCCACTTGACTCCGTCAGGAGATGACCAAACATCGTTCAACTGAACGCCCAAGTTCGAAGTTCCGCCCATTAACCATATTTTGTCCTGAAAAACTTGAACCTGGTGGCCCGATCTGTCGAGCCAAGGGGTATTTTCAGCAACTTGAGTCCAGCTAATTCCGTCAGATGATGACCAAACATCGTTTGACGCCTTATCACTCACGTTTTTGCCACCAAAAACCCACATCTTATCCTTAAACACGACTGCGGCCTGACTATTTCTCCCACCCCAAATAGAAGGTTGTTTCTGCCAATCAAATATATTAGCAAAAGGCTCTTCGGTCCCAGGTTGGGATCTATCGACGGCGTTGTCTTCGGCAATGTATTTATCGGAATGGTGTTTTTGATAAACAATCAGACCAGCTGTCATGGCTACGATTGCTGCGATAACAAGTCGGATTAGCCAAGTCGGCCAAGCTTTGAATGTATTCGATTTTTTCATAATATAAGAATATTACTTTTGAGCTATTTTATCAATCAGAATTTGATGCTACAATAATGTTATCAAAAAATAAGAGGAGGGCTATGGCAAGAAAGAAATCGGGAAATCTTTGTACTACTTTAGGCTGCAAGACGACGTCAGACGCGATGTTGATAATCATGCTGGGCTTAATGCTCGTGAACATCGTTTATTATGTCGCTACGAAAGCAGATCTGAACAACGCTAGCTATGATTTTAACGAAACTGTCCCAAGAATCTATGGAGTAATCTCTGTCGTAACTCTAGCGATTATCTTGATCGAAAAGTTGCAGAAAAAAATCACGATGGCTGAGTGCGGCAAAAAGGTCATTATGACGGTTGTCTACCTGGTACTATTTGCAGCATCCATCGCGATAGCAAAAGCTATCACAAAAATGTTTGGCATCGAATAATCCAAAGTACTATATACAAAAAAAGACTGGGCACTCGCTCAGTCTTTTTTTAAATGATTGCTATTTGATAGCCGAATGAAACGGGATCGATTCTGTAAGATCAAAAGGATTTAGATCAGCTGGCATAAACTTAAGTTCTTTGAATGCTTCTTCTGTAACAAAAATAAATGGGTGCTCAGATTTTGGCAAAGGTGACTTCGTCTCATCAATCCTGCCTCGGAAAAAAAGCTCAATCTGTCTAACTCCCCGTGAAGAGGTAAAGTCTTGGACGAATATAAGTCTATCTACCGTACCGAAATAGCCAGTCTCTTCGGTCAACTCTCGCAGAACCGCATGAATAGCTTCCTCAGTGTCTTCGATCCCACCTCCTGGCGCAGACCAAAATTTTGATGGTGCATCTTCCTTGCCACATTTAACCAAAAGCACCTGATTTCTGTCGTTGAAAAACAAACCTTTGACCGAAACTCTCATCCTGTAATCGCTCATGCATATCCTTGTTTAATATTGTAAATACAATTTACCATAATGAACACTGGCCTGTCATCCTGAACTTGCCGTGCCACTTCCGTAGCCTTGGCGAAGGGTGGTTTCAGGATTACAAAATGTAGGAGCTTATATTGCAACAAACTTAACCACATTCTACCGCTTGATCAGCCCGAGTACTTTTGTTATATATAAATGGTGCTACAAATGTT
>JBAXEI010000030.1:0-7679 GCA_037140515.1 Candidatus Berkelbacteria bacterium | reverse complement strand
TCTTTACCGTGCGGGCAACGATGCTCTGTTATAGTAGGAGTCGCAGCATGCACCTCAATAGCACCTGCTTCTCGAAGCATTTCCGCACCTCGCCGAAATGAGTCTCCAGTGAAAAGCGAGTCATCAATAAGAATGACTTTCTTCCCTTTGATCAACCCGTTAAGACTACCTACCATGCCTTCGAGAGAAGGAACAGACCCATCGAGACTTACATCGAAGTCTGGATCATAGTCAGGCGCAGTTAGCGGAACCGCCCCTGCAAGTGTGTACTTGCTGGTGATAATTCTACCGTCAACTGTCAAATGTCCGACACCTGAATTCACAGGATAACGGTTTTTTACAATAGTACTTCTCAGAAATTCTGCATTTAGCTCCTGTGAAGCACCTTCAGCAAACATATTGCCACCATCAGGAATTGCCAGTAAGACCCACTCTTCAGGATTTATATCCGGATGAAGTTTGGCAACATTTTTCCCGACTGCCTTGCCCACGCTTTCGCGAATGGCTTGCACCCAGCGCCCACCAAATTTATTGTTAGGGCCCTGAAGAAACATCGCTTCGAACGGGCAACCGGTATTATCTGGACAAGGAGTATACTCACTCTTGTATCCATAACAACTCAAAGTGATTATTTCACCTGGCAAGACACTTCTTACAAAAGTAGCACCTCCGTCCAAGACGGCGCTCGAAGAAGAGACGTACATTGCGCTTACCCAATTCTCACCGCTGATCATACCAACAGACAGCGGCATGAGTCCGCTACTTCGTGCAGCAATGAGCTCACCATCATGAGACATAGCGACGAGTGCAAAATGTCCTTTGACTTGCTGCATTGCTAAGCGAACCGATTGTATGAGGACTTTGCCGTACTGCATCCATTTTATTACTTCGTCAGAAGTCTCTTGGCTTGCATCGATAGCGACCAAAATTGGAGAATTATATGGTAGAGTAGTCCGAATCTCTATCGGCATCGCTACACCATTTGTCGAATTGTAGCCAATACAAACACTGCCACCGAGAGCCGCGATTTCTTCTTTTGACATTCTGGCAAATGCTTGGGTTGCAACCAGATTCGAGGTAAAAGTCTTTAGCCCTTCCTCTGTTAGCGATCCCATGCCAAAGCCTCTTGGACCTGCATAGCCCATCGTGCCCATGCCTAAGATCGTATCAAGAGATACATCCTTGCCACTTTCAGCAGTTATTCCGATTATGCGTCCCATTGGAACACCCCCTTTTTCTTTCATTGTACTTTCATACAGGCTTTCGCCCGCCCAGAGCCTAGCAAAAAATGGTCTAATAGTCTAGAGAACAAGTAAAAACAAAAAATATCTAGCTTTTGCTAGATATTTTTATTTGGTGGGCGAAAGAGGACTTGAACCTCCACGGGATTACTCCCACAGCGCTCTGAACGCTGCGTGTCTGCCATTTCACCATTCGCCCTTACTTAACGAGCTACTCTCCTCTGACTCTCTTCTCCTTTGTATACCAATCTGCAAGATTTTGGTATCGAGAGTAAACCTGTGTTCCGAGGATAGCTGAGACATTTTTTACACTGTCCTTGACATAGAAACTATATTGGATCGGCTCGAAAAACTGGGCCAATCCCTGCACTGCAATAGTCTGGTAGAATTGATCATATTTTTCATTTCTCTTAGCTTCGTCAGTAATCATTCGGGCATCTTCGAGTAAAATATCGCTCGCCTTATCAGACCAACCAGCAAAATTCAAAATGTCGATTTGGCTTGAATGCCAGAAAGTGTACGGATCACGATCAAAACCAAAGTCGAAGCCATAAAGTAAAAGCTCATAATTTCGGGCTACAAGTGCATCTTGAAGCTTAGATGGGTTGAAATACAATATATTAAGCTGAACATTTTGTGTTGCAAATTTTGTTTTTATCTCTTCAGCCTTTTGTCTTTGAATTGCTGAGTCAAGCGTTGTTAGAGTGAAGGACGCTGGCGCCTCAAAAGAAGTTCCATTCAGAAGTTTTAGACGAACATCTTTGTCCTTCAGCTTGTCGTTACGAAGGTTGAAAACAAGACCGAGCCGTTTCGACGATTCATAGCTCAGTTTTGTACCTATGCTAGAATCCGCACCAAAAAGTGCATTTGTAGCATCAGCTTCCTCGTAATCTTTTACAGCATCTTCTTTTTGAACAAATAATTTGATTTTCATCGCCTCAAAGTGGGGTCTTGTCTCATAGTAACCGTCATTTCGAGCAAGATCTATCTGCTTTATTTTTCCACCCTCTTGAAGTGTTTTTACAAATTTATATGGGCCACTACCAATTAGTTTTTTCGAAAATTCATCAGAAGATAAATGAGCTGGAACAATACCGAAATTACAATTATAAATAAAAGGGCCATAAGCATTTGGCAAGTCGAGCTCAACGGTTGATTGGTCAACAGTGGTGACACCAACATTGCTCCAGCTTGTTTGGAGCGGACTCTTGGATTCTGGCGCCTTGATTAGGCTAATCGTGTAGGCAATATCATCTGCTGTCACAGGTGTTCCATCGCTAAATGTAGCGCTTGGACGAATTTTGAAGGTATATCTCTTACCATCCTCAGAGACTTGCCAGCTTTCAGCTAAGTCGGCTGTAACAGTGCCCTTGTCGACGATTTTGATTAAGCCAGTAAATATTAGCTTCGAAACGCTCTTCTCTGCATCAGTTTGAGCAAATACTGGACTCAGGTATTTCACTTCGCCAACAACTGCTTCTGTGTATTCACCGTCATCAGAGGCAACAATCTTCGTTTCAGCAATATATGTTTGATAAAATTTGAAGAGTAGCAACAAAAGAGCAGCAATCATGAGAGTTGCTGCGATCACACGCTCAAACTTAGGCATCAAAGAGTAGCTTTTTTTAATATTTTTGAAAAAAAGTGCAATATGCAAAAAAGGTTTTTTCAAACCCTCAGTAGTAACTTTATATTTTGGAGCCGTATTTCTAAATTTGAATTTCATATTTAGGCAAAAAAGACCGTTGCCAGTGCGCTAAGACAAAAAAGCACTGCGACAGCGATAGTAGCATAAAAAAGGAATTTCTCAACTCCACGACGTGAGCGATAAACATTTCCTTCTCCGCCAAAAGCCATACCTAGGCCGGAGCCTCTTTGCTGCATCAAGACAAACACCGTCAAGATGATAGCAAAAATGATTTGGATGATTTTCAATGCGTCAATCATAAGTCTAGCCTTCGAAGCTGATTTAATTACTCAAGTTGCCAGCTTCAGAACAATACTACTATACTTTCCACCCCTTTTCAAGACAGACGTGAGCTGGCATACTATATTTCATGAGTAACAAACCAACCAAGGCCGAGTTCGATGAGTTCTCCAGCGACTACCGGCAAATCCACAACAAAAATATAAAGGTCAGCGGCGCTGATAGTGAATATTTTAGCGAATACAAAGTCGCAGAAGTTTTAGCATGCGAGCACGGCAACAGTGGCAGAAGCATGAATATACTTGATTTTGGCTGTGGAGATGGCACTTCGCTCAGATTTTTCCAAAAATATTTTAGGAAAGCCAATCTCACGGGTATCGACGTTTCCGAAAAGAGTATTGACAAAGCCAAGAAGCAATTTGAAAATGTTAACTTTATGCTTGGCGACATTCGCAAGCAAAGCGTTCAGAATAATACTTTTGATATCATTTTTTGCTCAACAGTCTTTCATCATATTGATACTACCGATCACAAGAAAATTTTGTCAAAGCTTCAAAATATCCTAAAACCGGGCGGCCGTTTATACATATTTGAGCACAATCCGCATAATCCACTTACGCAAAAAATCGTGAAAGACTGTATCTTCGATCGCTGTGCTCATTTAATAAAGGCAAATGATCTAAAAAACCTACTCTCGGAATGTGGGTTTCTGAAAAACAAAATAAGCTACACCATTTTCTTCCCTCGCAACGGATTATTTAAGAAGATGCTATTTCTCGAGAAATATCTTAAGCACGTTCCTCTGGGCGGACAGTACTATACACGAAGTGTGAAAAGATAATTTCTTTTAAAAAATCCCCAACATAAGTTGAGGATTTTTTAATGGAGCAGGTAACCACCCTTCGCTCCTTCGGAGCTACAATCCTACGCTTAAGCTACGGACTGCACGGCGGGTAGCAGGCGGTAGTCTATTCAACTCCCTCACTATTTATTCCATAATAAAAACACCACTTTCGTGATGTTTTTATTATGGAGCGGGTAACGGGAGTCGAACCCGTATCTCATCCTTGGCAAGGACGTATAATAGCCGCTATACGATACCCGCGCAAATTTCGCTATCGATTTCCAATTAAAGTAACAAATTGGAACACATTTTTCAACCAATCAATGAAATATTTTGGAGGCCTGGCTGGGAATTGAACCCAGCTACGCGGTTTTGCAGACCGCTGCCTAACCTCTCGGCCACCAGGCCAACATATTTCAAAACGGCTTGCCATCCGTAGCTCCGAAGGAGCGAAGGATGGTGCCGATGGTCAGAATTGAACTGACGACACAGGGATTTTCAGTCCCCTGCTCTACCACTGAGCTACATCGGCTTGCAAGTATCAACTAGAACAAAGAAATATTAGCACAAAAGTGCCTACTAAATCAATAATAAGAATTCGCGCAATTTATCCCACGCTCGAGGGCATTGATTTAATTATTTTTTTACAGTAATTTTAGTTTATGTAATAGAAAATCTGAAGGAGAAATATGTCAAAAAAGAAGACAAAGAAATTTCGCGCTGGAATTAAGAGCCCGGTCAAAACAACTTCAAGCGTAGGCATTTCTGACGCAACAGATATTCAAGAAGGCGACGTCATCGATCTAGCAAACGAACTAATCGAGACGAAAGAGGAAAAAGAACACAACGAGATGCTCAGCAGATATGCTTATGTCCGAAAGGACGTGAGAAAGCTTGGCCTGACATTCTCTATTCTGGTTTTACTATTTATCGGTTTTTATGTTCTCAATTCACAAACTTCAATTTTAGCCGATCTCGGAAACTGGCTTTATAAGATTGGAAATTTCCAAATTTAACTAATTCTAAACTAGATTCTTGATAAAATACCATGAAAGTGGTATTTTTTCTTTGCTAGAGATGCAAAATCCCTAGAGCAAAGGAGAAAAACATGGAACAACAACCACTTATCGGGCATCTGCTCGAAGAAATCACAGCACAGCCACGTTTTCTTGAGCTCGTAGAGTTCATGGACAAAATTATTATTGGGAATAGGCATAAGTTTATTTCCGATACAGAAAAGAGGGCGCTTGCAGAAATCCTTGCCAGAATGTATAGCCAAGGTGGAGAAGCTTCAATTCACGACGAATATAATAGAAGTGTCGAGAACATGGAGATAATGAACCTCATTTTGCAAGACACTGATTGCATTCGAGCATACAACCGCATCCGTGGCGGTCATCATTACGCACAAATTCAACAAATTTTTACGCCGCTACGTCTGCCTGATGAGCCTTGCGCAAGGCAAGATCATTTGAAGAAAACCAAAAAGGGTGCGATTATGTGGAACAGCGTAGATCTACTCATCGCAGCTATTTCCAGACAAGGGAATTTCTCGAATCTCTGCAACGTTCTATCTAAAATCGAAGAAGAAAACGCATCCAAAATGACTGGGGAACTACTGCAACAGATTGCAGAAACTTTAGCCAGAGCATACCGCCAAGGCGGTGAGCTCTCGCTTATGGCGGAGCTAAACGCTAATAATGGCAAGGTGATGATTCTTCTCAGAGAGTCTGAAACATGCTTTGACACATATGATATTGATAGAAAAGGCGTATTCTATCAGTTCGAGGCGATCTTCTCGCCACACAGAACGCTGGGAATTCCTATTCCGCAAGAGACCCTAACCGAATAATTCAAAACCGAAATCCCGAGATCATTTATGACCTCGGGTATTTTTTTGCCTTTTTCATTTGTATTTTTTACTCTATTTAGTACGTTTTTTCTTTTGGTCGATACTGCAGCGCTTCTGCAACATGACTTGCCTTGATGTTCTCAGAGTTCTCAAGATCTGCGATCGTTCGTGATAGCTTCAATATTCGATGATACACACGAGCCGAGAGCTTGAGCATATCGACAGCGCCTGCAATGATCTTGGTTGCCTCATCATCCAGCTTACAAAATTCTTTGATATTTCTAGCACTCAGTTCAGAGTTTGACTTGATCTTCTTGCCCTTAAATCTTTTCAGCTGAATATCACGCGCTTTCTGTACTCTTTCTTTAATCTTCGACGACTCCTCGGCAACCTTGTCCTCAGACAATTTTTCAAATTTTATTCTCGGAACTTCTATATGGATATCGATACGGTCTAGGATCGGACCAGAGATTTTCTTCTGATAACGAATGATCTGGGTCGGCGTGCAGATGCAGTGCTTGTCGGGATCGCTAAGAAAGCCACAGGGACAAGGGTTCTGCGCTGCAACAAGCATAAACTCAGCCGGAAAAGTGATTGATCCTGCTGCACGAGAAACGGTGATTATCCCATCCTCAAGTGGCTGGCGCAGGGCCTCCAAAACAGAGCGTGGAAATTCAGGAAATTCATCAAGAAATAGTATACCTCGATGGGAGAGACTTATCTCTCCTGGCCTCGGCCAAGCACCTCCACCGACGATTGCTACGCTCGAGGTTGTATGATGCGGTGACCGAAAAGGTCGGTCCATCATCACCCCATCTTCATGGCTGAGGAATCCTGCAACCGAATATATCTTCATAACTTCCAAAATCTCATCTTCATCCATATCAGGCAAAATAGTTGGCAGGCTTCGCGCAAGCAACGTCTTACCGGAGCCAGGAGGCCCGGAGAGCAAAATGTTGTGATTGCCAGCCGCTGCGATCTCTAGCGCTCGCTTCGACTGTTCCTGACCAGCAACATAGGCAAAGTCTCTCTCAGTACTCGCCTCAGATTTTACACGTTCAATTTTTACCGCCTTATGCGGCTTGATCATGATCTCGCCACGTAGATGCTTAATAAGATCAAGCAGACTCTTCACAGGTATGATCTCTATCCCTTTCACCAAACTCGCCTCTTCGGCATTTGCTTCTGGTAAATATATTCTTTCGTAGCCTTTTTCAACGGCAAACATCGTGATCGGTAGAGCACCATTTACACCACGAAGCTTGCCATCTAGCGATAGCTCGCCGACAAATATTGCTTCGTCGAATTCCACACTTTTATCAAACTGATCTCCCGAGAGAAGCGTCCCCACGGCCATTGGGAGATCAAAAGAAGGCCCCTCTTTCTTCACGTCTGCAGGCGCCAAATTTATCGTGAGACGATGCTGAGGAAAAAATACGCCGGAGTTCTTGATCGCAGCACGAATTCGCTCCTTGCTCTCATCGATTGCCTTATCAGGGAGGCCGACAATAGTGAACGAAGGAAGTCCCGCACCAAGATCAACTTCAACTTCTACCAAGAAGCAATCTAGTCCAAAAGTACCAGCTGACAATATTTTGGCAACTTTTTGTGTCATGAGCTAATTATGAGCCAAGAATCTGTCAATTACAACGGTTAAGCATGTAGTCAAAATTTATGGGAGGATCTTGCGTCCTAGCTCTGGTACCACAATTCGAATTTTCCGTCAACGGTTATCTCCCTTGACGGACGAAGACGAAGCAGAGTAATCTTAATATTAAGTTAAAAAGATATTTAGATATGAACAAAAGCCTGATT
>JBAXEI010000029.1:0-7709 GCA_037140515.1 Candidatus Berkelbacteria bacterium | reverse complement strand
GAGTAATCTTAATATTAAGTTAAAAAGATATTTAGATATGAACAAAAGCCTGATTTATTCATTCGGCCTGATTGGACAAATCGGCTTAGTTACGGCGATTCCGCTGGTCTTTTTTGCCTTGCTAGGCCGTTTTTTTGATCACAAACTTGGCACTGATCCGTATTTATTTCTTTTGGGCCTTGTAGTTGCTACCTTTTTCGTCTTTTTCGCAGTCAAAAGAACTGTAGAAAAAGCAATGAAGATATTTGAAAAGATGAACGACGAAAAATAGACTTCTTAACATTTAGCATTTTTCAATTATGGAAATAAGCTTAGCTGCAGAAAAAATTGCACACATTGGCTCACTCCCAATCACCAACTCGATGTTTACAAGCTGGATTGCGACGATCCTTCTTGTTGTCTTTGCTATTTGTGCGACCAGAAAGATGACCTTGATCCCAAAAGGCGCACAAAAAGTCATGGAATTCATCGTTGAATCGCTTCTCGGCTTGGTCAACAGCGTGTTCAACGACATGAAGCAAACAAAGAGATATTTCCCTTTTCTCGCGACCATTTTCCTCTTCATTATCACCAACAACTGGCTTGGCCTCTTCCCAGGGGTTGGTTCAATAGGATTCCATGAGATCGACAACGGCAAAGAGCTCTTCGTCCCGCTTCTTCGTGGCGGTAATGCCGACCTAAATACTACACTCGGCCTCGCAATCTTGACTATGCTTCTCGTTCAAATATTTGGCATGATCGCGATTGGCTTTTTCAAATATGTTGGCAGATTTGTCAATTTCAAAAGCCCCATCGACTTCTTCGTCGGTATTCTCGAGATCATCGGCGAATTTTCCCGCGTTATTTCATTCTCTTTTCGACTTTTTGGCAACATCTTCGCCGGCGAGGTTCTTCTTGCTGTTATCACCTGGCTTTTGCCATATGTCGGCCCAGTCCCATTCTATTTTCTTGAAATCTTCGTTGGCTTCATCCAAGCTTTAGTTTTCACAATGCTAGCGATGGTTTTCATCAAAATGGCGATCACTGATCACAGCGAACACGAAGAAGCAGCTGCACATTAAATTTGCTAAATTGATATATTGCTATATTGCTGAATACAAAAGCGATATAACAATGCAACAATATAACAATTAAATTATGGAGTTACTATGGATGCAGAGACAATGAAAACATTGGCCGCCGCCATCGCTATCGGCCTTGGTGCAATCGGACCAGCTATCGGTATCGGTATGATCGGCGCAAAAGCTGTCGAGGCAATCGGCCGAAACCCTGAAGCTGCAGGCAAAATCCAAGGTCCTATGATCTTGACCGCTGCCTTCGCTGAAGCTGTTGCTATTTATGCTTTGGTCATTGCCCTAATCGTCAAATTTGTCTAATTGAGACTGACTATACAATCGCGGTCTCCGCGGTTGCTAGACATTTTCAACGAATCAATCAATTGTAAAATGAAAAATAATAAAATTGTAAAATTCTCCAAAGGAGATATATGGAATCTTTAGGAATTGACTTAAAACTTATCATCGCACAGCTTATCAACTTTGGTATTCTCTTTTTCTTGCTCTCGAAGTTTGCCTACAAGCCAATCATGAACATGCTTGACGAGAGACAGAAGAAAATCGAGCAAGGCCTTGCTGATGCCGAGGCATCTGCCAAGAAACTAGCCGACGTTGAGACAGAGACAGCCAAGCTGATGGAAAAAACATCGAAAGACGCTGACCAAATCATGAATAATGCAAAAGCTGCCGCAAAAGTCGAAGCAGCTGAGCTGATCAAAAAAGCTTCAGATCAAGCCGAAAGAACGACCAAAAATGCCGAATCCGAAGCGAAGTCAGCGAAGGATAACGTGATCTCTGAGGCTAGAAAAGAGCTCTCGAGTGTCATCGTTATGGCCTTGGACAAGATCGTCGGCAAAGAACTTTCTGAAGATCAGAAGAAGAACCTAACCGCTAAAGCAATTATGGAATTGTAATTATGAAAATCAAGCCTGAACAATCCGCTAAGCTGCTTGCCGAGTCCGCCAAAAGCGGCAAGGCTAAGGATATCGCCAAAAATTTCTGGCTACTTTTGCAAAAAAATAAGCAGTACAAGGATCTGCCAAAGATTCTTGAGCTGCTTGATGTCGAATCCGCCGCCGCGGATAATAAAGTATTGGTAAAAGTTTCTTCTAGCAAATCTTTGACGGAGGCTGAGCTAAAAACTCTAGCAGACAAGATCGAAAAGAAGATCAGCAAGAAGCCACTTATTCAGTTCACAGAGAAGCCAAATATTACTGGCATCATCGCCAAGTTTGACGGAAAAATCATCGACCTGAGCGTCGAAGAAAAAGTAGAAAAATTAAAGAAATCACTGAGAGAGAGCAAATAGTGAAGAAAAAGAGTAATAAAACAGCTGGAACGCTCATGATCATCTTCGGTTTGATGATGGTCGGCTATTCTATTCTCTTCTTCGGAAACTGTGCCGGTGATGCTCAACGATCCGTGCTATTAAATGAAAAAATTATGCGTCCATCCGCCTATCTCCTCTTTCTACTAGGCTTAGGCGAAGTGTATTTCGGGATCAGAGCAATCATTTCAGAAAAAGCCAAAAATATATTACTTATTAATTATGCAACTTGGGTTGTCTTCGCCGCTTTCGTCACCTTCTTCGACAATTATAAGGCACAAGTTTCAATAATCTACGGCTCAATCCTGCCAGCCATCATCACCTTTCAAATATATACAAACTTAGCTAACAAAAAGGAAACTATATGACCACAAACATTATTGATGAGCTGAAAAAAGAGATTTTGAAATTTGACGCTTCTGTCAAAGAAGAAGAATCTGGCGAAGTTGCTGAGATTGGCGATGGCATTGCCAAGATTTATGGCCTGAAGGACGCCAAATCTGGTGAGCTTCTGCTTATCGAGACCAAAGCCGGCGATATTAATGCGATGGTGCTAAACCTCGAGGAATCCTCGATCGGTGCCGTTGTGCTTGGCGACTACAAAGTCATCGAGGCTGGAAATAAGGTAAAATGCACGGGTAATGTGGCAAAAATCGATGTTGGCGAGGCCATTATCGGCCGCGTCGTCGATCCGCTTGGCCAGCCGATTGATGGTAAAGGTGCAATCAAGACGACCAAATCAATGCCTATCGAGAAGGTCGCCCCAGGTGTTATTACTCGTCAGGGCGTGACTGTCCCTCTTCAGACAGGTATCAAGGCGATCGACGCCCTTATCCCGATTGGACGAGGTCAACGTGAGCTTATTATCGGCGACCGCGGCACGGGTAAGACGGCTATCGCGATCGATACCATCATAAATCAGCAAAATCTACCAAAAGATCAACGGCCAATCTGTATATATGTTGCAATCGGTCAGAAAAAGTCCAAAATCGCTCGTATCCAAGCCCGTCTTGAAGAAGCAGGAGCTATGGAATATACGACTATCGTCCTCGCTGGTGCTTCTGATCCTGCCGCACTCTCCTTCATTGCCCCATACTCAGGCTGCGCTATTGGTGAGTACTTCATGGAGCAGGGTTTAGACGTCTTGATCATCTTTGATGACCTGACGAAGCAAGCTTGGGCTTATCGCCAAGTCTCCCTACTTCTTCGCCGCCCACCAGGACGCGAAGCTTATCCTGGCGATGTTTTTTACCTCCACTCTCGCCTACTCGAGCGTGCTGCACGTCTGAACAAAGAATTTGGTGGCGGAAGTATGACTGCTCTCCCAATCATCGAAACTCAGGCTGGCGACGTCTCAGCATATATTCCAACAAATGTGATCTCAATCACCGATGGTCAAATCTTTCTCGAGTCCGATCTCTTCTATCAAGGTATTCGTCCTGCGCTTAATATTGGTATTTCCGTATCTCGTGTTGGTGGCGCCGCCCAGATCAAAGCAATGAAAAAAGTTGCTGGTCGCCTCAAGCTTGAGATGGCCCAATACCGTGAGCTTGCTGCCTTCGCTCAGTTTGCTTCTGATCTCGATCCAGAGACAAAGAAGACAATCGAGCGTGGCAAACGCGTTACTGAGCTGCTAAAACAGCCACAGTACTCGCCGATGCCAGTAGAAGAGCAAGTTGTCTCACTCTACGCTGCGATCAACGGTTATCTTGATAGCTACACGATCGAAGAGATCAAGGATATTGAAATTTCAATCTTGTCCAAGGCCAAAACCGCGATCAATGATGTCATGTCCAACATCGTCAAAACTGGTCTCTTGGATGACAAAGATGAAGAGAAGCTAAAAGATTTCTTGGCAAAGAACACCAAAAAAGTCTCTGAAGCAATTAAAGACAACGAGAAAAAAGAAAAGAAATAGCATTTCCGCTGTCATTCCAGCGCAGGCTGGGATCTAGGCAGTTTTGCCTCGCTGAATATTAAATTATAAATTTTAAATTGCCACACGGAGTTTTGCCTCATGGCTTCAACACAAGAATTTAGACGCCGAATCAAATCGGTAAACAATACGAAACAAATCACCAAAGCGATGGAGATGATTTCTAGTATCAAAATGCAGAAATCAGTCAGAGCAGCGCAGACAGCCAGAACGTATATTCAGAACGCTTGGAACATGCTTGCTCGCCTTGCCCATACTTCTCTGCCAGAAGATCATCCGCTTATCAAGCAACGTCCAGTAAAAAAGATGGCGATCATCCTTGTCACCTCCGATCGTGGACTTTGCGGCTCGTACAATTCTGAAGTTCTGAAAAAATTTCTTCAATTTGAAAAGGATCTCTGTGCTTGCAACGATGAAACTTGCAAAGCTTATCAGGGCGGCTGCGATATCATCGCACTTGGGAAAAAGGGTGCTGACTTCAGCAAACGGTACAATGTTGGCCGACTTATCGCCGAATTCCCTGCTTTTGAGAGCAATATTGACATAGAAAATGTCATTCCTATCTCGAAGCTGTCCGTCGGCGAATATTTAGCTGGAAATTACGATCGAGTTGTGATCATTTACTCTCACTTTGCTTCATCACTCAAGCAAATTCCGGTTGCGAAACAGTTGCTTCCAATCATCAGAGAACACGTTGATAAGCCAGAGATTTGGGAAGATCAAGCCGAGAATAACTCTGACTTTATCATCGAGCCATCTGCAGAAGAAGTAATGGATGGAATCTTGAAACAAGTTCTTCGCACGCAGATATACGGCTCAATCTTGGAGGCAAACGCTTCTGAACACTCGGCCAGGATGATCGCGATGAAAAATGCAACGGACAATGCTGAGGACTTGGTAGATGAGCTCAAGCTGCTGTACAATTCAGTCCGACAAGACGGCATCACCCGAGAAATCGCTGAGATCAGTGGCGCCGCAGATGCAATGAAGTAATAATTTACATATATTTAGGAGATACAATGAACAAAGGCAAAATCACTCAGATCATCGGCGCCGTTATCGACGCACAATTTACTGAAAAGATTCCAGAAATTTATGAAGCACTCGAGTGCAAACTAGATGGAAATAGACTCGTTTTCGAGGTCCAGCAACACTTAGACGGCTCGACCGTTCGTGCTGTTGCAATGGCTTCAACCGACGGTCTCCAACGTGGTATCGAAATCACAGCCACTGGCAAACCAATCACCGTTCCTGTCGGTGAATCTTCGCTCGGTAGGATGTACAACGTGATCGGCGAACCGATCGACGGCAAACCAGCAGCCAAAAATGAGGATTTTTATCCAATTCACCGTGCTGCGCCTGCCTTTGATGAGCAAAATACCAAAGTTGAGATCTTTGAGACTGGTATCAAAGTCATCGACCTGATCGCTCCGATCACAAAAGGTGGCAAGGTTGGCCTCTTTGGTGGCGCAGGTGTCGGCAAAACTGTTCTTATTACTGAGCTCATTCGCAATATCGCTTCTGAGCACGCTGGCCTCTCCGTTTTTGCTGGCGTCGGTGAGCGTACTCGTGAGGGTAATGATCTTTACAACGAGATGAAAGAATCAGGCGTTTTGGAGAAAACTGCTCTCGTTTTTGGTCAGATGAACGAACCACCTGGAGCTCGTATGAGAATCGCCCTTACAGGTCTTGCTCAAGCTGAGTATTTCCGAGACAACGGCAAAGATGTTCTCTTATTTATTGATAATATTTTCCGTTTCACTCAAGCTGGCTCAGAAGTATCCACTCTCCTTGGACGTATGCCTTCAGCCGTAGGCTACCAGCCGACTTTGGCTGAGGAGATGGGCAATCTCCAAGAACGCATCACTTCGACCAAGAAGGGCTCTATTACTTCAGTTCAAGCTGTCTATGTTCCTGCCGATGACCTGACTGACCCAGCACCAGCCACGACTTTCGCTCATCTTGACTCAACAATCGTGCTCGAGCGCTCACTTGCTGAGCTTGGTATTTACCCAGCTGTCGATCCCCTTTCCTCAAATTCAAACATTCTTGATCCAAACATTGTCGGAGAAGAGCATTACTTCGTGGCCCGTGAAATTCAGAGAATTCTACAACGCTACAAGGATCTTCAGGATATTATCGCCGTTTTGGGCATGGAAGAGCTCTCTGACGATGACAAGATGACCGTGACTCGCGCTCGAAAAATCCAGCGCTTCCTCTCTCAGCCATTTCACGTTGCAGAGGTCTTCTCGGGTATCCCAGGAACTTACGTTTCACTTGCTGATACGATCAAAGGTTTCAAAGAAATCCTCGAAGGCAAGCATGACGACAAGAGCGAACAAGATTTCTACATGAAGGGCAATATCGAAACAGTCGGAAAATAATATGAAGACTTTTAAACTAAAACTTATCGCGCCAGATGGCATCAAGTACGAAGAGGACGCCTCTTCAGTCTCTTTGCCGACAAGAGACGGGCAAATTACCGTTTTGCCCGGTCACGTCGCGCTAATCACCCTTCTGAAGCCTGGTGAGATCATAATCGATAATGGCGGCAAGACGCACGAGCTTGCCACAGAAGGTGGAGTTGCCGAGATCACTGGCACTGAGATAAAAATTCTAGCTGACACCGCCGAAGACGCACAAAGCTTAGACGAGCTAAAGATCGTCGAGGCGAAGAGAGCTGCTGAGCATAGACTTGCTGCTGCCAAGGACGATGTTGAATTTGCCGACGCCGCTGCCGCCCTCGAGAAACAAATTGCCAAGCTCAATTTCTTGACTAAACGTAAGAAAAAATATCACAAATAGGCTATCCTGTCCTAGAGAATAAAAAACCGCCAGAGTCTGGCGGTTTTTTTGCGATATCCACAATCAGAGATTGCATAATCAGTTTTCTTAGACTAGACTAAATGAGGCCAAGCGAAAATCTCTATTAATAGGAGGTAATCACGGACTTGGAGGGGAGATAAGGCAATCGGTTGTTCCCGGTTCCAATCACTCATAATGTTATTTTTCGACTCCTTTGTTGCACAAGGAGGTCTACCGAAACCAGAGAGAGTTTTAGCTCAAAACTTCTCCCCACCGGAGACGATGATGGAAATTTTCCATGCGAACGATTCGCCATCATCGTCTTTTTTCATATAAAAAAAGAGGCTCCGTCATGAAGTCTCCTCTGTGTCTTCGCTTAAAGCGAGGAATAGTTCGACATTTGCAAGTGAATTCTGCGCAAACTGAAGTGCAGGCGGATATTGCTCGCTCTTCACAAATTGACATAGCTCATCGTAAACTTTTTCACTTGGAATGTTTCCAAGTGCCCATGCAGCAATAGCTCGCAGGTTGTCATTTGAATCTTGCAGCAATCTGAGCAAAACCGTATCTGCCCGATTATCCTTTA
>JBAXEI010000028.1:0-7756 GCA_037140515.1 Candidatus Berkelbacteria bacterium | reverse complement strand
TCTCTCCGCCAAATGAGATAAGATCAGGATTTTTAGGCTGTAAGTCCAAAATTGCTCTGAAAAACGGGCTAATCTCGGTGTTCGAATAGCCGTTTTTGCCATATAGCATTCCAGAGGGGAATATCGAACACAAGAGTGTTTGAATCTGTTTTAGTTTTATTTCCGGCTCACTTTTCAACGAGTCTTCGAACATTTTAGGTAGGTCTGTAAGCTTTATTTCTACGAATTTATTGATCAGCTCTAAGTTATATTTTTCAAGCAGTTCGTCATTTTTGCTAAACTGTATAGTCTTTATTTTTTCCTCCAACATATTATTTTGTTCTTTAAAGATCTCATCGGAATAAACACCCGATAAATTCTTCTCTATAAGCGCCTGACGCATCTCGTACTGTTTTTTTAAGTCGGTGTCGGCCTGTTCACGCCTTTCCTGTAAATCGGCGGCTCTTTTGAAGTATGTCCGACGCAGAAATGCGTTAAACAATTTAGCGGTTTTGCCTGTCGCAGAAAAATCGTACAAATATTTAACGGTATCACCAATCAGTTTGCTGGTGGTAACATTCGAGCCATTACATCGATGTCGACAAAAATAATAGCCGAAGTACTCGCGTTTCCCTTTGCTTTTGCCACCCGTAAAAGAAGTTCCACATATTTTGCATTTAACAATTCGACGCAAAGGAAAGTCGGGATTGTCTCGATGCCTGATCGCCAGCGGCCCCGATACGCTGTGGTTTCTACCGTCCAAAACGGCTTGGACTTGATAAAACAGCTCCTCTGTGACCATCGGCGGATGTTGGCCTCGGATTTCACGGCCGTACTTTTTAGAAACGACATAACCAGCGTAGAATTTATTACGAAACATTCTGTTAACCTGTTGCGGTAACATTCGTCCGCCTTTGTGCCTTTGAGCTACGCCCTGTTCGGTCAGGACATCGGCGATGTTTCTCAAGGTTTTAGTGCCAGTCGCCATCAGATACCAGGTTTCTTGTAGTTTATCAAAAGTTGCTGGGTCTTTTATTGTATAACCGTTTTGATTAATAAAACCCATGGTGACATAACTTGTCAGCCCGTTTAGGAATCTTGCTTTCAGGCCGTTCCTGGCGCGTTCACTGCGTATATCGTTATCCATTTGCGCAAATCCTGCCAGCATGGTTTCGACGAATTTTTCGGTCGGGCTGTTGCCGGTCGGCTCGGTCGCGGAGATTAGTTTGATATCACATTCGGTCAGTTTCTTTCTGATAACCAAATAATCGGAAGTTTGTCGTGAAACACGATCTAATCTATAAACGATGACCGAACCGATTTCGCGCTTGTGTTTTCGGCAATATTCCAACATTTCAACCAATACTGGTCGACCCGTAATCGTCTTGGCCGATCGTCCCTCTTCGCGAAAAACCTGTGTCACGGTCATTCCTCGTCGCTCGGCTTCTTTGCGACAGATGTCCTCCTGAGTCCCAAGCGAATAGTTTTCAACCTGTTCTTCGGTCGAGACGCGAATATAAACAATTGCTTTATCCGATCGCTGCTCGATTTTGCCCGTTGGTGTAAGTTCCATTTAGCCCTCCTTTAATATTTCTTTTAATGTTTTGTTATCAAAGATCTGTTTCTCGTACTCATCCAGCCACGAATCAATCAGATATTGAAAATTAGTTAAATAAACATCCAAATCTTCGTCCGATAAGTCTTTAACATCGTCACCCATAATAAGCCTCGCTTTCTGAATCCGAGTTTCTTCCTGCTTGGCCGGGAAGATATGTTGCAAGGCGGTTTCAAAGGTTTTCCCGTACTGCATTATAGGGTTTACTAATTTTTCTCTATCGACTGGAAAATCGATAAAAGGCTGTGTTGCTTGCGCCTTCACAACAGGCATGTTTTGCCAATCGATTAGCTGTGATTGAGATGTCATCGTATACCCTCCTACTGTGGTTATATACATAGTGTACTATGGATATAACCACATTGTCAAGAGGCATTTTACAACATTAAATCGTATTGACAAGCTAAATTATTAGATGTTTAATTGTATCAGAGGTCTGATACAAAAATATAGTAAATTTGAGATTAAAAATAAAATATTTGTGTTATCTATCTATACAAATAAAGGTTTGGTCGGTATAGGTAGTAACAGTAAACTCGAAAAAAAATAAACAACTAACTTCAAAAAACCATGACTAATAAAATAACTTCAAAACAAAAACAAATACTTCAACATCTCTACAAATACAAATTCCTGGATAGAAAACAAATCCAAGCATTCTTAAATCACAAATATCACAAGAGAATCAATGACTGGCTAAAAGACTTAAATCAGAAAGAATACATCAATCGGATCTATTCAAATAAATTCGGAGAGAATACCAAACCGGCAATATACTTCCTAGCATTAAACGGTATTAGATATTTAAAAGCGCAAAATGAGTATCCGATCGAATTGATAAGAAAGTTTTACCGACTTAAAGACCGGTCGAACGATTTTATCGATAAGTGCATATCAATCGGCCAGTTTGTCCTTGATCTGAAGACGGCCGCAGATAAAAGCCATGACAAAAAAGAGGAAAATGAGCTTTTGTATCTGATTGCCACTACTACTGAATTAGCTAATCCTGATTACCGCTTTAATTTCTTAACCGAATACAATATTGATCTCGTCATCAAAAGACTTAAGAAGAAGAAAAACGGTAAACGAACGAGCTCGACTTATTTCCTTCTTACAATTATAGCTCCGACACTACCACAATATTCGATCAGAAAAAGAATCAGAGACTTGATCGAACTCTACAATGGTTATGAATGGGATGAAATCGACAAAATTTTTCCAGTTATCATGATTATCTGTCCGACGCTAGCAACGATGATCTACACCAAGCGAATGACGAAAAAACTGCTTGAAGACGAGAACAACCCGGATAATCTTCATATCCAATTTACAAATATTGAAAAATTAAAAGAACATAGCGCCACTGGCGATATTTGGGAATCAGTGAATTAAAGAAGCTACTTACTGAAATTTTTTATTTTAATTTTGACAATCGTCTATTATCGATCCAAACCTCGTTAGACGCCTGGGCGAAGGCAAGGCAACAATAATAAACTGAAAAGCTGAGATCTGCCGATTGCATTTTTGATTTTGTTCTATGATTGAGGTAAGATAAAAGTAAATCAATCGCTAATTCTCATATCAAGGAGAAATAATTATGTCCGAATTTAGCCCAGGTCCACAATTTCTAAAAGAAAAGTATGACTTACACAATGCACCCGAGGTTCAGCGTTCGGCTAATTTTGTGTCAAACGAGTCAGGTGAAAATCTGAACTCACCCGATGAAAAAATCGGGGCGTATCTTGAGAGACTCGAAGGTTTTTTTGAAGATGAAGATCCGCAAAAACGCGAACGCAAAGTTAGCTTTTTGAAAAACAAACTTTTTGATTTATTAATCACCAAACCTGAAAATGTGCCGGCTAGTTACGATGATTTTATTATTAATGTCATCGAAGAACATGGTGAACGCGGTGATTGGGATCGTGCCTCCGATCAAGAAAAAGTTCAGATTCGCCAAAGCAATGTCGAAGGTTTGTTGTCTGACCAAAAAGACTCACTGGAGACTTGGGTAGACTATTTGTCGTCTGACGACGCCATGTACCCAACATGGCTCAAGTACTGGGCTTTTCGCAGCATTGCTAATCTTCAGGATTATGAAAAACCAGAAATCGACAAAGAGACTGGTCAGCGAAAGGGTGAAGGTCGTTTCCCACAACGATCCAAAGGTACACTCAAAATGTTTCCCGATCTTAACTATGAAGCCTTAAGTTATGTTCTAGACAATATCAATCTGAAGTACCAAAACCAATCACCCGAAATTCCTTATGATATTCAGGAAGATGAAAAGACGCGCTTCCAGTCTTTTCTCAAAAATGAAAATTTTGCTAAACTCTACGCTTGGGCGATCGAAAATATTAATCCGATTGATGAAGAACTGTTGCAAACGACCGATGGCGACTGGGTTAAATACAATCAAAATTCTGACCCAATGCCTCTAGTCCAATCAATTCGTGGTAAAGGCACTGGCTGGTGCACCGCTGGCGTTAACACAGCCAAAACCCAGTTGGAAATGGGCGATTTTTATGTCTACTACTCCAAAAATCAAGACGGACAGTCGAGTATTCCGCGCATTGCCATTAGGAAGAAAGGTGACAATATCGCTGAAGTTCGTGGGATTGCTAAAAAACAAAACCTTGATCCGTTTATCGGCGATGTATTAAAAGACAAACTAGAAGAATTTCCAGATAAAGATCAATTTCTTAAGAAAGAAAGTGACATGGCATGGCTAACTGTGATTAAAAACAAAACTAAGTCTGGTCAAGCATTAGATAAAGAAGACTTAACGTTTCTTTACGAAGTAGATTCGAAGATTCAAGGTTTTGGCTATGTCGATGATCCCCGCATCAAGGAGTTACGAAACGGCCGAAATTTAGAGGCTGATTTACCCATTTTGTTTGATTGCGACCCTTCACAAATCGCCAGAACACCCGAGCAAGTCGATCAAAATACCAAAGCCTATGTCGGCCCGCTTGTGCCTGGTGTTTTCCAGCAATTAGTTAGTCTCGAACATATTTATACCTCATTTCCTGAAGGCAAAATCAGTCGTGGCGAAGTGGAAATTGGTGGTTTAGATAAAGATCAGTTGCAATTGAAGCTTAACAAAGTCTGCAAAAGAGCTAATGGCGAAACAAATATCAGTTCTTACGCTCAAGATATGCTAGACAAGATGTACGAAAGTGAAGAATTTAAAAAGTTTGCTCAAAATCCAGAAAATATTCAAACAGTTCGCTTAAAGGTTGGTGATCTTGGTTTTACGAGTAATCCGACTACCGATCAAATTTATGCCAGAGCCAAAGAACTAGGATTAGATCTTTGTCCAGACGAACTTGCTCCCTATCAAAGATTAAAAGATGCCGATCAACCAATGAATAATTGGTATAGTATTGCGATGAAACAGTTTACGGACCGGGACGGCTACCCTGACGTGTTCCGCCTCGGGCACAACGACGATGGTTTGTGGCTCGACAGCGCTTGGACGGATCCTACTGGCGAGTGGAATCTCGGCCGTGAGTTAGTGTTCCGTCTTCGTCAAGTTTCTCAAGAATCTTAAACTCTTAATTTCTTTGTTTTCTTTTGATTCTTTGGCTTTTTGAACCTTTGACCCTTTTGCGGCGTAGCCGCTCGACGTATTTTTTTGCTATGGCAAATTGAAATTTGCGCGGAAATTCTTTTGGAATTATAATAAAATCAGATTGGTTCTATCAAACGGCTAAAGATCGCGCTTGGCGAGTAAGTTTTTTGAGACCTTTTCGGCGAATATAAGTTAAAGTGTCGGCGGTTACGACTTCCGATAGAGATTTGTATTTTGTCCCATATAAAAGAGAAACTTGGTGCGGTTTGCTGGCGGATTTTCACCCCCACACCTAATTCAATGAGTATGTTTTACGTTTACATTCTTCGTAGTAAAAAAGATGATGATTTGTACACAGGCTCGACGAACGATCTAAAAAGACGTTTTAAGGAGCATAATTCTGGTATGGTCTTGTCGACCAAATCAAGAATTCCATTTGAAATTGTGTACTATGAAGCCTATAAATCAGAAAAAGATTGTCGTGAGCGTGAACATAATTTGAAACTTCGTGCAAATGCGTTGGCTCAACTGAAACGGAGAATAAAAGATTCATTAAATTAGGTGTGGGGGTTGATCCCAAATTAGATACAGCCTGATGTCTTCTGTCCTAGGCGGACTACATGGGCGGTGGTAAAGATGGCAAATTGCATATTACAGACCGGAACGGCAACCCTAACGTGTTCAACCTCGAACACAACGACAATGGTTTGTGGCTCAACAACAATTGGACGAATCCTACTAACAAGTGGAATCTCGACAATGAGTTAATGTTCCGTCTTCGAAAGTATTTCTTTACCGCACTGTGTGGTGATGCAAATCGCTTACAAGGTGCGGTTTTTCTTTTCAGGATTATCCAAATTTTTCTTCCAACCGCCAAACATTCGACCGGTTTCTTCGAGCTTCTTGGCTATTTCTTCGAATTTGTGGTTGGGAATGATTTTACCTTCCCAAGCGACCGAGATCAAAAATTTCAGCGTATCTAAAAGTAGAATACACTCAGTAATTTTTTCAGCCTTTTTGTCTTTATCGGTAAAATAAGTAGTGTGAGCGAGTTCTAATAAATCAAGAAATCGGTTTTCAATCCTAGTACCAATCGTAAAACGAGAACTTTTTGTCATATGAGGCACGAAATCAATCCAAATCAAATATCCCTCTTTGATTCGAATCAAAATCGAAGCGGAACTCGAGAGAGAGAGAGAGAGAGAGAGAGGGAGAGAGAGAGACGATGGCCTCGCCGAAGATGTATGTTTCATGCTTATAATGATATCATATCTTTCGAAAATTTGCTCGTTTCATGGGGTGAATTTCTAAATGGTAAGCGAAAACGCCAAGATGTGGCCGAGTTTTCGTTAAATTTTATGGACAATATTGTCTTGCTACATGATGATTTGAAAAATAAAACTTATATTCATGGTGGCTACGAGGCTTTCAGAATTAACGACCCGAAACCGCGAGAAATTCACAAAGCCAGTGTCCGTGACCGACTTTTACATCACGCGATTTATAGAGTTTTGTATCCGTATTTTGACCGTAAATTTATCTATGATTCGTACTCTTGCCGAATTGATAAAGGCACACACAAAGCTATGAATCGGTTTCGTGATTTTGGTCTGAAAGTCTCGAAAAATAAGACCCGAACCGTCTGGATTTTAAAGTGTGATATTCGTAAGTTTTTCGCCAATATCGACCATCAGATTTTGAAGGATATTCTAGCCGTATATATCGGCGATCTCGATGTGCTGTGGTTGCTTAGCCAGATTATTGATAGTTTTGAAACTGGCGACAAAGTTGGTGTCGGCTTACCTCTTGGCAATCTGACTAGCCAATTACTAGTTAACATTTACATGAATGAATTTGATCAATCTGTCAAAAGAGAGTTGAAAGTCAGGTATTATATCCGCTATGCCGATGATTTTGTGTTGTTTTCGGAAAACAAAGCTGAATTAGAAAATTTGCTGTTGAAGATTGACGAATTTTTGAAAGATAAATTAGAACTCGAACTTCACCCTGACAAAGTTTATATCAAAACTCTAGCTTCTGGTGTTGATTTTTTGGGCTGGGTTCACTTTGCCGATCATCGAGTTTTGCGAAAATCAACCAAACGAAGAATATTTCGACGGGTTATTGATAATCCTAAAAATGAAACATGCCAATCTTATTTAGGAATACTGGAACATGGGAATGCCCGCAAAATTGAAAAAGAACTAATACGGGTATTTGAGGAAGTAGAGAGATGACAAAAACTATGAATATTTTGATATTTATGCTACAATCGCCTTATGAATATCAAGAAAAATGAAAATGGAAGAATTGAGCTGGGCGAGAAAATCCGCAAAGCCAGAGAGAAAGCCGGAATGACTCAGGCGGAAGTCGCTAATCAGGCGGAAATTAATGTCAGCTACTACGCTCAGATTGAGCGGGGTGAGGTTAATGTCTCTTTTGATAAACTTCAAAGCGTTATAAAAGTATTAAAAATTAAATCTCTAGATATAGTTTAGCTCGATCACGAACTGTTGCTCTCCTCAAAAGCTTGTCTTAACTGTTCAAGCCAGGCTAAAAGGTGTTCGAAACAAAGTGCATCCAGCCCGCCA
>JBAXEI010000027.1:0-7964 GCA_037140515.1 Candidatus Berkelbacteria bacterium | reverse complement strand
TGTTCTCCCTTGGCCCTTTGGCCAGATATCTGCTCAACGAGAGCAAACGCATCACAAGATTGGCTATTCGCCGATTTCTTCATGACAACAAACTATAGCATATTTGCTGAATATGTCAATTGTTGAGCTCGGTTATATTCTTCGAATGATGTACTCGAAGTGAGAAGTCAAGGCGTAACAGTTCTCCCTTCATACTGTCATCCCGTACTGAAAGCTGGAGATACGGGATCTTGCACCTTAACATCTAAGATTCCTGGTCTCTAGTTTCTGCCAGGAATGACAAAATTAAGGATAATATTATTTCTGAATCAGATTAATAATTAGCTTCACAATATTGTCCTTCTCTTTCGGATCGCTTGTGGCGACGAGAAGTGCAAGCGCGATAAGAGTGTTATCTGAGATCTTTTTTTCATTATTTTTTCGATATAGAAAATCGTTACTTTCCAGAAAATAAATAAATAGCATCGACGCGATGCGTTTGTTTCCATCTGTAAAAGGTCTCTCCTTGATGATCAAGTAAAGCAAATTCGCCGCTTTTTCCTCAACGCTAGAATATTTTTCTAGCCGCTCAAATATTTCATTGATCGAAGCAAAGTCTGCATTGCTATTTTCACCAAACATATAGACATTGACCCTTAGACGGGCAAGCTTGTCCTTGATGTCGTTTATGATCTCAAGAACGCCATCGTATGAAATTTCAAACTTGACCTGCTTTGTTAACTTGCCAACTTCTATTTTATTTTCATCAAAAGCTTCAAGAACCTTCCACGACTTCGCATATTCAGAGATCAGGTCGATAAATTCGATCTCACGACCCTTTAGAAGGCCAAATCCGGCCTTTTCGGTGATTAGCGTGAGAGTTTTCTGCGCTTCTGATAATTTCTCACGATATTTGGTAAGCAAATTTTGATTTACGACATAGCCATCGAGTAAATATTTCTTTAGCGTTTTGGTCGACCACACACGAAAAGCGGTCGCCTTCTTCGAATTTACTCTGTAACCGACAGAGATAATTGCATCGAGATTATAATGTTCAATATTACGACGGACTTGCCTCGCTCCCTCATTTCGAACTATTTCCATTTTGGAAACAGTTGATTTTTTTTCTAGTTCACCATCGTCGTAAATATTATTAAGGTGCTTGTTAACTGCAGGAACATTGACGTCAAAAAGTTCGGCCATTTGTTTCTGATTTAGCCAAATAGTCTCGCCTTTTACTCTGACTTCAACCTTCTTGCTGCCAGCGCCGTAGATAGCGATCTCCCCAGTTTTCTTCTCTTTGTCTTCCATATTGATTTCATAATACACAAAGCAGGCAATTGCAACAACACGAATCATTGCGAAAAGAGTGAAATAGTGATATAGAAAAGACAACTAGACGGATGCCGTTTAGAAAAAATTTTAAGGGGGTAGCAGGATGACTGCTAAACAATGGACCCAAGAGGATCGCGATTTGGCCGCGTGGAAGATACTTCTTCTCGCTCAAATCGAATTCCTCATGCGCTACTCAAAGAAGCTTGACCTGCCTACATTGGCAAAATCAAAAATTTACCCTGAATCGACAGAGGGCAAAACAACGATCTCCAGCCGACTGAATGGCCGAACAATTCTTTCGGATTCTTCAACGAAAAACTTCGGCTCAAAGACAATAGGGTTATTTGGCCCTGGCAAGCCTGAATTTGACAAGGAACTTGCTGATGAGCGGAACTGTAAAGCCGACATGCGAAAGATCTGGGGATTTTCTCCGGAGACAAATAAATGGTACCTCGGCGAAGTGAGAGCAATCTCCAATTCCCCAGACGATGAAGAATGCCATCAAATTGTAAGTTTCGCTCTTGACGACTCGACAATAGATGAAGTTATTGCGAACATTCATCCCATGGTGATAATCGAGAAAATTCGAAGTCTCGTGCAGAGTATTTGGCACCAGCTTACAACCGAACTTCAAGATTTCGAGCTTCAAGTTCTGACCCCGGTCTGTGGCCTCTGGTCAAAAGCCGAAAGCTGGAAACCCTACACAGAAACCACACTTGTAAATGTACTAATTCCGATGGCCCAACTCGATACAGGGTCACTGGCTACCAGCATCCTTAACGGAAGCATCACGGTTTGGTGGATGACGGACGAGTGCCTAAATATTGATGTAGCACTACGCGAAGGCGAAAGTATCTGCCGAGGGTGTGGACGAATCTATACTGGCAAAGAATGTTGCAAAGAATAAAAAATTAACAGAACCCTCGATCACACAGATCGAGGGTTATTTTTTTATCTAAAATCATTGCGAAAAACATGAAATAGTGGTATAGAAATACTACTAGGTGAACGCATCTAGAACTATAAGGGGGTGATAGCTATGGCTATTGCAGAAGCGCTCGAACAGGAGCTGAACGAAATTGAAGAAATAGCAATTCTTAGCGGGGTAATTGAAAATTTGAAACCATGGCTTCGCGAGATACAATTTCCTGCTCTGGTTCAAGATGGAAACATCTCCGTTCCTTATGCAGATTGCAAAATCGACTTTACAATCGAGTTCGATACTGATCTCTATAATTGTGACTGGATTCTTGGAATTAAGGCAATCATAGGGATGGGTAATCTACGTGAAAATGGGAGATGGCTTGCTTGGGGTCTAACGCAAGACGAGCGTTGGTTCGTAGTAGAAATAGAAAGTCACTGCTACCATTCACTCGAACAGACAAATAGAGCGAAAAAAATCCACTTTGCTTGGACAGATCTCGATACATTGATTCATCGTTACCGCTGCAAACCAAGATCAATAATCGCTGAAATCAGAAAAGCTTGCGAGAACACGAGAGCTGAGATGGCAAGCAATCTCGCAAAGTTTACTGCTGCTACTGACCAAATCGCCAATCTGGTGGATCAGTGCGAGGAACGATATCCAAAACCTCACACCTTGATCAGGAGTGTTTCATGTCGTGTTCTGGTAAAAGGGATCGATCGAAAAAATTTGCTAGCAAACATAGCAAATCAAAAAGTTCGTATTCTCGGGATCACAGAGAACAAAAAATTGTTCAAGCTAAAAGTTTTCTTAGTAGAAAACGAAGACATCTGCAATACCTGCGGAACAATCCATACAGGAAAATGTCCGACCTGCGCGAGCAGAGCAGCACAAAAGAAATAATTAGCAGAACCCTCGACCTACGGATCGAGGGTTGTTTTTATAATATATCGAGTAAATGTTCGGGAATGTTTTCGATGAAGCGTGACTTTGGATTTGATTGAAAACGGCCATAGAGACTGCGCTCGCCTGCGTAGAGTAGGTAAAGGCGCTCCTTGGCTCGAGTGATGCCGACATAGGCAAGACGTCTCTCCTCCTCCATCTCGGTCTGATCCATAAGTGCTCGAGAGTGTGGAAAAAGTCCTTCCTCTACACCGACGATGAAGACAGCGCGAAATTCGAGGCCTTTGGCTGAGTGCAAGGTCATAAGGGTGACCACGCCACCCTCAGCTGGGATCTGATCAGTATCTTGGACAAGTGCCACTTGTTGGAGGAACATTTCAAGTGGAGTGAGCTCAATGTCGTCTTCATCTTTTTCTTTTGACTTCTCCATATGAATTCGAGCTTCAATATCCTCAGCAACAGTTGCAAGCTCCTGCACATTTTCCCATCTTGCTTCACCCTCAGGCGAGCCATCAAGAAGAAATTGCTTATAGCCAACACGCTCAACAATTTTCAAGATCAGCTGATCTAGCGGCAAGGTCAGGCTAAGCAGAGACAAACCTTTTAGCATCTCAAAAAATGCTTGTACTTTCACAGGCAAAGCCAAGAGTTTCTCATCTGAATCGTCATATTTATACCCTCTCATGAGATCAAGAGTTTTATCGCCTATCCCGCGAGGCGGAGAAGAAACTATCCGCGCCATCGCCTCATAGTCCGAGGAATTCGACATCAAGCGGAGATAAGCGATCACGTCCTTAACCTCTTTGCGCTCGTAGAAGCGCAAGCCGCCAACTACTCGGTACGGGATCTTGAAACGAAGCATCGTTTCCTCCACGGCTCGAGACTGGGCATTCGTTCGATAAAGTACAGCGCAGTCGTCGTAAGAATAGCCTCGGCTGTAGAGGCTTTTGATCTCCATTGCAGTAAACTCCGCCTCATCTTTCTCATTCATCGCCTCATAAATCGTGATTGGTAAGCCTTGTACATTCTCCGTCCAGAGCTTCTTATCAGTCTTGTTTTTATTGTATTTGATCACATCATTCGCTGCTTCAAGAATTGTCTTGCTCGAACGATAATTTTGCTCAAGCTTGATGACTGTTGCGTCCTTGTAGTCACGCTCAAAATTTAGAATATTACGGTAGTTTGCACCTCTCCAAGAGTAGATACTCTGATAATCGTCACCTACGACCATAATATTCTTGTGCTTCTCGGCAAGCAGCTTCACCCACAAATACTGAGCCTGATTCGTATCCTGATACTCGTCCACCAAAATGTATTTATACAATGTCTGATATTTGTCCAAGACACTCGGATTGCGCTGAAAGAGAAAAACGCACTGCATGATCAGATCGTCAAAATCCATGGCATTGTACTCTCGCATATACTTCTCGTAGCTCAAATAAACTTTAGAAGTGACAGCTTCGAGAGGTGAATTTGTATATTTCTTGTATTCAGTCGCATCGATGAGCTCATTCTTAGCTCCTGAGATGAAGTATGAGATCGAATTTGGATTGAAATTCTTAGTATCAATACCCTGCTCACGCATGATCTTCTTGATCACCGAGAGCGAGTCCTGAGAGTCATAAATCGTAAAGCTGCGAGTATAGCCGACAAAATCAGCTTCTCGACGCAGAATCTTAGCACAAATGCTGTGAAATGTACCCGCCCAAGGGAGCTTATATACCTGACCGTCTGTAAATCCAAGCAGCTTGGCTATTCGAGATGTAATCTCAGCTGCTGCTTTGTTCGTAAAAGTCACCGCCAGCAGATTGTATGGCGAAATATGCTTTTCCTTGATCAGATAAGCGATTCTGTGCGTAAGAGCCTTTGTCTTGCCACTTCCGGCCCCTGCCAACACCAAAACAGGCCCTTCAGTAGCCTCTACGGCCCGTTTCTGCTCATTATTCAAATTTTCTAGTATATTATGCATCAGTGACATTCTAACAGCTAGGGATCGATTTTGGAAGCTCATATGCTTCTTGACCTCGTACGATATCGGTGCTATATCTAGGCAGCAAGGTGAAAAGTATCCACGCAAAAATCTAAAAGGAGGAATGCTACCTTGAGTACAAAAGAACGAGAAATTACTGGCGTCCGCATCTGGGAATTAGGTGGCACAGGAGCAAGAAAACTTGACTGGATTCCTGTTTGTGGTTTCCTGACAGAATTACCAGAAAAGTACGACTATGTGTCGAAATCACCAGCTGAAATCGTTGGTCTGATCGGGGCTAACCTACCTGCAGAAGTCAGCCACGTCGTGATAAGCGTTGCTGGTAAAAACGACGGCAGAACGATCATCCAGTCGCCAAATATCCCCTGGCTGGACAAATTCGCAATCGTCGATGAGCTGGAGATAAGATACCCTGGTATCAACTTCTTCATCGTTAACGACATGGTGACCGCGGCAATCGGCATGAATGAACAATTTCACCGCCAATTTAGAAATGTCGCCTGTACGACAAACAGCAGTGGCACAAACACGGTGATCATCCAAGCAGGAAAAATTGTTCTTGCCAAAGAGTTTGGCCATGTCACGATCGACCACTCTATGAATGCCCCAATTTGTGCGTGCGGCAAACGAGGACATGCTGAGGCAATTTTCTCCGGAAGAGCAGTCGCTCGAAACGTCCGTTTCCTGTGCGAACACCTTGGACTTGATTGTGGAGATAATCCAAGCAAATTCCTTGATGAACAATTCGACGCAGATGAAGACTGGGCATACGAGCTGTACGCAAGGGTAGCCTATGCATTAGGTTGCAACCTCGCAATAATGATTACAAGCTTTGACATCGACGCTTGGATCATCAAAGGATCTTTCGGCGTAAACATGCTTGAAAGAAAGGGTCTGATTCAGCTCATCAGAAACACTGCTGTGTCGCAGCTAATGCCTGCCTTGCAGGAACAAGCGGAATTCATACCCATACTTGCTTACAAAGGCAAGTTCCAAGACGAAGACGCCTTCATCGGCGCACTGCGCTATATCGGCGCAATCTGAGAACCCTAAGTCCCGTTTCTACTCACAAAGTAGTCACGGGCTTTTTATTTTGGATTAAAAAAAGCCGGCATTATCATTTCTGATAACACCGGCAAGGATTCTAATGAGGGTAATTTCTATTGCCCTTTTCTGTATTTTCGATTTTGGCCGAGCCCGGCTTCGTCTCATCGAACACTTTTTCGAAGATCACATCTTCGTTGCGGAGAAGGTATTCGAGTGAGAAAACTTCATTCCAGCGGCTCACGACATCTTCGTTATCAAATATCGCGCTAAGCTTTATATTCCAATCCTTGATCGTTTCTTCGCTTGTATCGAGCGTATGGCAGTGTTTGAGCAAGCCGAACCTGATCACTCGCTGGATTGTCATCTCATGATCGGGCTTATGTAGCTTTGCTGCAAACAACAGGTCATCAGCTTCTGCGAAACTATCACTTTTGCACTGATCGTGTTGCAACTGAGTCAGGTTGAAAGCGGCTAATTGTACGATTCTGTAACAATTTTCTGCTGTCAACCCATACGAGGCTCCCCACTCTTTCAGCTGTTCTTTTGCTACATTGGCTGCGTAGCAACCGTTTGTGGCTGCAATCTCCATCACCATTCGATTTGGATAGACGACCAAGCCCTTTATGACTTTGGCCATGACCTCCGCCTGATGAATGGAGGCATGAAATATATCACGCCAAGCTACTCGTTCGACGCATGAGTGGGCAATATCTCGCTCCTCCCACGTCTCGCAACAGCGCAGGATCATACCAGCGTAGCCGGAGATCAAGATATCCATTCCGCAAGCTTTTTCGCAATTGATTGGATTCCTCTTTTGCGGACCAGCCGATGATCCCTTTTGCAGTTTGCCAAACGGTTCTTGGAACAATGTAGAGGCACTTCTCGCTCCGAGCCTAATCGACATCGCAATATTGAAAATACTTTTGGATAATGTTGCTATCGATGAGGCGATTGGCGCAAAAAGCGTTCTTGGGACGATTTGCGTCGCACCATAGTAAGGCTCAAAGCCAAGGTTTTGCAAAGCGGCTTTCTCAATCTCTGGGGTGATGCCGGTATAGTTACCAACAAAGCCCGAAAGCTTGGAGAAGCGAAGCTTATTCTTGAGTTCTCTCAGCCCTAAAAGACCTTCGTACAGCTCTCGATACCAGCCAGCCAGTCGCTTGCCAAATGATTGTGGGTCAGCCCACTGTCCATGAGTATCAGCCATCATTGGCGTATACCGGTATTTGAACGCTTGCACTTTGATGATTTCCATCAGCTCCATGATCGCTTTTTCATAGAAAAAGAGTGAATGCAGAATTTTTTCAGAAAATGCTGCTTCTTCTGTGTCGTAGCTGGTCATCTCACGATGAAACCAACTCTGCAGATTTTCCGGAATAAATCGCATTCTTTCACTGATAAACGCGTTCAGATCATGGTGCATTTTGCTATCGCGATCCTTCCACTCCGCTATACTTGCAGGATTCTCTTCGAGACACCGACAAATTGTGCGAAAATCTTCGATTGGCATCAGATTCAAGCCCACTCTGGCTCTCATCACCGCTTTCTCGACTTCCCACCAGCTCGCGAGCAAACTCTCGTTTCCAAAAATCTCGTTGATCTCTGGTTTATCATATCTCTCGTGCATCTTCTTACCTCCTTAGGGTAATAAAAATGTGCGCAAACTCTACTTGCGCGGTCGGAATGTTTATACCAGAAAAATGTATTTTTGGCAACAAAAAAGCCGGCCCTATCATATTTGATAAGCCGGCAAGGATAGTTACCTAAGGTAATCACACATCAGAA
>JBAXEI010000026.1:0-8257 GCA_037140515.1 Candidatus Berkelbacteria bacterium | reverse complement strand
AATGCCGCAAAATATGATATCGACTAAAAGCCCAAACCAGCCTAGAGTCTTATAGTCATATATCATCGCTTGCACTTGGCTTATTGCCACAATAGCACAAACGATAGATCCAACAACAAATAATGCTATTCTTGCTATCTCAGTTTTCTTTTTCATCTCCAATCCCCTTTTGGAATGCATTCGCAACCAAGTTGCGTGGCTCATTTATAACACAAAAAAGACTGCTGGTAAACACAAACAGTCTTTTCAAAAAAACTCTACGCTACTTTGCGGAGACGCAATCTCTTGCCGTATTTCACAAATTCATACCAAAATACACTAATAAAGGCGATGAAAACAACGAGTAGGAGCTGCCAGACGGTAGGGGCTGCAATTTTCAAGAAATGATTGAGCGGTGAATACAAAATTACAAGCAAGCCGATCACTGTAGCGATAGTAACCGCGGCCATCACCTTATCTTTTGCAAGATTTGAAAATGTCCGTGCTGCCGAGATTGTGTTTGAGCTGCTGACGTGGACGAGCATGATATTGGCTAAGAGAATTACAGACAGACCAAGACCCCGAGCCAGAGGGGCATTTTCCGCGTTTTGATGAAGGAAATATAGATATGTGCCGAACGATGCTGCAAACACAACCAAGCCCTGCGTGAAGCTTTTTACGAGCATGCCAGCCGTGATGATCTGCTCTTTTGGATTTCTTGGCTTTCGTTTCATGATATCAGGCTCGGCGTGTTGGCGTTCGAGCACGATTGAGCACGTTGGGTCGATCACGAGCTCGAGAAGAACAATATGGAGAGGGAGAAGCATCGCGGCAGCAGGGACGATCCCGAGTAGTGGTGCCAAAAGCGAAGCAAGCGCGATCGGGATATGAATCGTGAACACATAGCCAATAGCCTTGCGAATATTGTCATAGATCCGTCTGCCATCTCGAATCGTCGTCACGATTGTAGAGAAATTATCATCCATCAAGATCAAATCAGCGGCTTCTCTCGAGACTTCTGAGCCACGCATCCCCATGGCGATGCCAATATCAGCATATTTGAGCGCAGGGGCGTCATTTACTCCGTCTCCGGTCATTGCCACGATCTCGCCGTTTGCCTTGAACGCTCGAACAATCCGCATCTTGTGCTCAGGTATCACACGTGCAAAAATACTGACATCCTTGACTCTTTCTTGCAGTGCCTCATCTGACATATTGTTGAGATCATCGCCCATAATGATGTGATCCGAAAAAGGCATGCCAATTTGACGAGCGATTGAGCTCGCAGTAACCGCGCTGTCACCAGTAATCATGACCACACGAATCCCAGCACTAATGCACTGAGCGATATCAGATTTGACAGAAGCCCGTGGCGGATCAGCTAGGCCGATTAGCCCACATAGTTTCAGCTTACAATCGCTGAGATCCTTTGGAATTGACTTCTGATCTTTTAGCTCCATTTTTGCGACTGCAATCACTCGAAGGCCAAGCAGAGACATCTCAAGAAGCTTTTTTTCGGCCGCTTTCTTGTGATGAGCAGGAATCTCGCAGAGCTCAAATATGCTCTCTGGCGAGCCCTTCGCAGCGATAATAATTTTCTCATCATGATGCCAAACGTGACCCATCATTTTGTTCTCGCTAGTAAAGGGATATTCGTAAAGCAGTTCTCCGCTATAGAGATGACCGCGAGAAAGCCCGAGCGATTCACAGTGATCGTGCATCGCCTTCTCCATCGGATCATAAGCTTCAATCTCACAGCCGAGGCCCAGAGTATGCGCCAAAGCCTTCGTATCAGCATCAAGCGCCCAAGTATCTTCAACTTTCATTTTGTTCATCGTGATCGTACCAGTCTTGTCCACGCACAGAACTGAGATTGCTCCAAGCGTCTCAACTGAGGGCAAACGATGCACGATAGACTGCTTTTTGGCCAAACGCCATGCTCCCATCGAGAGAAAAACTGTCAAGATGACAGGGAATTCTTCAGGAATCATCGCCATCGCCAGAGTAATTCCAGATAAAATGCTTTCTATGATTCGTGCACGAAAGACATGATCTGGTAAATGAAAATATGTAATAGCCGAGACTAGCGCAAAAAGAACGCCAGCGATACCAGCAGAGAGTTTGACCAATTTACCAACCTGATTTTGCAAAGGAGTCGGCTCATCAGGTGCGGCAGCAACGTCCGACCCAATCTTGCCATATTCAGTCGCAGAACCAGTCTTTTCAACACTTATATATGCGCTACCGTTGATCGCCAGCGTTCCTGCGTAGCAATAATCCTTGCGCCACACATCATTGTTCGGCTCGATTTTGTCAGTAACAATCTTCCAAACTCCCTCGGCTTCGCCAGTTAGAGAGGACTCGTCAACACAGAGGTCGCTTGCCTTGACGACCAAGCCATCCGCTGGAATTTTGGTCCCCTCCGAGATGATCATCAAATCCCCTGGCACCAAATTTTCACTATGAATCGTTATTTCAATCCCATCACGAATTACCTTTATTTGAGGCGCGGAGAGATCTTTCAAGGCCTTGAGTGTCTGATCCGTCTTCCACTCTTGGATCACCTCGATGCTGATGATTGCAAGAACAAAGACAAGCATAATAGCGCCATCCCGTGGCTCACCGAGAATGAAGTAAATAAGAGCGGCCACGATAAGTAAAATAAACATCGGCTCAGAAAGAACATGCAAAATTTTATGGAAAAATGTTTCCTTTTTCTCGGGAACAAGAATATTTTTGCCGTATTCGAGAGTCAGCTTCTCAACTTCAGCTGAGGTCAAACCTTCTAATTTTTGGTTGTTGTATGCCATAAAGTGATGCTCTATTAAAATTTTTGATATAAAAAAAGCCTGAAGAA
Organism: Candidatus Berkelbacteria bacterium; assembly: GCA_037140515.1. Classification (GTDB taxonomy): domain Bacteria; phylum Patescibacteriota; class UBA1384; order XYA2-FULL-43-10; family 1-14-0-10-43-13; genus ELA241. The sequence continues at coordinate 5,421 of JBAXEI010000026.1, read as the reverse complement.
CTATTCTGTCCCACAGGTTTCTGATAACCCGCTGCCTTTGTTCAAGGCCCAGCCCCACGAACCGTATGGTCCATCGCCTGCTCAGTGTGTTATGAATTGTAGTATTCGCCTTCAATTCCAAGGCACATTTATAGAATATCAGATGGTATATCCTTTGGCTAGTGGCGCTTTGCTCTTCTGTCATTCCGGACTCGATCCGGAATCCAGACTATTTTGATTTTAAATAAAAAAGTCCGTGCACCAATTTCTTGATACACGGAGCTGTAAGTAATAATTCGATCACATTAAGGACAGGAGCTCTACCAGCGTTTCGGCGGATTGTTTGACATCGACCCATTCCCTGTTTCGATCAGAAATAAAACTACTCAGTCGAAAGGACAGAAGATTTATGCCTCTGGCCTCAAAGGGCGTCATTCGACTTGGGTCTGCTATCTTGCAGTCAAGCCACATGCTGATTCTGGACAGCTGCTGTAACAGTTGTTGATCAGCACATCTGCCGTCTTCTCTGTTTTCGTAATAAGCAGTTGACTTAAAGAAATGAGTCTCAGCATTTGTTAACCACGGATCAGCGCGGAGAAGATCCGCAGAGCGGTTTTCCCAGCTCTTGAAAATTACGTCAAACTGCTGATTGATTTGAGGTTCAGAATAAACCGAATAGGCTACTCCAGCGCCGTCAAAAGGATAAAGCGCCCATAAATCCTTGTGCTTGTAGCTCATTATGTTCGTGTAAACAAGATGAGCTAACAGTTTATGCTCCTTTTTCTCAACTTCAATACTTGTCTGAGCAAGAAGCTGGATTTCGTACACAGGCAGATAGGTTGTGCACGTTGGGGCGATTTTTTCACCGAAGTATCGCGCCCTCACGACAAGACGGGTGTCAGTGAAATTGATAATTCCACTGAGATTGACTTTCTTTCGGTTCTCGGACATTTTTCCCTCCAATTGCCTAGGGTTTTTCTCCCATCGGCTATGGTATATTTCACTCTCCCTGAGAGTGATTGCGCTCACCATATCACTTTATCATCTAGCTGTCCAGCAATAATGAACGTTAGGCTCTATTTAAACATTAGAATTGGAACTTAATCATTCATTATAAATTTAAAATTGTAAATTAAAATTAATAATGTTCTGGGTACTATCTTTTTTCTAAAAAATGTAGTATCATAGTGTTGTTGAAGAGAAAAAGCGACGGCATACAGCTACCGCTAGACATAATCAACATTTAATAAGTTGATTAATTTAAGATAAAGGAAAAATGCAAAACGAAGAAAACAAAATGTTTGTTGGCAATCTTTCTTTCGACATCGATCAGGAAGCTCTTACACAGCTTTTCGCTGAAGTAGAAGGTGTTGAAGTATTAGAAGCAAATCTAATCATGGACAGAGAGACTAACAGACCACGTGGATTCGGTTTCGTAACCGTAAAGACTCCTGAGATGGCTCAAATCGCTATCGCTGCTCTAAATGACACAGAAGTTCTCGGACGAAAAATCGTTGTAAACGTTGCCAAACCTCAAGAAAAAAGAGAGAGACCAAGCGGCGGATACTCAAACAACCGAAGATACTAATTCCATCTACAAAATAGTTGAAAAAGTATATTTGAAAGAAGACTCCCGAAAGGGAGTCTTCTTTTGTATGTAATGTCAATTTAAATTGTGCCCCGCAAAATCGCAGGGCACGGTCTGTGCAGACTTGTATCTGCTACTTTGATTCAACATGGTCAGCTTGAGGTTTTTCCTCACTGGTTTGCTGACCGCCAACTGGTTGATCCACTAAGTGATCATAATAACCTGAATCGCACATTGTTTTCCCCTTATATTAAAAATACAGCCTCTCGGGCTGCTTATTATTTTCTGGAGAGAACTCTCCTAAACTACAACAAAGCAACTCGACAGATATTTATCGATACACATACAGGCTATTTTGTAGTTGAGTTGAAATTTCATTAGAACTATAATACCAAATTATAAAAGAGTTGAAAAGATCATTATATAAAAAAGAACTTAAATATTTTAAGTTCTTTTTTATGGTACCCGAGGCCGGACTCGAACCGGCAAGCCTTACGGCAAAGGATTTTAAGTCCTTCGTGTATACCATTCCACCACTCGGGCATAATTATTCTAATTTACAACCTTCCACTCGCTTCCGTTCACCTCAATCCGCCCATTTACCGAGAAACCAGAGGCCTTTTTGTGACCACCGCCGCCAAACAAGGCAGCGAGTTTCGAAACATCCACATCATCTCGATCTGTGCGTAAACTACCCTTGATTTTAGCATCTTTGGTCTCGTAAAGCAACAAAGCCGCCTTGGATTCTGGCGTAGAATTTAGCAGACCAATCAACCCTGAAACATCCTCCTCAGTCGCTCCAGCTTTTCGAATATCCTCTTGAGTAATCACAGAAACAGACAATCCCCACTCCTCTCGAAATGAAAGGCGACTGAGGGCGATACCCCAGAGTTTAAAAAGTGAGATTGGTCGACTATTTGCGATATTTTCGGAAATTTTGCGAAGTTTTGCGCCTTTTTTCATAAGATCAGAAGCAATATTTAACACCTCATCCGTTGTATTTGAATGCTGGAAACCGCCAGTATCGTAAAATATGCCAGTAAGAAGAGCCGTCGCGATCGAAGGCGTAATCTCAAAATCACAACCGGTAAATATTCTGTAAAGAATTTCCGAAGTCGATGAGGCTGCTGGATCAACATAATTCACACTCACGAACTTCCAAAGATCATTTTTTGGGTGATGATCAATATTTATGATCGTCATCCCCTTCTTTTTCATCTCCGTTAGCTCATCCATGAAGCCAGTACGACGAAAATCACCGTTATCCAGCAAAATAGTAACCTCCTGATCTTCGGGCAACTCATGGCTAATCTTTTCACCACCCTTCAAGTAGTGCAAGATGCCCGGTGCCGGGTCTTTGGACACAAACCGGACATCTTTTGCTCTTTTTTCTAAAGCTTCGCCAAGGGCCAATATAGAGCCAATCGCATCGCCATCAGGCTCGACATGACAAATTAAAGCAAAAGAGTGCTTTTCCTCCAAAATTTGTTTTAATTTGAGAAAAGCACCCATATGCGTAGATTTAGATTACTTTTTGTCGTCCCCACCCTTTTTGTCATTCCCGCGAAGGCGGGAATCTTGTGCTATATTTACTCTGTTGCGGTCAGAAGGTAAGTTTTTCGCTCTTCTTCTGGAAGCTCAGATTTCTTTATTTTCAAGATATCGATCTCGTTACCATCGACTAGGCCCTCGCCTTTTTTGAACTCGCCCAAGTCAGTGTATAGCATCGGAATAGAAACTCTTGGATCAATCTTAGTCAAGACCTTGAGCGCAGATTTGACGTTTACAGTTCCCTTTTCGCCGAGTGGCAGGAAGAGAATGTCGACATCGCCGATTTGCTTCACTTCGTCTTCAGTCAGCTCATGAGTGAGCTCACCCAAGTAGCAAAGATTCATATCTTCAGCGTTTACAATATAGATTGTATTTGAACCATCAGCGATACCGTTGATGATCGCGCCACTCTTCTCATACTCACCAGGTCCTGGAAATACGAAGCCGTTGACTGTTAGTTGATCTGCAAAGGTCACATCTAGATCTTTGCATTTGACCTCAAATTTATTACCGCCCTTATATTTTATCTGCATAATCCTCCATCCTCACCGAGACCATTTTCTGATCTCAAATGAATTAAACACGTAATTATTCAGCTTTTTTTGCTTTGCGAGGTTTTTTCTCTTTGACAGGCTCAGCGTCATTTTCAGCAATTGTCTCTTCGGCAGCATCACGAATAATCGCATCTACTTCAGTAGTTTTGACGTTCTTCTTTGCCTTTTTTGGCTCTTTGACAACTTTGATCTCTTCTTCTTCAGCCTTATCAGCTTTTTTCTTCTCATCGACTTTCATCGACAAACCTAAGCGATGATTTTCAGCCTCAATAGAGATGATTTTGAATTTGTAATTTTTGCCAAGCTGAACGATCTGACCTGGATCAACAATTCTTTCGCTTGAAAGCTCAGAAATGTGAACTAGACCGTCAATCTCTTCGTCAAGTGAGACAAATGCGCCGAATGGAGTGATCTTAGTGACTTCGCCTTCGACTACATCGCCAACTTTGTATTTTGAAGCAGCCTTGACCCAAGGATCAGGAAGCAATCTCTTGGTCGAGAGAGAAACGCGTCCGTCATCGATAGAAATAACCATAGTTTCGACTTCATCACCAACTTTGAACAGTTTGTGAAGATCAGAAACACGAGTCCAAGAGATTTCAGAAATATGAACCAATGCTTCAATCTCAGGATCGATGCTGACAAATAGACCGAAGTCCACGATACCAGTGATTCTACCCTTAACCTGATCGTTGACCTGGAATTTATCAATTTTTTGCTTAACTTCCTGTGCTTTGACAGCTTTTTCAGAGAAGATAAGTTTGTTTGTATCTTTTTCACAAGTGATAACCTTGACCAAGAAGTCCTGACCGATAAATCGACGAAGTCTGTTCAAAATCTCGTCCTTGTCACCACCGGTAACACGTGGATAGTGAACTGGAGCAAGCTGAGATACTGGCAAGAAGCCCATGATCCCACCAATGTCAGTCATCAAGCCACCCTTGTTTGCGTCTGTAATCTTAGCAGTAACAGGTTCGCCAGATTTGAATGCAGCTTCCATATCGTGCCAATACTTCTCACGATCAGCTCTTTTCATTGAAAGAACAACGTTTCCGTCTTCGTCTTCCATTGAAAGTACTGTGGAGAATGTAGTATCGCCGACTTTGAGTCCAGCCTTGGATGTGATTTCCTTCTCAGGAATGAAACCAAGTGACTGACCAGCTACGTCAACCCAGATTCTGTTACCAGAAATTGCGAGAATGGTTGATTCTACCATATCGCCTTCAGCGAATGGTAAAAGATTGTCGCCGAGCTCCTCAATCAAGCTAGCCATGGTATCTTTACCTGGCTTCTTCTTCTCGACTACTTCTGTTTCTTCTGTCGCTTCAACTTTTCCCTCAACTTCTTCTACTTCCTCTGTCTTCTCTTCTGTCATTTGATCAATATCCTTTCTTTGTCTGCGTGGTGTCCACGTCAGACTCGAATCCAGTTTTACTGGATGTTCTATCTGAAATTATTTTTTCTTTTTTGGTAAATATTTATTAAACTTTTCTTCTGCTCGTCTTTGCTTTGAAACCTTTGGCATGTTTCGCACCATCTTAATGAAGATGATTGCAACCCAAATAATCAGTAAGGCAAAGATAAGTACAATTGTAAATCTGGTCGAAAGCCAAGCCAGTCCTTCATATCTAGCGGCAAGGTGCAAGAAGCCCAAAATACCGAATGTATAGAAAGGATAGACATACTTTATAAAAATTTTGCGATCAGCACCCTTCACAAAAGTTAAGATTGCAGTTGCGCCAAGGATCA
>JBAXEI010000025.1:0-8907 GCA_037140515.1 Candidatus Berkelbacteria bacterium | reverse complement strand
ATCCTCTGCACCTTCACTAAATAATCATAGAACTGGTTCAGTGTGAACTTTTCCGGCGTTATCGCTGAATGTATCACTTTCCCGGACTCCTCAATACTGATGAGATTGAATTGACGATCATACGTGATCCGTACTTTATCCGTTGCCTGGGCCGCCAGAACTCCGGATTTTACTGTTGATAGGGTCATGATTGGGCCTCCTTATGTTAGTTTCGTTTCGTCGTATGGTGGAATTTCCGCATAACAAACTTGCATTTTTCCATTTTTGAAATAGCGGTCCCATAAGTCGCCGTTTTCGTCTCCGTCTCCGTGAATCTGGAAAAGTGTATCCGGGTAAAGTTTTGAATATTCGCGCATGTCTTCCTCTATACTGTGCCAGCGATTAAGCCCGTCAAACATGCCGCATCCTTCGTTATACTTTTCGCTTATCTGCTCACTATGTATGTCTTCGTCTTTATCGACAAATAACATGTAATACGTATCATATCCCATTTTTTGTCCTCCTTTAATTTTGTGGATTAAATAATTTTGCCAGTCCTTGCCTTGCATCTATGAACATGCTTTTATGCTGCAATTCAGTAATGCAATCGGTAAAAAAATAATATCCGATGTCTGATGTATGGGCCGTTAACTTGCTTTCCTTTGTTGTTTTTGTGATCGTGCAAAAGGTTGCGTTATTATCAATCTCAATTTCGTATTTTGCCTTTCGGTAAAAGATTGTCCTTTTCATAGTTTGGTTCCTCCTTAGATTAGTTTGGATTTTAATATTTTTGCACTTCTTAGGCTTTTATGCCTTCCGTATAATTTGCCGTTAACAATGGTATTAAATTTGTATTCGGCCATATCTGAGGGAATAATGTCAATTACCGGGGCTTCATATTTCGGATGCTGGTATAAAATTTCTCCCGTCTTGGTATCTGTCATTTTCACAATACAATCATCAGAGATAGCCCCGCCGCCAAAACTCCTTTTTGTTGCTATCAATAGCGACATTTTTACTTTTCCTGTGCTTAGTCCAATGGTTCCGATTATATCATTTTCTTCGTCCCAGCTTTTACCGGTATTTGGATCACCCCAGGCAAATTTTACCCTGGCCCCCCGGTATCTGGCTTTTTCCATTGCATTTATTACATGCTGATATGTTTTCTCATTGTAAAATACTCCGGCCTCAGTTACCTGGTAATTCTTTCCGTTTACTGTTTCTGTTCTCATGTTGCTGCCTCCTATTGGTTAATTACTTTTATAAATCGGGTACTGTATTCTTTCCGTTGGTTTGTTTCTCATGTTTGTACTTTGAATCGCTCCCATTCTGCTAACTTTTTTAATTACAAAATCCTGGGTTAACTCAACCTGAACCCCGCATGTAATCTGGTTGTCCTTTTCATTGAATAACAAAAAGCAGACGTTTCCGGTAAACATTGCACAGCCGTTATATGTTGCGTTTTCGTACTTTCCGCCTAACAGACTGGTAACTTTTTTAAATGTGTTGTTGTTGAGTATCATAATCTTGTTTTTTAATTGGTTTATATTTGTCCCTCCCGCCGGATGCGATCACAAACTATTACTTTTGCGGGAGAGGGTGTAAAATTCTGTTTAATTAAAACTCAGGAGCAAGTATCCCATATCCTCCCCAGTCGGTATAAATCCCTAACTTTTTGGCTTCTTCTTCGCTTATCTTTAACGTGTAGCCCCTGGGGTCTCCGTTGAACTTAAAACCTTCTAAGTTTGGCAGTATCTTTGATATGATCTGCTTTACTTTCTTTGTCCTGGCTTCGTTGTCTTCCACGGTGTTACATTCGCTGATCATTCTCCGGTTTTCCTTCCTTTCCAGGCGGTTTAAAAATCCGTATATTTTCATGCCATCATACCAGTCTTCTTGTCCTGCCAGTTTAGCTAATATGGTGCAATGGTTAATAAATCTCTGGGCGTTCTCTGCTTTGATTTTCATAATATGATCCTCCTTTAGTTTTGTTCTAATTTATTGTTAATTGGATTGAAATATCTTGTAGTTGTTCCTACCTGTTTGCCTGTGAAGCGGTCAAACATCGGCGCGGTTATTAAATATCTACCGTCGGTCTGTTTGTATACTTTGAAATCCTTCATCGTTTGGCCGAAAAATTTTAAGGTCTTGCGATCAAAAAAATACGGGCTTGCATCTTCGCTAAATCTCTTTATGTCGTAAATGGTTAAGGTCTTCATAATTGTATCGTTTTTTATTGGTTTGTAGTGCTTTATTGAACTGGGTAAAGTTTAAAAGTGTATAAGGGTAAAAAATTAGGCGGGCTTTCTTTCCGTGTAAATATCCTCAGTCCCTTTATAAACATGAGCTGATTCAGCTAACTCTTGTTTGAAGTCTTTTCCATAGGGTAAATTTTTCCCCACAAATTTCCCGTTATACCAGTGAACCCACTCCACCTTAGTCCAGAACATATCGTAATAAGCAAACAAATAACCTTGTATACCTGAGCGAACATAAGCCGGTAAAAAAACAAGGTCTTTATGATTGTACACTAAATCACTTATATCATCTAATATAAGCTGGTATGATTTGTGGCTCTTTTCGGCTGAATAAAAAATGTACTTTATTTGCCCCTTTAATGCGGATTCAATCTCTAACCTTCTTTTCCAGGTTGTCTTCCTTGTATGTAGTCCCGTTTTCATAGTGCTGTTTTTTTATTGTTGTTTATATTGTTGCTGTTTGATGAAACAAAGATAGTCCAAACCATACTACGATAGCAAGGAAATTCGAATAATTATTATTGTATTCTGATATAATTAGACGTGAATAACATAGCAATCAATACAGTAAAACATTGATTACCAACACCAAGTTAGTGATGTTAGGTGTATTAGATAATACAAAGGAAAGATAAGGAATTTACTATATTAACGGAACCGAAAAGGGGCTTTTTGCCTGGTTTTAAGATCGGCAAAGAAGGTATTTATAAAGGTGTGGGACTGTTCGGTAAGTTGGTATTGACCAAAACCTACCTTTATTAAATAGCCGTATCTTATGAGGATATTAATGTAATTTGTGGCGTTCTGTTGAGTAATTGCCAGTAATTTGTAAATCTGGCAAGGTTGAAAAACATCCAAACCAAGGGACCAAATAAACAATAAAACCATTGATTGAGATTGTGTAATATGTGGACCTTGTACGTGAGTTCTACAGTAAATAAGTTGGTTGAAATTGTTAACCAACTTCATAAAATCAAGATGCGACTTTGTTGTAAAAGTATTGCCCACGTAAGAAAATTTAATTTGTTTGTACATACAAACATGTTTGCAGTCTACCTGCCCAGTATTTTATATATTCTCTACACTTTATCTTATTATCCTCAGTCCTGGTTTTGTCCGCTTCTATCTCATTACTAAACCTTTCAAGCTCCTGAAATGTTGGGACTTTTTCGTATTTTAACGGCTGAAACATAGGTGAGAATCAACGTATGATTGTATTCTTTTGTTGTAATATACTATTTGTTAGTTAGTTATAATCGGTGTAATGTGATTAGGTGCCGTATAAGGTGCGGTTGTAATTCCGAACAGCAAGGAAGGCATGTTATCAGAAACGCCTTGCAGCCTGGAAAGTAATAAACTGTATTTGAAATTTGAAAATTTGGTACCCGGTGGGTTTATAAAATCGGTTTGGTGTTGGCGACGACCCACCCGGATATGAACGATTAAATTGACCTGCTCAGACACGCTTGTTTTGTTTTGTGGAGTGCAAGATATAAAGTCCAAAACATAAAGTCAAGTACCGGTTATAAACTGAACTAACTTGTCATGTGAAAATTCCTTGTATTCTTTCATGTCATTTTTGACGGTATGGTAAAAAGTCCGGCCGCGTTTTTCAGTTTGAATGATCTCATAGTTTCTGTTGTTGACGGTAAAGAACCGGTCGGAAAAGTGGGTTATTTCTTTGTTATTCAGTATAGTTACAGGTATTTTCATTGAATTTAGCATTACTGATTTTGACGTTACGCATTGATGTATAGTTCATTAGTTGTTTGTATACCATAACAGTAAAAAATCACTATCTGTTATTTTTGATCACGTGAACATTTTTCACAATTAAAAAATGGTTGTTGTTAGTTTTTGATTTGTTGATTCCATTTTCCATTACTGATTTTGATGTTAGATACTGATTATATGTACATTAAACTATTCCATACCCTAACAATTTTTGTCAACCAACTGTCAACCTTGTCAACCATGTGGTTGACACTACAAACCGTTGGTGCTGTAGCGATACAGGCACTTTGTCAACATGGTTGACAAGCCATATAAAATATAATATATATATTTTTTCTTATAGAAATTTATATAGGTATAGGTAAAGGCGTTAAAGAAAAATCTGTCAACTGGTTGACAAATGGTTGATTTCATTGTGTATCAGTATTTTACGTGTCAACTAACTGTCAACCATTGGTTGACAAGCTATTTTTGGGATAAAATTTTAGAAATATACTGCCTTGACACTTTTAGTTCCTTGGCAATTTTGGTTTGGCTGAACCCTTCGGCTATTAATTTTTTAATCTTGTCTCTTTTGCCAAGTCCTTTATTCGCCTGTGTGATATCTCTCATTTCTGAGGTTGTTTTCGATTCGTTAAAGATGTCATTTCCGGATTTCAAGAAATACCGCATGATCTGAAAGGCTTTGTTAATATGCTCTACCCCCACCGAATGTAACTCTATCCCGTCGAAGATCATGTCAAATAGCGCCATCAGGAGAGCGAACCGTGGGATATACGTCTTAGCCTTCGACAGGTACCCCTTCATCTCATTCGATATATCCTCACTGCGCTGCCATTCGCAGATAATGTGATCTATTTCAACAAAACGCTCCAGGGCGGTATCCGTTAAGTCTATGATCACGGTATCTGAACGCTGTTCATATCTGAAGTGGCCGTTCGCCATGTTAAGGCAGTTGCGCCAGTAGTCGGCGAACCGGCCGTCGGGCTTCTGTGTCGTGAATCCATAGATGTTGCGTTCGGCGCCGGTGAAAAGAAATCTATCAATCAGTCCATTATCCGACATGTCCTTGGCCATGGATGATAATGTGTCCGGCTGTATCGTGCCGATGATGTTTATGTTCGTATTATCTATCAGGCGGGGACGGGACGAGACTCTATTCACGATATATGAGCCGTTATTGAACGACTCAAGCCAAAACTCGCCATCTGATCCTTTTCGGTAGACGTTCATATTATTGATGAAGGCTTTCAGCTCATCCCGGTAGTACATTAAACCTCTCTGGTTAAAGGACGAGACCTCGTGCAGCGCTTCCAGGGTTATGTCAGATATCATGATCTGCTTGAAGATGGGGCGTTTAGAGGACTCCTCGGGTTGCTGCTTCTTAGACTTCAGCTCTATCTGCTTCTGCTCCCACTTATCGTACTCAATATCGTGTGATAGCTTGGACAGCTTGTCAATCTCCTTGATCGGTTGCAGTATCGTGGATACCGGGTGGGACTTCATGGTACCCGGATCTCCAACTATCGCAAACCAAAATATCGTGGGGGATATCCAATTATCTTTCACTCTGAGCTTGTACTTATTACCGTTTAGGGTCGCCATGGCGGAGAGTATCGTCGTGGATAGAAAGTCTTTGCTGTAATTTAAGGACTGGTTCAGGTCCAGGATATAGTGCTGTAGGTGGACGGGGAATACCTCAATCGGAAACTGATTGATCGTGGCGTCCGGGTCACCGATCTCAAATTCCGCCGCCGGGGTGTCAAAGGTCTCCGTCCCGTGCTGGTGTTGATATAGACGGTAAGTGCTGTCGGCCCGGTTCTCGTAATCTTCATATTTGACTGGTTCAACATTCTTTGTGTCCTTGTAACGTTCATACGTGAGCTTGATCGCGTCCTCTTTTGGAATGCCATAACGGTTGCATGCTCCCAGCACCTTAACTAAATGTTTATGCTTATTGTCATCCTCGTACCGGGATGTCTTCTCCGCCCAGGTGATAAGGTTCTCAAATGTTTGTCGGATATCGGACGGGATATAGGCGGTGTCGAGGGTTTTAGCGGTTACTTTCTTTATAATCCCTTTCCCATCCCATATCTTCGAGTCTTTATTGTAATAAATCTCCGGGTCGTAGGACACGAAGCACAGCCGTGAGATATCATCAAAGTGGTCATAGTAGAGATTTTTAACTTTAGTACCTAACGCCATGACATACGCCTTATGGTTCTCGATATCGGCCGGGATCTTCACTATCGCTTTATAGCCGCTGCCCCTCGGGGATTTAAAAAGGATATGGGTATGCTCAGAGTTTATTATTAATTCTTTTTGGTGTTCCATTTCCTCTACCGGTATATGATCAAAGTCCAGGCATACAAGTCCGGAGTGCTGGGCGCATCCCTTGTCGTTGCGGTAGGTAAACTCTCCCTGCCAGCAGATAGCCGGTAGTGACGTGTTCTTGAACTTCTTTTGTTCGGGTGAGTCCGGCTCGATACTGTTTAATTTGTCAATCATCGACTGCCACTGCCCATGCTGTATTCCTTCCACAATCCTATCAACATTTACCAACTTCGGGTCGCCTGGGTCCTTGGCATTTTTAAACATCGTCACTTGAGTCATACGCAATAGGATAAAAAATCTGCCGGTGGGGTTTTGACATACCAATAGCCATAACGGGTTTGGGTCCGAACGGTTATTACTACCACCGACAGATTATGAGTTAAAATTTCTTTTAAGGTAATCCCAAACATGTGATGAAGTTGTCAGTCTTCACCGGCAAAGATAATAGCAAATTATTCGAAACTCCAAATTGTTAGTAAGTTTTGTTTGGTTATTCTAATATTCGGGTGTATATTGCGGTCGCTAATCTGGTACAATGACAACTCATAAAAACATTCAATCCCCCGACTGCAACTGCGATTCTCGCCTATTGGCTTGTACTCGATTAGCCTTTTGCGGAAGGGGGATTAATTTATTAGATATTACAAAGATGGAAAAAATGATGTTCAGGTTGGAGTTCAATGAAAAGCAACAGCATTTTCACATGGTTCACTTAACAGGCAGTGAACGTCCCGAAGGAGGACATGGATGGAAAACAATTTGTCATTCGATAGAAGACAGAATGTCAATGGAGTTTATAAACAGGATGGCTGAAAAATATTCACAGATAGGTTATTATGGAATAAAGAATGGTAAAAAAGCTAAAATGTTTCAGATTGAGGAGGATTTTGTTGATTTTATAGAAACTGCAACAAATGTTGATGTGATTGAAATACGTACATCAAAGTTAAATCCAGCAAAATATCAATGTCCTGTTATATATCAAAAAAGAAATGAAGGAGGTGTTTGTTCTCCGTGTCCTTATTGTGGTAAAAGGCATATTCACAGTATTGGTAGTGGCCACAGGATAACTCATTGTAATCCTAAATATTTAGCAAAATGTTTTAACTCAAATGGAGATGCTATTGGTATTCAGGAGAATTATTACATAATCACACTTGAGCCATGACATCCCTACACCTTACGACACTCCAAATCACCCTCAAGTCCACTCACGGCAAGGCAATTTCCGTCTCGCACCGGTTCGGGCAGAATGATCTCAGGGCATATCGCGACTTAATCAAAGAAACTTTAGAAGGCCTCGGCTTGTCCGTTGAGTTTATTTCCTTCGGGTACGATAACTGCCCGGTTGGATATGAGATACAGCCGGTGGAGGCGGGTAAGAAAGAGCCAGTTAAGCCTAAAGTTATAGAACCCGAACCAGAGAGCGACTTGGCGTCATTGCCGCAGTACCAGGGGAGGCCAAAAATATGGAAGTGAACAGGATATATAACACGAACTGTATTACTGGCATGGCTGATATTGCTGATAAATCAGTGGATTGTTGTGTTACATCGCCGCCTTATTATGGATTGAGGGATTACGGAACGGTTGATCAGATAGGTTTAGAGGAAACACCAGAAGCCTACGTTGCAAAATTGGTTCAGGCGTTCAGAGAAGTGAAGCGTGTTCTTCAAAATGACGGCACGTTATGGTTAAATCTTGGGGATTCGTATTGGGGTGGCAAAGGTCAATCAGGTCAGGCATGGAGTACGGAACATTTGGATCGTAATACTATTGAAGGTAGCCAACATCAAATATCAGGCAAGGGGGAAACACGACCTACTGATAGGAAACATTCTATTATTAAGCCCAAAGACCTAATAGGAATTCCTTGGATGGTCGCCTTTGCCTTGCGTGCCGATGGGTGGTATTTAAGGCAGGATATAATCTGGAACAAACCGAACCCCATGCCAGAATCTGTCACAGACCGTTGCACAAAGGCGCATGAGTATATTTTCCTATTGAGCAAGTCGCAGAAATACTACTACGACGCCGAGTCTATAAAAACACCGATAAAAGATGCGTCGATTCAGCGATTGCTTCAGGACATAGAAAATCAAACAGGTAGTGAACGCGTACCCTGTAAAACAAATGGGAACATGAAGGTGGTTGGTGAGTTAAGAAAAGGTTATGACCACCGTGGCACTGGAGATAAAAAACTTGCCCACCATTCAGGTAATTATGATGAAGATGGAAGTGTAATTGGAAATGGCATGGCTAATAAAAAGTCAGTCTGGACTGTAACAACCAAACCGTTTACAGATGCTCATTTCGCCACGTTTCCTGAAAAGTTAATTCAGCCCTGCATACTGGCCGGATGTCCAGAGGGGGGGGTAGTTCTTGATCCATTCATGGGTGCTGGAACGACAGCTTTAGTGGCCAGAAAACTAAATAGAAACTACATCGGATTTGAACTCAATCCAGCCTATATCAAAATCGCAGAAAAAAGAATTACAGACCAAATAGGATTATTCTTATGATGTATAAAGTCTCAGTCCTCATCACCTGCTTCAACCACGTATCCACCGTCCGCCGCGCCATCGACAGCGTACTGGCGCAG
>JBAXEI010000024.1:0-10036 GCA_037140515.1 Candidatus Berkelbacteria bacterium | reverse complement strand
CCTTGAATTTGCCAGAGAACCTCAGCTCCTTCGGGCGTACGACGGCGCATCAAGAAAGAGAAAATGATGAAGATCAGGGCACTGATAGTGAGCATGCCACTGAGTAGAAAACTGGCTGCAATAGACACAAAAGCGAGTATGATAAGCCCAAAGCCAGCGACGATAAAGGCGATCTGCCAGGCGAAGCCAGCTTTTGAGATCAAATTTTTCTCGATCAAGCTCGTTCTGACCTGGCTTTTGACAGTGCTGACGGTGGTATAAAATTTGTCCTTGAGCGAAGAAATGCTGACAGAATCACCGCCAGAGAATAGGCCGGTAACAAGTGTTTTCTCTGCGGTTGGTAATGCATCGATCTTTGTGCGAGAGAGAAGGGTCAGAGTGTAGTCTTTCTTACCAAAAAGACCTTTTTTCTCCACCTCTTCGATCTTGATAATCTTCGAGACGGCGAGATCCACGATAGCGGCTGAGAGAAATTCATTTTTGAAAGTTCCGTTATTGAAAAGCGTGCCCATTTCCATCGGCGTCAAGCCTTTTGGCGCTTCGTATTGCGCCATTTCGGGCTTATTTAGCTTCGGATCACGGCCATATTTATTCCAGAGAAGCAAGCAAAGGAGGAGAGCAATAAGTGGAATCATGAAGATGAAGTAGCCGCCATATTTTTCCCAGAAGCTCTGCGTATAGGTCACGATATTTTTTGGGAAAGTCACTGAGGTTGTAACACCCTCTTTTGAGAGAAAAGGTTTTGTCGAAGTGATTAGCAGAGTATTTGCATCCGTCCAAGCTGAAGTCGCAAGAGTATTGTCCTTGGCTCCAAAAGCTCCAGAATACATGCTGAGCGCAGTATTATCCTTGGTTATCTCCGTCGGGAAGTGGATCGTGGCTTGGAAATTGTCAGTTTCGATATCCCAGAAGTAGCCGCCAACGTTCCAGTAAAATTCATCAAAGGCAGTGTTATCAAACCGAATAGTATTTCTGACATGGTACTTTATCACATAAGTATTTACGCTAGTCACGACTTTATTGGCATCGCCAATTTTCCAGGTGAGCGTGTTGTCAGTATAGCTTTTGCTCGTCGAATAATCGTAGCTTACACCTGATTCGTTGGTGATACTTTTGAGACTGATTGGCGTATTCACCCAAGTGTTGGCAGTCTTTTGATAGCCAGTTGGTAGAACGCGAAAAATACCATGCTTGTCTGGTAGGCTTCCACAATCGGCCACAATCGTCTCGCTGATATCGAGACTGGCATCTTTGTTGACGACTGTGTCTGACTTGAAATCCTTGATGTACCAATCAGTGATTTGTGAGCTGTCCCGTGCTGTTACCGAAGGCGCAAAAAGGAAAATGCTAATAACTGAAAGCATTAGCGAACAAAATATTTTTTTCATTATACTTCCTTGCCCTGATCCCAGAGCAGATTAAAGTAATTCATATAAGCTTTGGCCTGTAGCGCGTTTTTGATTTCAATGACGGAATATGGCTCAGCGAGAGTTTGAAGAGCAATACAATCATCCCAGATCAGGACATTGGCTGGGCTAGCGATATTATTTGGCAAGATTCGGATAATGTATGTTTTGTCTTTTGCTGCACGCTCCTGATCAATTCGTGATTCTCCATATTCTACCATCTTGAATTTGATATTTTTCTTGCTACGGATCTTCTCATATTTCTTCGCTTTGTCTGCCATGAGCTCATACCAAAGGTCGCCTGTTGCCCCCAAGACATAGAGTGTAGAGTTTTCTTTCATCTTTTCGATAAGTGCCATGCTAAATGTCTGGAAACCTTCTAGGCCTTCATAGATTACAATTTCTTGTTTGATCTTGGCCTTTGCGACGAGGGAGGGGACTATCTTGCTTGCGATATTTAGCTTGCTCTTTTGATCTTCAAGAATCCTATCAGGATCGGTGACTACAAACTGCGCCACCTTCTTGCGAGTGACTTTGCTGGCGAGCTTCTTTGTCACTAGCTTATCTAGTGTTTCGTAGACAATGTTGCGGTGCAGAGAAGTCTTCTTGATGATTTCGCCTGCGCCGGTCTCACCGAGCTCGATCATGGCAAGATAAATCTCTGCCTCGTTGTTGCTGAATCCAAGTTTTATTAAATCTTCTTTCATATATAAACAGCATACTATCAATGTCTATTTTTGGGTAGAGCAGTACAACAAAATTTGCAAAATCGAGCTTAAAAACGTGATTAAATGCATTTTGTCATCCAAAAGGGTTGACAAATGCAAAACGGTATGCTATAATGTTCTGTCACGATGAGAAACGGCATAGACCGCCTCGGAGTGAAGCAAACAAAAACCTTCTGGAGGAAATTATGATAAAGCTACTTCTGATCTTCTGCATTGCAGTAGCATGCAATTTTACAGTAAACATCCTCGAGCCGTTTTCGGAAGAATACGATTTGGAGGAGTCAGTAGTCATAAGTGCTTCTTTCGAAGCACGCAAGCCTGACGTAGGGGCGGGCACCGACACAGAAAATATCTTGACTGGGATCAAGCAGGTTCTGGCAAGACTATGGAGGTTTATCACGGGTAAATATTAGAGTAACTTGTCTCTCACCATTAAGTTGGTGAGAGACTCAATCTCGAGTCATTAATTACAAATTGATGACTAGAGCGTTGAAAAAACGCAATGAGGTGCAGATGCAATATGGCGTCGACCTCTGGAGAACATTATGAACTTATTAGAAACAGCTATAGCGATTATCTTAGCTCTTACCGCGATGTCACTCTGGGTGATTGGCTTCATCTGTTGGATGGCCAGCTCAGTAATGGCATTTATTCAGACAATTCGTGGGCTTGCGATTAGTCCTGCAACAAAGAAGCTTGAAAATACCGCAAATGCAATAATCCTAGGAGGATTAGTCCCAGCAGCTGTAGTAATGTTTATGCTCTGGCAGCACTTAGGCAAATAGTTGCCATCGACTTTCCCCGCACAATGTTGTGCGGGGATCAATCTCGAGTTATTAAGCGTAAATCTTGATAACTAGAGTATTGAAAAATGAATATAGGCGCTTGACCTAAAGAAAAACAAGCCGTGTCACCCGTAAGGTGAGCCAGGGAAGCAGATCCCCAGGTAATTTCGAGATTACCAACGAGGTGCAGATACGAAAGGTATCGACCTCTGGAGAACGATATGAAGAATATTATTACCGTCGCTATTATAGCGGCTATCACTTTACTCGGTGTTGGCGTAGAGGCGAACAATGTTCGTTTTGACTCGCTTAACGGTGAGAAAAGTATCGAGGTTAACGTTGAAAACAGTCGCACCTTCGCATACGTCTGTATGTCGAAGGGCTGGTCGGAGGCCTACGTTGGCCCGACCATCCAGATCAACAAATACGCCGAAGTCGGCGTTGGCGCCGGTATTGAATCTGGTCGCGAGAATGTCCGCTTCGGCAGTTTCCTTTGGGCCTCGAAAGGCAAGACTTCAGTCTTCTGCGTCCTTGAAGAGGGCGGTTCCGGCCAGTGGCACAAAGTTTCGGCAGACTACCAAGTAGCCAAAAACTTGAAGGCCGGGCTGGTTGAGCAGTCAAATTTGGGTTTCGGAGTTAGCTCCGAAGTTAAATTGACCGATCAGTACTCATTTCGAGCGACTGAATTCCTTCACGGAAAGGAGCTGAAGCTCGTCTTCACCGTCGCTCTGTAATGAGCGAATGACAATGTCCCTCATCGTAATCACGGTGAGGGACTCAATCTTGAGTCATACAGCATATTGCTTTATGATTAGAGTGTTGAGAAAACACAAAATAGGAGAAATCATGAATACAAATGATCGTTTTACAAAGATTTCTGATGATTACGCGCTGATCTGGAATGAGATCTATGCGAGTCAGGGGCTCAGCTATGAAGAGTTCCAACAGTCTATCTTTGACCAGGTGTCCAAGATTGCAAATTTCAAAAATCTGCCGATCTTAGACCTTGGCTGTGGCGATGGTGAAACATCTGCCAAGTTCATCGAAGCTGGCTGCAAAAGCATCGTCGGGGTTGATCTAAATCAGACAATGCTGGATCAGTGTGCGGCTCGTTTTGGAAACAAAATGACCTTGGTCCGAGGAGACGTAACTGACTTATCTCAGTTTGCTCCTGGCCAATTCCCAGTGATTATCACTGGGGCAACGATTCATAACTTGCCTCGCGCGCTTCGCCCGAAGTTTTGGGTGGAGATCATAAGGCTTAGACCTGAAATCTTCGTAATAGGCGATAAGATTGCCGATCCAGATCCAGTGAAACATGCTGAGTATCTGGCAAACGAAGTTGCCGCAGTGAAGAAAGCGTATATAGAAAAACGCGGACTAATTGAGGCTGGCAAAGAGTGGGTCGAGCACTATGCGACCGACGAGCGTGAGCGTCTCGAATTTGCTGAAATCCAAGAGGGATTAGGCGAGTTCTACAATATTAGTATTGTTCTTGAGATGGGAATGATCAAAACCATCTCATGTCAGTTGAAATAACATTTCAGTCCCTTGCTATAAGGAAAGCAGGGGACTTTTTTATTTGTACTGGATATTGCCGACTTCATCAAATTTGAACGAGACTCCGAGTGGGTCGACTGGTATTTCTTTTAGAATTGTTGCATCGACGAGATCCTGAACTTCCGTCGGGTATTTGCCATAAACTTTTTGGTAAACAAGCTTTGCTTGGTCGAGTAAATCAAGGATATCCAGGTGGGTGAGATAGTCTTTTGCTCTTTGTTTCACAACGTCGTCCTTACTGTTGTTATAAACGCCTTCCCAGATCGATCTTGTCTCAGCTCTTTGACTACCGCGAGTCCCAAAATTTGCTGCTATTTTTGCAATGTTTGCAGGCGCTCCAGGAGTGCGAGCGGCGATGTCAAAATACTTGGCCGCGTTTGTTCGGTCATTTTTTTGTGAAAAATAAGTTGTAGCGAGATAATAGGAGATGCGCCAGTCTGGCTCGGCGTCACGTAGACCTTTTTCTGCAAGCTTGATGGCTTCATCTGTTTTGCCAAAGTACGGCATGACAAGCGTGCCAAAAGCATATGGATAAGAGAATTTTGGATCTAGCTCTGTCGCAAGTGTTAGAAAATCATTTAGTTTCTCGTAGTTTGTGCTATTGCCACTGCCGAAATACTGGATCATCAGTAACCAGGTAAGATCAGATGAGGCATTGTGAAGGCCAGAATCTGCTGCCTTCACTACTTTTGGATTCAGTACATACGGCTCAGGGGTTTGTGCTTTCACAACAGACTTGTCTTGCATGAATTGAAGAGTTGGGATGCATGCGAAAATAAGCAAAAATATTGCGAGTAGAAACGTTCTACGAATTATTTGCGATCTTCTATCCGTTCGCATTACAAATCCTTTTTCTTGAGTGCAAAGCCAGATATCCATAGGAGGACGGTAGTGAAGAGGATTGAGTAAAATATTGGGTAAACGATTTGGGCAGTTGTCACACTTGTGCCATATACGACGAGATTGCGGATATTGAACTTCTCTAGATTCGGAAATCCATAATAAACAATGTTGGTCATGATCTGAGCAAATTTGCTAGATTGGATAGCCGCTTCCTTTAGCAGTGAGAGCGAGTGGCCAATGTAGAGAACGATCACAGAGTAAATCATTCCAGCAAGGGGAGTTGTGATGGTCGAGAAGAGTATTGCAAGTGCGATAAATATCGACATTTCGAAGACGAGCAGAAGAATAGACCAAAGGGAGAGATAGTCGAAGCCACCACCCTTATATGCTACAATTCCAAGGTAAATTATGCTCATAATTGCAACATTTAGTATCACACTTGCAAAAAGCCCAAAGTATTTTCCGATTATGAATTGTACAGAAGAAACTGGCTTTGAGAGGAGAATGTATAACGTTTTTTTTTCAATCTCTTTGTAGATAAGCGAAGTTCCGAGAAAAATTGCGATGATGATACTGAAAATATAAATTCCTGCAAGACCAAAATCTTTTATGACTTTGACGTCTTCGCCAAGGGATATCGAGCCGAAGATGACAGTTGAGAGGAGAAAAAGAACAGCGAAAGCAAGAATCGCATATAGAATCTTGTCTCTGATAGTTTCTTTAAAGGTGTTTTTGGCAATAATAAATATATTATTCATGGAATTTGTTGCCTTCCTCGGTGAATTTATGAATGGTTTCAACGAATTTCTTCTCGAGGCTATCTCCTTTGCAGAACTTTTCAATATTTCCTGCATAGATTAGTTTGCCATAGCAGATGATACCAATCTCATCGCAGATTTCCTCCACGTCAGAGAGTATGTGCGAGTTGAAAAAGATTGTTTTGCCCTCGTTCTTCAGCTTGAGAAAAATCTTCTTGAACTCAAGCCGGCCGATTGGATCGAGGCCGTCAAGTGGCTCATCCATGAATATGTAATCTGGATCGTTGATAATCGTTTGTGCTAGACCAAGTCGTTGCTTCATCCCTTTAGAAAAAGTCCCAACTTTTTGGTCTGAAGCATGCTTCAGTCCTACCAGCTCAAGTGTTTCATCAATATTTCTTGTTTTACCCTTGAACAGCCCTGCCATGAAAGCAAGGAATTCTGTTGCTGTTAGCTGGTCGTAGAAATATGGATCTTCTGGCATGTAGCCAATATTTTCGCGGCTGGAGATATTGCTAAGATCTTTTCCATCAATCTCAACGTTGCCAGCGTTTTTTTGGCTAAGACCAATGATCATCTTGATCGTGGTTGTCTTGCCAGCGCCGTTTGGTCCAAGAAATCCAAAAATGCTTCCTTTTTTGATAGATAAATTGAGATTGTCTACTACTACTGTGTTGCCATACTTTTTTACTAAATCGGTGATTTTGATCATATGAATAGAATTAATCCACGAAATGTGGTAAATAATGAAGTAAGAACTGATTCATTTACATAATAATGCAAAAAGTAAAATAATGTCAAAGATAAAGAAAAAAGTTGTTGCTATCGTCGGTCCGACTGCCTCAGGCAAGACTGCTTTTGGCGTACGCCTGGCCAAAGAATTCAACGGTGAGATCATCTCGGCCGACTCACGCCAAGTTTATCGTGGTCTCGATCTGGGAACCGGTAAAGACTTAGGTGAATATGATGGTGTCCCATATCACTTGATCGACATTGCTGATCCTGAAGAGAAAATGACGCTTTTCGATTATTTACCTCTCGCTCGAGCTGCGATTGCAGACGTGCTTTCTCGTGGGAAACTGCCGATCATTGTCGGTGGAACTGGGCTCTATGTGCAGGGGATTGTTGAGGGGTTTGAGTTGCAAGTGGCGGAGAGGCAGAGCGTCGGAGTGGCAGAGTATTCAAGACAGGAACTCGACGGGAAAACAGTTAAAGAACTAAATGATATTTTAGATAAGATTGATCCAGATAAGAATCTAAAAGTCGATCGGAAAAATGCCCATCGTCTGATCAGAGCGATCGAGATGGCGCAAGAGGGTCTAACCCCAGTCAAGATCAAACCTGATTTTGAGGTGTTACAAATCGGTATTGATCTGCCGAGAAATCTTCTGCATGAAAAAATCGATAAACGCGTCGATGCGCGTTTTGCCGAGGGAATGCTAGAAGAAGTGCAAGTTTTGATCGATCGTGGTGTGAGTACAGACTGGCTGATCGGGCTTGGGCTTGAATATAGGATCATGACTGAATTTCTCCAAAAAATTGCTAAATTGTCAAACTGTGAAATTGCTGAATTGCCTAAAAATAACAGTGCAACAATGAAACAGTATAACAATGAATTTTTGGAGGTGAGTCAGGATTTGAAGTTTAAGAGTCATCAGTTTGCTCGTCGGCAAATGACCTGGTTTCGTCGTTTTCCTGAGATCAATTGGCTCTCGGAGTACGATCAGATCAAGCGTTTTGTAAAAATATTCATTACGCACTAAATAAAAAAATGTGGGCAGCATCTCTGCTGCCCACGGTTTTAAGTTGATTTTTTCCCTAGTGCATCCGCTAGGGTTTGTGGTCTCTTTTGTTTCTGCTTGCCAAGATCGATTCTGCTCAGAGCAATTAGAAATTCATCGTCGGTGTAGTCGTTGCTGACCATACTTTCCATGATAGTTTCTCGGAGACAGCCAAGGATGGGTGATGAGCCGATCTTGCCATTCTTTGTGTCGGCCAGAAATCTGGTCAATGCGAGCCACTTCTGGATCTCTTCATAGTGACGAATTGATCTAAAATTTGTGGCGATAAACAGAGCTTTCCAGATGACATCTGAAAAGTCCCCAACATATGGACTAAGTGATCTTCCGAGCATGATGGTTTCTGCCCCATCAGTAAATGTAGTTTCGATCTCTCTGGCGCTGGGGACATATGGTTTAGCTTGCATACGCCATTGAGGGCAGCCAGGCCAGTGTTTCGAATTATCGAAACCAAAGTATACCTTTCCTTCGGAAGCGATGCGAATAGTGAACTTCGTAGGTGCGTTCGTTGTTCTATCTGAACTGCGTTCAGTCACCCATTCTACAAAGTTTGGTAGCCATTTCCGTAGATGAATGTAGTTTTCCCAAATTCTGGCTAAGGACGTGGCCTTTTCTTTTGGCTCAAGCCAGAAGATGGACATGTCGTCAGCACGGACGAGGGTTTCCATAGAAATGCGAGCCAATGCAGGACATTTCGCCACGAGCCAGCGCTTGATCGGCAAAACCTTGTTTAGCTCTTTTACCTTGTTGGCCATAGTTTCATAGCTTGTCATGCAGTACCAAAAAGCGATGAGAAGTACTATCCAAGCCAAGATAAACCAAAGATCTGGTAGGGTTGGGTAAACTTTTGACAACAACCCTTGCGTGAAGATAATTCGCACGCTGATGACACCTATGGCAAGCCATAGCATCGATTTCGACCATACGATCGCTTTCAGATATGAGAAAAATATCATATCTTGCTCCTTTTCAGCCGTCTGTAGAAGAGATTCTGATTTCTCATGTAGAAATCCTCGATCAATGCGCAACAGCTCTCAGCAATACCACATTCCGTGGCCGATTGCTGATTTACAATAACAGAAAAGGCAAATTTGTCAATATTTGGTGCATTGGCTTGCATAATTCTTGCAATGTTATAAAATATAATAAATATAACGTTTGGAGGGAATGATGGCTGAGCCTGGAGTATCAAGTACTATGGTGAAAAAAGAGGACGAACTAGTTCCTCAGCTTTTGGTTGCGCAGCGCACCCAGCTGAAAAATGAGATTAGTGGAATTAGTAATCGTCTTGAGGCAGCCAGTCAGACACTAAGCCCTGAACAGGCTGAGCAGCTAGAACACTTGCGTGAGACGCGAGATAATCTTATGACGCAGGTTGATAAGATTGATGTATTACTTGCGAAGGAGAATCCAGATGTTCTAAGTAAACAGACAGCTGGCTTACCGACTGAGAAAGAAGCCGAAAATGATACCCTTTTTGGAGGGGCTCTTCCTGCAGTTCCTGCCGACGAGCCGCTTGATCAAGATTCGCCACTCGCAAAAATTGACCCAAGTGTGATTGACGGGTCAAAAACTCCTGAAGCATCCAGAGCTTTGGAGAATGAGGGTGATCCAACCGCAAAATTAGATGAAAAATTACGATCTCTATATGAACAAAAAAGTGAAGTATTGGATTTATACGAATCAGAAATGCTGGCAGCAACAAAGAAGCGGGATGAAAGTCTCGCGCCAATCAACGTGGGAATCGAAGAATCCCTGAAAAAGAAACTTGCTTATATCCAAGCTAAGCGTCACCTAGAGGACTTACAGAAATCTTTATAGAGGCCTAATGTTGACACATAGTCGACTAAGTGTTATAGTTTTGTTGACCAAATTTCTGGAGGTAGACGCAATGTTACCAATTAGATTTACCACTGGTTTCCCTTACGATATAAATCTCGACGGGATTCCCTTGATTGCAAAGCACCTCTTGTACGGGCCATCTGTGAACGAATGGCTTGATACAAGAAAGGTTAGGATCCGTCTGGTCGCGCAAATGATTATTGCTTGTTACGACACAGATATGGATATTCGCATGACTGCCGCATTTATACTCGGCGCAGTAAAGGATAATCGGGCAGATACGGTTTTGCTCAGATTGCTGCAAGATTCAAATGA
>JBAXEI010000023.1:0-11043 GCA_037140515.1 Candidatus Berkelbacteria bacterium | reverse complement strand
AAACGTTTGCTACGTTTCCCGATGAAGAGTTCAGAGACGAAATTGCTGCACTTGCAGATGCGATTAATGTGTTCATATTCTCCTTATTTATTTATTATTAAAAATTAACTTATCTATGGTGCGATGGTTTGACCTGTTGTGCCGTTTATAGAGTTGATGATTGCCCATGCTGCGACGATGATGATGATACCGATGATAGCGTTGACGATGCCCTGTTGACCCTTCTTTGCTGAGTCAGGATTACCTGCAGCTGAGAGGTAAAGAATACCTGAGTAGACCAAATAGATGAAGGCAAGCATTCCCGCGACCAAAGCGATCAAGTTTGTCGTTTTGTCGAAAAGATTGTTTAGGTTTGTGACCGTTGGAGCGTTCTTTGACGTCAAGTCGATTAACGCATAAGCCTTGTCTACTAGCATTTTCACCTTTTTTCATTTATTTAATATTCATTATAACAAAAGATCACCAGTAATTGTCAAATCTATGCTCCAGTTTCTTTTTTCATGACATTTTTGATTACCTCTGCGAGGCCAATCACAACAAAGCCGACGATGGCCCAAATCAGTGTTTTTTTCGCGGTTTCAGCCTTAGCTTCTTCTCCTAGCGAGCTGACGTAGAGAAAGGCGCTATACAAAACCATAATTGTGACGAGGACAAAGCTAAAATCAACAGCTAGTGTTACTATATTTCCAACAAAACTAGTTATTGTTCCCAAGCCTTTTGACTTATCGGTGCCATCAAACCAGCCTAGTATCCCACCTAAAGTTTTGTCGCCTTCGGCTGCGTAAATTCTATCAATGATTTGATTCATATATTTATTCTTAGTTTATAATGTTTGTGCTAAAGTCCCTGTGACGGCTCGGATGATTGCCCACGCTGCGACTATTATGACTATACCGATACCGGCGTTGATAATGCCCTGAAGCCCCTTCTTTGCCGAGTCAGGATTACCTGCAGCTGAGAGGTAAAGAATACCTGAGTAGACCAAATAGATGAAGGCAAGAATGCCAGAGATTTCCGCAATGAGATTTGTTGTTCTAGTAAACAGTGAGTTGGCACCTGCAACACTGGTAGCACCGCTAAATCTTGCGATTATGCTTTGTGATACTTTGACTACGGAGGTTACTCCGACAGCTATAATCATACCGATGATAGAGTAGAGAAGGCTTTTCTTGCCCTTATCTGCTTTGGCTGGGTCTCCTGCAGAGGTGATATACATCCAACCACCCATAATGATGCCAAAGAAAGCGAATATACCAAGTATAATCGGGAACCAATGGCCGATTATAAATGTCTTGATGCCAGCGTATGTTTTTAGGTTACCATTAAGTGTAGGAGGAAGCTCTGATGCAAGCTGATTCCCAGTAAGATTAGGATCATCTCCGCTAGGTGTTGGTGTAGGTGTAGGAGTCGGTGTAGGCGTAGGAGTTACAGGGGTACAATCACTGCCGTTGCAGACCCTTATCCAACCAGTCTTTGTCCCTACAATATTTCCATCCGCGAAGACCTCAAGTACAATTTGGTGATATCCAGGGACGCTGTCGTTTGGATCAACGCCAGTGGCTGCTGCATTCCATTTGTAGGTGAATGTCTGCTTTGTGACAGTTTTGCTGAATAATTTCCATTCTTTCAGATAAAAGTCGTCTGGTACGGAGTTTGTATATCTGTCGGTTTTGTCTGCATAACCTTTTGTTGAGATGAGAAGATTTGCGGAGTATTGAATTGAAGTTACTGGTGGAGTTACAGAATATGTTATTTGAACTGGATTGGCTGATTGAGTAGCCTTATTTACTTCTTCTCTGCTCAGCGTGAGTCCTGATTGTACCGTCCCTGGAACGACATCGATACTTGTGGATTTGGAGTCAATGATAGTACCGTCTGGGGAGGTGAGTATCACTTTGATCCAATGTGTACCAACTGTGGTCGTGCTACTGACTAGCCAAGTGGCAGGGTCAAGATACGCATTGCCTATTCCGTAGCTTTGATCAGTAGATGATATAGAATATGTACTTTCTTTAATTTTCCACCATGCTGTAGCGTCGCTTACATTCTGAAGTGGTTCGTCTACGCTGACGATTTTTGTGACATAGAAATAGTATTTGAAGCTAGAATAGCTAACTCCTGGACCTGCATTAAGAACAGCCTGTATTCCAACATTATCTCCCGGTGCAAATTGGGTCTGCGAGCTTAACAAGCTGAGCCCAAGCTGAGCAACAGGTTCGGCCGACACTTTGCTCGGTATCAGCAGTGTCAAAGAAAGAGATATCGCAATGAGAGAAAGTGCTAATTTTGGTAAAAACTTTTTCATATTTTATCTGAAAGCTGGTAGGCCTATCCAATTTAAGATTGCTGAGATTGTTAATAGCAAGAGAAAGCCTAGAAAGGCACCAGTAAAAATTTCCTTTGCTTTATTTAGCTTGGTAGTATCGCCCTGTGAGGTGAGATACATATATCCAGAATAGACAATCATGAGCGCAGCCAAAGAAGCACCGAGTGTGATTGTAAATCCGTAAAAACTTTTTACATAAGACGTGTAGCCGTTGAAAGTACAGATCTCGCCGCCACCAGCTTTTGGTATACACACGCCGACTTCCACTGCAAAAGCGTTTTTTGCGGTAATAAAATACAAGCCTATCGGTACGGCGACACTTGCGAACTTCGTAATCAAGCTAAGCTTCTTGTTCATAATTCTTTCTTATTACCAACCAACTCTACGTAAAATTTCTGTAATATTTCGTGAAGCCAGATCAAGGCCTGCTTGAGCTGTCAACTCTTTCTTGTTTACAGCTGTGATTGCAGAGAGGATGTTTGTATCAAATTCATCAGGGAAGCGACCCTTGATAAAAGTTTTAGCTGTTGCAAGTTCGAGTGGATCAGGATTGTTTCCGCCTCTGTCGTTGAGAGAAGTTGTTTTCACGTCATAGACCGTGCTCTTCATGACGCTAGAGATCTTTGACGCGTCGTCAATGTCACCGGAGTAGTCGGTAGACAGAAGTCTTACTAGCTGCCAGCCATATCGAGAGTTTGATGAGTAAGCACTTACGCCAAAGACATTAAACTTTGCATAGTCGACATATGTACCAAGCTCTTCGCTAAGCTGAGGGACAAATGCACGTTTGTAGTCCTTGAAGTTTGGATATTTTTGTGCAAAATAGTTCGATAATTGGCTGTATCCGAATATCATTGCAGTCTTGCCATTTACAAAAGCTTCAACGTCACTACCCATACTGTCGTTCCACGAATAATTCTCGCTTGTAGGATCGGCGAAGCTTGTATATAGCTCAAGTGCGCGCTTTCCTGGAACATCAGATGTTTGTTTTGGTGTATCTTGTGGCAGCGCAAATGTCGCAAGTTTCAGATCTGGTGAGATAATCTGTGTGTTGTTTTGCATCATCATGAGATAGAGAATGTCTGCTGCATTTGCGACATTACTCGTGCCAAGTGCCGCTCCTGACAGAGTTACATTTCCGCTTGCATCTTTGATGGTAAGGATTTTTGTAGTTTCAGAAAATTCTGCCCATGTCCGTGGGAAATTGCTAAGTAGTAACGAAGCTTGGTCTCTTTTTTCTTTGTTCTCATCGCCAGGATTGTTTGTAGCGTATGCTTCAGCAGCTTGTTCAAAAATCTTCGGATTGTAATAAATAATAAGTGGTTCGCCACCTGCTGGTAGCCCAAGGGTCTGATTGTTTACAACGACACTTTCTTTGACCGCAGGGATAAATAGATCATCGAGATTTACTAGCGCACTAACAGTGTCTGTCATTGGAGCTAGTTTATCTTGATGGCGATAGACCCAATCGTTTGGCATTGCCCAAACATCAGGACCGTTACCAGATAAAATCGCGTTTAGAACCCTGTTTTCGTATCCACTATCAAGGGTTTCCTTCTTGTACTCGATCGTCATGTCCTTGTATACACCGGTAAAGTTTGTTGAGATCTTCTTCCAAACATCCTCGTCCTCAAAGCTCCATACGATTAGCTTGTTGCTAGTTGCTACAGTTGCTTTCTTCGTGCAGCCTGATAGTGATATAGCAAAAAATAGTGCTATTAAAATATAGCTAGAAATTTTGGCGATACGCTTCATCTTCCCTCCGATTCCGCGTGGTTAGCAGAATATATTTAATTCAAAAATTATAAATCTTTAGCAATATCCTTGATGTATTCAGCAAGGTCTGGTCTGACATCAGGTCGCTTCAGCGCCATCTCAATATTCGTTTTAATGTATTGAGTTACATTACCACAATCA
The DNA here is from genome assembly GCA_037140515.1 of Candidatus Berkelbacteria bacterium. Lineage (GTDB taxonomy): Bacteria > Patescibacteriota > UBA1384 > XYA2-FULL-43-10 > 1-14-0-10-43-13 > ELA241. The sequence goes on along the minus strand of JBAXEI010000023.1, from coordinate 6,800 downwards.
TAATACTTGCCGCCCTTTATTTCAACACCATAAGCGTCAATTCCTTCGGCTCTCATCGTGTTGATACCATCTACCCAGACCAATTCTTTTCCTGGTTCTGGTGTCGATTTCTCGATTGCTTTGAAAAATTCTGGGACAAACACAAATCCAGAAACAGCCGCGAGGTTCGATGGACAGTTCCCTTCTCCTGGCTTCTCGATAAGCTGGTCAACTTTGATTACGCCGTCGGCTATTTCTTCGCCACCGACATAGCCGTACTTTAGTGCATCGCCTGGTGCATCAGCTTTCACGCAACCCAAAATATTTGTGCCATATTTTTCGTAAGCGGCAATTAGCTGCTTAGCTCTTGAAGGTTCGGCAGAGATAAAGTCGTCGCCCCAACAGACGATAAATGGTTCGTCGCCAACCACATTTTTGGCAGTGAGGATTGCATCGCCATTACCCTTTTGTTCTTTCTGGCGAATATAAACAAACTCAGCCATGGTTGAGATCTTTTTGATTTGCTCGTATTGCTCCATTTTTCCAGCCTCCCGAAGCTTGTATTCAAGCTCGAGATGGCGGTCAAAGTGGTCTTCGATAGCACGCTTGTGCCAACCAGTGATGATAATGATTTGCTCGATTCCAGCTTCAACTAGCTCTTCAACGATATATTGAATGACAGGCTTGTCGACGATTGGTAGCATCTCCTTCGGCATGGCCTTGGTTACTGGCAAAAATCTTGTACCATATCCTGCAGCAGGTATGACTGCTTTTCTTATCTTCTGCATAATCTCCGATCTTTTATTGGATTTACACTACTAAAGAATAATATAACAAAAATACACTTTTTATGAAAGTGTATTTTTGCTGTTTCCTTGCAGATGAAAACTATTTGCCTTCATTGATCTTGATTGTTTTTGTCTTGACCTTATCGTCTTTTGGAACTTCTATTCTTAGCAAGCCGTCTTTCAGCGTAGCCTTGGAATTTTCTGAATTTACGGCAATAGGCAGGACGTAAGATCTAGAAAATGGTCCCCAGTAGCACTCTTGTGTGAAGTGTTTCTCTATCCCAGCATCATGGCCTGGAGACCGGACACCTTTTATAGTTATAACTTCATCGGTTATTGAAATATCTACGTCAGATGCTTTTACCCCAGCAATAGGCGCAAAAATATAGACGTTGTGATCGTCGTGGTAGACATCGATTGATAACTGGCCTTCTGTCTCTTCAACAAGCCAATCATTCTTATCAAGATTCTCGCTCATTTGCCCCTCCTTTGGGATTTATGAGATAGTAAAAATGCATAGGATATTCCGCTAGAATTAATTATATATTAACATGAAAAATAGTCAACAATCAAACCATGAAAATTCTTAAAAACACAATTACCAGCCAAAGATTATCAGATGCTTTATTAAATATCAGGCAGGTTTTGTTAAATATTTTTTACCCGAAGCTGTGTGTAAGCTGCGGAAAATACGGTCAATATTTGTGCGCTGGCTGTGCTGGAGAAATTGAATTATTAAAAACTCCAACTTGCTTTTACTGCGGCAAAATTTCTCCAAACGGCAAAAGTTGTTTGAACTGTCGGGCTAGGATGAAGACCGATCTTTTCGCCATTATTCCGGCAGTTCGGTATGATATCGGACCGATGAAAGAAATTATTCATCAGCTAAAATATTGTGGCGTTTCAGAACTTGCGGAAATTCTTGCCGAATTGATTTTTCAGAAAATTAAAAATTTGGATTTCGGCAAAAATATAATTATCGTCCCGGTGCCATTAAATATTAAAAAGAAAAATATTAGGGGATACAACCAGGCCGAATTGCTAGCTAAGTACCTCTCTGATCGCCTAGAATGTGATTTTGCAGACATTTTGGTACGTTGTAGGAATACTGCGTCGCAAACCACGCTACATCGACGTGAAAGGCTTCTGAACTTGAAAAGTGCGTTTCGCTGTATAGATTCAAATATTATCAGAGGCAAAACAGTACTTTTGATCGATGATGTTGCGACTACAGGCGCGACATTGTCAGAGTGTTCAAATGTTCTAAAGGAAAGTTGTGCAAAAAAAGTGATCGGGGTTGTTGCAGCAAGAAATATACTGAAATAGTAGTTTGCTCGAATAAAAATAGCTTGTCGATTAAGACAAGCTATTTTTATATAGGGTTGGTAGTTCACTTACGTTTTTATACTTGCAAGTGCTTTCTTTACAACATCCTCAATCTCGCAATCAGCCTTGATAATGTATTGGGTCACGCCAAGTGTTCTTGCCTTCTTTTCGCTATCTGGATCAGAAAGATTGGATAGGATTATGACCTCGACATTTTTACCCCAGTCATCTTCTCGGAGCTTTTCAAGCATTTCTATCCCATCCATCTCAGGCAAAATTATATCGAGTAATATTAAATCAGGTTTCTCTTCAAGTGCTTTTTTGAGTCCATCAACGCCATTGCTTGCAAAAATTACCTTTACGCCTTCAGTCAAATTAAACTTTTCCGAAAGTGCATAAACCACAGAGTCCTCGTCTTCAACAATCAACAGGAGCTTGGTCTCAGGTTTCATAAATCATTGTCCTTTCTTAACATTTTTCTAATTATTATGTAATTACTAAATAATCTCAAGAGCCTTCGTTCCCTCTTTTTCTACCATTCCTGTCAACGGAATCTGAATTATAAATGCGCTCCCCTTGCCCTCGACAGAGCTAAAAGAAATACTGCTACTCGTGGCGTCTAATATTAGCTTTGTTATGTACAAACCAAGGCCGTTTCCATCTGTGCGAAAAGCTTGAGCGTTGCTCGCTCGAAACAGTTTGGTAAATATCTTGTCCTGATCGTCTTTTGGAATTCCAATGCCGTGATCTTTGACTGTAAGATGATAGTACTTTTTATCAGAAGATAATTTGATATCGATAGAAGATTTTGGAGGAGAGTAGTGTACAGCGTTTGAGATCAGATTCTGACATACAATTCGAATAAGTGTGTGATCAAGCTTTATTTTTGGTAGTCTGCCTTTCTTAATAATGTTGACTTTTATTCCCTTTTTATCGATTTCGTAATCGAGGTCTTCTGCTACGTCTTTTACTACCTTAGAGATACTCTCAAGTTCAGGATTGATAGCAAAAACGTTTAGTTCAAGCTTCGATACGTTCAGAAGTGAGCTTACGAGCGCTGCCATCCTTTTACCCGATTTCGAGATCACGTTAATATTTTCTCTTTGTTTGTTTGTAATATCACCAAGATCACCTTTCAGGAACATCTCGGTCAGCCAATTAATGCTTGTTAGAGGAGTCCTGAGCTGATGAGAAGCAAGCGATACGAATTCCGTCTTTGCCTTGTCTACAATGCGTTCGTGTGTTGCGTCTCGATAAACCACGACACAACCAATTGTTTCACCATTTTGATCGATAATAGGCGATGCTGAGTCAGCTATTGGGAGCGTGCTACCATCTTTCCTTAGTAAAAGCACGTGATTTGACATTTTCTTGATTCGTTTCTCTTTGATTGCTTCGGCAATGAAATCGTTTGTCGGTTTATTGTCACTTTCTTTGACAAAAGTAAATATCTTCTTGTAGCTTTGCCCAAGAGCATCGCTAGCCGCAACGCCAGATGTCGTTTCAGCAACCTTGTTGAACAACAGGATTTTTCCTTCTACGTCTGTGGCAAATACTGCATCACCAATCGAGCCAAGTATAGCCTCGTCTTTCGCCTTAATCTCTGACAGTTCTTTTGTTCTGGCGATCAAGTCAAGTCTTTCTTTTTGCTCAGTTATATCTTCTGAAATGCCAAGTAGGTACTGTGGCTTACCATCTGTTCCCAATATTGGAATTTTCTTGGTGTGTAAGATTCGTTCCCCGCGTCCAGTTTTTATTGGCTCTTCAGGGATGTCTAGCAGTTTCTTGCTTTTGAGCACTGAGCGATCTTTCTCAATGAAGAAATCAGCCTGTCTTTTTGGGAAGAAGTCTCGGTCTGATTTGCCGATCATTACCTCGCTTTTTTGACCAAGAAGCTCTTCTCCTGCTTTATTAAACAGTTCAAATTTTAGATTCCTCGCTTCTTTCACAAAAATCATATTCGGTACATTCTCCAATATTGAGCTCAAGAAGCTTTCTTGCTTTTGTAGCTCTTGGGTTCTAGAGAATACCAATTTTTCTAGATTATTTCGTGAATCTAGAAGCTCTTCCTCGATCTTCTTGCGATCGGTAACATCCATAACGAAGCCATGCCAAATGATACTACCATCTTCTAACTTTTCAGGCATCGATTGGCCAGATACCCAGCGGATTGGTTTTCCTGAAACGCGTACACGATATTCTGACTTCCAAATCCCCATTGTTTTCATCGATCTTTTCATACCTTCCATAACCTCTTCCAGATCGTCTGGATGGATGGCCTTGATAATTGGATCCATATTATTTTTCAGCTCTTCGATACTGCACCCGAACATCTTTTTTATCTCGTGCGTTGCATAAGGTGAGCTTAGAGATCCATCAGGTTTACGCAGTACCTGCATTATCGTCCCAGGTACCTGAGAAACTAGTTTCTCAAATTTTGCGTCTCTATCGATTAGCGCAGTCTCTAGGATTTTTTGTTCCGTGATATCTCGAACTGTTCCAAACATCTTTATCGGAGTTTTGCTACCGTTCATTAGTGCTTTTCCAGTAGCCGTGATCGAGTGAATGGATTTGTCAGGCCATTTGATGCGACAGACGAAGAAAAGTTTTTTGTTTCCCATTGCAACGGCAAATGCTTTTTTTACCATTTCCCGATCTTCGGGAATTATGTGTTTGAAAAATATTTTTGCCCCCCACCTTGGCAGCATCTTTTTATAGCCAAATATTTGATCATGTTGTAAGTTTCTGATCGCTGTATCTTTGATCAAATCGAGCTCCCAGAAGCCAATTTTACTCACATCTAGCGCCATTTCAAATTGTTCTTTCAAGCTTAGAATTTCATTTTGCTCTGCTTTTTTATCTGTGATATCTATGAAATTAACAAGACTAGCCCAGACCTTGCCATTTTTGTTCTTGATGGGCGAGCCGAAAATCTCTATATTTCTTTCTGTGCCGTCAGGCCTCCTCACTACCATGTCATCGATGTGAGACTTTTTCCCTTCCATGCCAAGTATCACAGGCATCTCTTTCACTGGATATGCTTCTTTCTCGCCAATCCTTCTTGCTTCGTAAACCTCTGAAAGATTATGTTTTGTCGCATCTGGAAGAATCCCTCTACCGAGCATTTCTGCTGCAGCATTGTTGGCGAGTAACGGTTTACCAGTTGTCGCTTCCACCATAAAGACACCGAGCGGGGTATTTTTTAGTAACGTTTCAAATAGGATGAGCTGTTGTTCAAGTTTTTCTTTGTTGGTAGCAAGCTCGTTCTCAATCGCAAGTCTTTTTGAGATATCTCTTGCGGTGGAGATGACCAGCGGTCGTCCCTCTGACATGAACACGGCAGAGGATACTTCAACAGGAATTCTGCGTCCACTCTTGGTCACGTGAATTGTCTCGAACACGGCGTGCTTATCGGTATTCAATTTTTTGATAACTCTAGGCAAATGCTTGCGCGAGTCGGAAGCGTCTAGGTTAGAAGGCGATAATTTCAGAGCTTCTTTTCTTGTATATCCAAGCACCTTGCAAAAGGCTTTGTTCACATCGATAAACCTAGAGAGCTTTCCATTGACTCCGATCTCATGTATCGCCATTGGATCGGCAGCTTCACCAAAAAGAACTCCAAGACGCTCGCCATCTACAGGTGCTAGAGTATTAGTTTTGGATTTTGTCATAATGTCCTAGATAATTAATTTCTTTTGCTGAAATAATTACACCCGAACAAGACAGAGTTATATTAGTTAGAGATATTATACAACTTTCGAAAAATAGTTGTATAGAAAAAAACACTTTAATCAGTATTTGGCAATCGTCCCAAGGGAATTTACAATCCTAGTTTTTATAATTTAATAATATAAATAATCAATTTCTTTTGACAAAATTGCATCCAGTCACAAAAAAATCAGAATGCACAAAATAGTTTGCAATTATATCAATCTGAACTGCATAGGTTCGGAAAGGATAATCCATATAGAAAAGCTAATCGTTTATAAACAGACTGTGGAGTAGAATAAATAGTACGGTGAGAACGCCGACAAAGATTGAAAGAGAAACAAGAGCTGAGCGATCCTTGCTTTTTACCTTGGCGATTATCCCTGAAATTAGGGCTATGATGCTGGCTGGGAAGGTCACAGCGACGGTTATATCCCACCAATGATTATCAAAGCTCAGGACTTTGAACACTAAAACGAGTGAGGAAGACACAACCATTGATAACAGGAAAAAGGAATTTAGCCCGACTGACCATTTGGCCAGTTTTGATTTTGGCAAGAAATTTGATTTCATAAGTTTTCGCAAATTTAATATTTAGATCGGCGGCAAAATTCCAGCTATTGATAAGAGTTCTGCTACAAACATTACGAAGAGAAGTAGACCGATAGCGAGGCTGATAAATACGATAACTGATCGTTCTTTTTCCTTCCAAACAGCGACGAGACCGGCAAAAAATCCAGCTAAGCCGGCAACTAATCCTCCAGTCATCGGAAAAGTCCGCTTCAAATTAGTAAAAAATGTCCAGTCGCCGATGCCTGCACGATCCTGGGCGACTCTTACCAAATTTCCAATTACGAGTAGTACCACGCAAGTAACTATTAACCAGACTGTCCATTTGCCCAGTTTTGTCTTTGGCATAAGCTCCTCCTTAATTATTCATGATATTATACCATAAAACCAAAAAAGAATTACCTGAAAACAAGTAATTCTTTTTGGCGG
>JBAXEI010000022.1:0-11048 GCA_037140515.1 Candidatus Berkelbacteria bacterium | reverse complement strand
CACGTAGAGCGTGAAAATTGATCGAAATCAGATCTTTTAGCTGTGCTTTTTTCAAGATGCTTTCAGAGAAAGGTCCGACGAACATCTCAGGGAAGAGTGTAATGATATCAAATCTCATAATTATTCCTTATTTAATTATTATATCTACATAAGTTTAACACTATTTGATACAAAAAACCGCCTATGACTTCTGACTCTAGCAAGCTAGATTCGGTGAAGAACTGTGGCGGTTCTTTGTATATATTTGTGATTACGCTAGAAGGTCGGAGGGCACATCATCTAGAGCGTTTTTTGTTGCGCTGTCATCATCTTCTTCGGCAACTTCCTCTTTGTCTTCGCGAGCTGGTCTTTCAGAACCCTCTGGCTCAACAATTTTGAGGTTTAGTCTTGCGTCGTTTTTTGCGCCGAAGACTCGAAGTAGAGTTCGGATTGCTTTTGCAGTCTTGCCCTCTTTACCGATAATCTTACCCATATCTTCAGGATTTACGTAGAGTTTGATAAGAACGCCTCTTTCATCGATTGTTCTCTCGGTTTTCACATCATCCGGATTTTCAACGATGGCTTTGACGACATCTTCGACAAACTGCTGATCTTGATCTGCCATGATTACCTTTCTTGACACCAAGGTATTTCTTGAGTGTTCAAAATTTTATTACTTAATTTCTTAAACTATTGTAATAGAAATTTTATTTTTCTTCAACAGTTTCAGCTTCGGCTGCAGCCTCGACAACTTCTTCTGCAGTCTCTGGAGCTTTTGCTTCTTCAACTACTTCTTTCCCGACGCTCTCGGTCGGGACTCCGACACTTTCAGTCGTCGGGGCTGTTTCAACTGTTTCAACAGCTTCTTCGGCTACAGGAGCTTCAGCTTCAACAGCTGGAGTTTCTTCTGCGACCTTTTCAGCAGCTTTTTCTTCTACAACTTCCTCTTTTGCAACTTCTGCTTTTTTAGCGAAAACTTTGACAATCTTTTTTGATTTATCAAGAATTCCAAGTTCGCACATGAGATTGTTTACTGTGTCGGATGGCTGAGCGCCTTGTCCGATCCAGAAGAGAGCTCGATCCTTTTTGATAACGATCTCTTTAGGTTGAGAGATAGGATTATAGTGACCTATGATCTCGATGAATTTCCGTTTTACGGCCTTTTTCTGTTCAGCAACAACAACACGGTATGCCGGGCTGTTCTTCTTGCCAACTCTGGTTAGTCTGATTTTTAACATCTTACTCCCTTAATCTTTAAACTTTGCTGATATAGGATAACAAATTAGCCTTTAAATGTCAACGTGACGTGATATCCGCGGACGAAATCGTCATAGGACATTTCTTGCTTGCCTTCTGGCTTGACTCGATCGATGACAAGTTGTTTCTCTTCGTCATAGTGGGCGGCGAGAAGCTGAACTCGTTTTCCCTTTACAATTGTGTAAACTTTTGGCCAGGCATCGAAGGCACGAATCTTGCGCTCAACGATTTTAGCAGGCGTATTTTCGTCGACAAAACCATCTTCTTTTTTGAAAAGTTTATTGTACGTAGCTTTGCTGTCATCCTGTGGTTCTGGCACCAAGTCGCCAGCGATATAGTAAGGCAGAGCGTTTAGAAGCTGTGTTGCGCCAGCTCTGGCCAAGTAATCTTTGAGTATTGTAGTTGTCTCTGAGCCAGAAAGTCGCACTGAGAGCTGAGAAATAAGTGCACCTGCGTCCATTTTGCTGCCAGTAAGAATTAGCGAGACACCTGCGAGTTTATCGCCGTCTAGGATAGTTTGTTGGAGCGGGGACGGACCGCGATGTCTTGGCAAAATAGATGGATGAATGTTGATCAGACCAAGGCGTGGAATATTTAGAATATCGTCAGAGATCATTTGACCAAAGTCGGCCAAAATTCCAACTTCAGGTTTCAGTTCATTTATTTTCTTTACTACCTCTGGATCGTTGATATTGTCAGTTTTCAGGATCGGAAGTTTGTATTTCTTGGCAGTATCTTCGATAATATTGGTCAGCTCATCATGGCTTCTGGAAGTAGCTTGTGAATTACCGGTGATAACCAGCTTCACGTTGTATTGAGGATCGAGCGCAAGCATCTCAAGTGCTGGAGCGCCGAGAGTGCCGGTACCAACAAAAATAATATCAGTTTCCTGAATATGGTCGATGAGCAAAGTTGAATTCAAGTGATCAATTTCGTGTTGAAGAACGCGGCCAAAAAGTTTGTCAGCAGTGATGGTAACATTTTTGCCATAACGGTCTTGGCCAGTGACCTTGACTTCGCTTGGGCGTTTGATCAAAATTTCTAGGCCAGGAAAGGATAAACAGCCTTCAACCATGTTGTGTTCGTTCTTGGAGTAGTGAACAATCTCAGGATTGCAGAGAACAGTGAGAGGGAAGCTTGGAACCTTGGAGTCCGCTTCAGCTTCAAACTCGCAAACGATCATCTTCGTAGCAGAGCCAACTTGAGGTGCGGCAAGGCCAATGCCATTTGCCTTGCGCATTGTTTCGATCATTTGGTCTATCAGAGCTTGAGTTTCAAAGCCAAAATCGACAACTTTTTCAGTCGGTTGTCGGAGGATCGGATCATCAGTTTTTCGTATTTTCATTGTCATAAATAAATATTGTTTGTTACTTTTTATAGCCATTTGGGTGGCTGCTGTGCCAATTCCAAGCGGTGCGAGCCATGTCGTCAAGCGAATACTGTGTTTTCCAACCCAGCGTTATATTGGCCTTGCTTGGATCAGCGAAGTATTCGGCAGGATCGCCAGGTCGTCTCTCCACAATTTTGTATTCAATTTTCTGTCCAGCAGCTTTTTCAACTGCGTTTATTACTTCCAGCACAGTATATCCGATACTAGTACCAAGATTGAAAGTGTTTGATTGTTTTGATTGAAGTAAATACTGCAATGCTTTGACATGACCGTTTGCTAAATCGTTTACGTGAATGTAATCACGCACGCCTGTGCCGTCTTTTGTCGGATAATCGTTGCCAAAGACTTTGAGCTCCGGAATTTTTCCGCAGGCTTTTAGGACAGCTACAGTCATCAAATTTGTTGGTGTTGGTTTGTCTTCACCGAGCAGACAGCTCGGGTCGGCGCCACAGACGTTGAAATAACGCAATACGACGCTCTTAATACCAAACATCTTATTATACTTATTTAATATCAATTCGTCAATAAGCTTTGTTAATCCATAGATCGAGAAAGGGACTTTCAATTTTGTCAGCTCATCCTTGGTCAAGCGAAGCTTTCTATCGACATGCTGCTCGAAATATTTGATGACTGCGTCGAAGAATTTGTCGCCAGAAATTTCTTCGCCATTCCATTTGCCTGCAAGAAGTCTAGAGTGCTTCAGCTGTGCCAAGTCGGTAAACTCTTCTCTCAAAGGTAGGTCGGATTTGCTGGTTGGTTCTCCGTAAACTGACGCAGTGGAGGATTTGATGATAAATCTGCAATCATTTGAATTCATCACTTCGAGAAGATTGATAAAATTCATGACGTTATTTGTCATGTATTTTACAGGATTCTCCATAGACTCACCAACTGCTAGGTACGCCGCAAAGTCGACAACGGCGGTAATTTTGTATTTTTTGAATACGGCGTCGGTCGCTACCTTGTCTTCCAGGTCCACAACTTCAAGAGCTGCTTTTGGGTTCACCGCTTCTTTGTGGCCATTTTCCAAGCTATCGAGAACGACTACATCGTAACCAGCTTTTATTAGCTCGTTTACAGTAATACTGCCGATATATCCAGCACCACCAGTGACGAGGATGTATGATTTTGAACTTAGATTATCGGTCTCAAAGTTTGCCATATTTTGCCTTTTTAGTTTTACTTTTGTACTTGCTAGAGCATATTTACAGGATCAATATCCCAAAAAAGATCCTGATGTTTCTGCCATATTGCCTTAATATCGGCATTTGGCAGGGCATCAGTTTTTATTATTATATGATATCGGAAGCGTTCGTTCAACTTATGATAGAAGCATTTGCCAGGACCGATGAAATTTATCTGTTTTTCTCTCAGATCCTTGGCAAGCGCTTTCATGGCGTTTTTGGCTTTTTCTTCGGTCTTATCATCGGAGATCACCCTTACCAAATGTGTAAATGGGGGATAGCCAAAGGTCATGCGGTCGACGATCTCGGATTTATAATATTTTTCAAAATCATGTTTGCTGGCGCAGATAATAGGGTTTGCGTCGGGCCAATATGTCTGGATGATAGTTTTGCCCATATTTTCACGCCTACCAGATCTGCCAGAGACCTGAGTGAGGATCTGAAAAGATTTCTCACTTGAGCGGTAAAAGGGTAAGTGCAGACCAGTGTCAGCGGAGATGATGCCTACGAGATCGACACCAGGGATATCCAAACCTTTGGCGATCATTTGTGTGCCGATGACAATATCGACCTCATGTTTTTTTAGTTTTTGATAAATGTTTTCATAGTCAGCTCTATTTTTCACTGTAGTTGAATCGATCTTCACAATTCTCGCTTCAGGAAAGAATTTTCTTGCTTCTAGAGTGACTTTATCGATGCCTGCCCCAAAAAATTTGATCTTCAGGCTGTCGCAGCTTGGACATTTCTCAGGCACATTTTCCTCGTAGCTGCAGTGATGGCACATAAGCTTATGATCTCGTTCGTTTGTGTGATAAATAAGAGGGATAGAGCAGTTTTTACACTGCATGACATGGCCACAGTCTCGGCAGGAGACAAAAGTAGCTGAGCCGCGTCGATTGAGAAAAAGGAGAATTTGGCGCTTTTCATCTAGCGCTTTTTTGATCTCAATTTGTAGAGTTTCTGAGATCGATGAGAAGTTGCCAAGTTTGATCTCGTCTTTCAGATTCACGATCGTCGCAGGCGGTAGGGAGGTTTTCTGGTAGCGATTTTCAAGTATGAGAAGATCATACTTACCCTCTTTTGCTCGGTGGTAAGTCTCGATCCTCGGTGTGGCGCTACCGAGCAGTAGAAGCGCTCCGCATCTCTTCGCTAGCTCTTCAGCGAGCTGAACGGCATGATATCTTGGATTTTGTTCTTGTTTATAGGAATCTTCCTGCTCTTCGTCGACGATTATCAGACCGATTTTATCCGATGGGACAAGCAGAGCCGAGCGTGGACCGACAATGATCGGCTTCGCGCCTGTGTAGAAATCCGTATAGCACTGATATTTCTCTGATTTGGACAGATTATGATGAGTGACAGCTACAAGCTTGCCAAATACTTTTTCGAATCTTTCAATCGTCTGAGGAGTCAAGATGATTTCGGGGACCAAAACGATCACCTGTTTGCCAGATTTGATCACATCTTCGGCGAGCTTCAAATATACTTCGGTTTTGCCTGAGCCGGTGACACCATAGAGTAAAGCCGGCTTCTTGTCTTCGCTATCCAGTGATTTTTTTAGCGATTGATAAGCCTTTTCCTGTTCTGGCGTTAGTGTGATCGGCAGATGATCCGAGATCGAAATCTTTGTATCATCAGCTTTTTTTGGTCGCTTCATGATATTCGGCGTGAACATCGAGATCGCTTCGCCGATAGAGCAGAGATAATAGTCTGAGATCCATTGTGCAAGATCAAGATACGCTGGAGGGATGATGACGGGGGAGGCAATAGAGGCAATATTTTTCACTGTGTACTTGCTTGGTGTACTGCTCGCTTCTTCGACACTTTTGACTACGCCTAGAATCAAGTTTTTACCAAAGGGGACATTTACGATAGAGCCAACGACAATTTGCTCCGCAAGTTCTGCGGGGATGGAGTATGAAAAGATCTCATTGTCGCCTCTGGTTTTGGTTGCAGGAATGATATTGGCTAGCATGTCTTTAATATATCAGTTGTGAAGTAAATAACAAAACAAAGATTAATACGAGTGGCAGAGTAACGGAGTGTCAGAGTGGCAGAGAGTTGCAATGATATCCGATTAAAATTGTTGTCATTCCAGCCTGTAAGCTAGAGAGGTGGAATCCAGGAAGCCTTCTTCTGAATTTGATAGCCTGGATCCCAGCCTTCGCTGGGATGACAAGAAAGCGTGATCTACATCTAGATAAATTGATTAATATGTGCGAATCTGCTAAATATGGGATAGAGGTGATGATAATGACACTGACAGCGAAAGACCTTGGCTTGGTCGAAACAGGACAATCATGTTGTCCTTGTTGCGGCATACATGCCACATCCTATACGAGCGATACAGAAGTCGAAGTTGAGAAAATTCTGTTTTGCGAAGATGACGGAGCGGTACTATTTCCAGACAAACCGGAGATGTACAAGCAACGACGGAAAAAGATTCGTGAATGGCAAAAGCGTTTTCCTGTGCTTAGTAGCAACGAATGCAGTAATTGCCGACAACCAAAAGGTATGGACGAGCCGTATTGCGGTATATGCGGGCGTAGAACCTATCCGATGCATTGGGACGAGAAAGCATATCGCGAGAATCTCAAACGCATGAGAAAGAGCGGTCAATTGAGGCGGCAAAGCGTTGCCTGATACTTATTTTGAAACGAGGCTTGCACGAACAGTGTGGGCCTTTTTATTTTTTGTTAGATTTGGAAAAGTGGCCCGTTGCCTTGCTAAACTCTTGCGGAAAGTATGAAATCGTGGTATAAACTTAAACGTTGTCATCTTCGGTGTCTTCCCTTGGGTCTAGCTGCTTATTCGTAAGTAATCAGCTAATCCCAAAGGACAGCGAGCCTTGGGTGACAAAGGAGAACTTATGGATAACAATTTACGATTGGTTCCGCCAATTAGATTCAAAGATCCAAGTCCTATAAATTTAGACTTAATCTTGGACTATCAAATTGGAGCTTTATCTGCGTGGGGTTTACCTGGACAGCTCGGAATATCTCAGGAGATTTTCCGCGAAAAAGCCGAACGTCAGGTCCGCCAATTTATGTACTCTGAGTCGCTTGCTGCAGAAGGTCTCGATCAGGTTATTCTGGTCCATTACGGCGTGAGTGATGATTATCTGGCAAAAGTTGCTGGAGTAGAGACATTGTTTGATTTGAACGATACTCGGCACTGCGGTAACATGGCTCTGCCACCAGGGTTTGCTGTTGTTCAGTGTAATCTTGGTCCGAAGTACAAAAACAGAAGAATAGTCGACGTTCGGCAAAATTACAAAAATGAAATGCTGGGCGTGATCACAGAAGGACTATTTGCTTATTTATACTGGGGAAATTCCTTGTTGAGGAATTGCTTTATGGACTTTCCCGGATCACTGTCTGCGGACGGTCATACACCATATTTATTGCTTCGTGGTGATAAGCCATTTCTTGTTGTTGATGATAAAGATATGCGTGATCCTTATAGCGAAAGCGGCAAGCCGCGGGCTTACCCTGACTTTGGTTCAGTAACTTGTGTTCGTTGGTTTTAGAAAACCCGATGGTCGTTTGCAATTATTGCAGGCGATCATTTTTTATTATTTCTTCTCTCTTTACCCATATCTATTTTTAATAAAATATGTTATTATATTTCGGTCATGGAAAAGATAACCAAAAAAGTTGTAGCAATTATCGGACGCCCAAATGTTGGGAAGTCCACTTTTTTCAATCGTATGGTTGGCAAAAGAGTTGCAATCGAGACTGAAATTGCAGGTGCTACTCGTGATCGACTTTTTGGTGAAGTATCTTGGTGCGGTACAGTTTTTGACCTTATCGACGTAGCTGGCGTCGAAACTGGTAGCAAATCTGAGCTGACAAAGAGTATGCAAGATGGTGTGAACTTGGTTATTGAAAATGCCGATCTCGTTCTTTTTCTCGTTGATTGGAATGACAAGAATAATGAGATGGACAAAAACGTCGCTAGAATGCTGAAAAAAGCGGGCAAACCAGTAATCTTGGTCGTAAATAAGGCTGACAATGTGAAAAGACAGGAAGATCTTGAGGAATTCAAACGTCTCGGCTATCAGAATCCTGTTCCTGTTTCCGCTATTTCCGGCAAAAGCACAGGTGATCTGCTCGATGTGATCGTAAAAGAGCTCGGCACAAACACAATTACGCCAAAGAGCAAAGTTTTCGATATCGATCTTGCAATCATCGGTCGTCCAAACGTAGGCAAATCTACTCTACTAAATACAATTATTGGCGAGAAGCGTGCGATTGTCTCTTCTGAGGCAGGTACAACTCGAGATATTATTGATGTTGAATTTTTTCACAAAGGCAAGAAATTCCTGATCTCTGACACTGCTGGTATTCGTCGTCCTGGCAAGATCAGCAAAGACACGATCGAATCTTTTAGCGTGATTCGTACCTACCAAGCGCTCAAGGATTGTGATGCAGCGATCTTGGTGATTGACGCTGAGGAAGGCCTTGTTTCTCTCGATACCAACATCCTCGGTAAAGCCAAAGAGTGGGGCAAATCTATCGTGCTGGCGATCAACAAAATCGACCTCGTTCCAGGAGACAAGGACGAGTATATGGGTAGAATGATTTGGCGTCTACAAAAAGAGCTAAACTTCGTGCCTTGGCTTCCAATCGTCTTCATCTCGGCAGAGAAAGATGAAAACGTAAACGCACTACTTAGCCAAGTCGTAAACGCTTTTGAGGCTCGACAGACTATCATCCCTCAAGAGGAGCTTGATCTAATCTTGGCAAATGCTAAAGAGTCAAATTTCCAAGTCTTCAACGTGAAGTCTTTGAAGCAGAAAAAGGCAAATCCACCGATCTTCGAGATCACTTTCCCGGCCAAAGCCAAGCCACATTTTACTCAGATCAGATATATCGAAAACAAGATCAGAGATGTCTATCCGATGAACGGAACTCCGGTTTTCCTCGACAACATAGTCCTCGGCAAGAAATACAAAAAATAAAGACCAGTGAATGCTGGTCTTTATTTTTATTTAGTTACTATTCGGATATGTAACGCCTTTGTGTACGCTGGTTCGATCGATCGGCAGGAGGGTGACCCAAGAGCGACCGACGATCAGATTTTTTGGTAATACGCCCCACTCACGTGAGTCTGAGGAGTGCTCCCTGTTGTCGCCCATGACGAAGTATTCGTCATTACCAAGTTTCTTTTCAAATGTACCGTCTGAAGCAGAGGTGAGAGTCTTGAAATCTGGTGGCAAATAATCTTCGGTCAGCACAAACCCGTCAGGATTTTGATTGTTTACAATCGTGACTATGCTGTCTGTTATTTTTACAGTTTCGTTTGGAAGTCCGATGATTCTCTTGATGTAGTTGATCCGAGGATTCTTTGGATAGTTGAAGACAATTACATCTCCACGTTTTGGCTCACCAACGAGATACGATATTTTTTCGGCTAATAAATATTCGCGGTTTTGGTAGGTTGGCATCATCGATTCGCCGTCGACAATGTATGGCTGTACGGCAAAATATCTAAGCAAGAAGGCAATCACGAAGACAATTGCCGCAGTTTTGCCGAGGTCCAGCATGAAGGCGAAGAAGTCTTTGGCAGGATTTGTCCCATCAAGAGATAGATTAGTTAGCTGATTCGATGCAGAATCTTCTTCTTTTTTTTCTTTTTCGACTTCTTGTGTATTTTCCATAGTGTTGGTCTGTTATTCGTTAATAAGCTTATTTTAGCAATACTTGACAAGCTTGGTCAACAGCAAGCTATAATAAGAGGGTCTTAGCTTCAAATAAATTCTTTAGCATGCATCCAATTTTGTTTACAATCGGGAATTTCACTTTTTATACTCATGGTCTTCTTGCTGTGCTGGGTATAATTTTGGGGGTCTATACATTATATCACTTGGCTAGAGAAGAAAAATTTGAAACGAAGTTTTTACTTGATGATTCTGCCTACTCGGTCCTTATTGGGATTATTGGCGCCAGGATAACATATTTTCTAATGTACCGTAGTCAATTCGCTCATTTTTCTGAAATATTCCAGATTTGGGATGGCGGTATGGTCTCTTATGGTGGATTTGTGTTAGCTGGACTGGCTTTCTGGTACTTTTTCTCAAAAAAGAAGGAAAATTTAGCACGCTGGTTTGACATACTTGCGATCTCTTTCGCTCCCGCATTGATTCTTGGTAGGATTGGGAACATTTTTGCGGGCGAGTACTCGGGCGTAGTTACAACTGCAAAAATCAATTTTTCTGGAGTTGTGCCAGTCCCGCTCTATGAAGCGCTGCTTCTACTTCTTCTTTCGGCGTTACTATTCACCTTATATTTTAAGTCCAAGAAGAAGCTTAGAGCAGGTATATATTTTTCAATATTTTTGGCAGTTTATGGCATCGGCCGATTTATCATCGATATTTGGCGCGATGAGAGCCACTTATTTCTAAATATTTCACTTGGCCAGATCGCTAGTCTAACAGTCGGGATTGTTGGTATAATCAATTTGTGGAATTACTTTTATCATAAACGAAAGGAACCAAAATGAAGATGACTGAAGAATTTATTGCTAGCCAAAAAGAATTTTTGTTGGCCGAGAAAGCTAGATTAGACGCAGAAGAGCGTGGTCTCAAGACACGTCCAGACTTCACTGGTTCGACTGATGACAACGCTTCTGAGGCTGCTGAATATGAAAACAATCAATCTCTCGATAAGCAAATCGGCTCAACTAGCGGGAAAGTTGCTGCTGCACTAAAAAGAATCGAAAATGGCACCTATGGCACTTGCACAAAGTGCGGCCTTCTTATCGAGCATGGTCGAATCAAAGTTTTGCCATCTGCGGAGCTCTGCGCGACTTGCGAAGCTAAACAAAAGAAATAATGAAGAAATCTCAGCCACCGTATTTTCCCACAGTAATTTTGTTGATCCTGCTACAAGTTGCTAACTATCTCATACAGAAATACGCTTCCGCTGAGGTTAATTCGCAGCTTATTTTCGGCACGTTGGGCGATAATGCGATTGCAATCGGCGTTTCGCTTTTGCTTATTCTGATTCTTGTTATTTCGCACAAAAAAGGACTTATCGAGGCAGCTCCAGTTTATCTGATTATTGCTGGTGCTGTTTCAAATATTTTTGATCGAGTTTTCTATGGTGGTGTTATTGACTACTTTACATTACCGCTGATTCCTATGTTCAATATTGCGGATATCTGCATAGTTATGGGCATCGGCATATTTATTTATCATACATTGTCACAAGTTTATCCTGTAAACGGACGTAAGA
>JBAXEI010000021.1:0-11048 GCA_037140515.1 Candidatus Berkelbacteria bacterium | reverse complement strand
GAATAGGGTTGGCATTCTAAGTAAAGGTAAAAAATGACTTTTTCAATTGAATTAAAGGCCTTAGCAGTGCTGCCAGAGCCAAATCAACCCCCTCATCTTGAATTTCTAGTAGTTGATCATCACGGTCATTATTCTTACCCAGAAGCCATTGCACAATTAAAGGACTGTGGGCATATGAGCCTAGTGGATATGCAAGAACTATCCCATACAGATTTGAATAACGTATTTGAGGAAATCAAATGCTGGTGTATTTACGGGAATCACGATCCCAGGAAGTTAAGGGCAATATTGAATAGCCCCAATGCATCAGCCTGAAGTGCCAAGGTAAACTTCATCAAATTGCTATATAAAAACAACGCTAACAATATGATTTGAATGAGATTATGAGTTTATATAACGATATTCTGAAAAAGCTCAGAAAAACAGGCATGCTTGATCTAATGGAGTATAGAAAATTATCCAGAAAAGAACTGGATAGTTTAGGTGATGAAATTAGATACTGGTGCACCTATGGAAATGGGAAATTGGAAAAATTAGGCAAAGAAAAAAAAGACTAATCAATCGTGGCTACAAAATCTTTATTCCTCTTGCGCCATGCCAAGGCAATTAACGGGGGAGTATTGATTCCGGATCAAGATCGTCCATTATCTGATAGCGGTGTTAAGGACGCTAAAAGATTGGGCAGTTACCTATCAAAAAAGTCCTTTGATTTTGATTTGATCTTATCGAGTCCAGCAATACGCGCCATTACGACAGCGCAAATTGTGGCAAATAAATTGGGATATAAACAAAAGCATTTGGCAGTTGAAAAGTGCTTGTACGAAGCTGATGTTGAGGTCATGCTGAAATTGATATCGTCTGTTCCTAAAAAAGTAGACACCTTAATGATAGTTGGCCACAATCCTAGTATTTATGCGCTGGCCTCCTCCTTAAGTGGAGAGCCCATCTCCATGTCAACTTGTGCATTAATTGAGCTGACTCTAGAGATAAAACACTGGGATCAAGTGCCAACCATTAAGGCGAGCAAGTTTAGTGTATTGAATTAATTAGGTTCATATGTACGCATCAAAATGTAATGACTACCATGCCAAATAGCAGCAGCGAATTTGAAATTAAACTCCTTTTTCCGTCGAGCAAGTTAGCGGCAATAGAGAAATTGATTATCTCTAAAGGGGGTATTCGTCGCCAGCATCTAGAGGCAGCATACATAGATACCCCTGATTTTTTGTTAACACAGTCTGGCATTGCCTTTCGTATTAGAAAGGAAGGGCGTCAATGGGTTCAGACTTTAAAGTTATCCACCTCAAATACCCTAGAGAGAATTGAGCACAATGTCTTCCTAGAAAGTCGTGGAGGAGCGATTCCGCATTGGTCCATTGACTATCATCGCGACCATCAAGCAGGGATGCTATTACGTCAAGCGCTACCTAATTTGCCAATAGAAGACTTAGGGATTCGATATCAAACTGATATTTGGCGACGTAAAGCTTTGGTCAAAACACGTACAGGGGTCTTAGAGTACGCCTTAGATGAAGGCAGTATTTATGTAAATACAGACGGTGTTGTGCGAAGCAAGCCTGTTCAGGAGCTGGAAATCGAATTAAAAGAAGGTCAATTAATAGACGTATTTCGTCATGCACAAAGCATGATCAAACGTTTTAAGGCCTACCTAGATACCTGCAGTAAATCAGAGCGGGGATATTTGCTTGCATGTGGACATGAGGTGAGCCCGCCCACAAGAGCTAGTGCCATTGGTTTAAATAGGGCCTCCACTACGAGTGAAATCATCAACTTGATGATTCATTCCTGCGCAGGACAAATATTACCGAACCAAAGCGTTTTGAATGCTGAATATGCCGGTTATGCTGAGCACCTTCATCAATTAAGAGTGGGTTTAAGAAGATTAAAAACAATTTTAAAATATCTTTCTCGTTATCACATTGCCCTTAGCGATGCTGGAAAAAATTCTTTAGACGAAGTATTTAAAAAATTAGGCGAGTATCGAGATGACAATTTTATTTCTGGGGTGCTAAATCCACTGCTCATATCCCATAATGGATCGCCAGTAGACATTAAAGCTGCGCAGACCTTGCCTCATCCCAAATTCCTGATTCAAAGTAACGCATTTCAGCTTTTATTAATAGAAATAATGTCATTAAGTTTAGGCTCTGCAAGTCAATCTTTGGATGACATAAAAATTGAAGAGAATATATCTGCGGTAAAAAAACAGATGCTCAAGGTGCTCAATAAATCTTTTCAGTATTCTGCCTTTCAAGCTACTAAGCTAGATGGACTCGAAGATTCAGCTATTCATATTTTACGTAAAAAGTTGAAGTTTTTAAGATATTCCTTAGAATTTTTTAAGGATTTTTGTGAGCGAAAAAAATATCAACCTTTTTTTAAAATTCTTTCAAGCTCATTAGATCACCTGGGAGACTATAACGACATCCATGTTGCAATAGAGCGGATAGAGAGCATGGCTCCGATCAATCCCAGTTTACTTTTTGCTTTAGGCTGGCTTAAGGCTGAGCGCTTACGGGTAAGGGGCTTATGTGAGAAAAGTATTAAAAAACTTTTTCTGCAGAAGACAGCCTGGTAATTTTCTAAAGAGACCAGCAAATACATTTTAGTATTTCTGTCATGAAATCTCTATACAGTAGACACCTTAGGGCTGATAAGTCTGCGTATTGGTATTGATAATGGGCAAGCATTTTAATGAAAAGAAAGATTTTTGATCTATTGATGGAAGTAAAAACTGAGGTTCTCAAATCACTAAAACATTCTGGGGCAGACATTATTCCTCGTGAAGTGCAAGCCACCCCAAACCCCCAAGCACCGATAGTTGATGATGTCGTATTTGTGGCCATTCAAGAGGAGCAGCCGAAAGCGATATCGTTCGACAGCAAGAGAAAAAGCATTACCCCTGAGACAAGGTATTTTCAAATTCAGGATGGTGATTGTTCTCGAAAAATTGCCTATACAGTCTCTGGTGACATGGATGCGGATAATCTCCTCCTCTGTTTACCGGGCTTGCTTGAAACCAAAGCCTCATTTTTGGTGATCCATGCCTACTTTTTAAAATTTGATAATTGCAAAGTGATTAGCATTGATTTTTCTGGCAGAGGGGAGTCTGACTACGTCGATGAGCATGGCGCTTATAAGATGTCGCTTTACTTGTCAGATATTAGCCAATTAGTGCAAGGCACTATTTTGGTTGATGGAAAGATTTCGCAGAAGTTGACCATTCTCGGAACCAGCATGGGTGGTGTATTGGCTATGTACCTTACTCAAATATTTGGCAGCAGAATTTATGAAATCATCTTGAATGACATCGCTCTGACAGTCAACTGGACCTCTTTATATGCTTTATATAAATCAATGAAAAATGATCTGGGTTTTAAGGAGGTCAGAGAGCTTGCTGAAGATTTAAGCGTAGATCACAAGGCGATTTCTGATGTGCAACTCCCAGGCCATTTCGACCTTTCTTATCAAGCAGATGTTTGGGGCATGAATTTTCACGAGGCCTTGGAGGGTTATAAAGGCAGAGTGGGGCTAATCCATGGCAGTGAATCGAAGATCTGCACTAAGCAGCGGGTTGCAGAGGCAAAAAGCTTTATTCCAAATATACAAACCCTAGAGGTAGCTAATGCAGGGCATCCGGCCCCGTTTAATCTCGCTGTGTGCGACTTTATTCAGGCCGAGATGGGGGTGTAGCCAAACTGTTCCTTGCTGGGTTTAATCTTCAGGAAGATGATCCATTTGGTAGACGCCATTTTTTAATTCCGCTACCGTTTTACCTAGCTCAGAAAGCATTCTTCTTTGCTTTTTCTCAATTACCAACTTCTTAGCCTTTAATTCTTCACTGCATTCAAATTCAGGGCTTGCTGCTTGATCATCTTTTGTCAATTTCATAGATGTGGATCCTAAAAAAATCCCAGCCTGGGCTGGGATAAGTCGTCGTGACAAGGAGCGTTTCTTATGGAAAGCATGTTCATCATGCAAGTCAAATGTGGCAATTTGATGAAATAGTCATGAAATTTTGAGGTGTTTAGCAGTGTCACAAATTAAGCGCTTGGGATAGCTCTTAGAGGGCGAGCAGTCAATTACTTGTATGACAAAACATGATCATGGATCTCTTTAACTTCAAGTTCGCCAAAAATAAAAGATTCTGAGCGCACTAATTTCCACTCCAAGTCTTGAAAGATATCTTGATACGTACCCGAAAATTTTCTAGAAATTCCGTAAAAGATATCCGTCAACTCGTCTTCCAATGCTTCGGGAACGGTCTGTGAAAAGTAAATGACCTTTTCAGCATTGTAGGTCTCACTAATGCTTGCTCCTTTGATATCTGCAATACAAATACCCACATCTGGCTGATAGGTTTTTAAAAATGTGGGCTTGTACTCTGTAAGCACTGATCCCAGCTTCCAAACTAAACCGCATTTGATCTCCATATTGTCTCTTTGGAAGACTTCCCGATCAACAATGGATCCAATTTCAAGTGGAATGATTTGATATTGCATTTGGCTTACTCCTGTATTGGTTGGAGTTTGATACTATGAAATTATTTCACTGCATTATGACAATTGGATGATGCTTAAAGCACTTCATGTCATACAGGCATGTTAAATTGCACGGCGATTAGCAAACATAATAGGACTTCAGTATGAATAAAGCAGAGTTAATTGATCATATTTCAGTAGGTGCTGACATTTCAAAGCTTGCAGCCGAACAAGTGATTCATTCATTCATTAAACATATTATTACTACTGTTTCTGCTAATGAAGTAGTGCAGTTGATCGGCTTTGGTTCTTTTTGCCAAAGAGAGCGAAGTGCGCGAAATGGACGCAATCCAGTAACTGGTGAAACCGTTCACATACCTGCCGCTAAATCGATCAAATTTAAGGCCGGTACTGCGTTTAAAGATGCCGTCAATCAACATAAAAAATAAGCTGATTGCTCACATGTTGTCAGGTGATCCCTTGAAGAAGGGGCTTATTGTATTGCTCTTGTTTTTGGTGGGGCCTTTATGCCTTGCGCAAGAGAATGGGGGTCCATACGACCTTCAGGTCTCCGCCTTACGAACAAGTGGCAGATTTAATATTAAGGCAAGCTTTCTTGCGCCAACCTCAATGTGTGAGGCCTTTGCGTATTTGACCGATTACGAAGGGGCAAAGAATATTCCCGGAATCGTTGAGTCAAAAGTCATTAAAAGGGATGGCAATAAGATCACTGTAGAGCGCCTAATAGAAGAGCGAATTTTGTTTTTTCCAGTTCGTTTACATTCCACGGTGGAATATACGGAGCTACCTAACCTAGGCTTAAATTTTATTCAGATTAAAGGTGATAACAACTCATATGCAGGGACATGGCGTCTGCAAGCTACTGAGAAAGGGGTGCAAATGAGATATGAAAGCATCGTAGAGCCCAACTCGGTTATACCTGGCGTAGTCATCGAGTACTTTATTCAAAATAATATCTGGCGTCGCTTTGAAATCATGGCAGAACGCATGGACAGAAATCGAGACGTTCTCAATTTGGCCTGTAGGTAGCCACCTTAATGTTATCTATTTCACCAAGTGAGATTGTGATGATTCATGAATGGTTTGACTTAAGACTGTAACTAAATAAGCTCAAAATTAACTTTGTCTATGAGGGTATCCGAGGGTGATCTTTACTGGTTGTGAGGCCGCCGAGTTTGCCTTCATAGGCAACCATATGCCAGATCTCAAAAGGACCTGGATTTTAAATTGACCTTTTATCCAAAGGACGAGAAATGAAAAGATTCAAGAAACACCTACTCAATATCTGGCAAGCGTGGTACGAGGCTAGATTGGCTTACGCAAAACGATATTCACATCATCTAATGGGTAGCTAGTCTATAAGGCTCGCTAAGCCTTGGTATGAATGTGGTTTAGTTCTTGCTTAAGGCTTAAGTGATCTAGCGTTTCAATAGGCAGGTCTAGTAGCAGCTCAATGCGGTTGCGTAGCCCGATTTCTACTTGATGAAATGCATGATGAATTTCATCATCATTACCCTGGGCGGAAGCTGGATCAGGAAATCCCCAGTGCGCCGTGGCAGGGTGTCCCGGCCAGATTGGACATACTTCTCCAGCTGCATCATCGCAGACGGTAATAATAAAATCCATTTGAGGTGCATCGGCTTTTGAAAATTCATCCCAACTTTTACTACGCAGTTTTTCTGGCGGGTAATCCAACTGCTTTGCTAGCTCTAGCGCAATTGGATGCGGATGAGGTCTTGGTTGTGAGCCTGCAGAGTAACCAATAAATCTGCCTTGGCTTAGCGATGTTGCTAACATCTCTCCAATAATGGATCGCGCTGAATTGCCGGTACATAAAAAAAGAATGTTATAGGTTTTCATGATGTCCTTTTGGTTGGCTAATGTGCTAACTACTTCTTCTTTTTCTTAAGCTTCTTCTTATCTCCGTTGGAGTAAATGCACCATGTGCGAAGTTCATCTAAAAATTCTTCAAGGTCTTTGAGCGATAACTTCTTAAGATCTTCAAGAGAAACTGAGCCAGTTTCCTCGCTGATTTTGAGTAATGCTTCGCAATCTAATTTACTCATGATTCAAACCTTTTTTGTAGTAATTAACGACTGGTACTCTAACAAAATATTATGACAACAACCCTTTTGAGTTAGAAGCGCCATGTAACACCAAGTTCAGTTCGGGTGGCATTGGGACCATTCGCAGATATCACCGTTCCATAGTTAGAAGCACTTCTCATTGCTGAGATACCAATATCTATATCTTCAGTTGGCGAGAGAATGAGTGCAGCCAATGCGTAATTGGTAAGACATTGCTCTGGCATTGGCGGGTTGGTGGTTGCGCCAATATCCAAGGCAACCCTAATGCCGGGGAGGATCGTCAAAACTGGCGCTATAGAGACAAAGATAAGGTTAATGCGATTGGGATCCATACTCTGTCCAACGGCATAATTGGTGTTATAGGGTGCCCGCATATAAGACGCATTAATATGGACTTCAAGCTGATCCCAGTAGCGTGATGCAATGAAGTTGACGCCATAATTTAAGGCTGCCGCACCCAGGCCATTTACTTGCTGCTGTTGGCTGGCTGGAAAAATGAGAGTTGGTTTAACTGCGAATGCATATCGATTTTCCTCAGCACTGAAAAACCGCCATTTAAGCCCGATAGCGGTGTTTGAGAACCTAGTAAAGCTTCCGCTGGGGTCGGTGTAATACGTGCTTGCAATTGAAGCTTCTACCGTGTCACTTAATCCTCTGGTATAGGTAAAAGGATAGGCCTTGGCGCTATTTTGTCCAGCAAACTCTTCCCCAGGTGTGATGATATCAACGGGGGCTGCGGCAGTACTACCGTGACGGTTAATAGAGAAAAAATACTGCTCGATTTGATTTCCGCCTGCCTTAACAGTTCCTGCATCATCCGTATTCAAGGGCTCAAAGGCCAGGCAGGAGGATGAGGCAAGTAAAAAAAGCGGCAATAAGGACTTGAGCAATTGAGGGAGGGGCGACGATTTCAACCCTTTACCTTAGATCCCTCTTGTGACAGTTCTGTGTCGTGCTTAGGGCATAAGAATCCTAAGTCACTTACCTTACAATACCTATTTTATATGTGGGTAATCATGCTGATGGCATGTTGAATGGTTTTATATGAATGATTTAGCCCTTGCCCCTTTCCCGATAGATGGTGTCGTTTTTGCTTGGGGAATGACCAGTTCTGGTGAGAACTATGAAATTCCTTTAAATGAGATTACTGAAAAGCTAGAAGATCCCCAGCAATCTATGTGGTTGCATCTCAATCTTTCAAATTCGCAAGTGCAACGCTGGCTTGGAAAAACAAGCTTAGTTCCTGAGCGGATAGTGGAGATGATTCATGAAGGTGTGACGAGAAGCAGACTGGAAAGAATTGAAAAGCTGGATGACTGCTTATTAATGGTGATGAATGATTTCCAGCAGGAGTTTGGTAGCAAAGAAGGGGAGGCAACTTTAGGAACCTTATGGGCAATCCTCACCCCTCGGCTAATGATCTCCTTGAGAAATAAGCCGCTCAATACCACCGACAAATTAAGGGCCGACTTAAGGACTGGCCAGCTACACCCTCATTCCGCAATTGAGCTATTCCATGAGCTGATTGATTTACGGGCGGAGTACCTGAGAACTTTGTTAATTCGTCTATCTGAAAGGATGGATGACTTAGAAGAAATGTTGCTAAAAGGTAGGGATATTCCAGAGCATGAAAACCTCGGAAGAATCCGCATTCATTGCAGTCGCTTGCGTCGGCAATTTGCCCCTGAATTAGTTGCTCTGCATCGATTGCAAAAACATCTGCCGTATTGGTTTGCAAATGAAGATAAGGTCAGATTGGGCGATGACTTAGACCTCTTATCGTTTCTGGTTCAAGATATATCGAATTTATATGACAGGGCAAAGATATTGCAAGATGAGCAGGCTGCTCATGTGGCTGAATTTAATGCACGCAACTTGCAGGTGCTGTCGATTATGACCGTCATATTTCTCCCAATGACTTTGCTTAGCGGGATCATGGGCATGAATATGGAAGACTTGCCAGGACTCAAGGGTTCCTTTTATGAGGTAATGATGTTAATGGTGGCGGCGGGCGGCGTTGTTTATGCGGCCTTGAAGTATAAAAAAATTATTTAGATCTTCAGATTGGCTTTTTCAATAAGAAGGCTGGAATTGCTTTCTCAGATATCTTAATGTTGTTGGCTAATGCAATCTCATGTACCAAACTGTGAGCATCCACCTCTAAATACTGAGCATAAGCTTCTGCTACTGCTATCGCTTCTTGCGGGTGATCTTCGTAAAACTTCATCCTCGCTTCTTCAAGTGCGAATAGTTGGGATATGGCAATACCAGTCTCTTTTGATGCTTTAAAAAGACTGAGATTTTGATGGTTTCTGGCGTGATGAAACAGCCGACCTAAGCGTCTATAGGGGTTATTTTTGATAGTCATCTTGGCGCCCAATCTTCTAATGATTGATATTGCGCCTTATAAATGACACTCCAATGAAGTATTTGTGACAAGCAAATGCAAGACAATGTGACTTAGTTTTTTCTATAGAGGCCGTTAGATTTCAAAATTAAGGGCTTAAAACTAAATGGCTGCTCACTGCTTGGATCAACGCCTATCTCAACAGCCTGCACTTGGTCCTCGCCCATGACTTGCAGGCGGATCACGTTTTCAAGAACAAATTTCTGATTAACTGTTTTTAGTGGTTGATCAATTTTAAGACGATGGCTATCACCATGCACTAGTAGCACTGGCTTTTTGAAGGCTTCAGCGTGACTAGTAAAGCTATTCAAAGTATCTCTATAGCCGCTACTGAGTTCAGTTGCTTGGGAGGGGGCGTAGAACATATCTGCTTGGTAAGAAAAAACAATGCCAGATAAATTATTTTTCTCTGCAAGTGTAAATGTGTAGTCAATCCAGGCTAAATTTGCCTCATTTCGATGGC
Organism: Candidatus Berkelbacteria bacterium; assembly: GCA_037140515.1. Lineage (GTDB taxonomy): Bacteria > Patescibacteriota > UBA1384 > XYA2-FULL-43-10 > 1-14-0-10-43-13 > ELA241. Next base: position 1,568 of record JBAXEI010000021.1, on the reverse strand, counting down.
GATATTCATTCATCGCCTCATCATTGCGCTCAAAATTATTATTGGACCCTGGAATATGAAGGCTAACAAATAGAAAGCCATTTTTGATCCAGTAGACATTCTCTACATATTGAGAAAAATGAGGCATGATATCTGCTTGGCGGTGTAGGCTAATCGGTTTATTACCCTGACTTTTACTGTCCGCAAAAAAAGTAGCCCTCAATTTTTCTAAACGCTCCAATGGATCATATGACCCAGCTAGCGGTCGATGGCAGTCAGTCCATTCATTGTCCCCAATGCTATAAATCAAGGGCATATTAAATTGCTTGAAATAATTTTTGACTATCTCGTTATATTGATCTGTGCATGGCGTCGAACCTGACTTTGTATCGCCAACGAAAATCGTAAAACTTGGATTTGTTTGGTTTATTGCCCTAATTAATCGCTCATAGCGGTTGTAGTCATCTGGGATCGAATAGGGCATGTCTCCTAGGGCTACAAACTTAAATGCTTGAGCAAAGCAAGTCTGCGACAGGATTGCTAAGAGACAGAGCAGCAGTATTTTGTGTAATTTCATAGGCTTACATCTTAACTAAGTTCTTTGTGACAGTAGTGTGGCAGGGGGTGTGTCAGATGCTTCAACTTTGATCTTACTGGCTGTCTACAAAAATATTTTTCTTTTCTACTGGATATGAGGTTTATTTGGTCTTTCATCAACAGCAGGCGCTAACTTATCAGAGTTGTCATAAAAGATTCATTAGCTTGTCATTTGCTCCATTTAAATTTTTCTCAGAGCAATCATTTTGCTGCTCACAAATTTAATCAGGAGGAGACAATGAAAAAAATGAATTACATCTCTATAGCGTTAGCATTTCTTTGCTTTGCAGGGGCAGTCGGCGCAACTAATCTTTCCTTTCAAGATCCAATTCCTTCGACCGATCAACTTATTTCATATTTGAATCAAGCGCACATTCAAGAACAAGCCTACTAATTGGAGAATTAAATGCCTATTAATCGATTCATTAAAACCAAGCCTCGTATCAGTTTTGCAATCATTAGCACGCTGTGTATAGGCGTTGGTCTGGTAGTAACCCAGGTTCAAGCCAGCATTCACAATCAATCTGAAATTGCACAAAACAATCCACACCGCATCCCTGATAACTTGAATCCCAAGTTACGCAGAGCTATCGATCACCTAGATACAATTAAGCGCGAAGTAAAAGAAGACTTAAGTGAGAAGATTTCTGAGGCTAGTGAAACGATCCATAGCCTTGCATTCAAGAACAATCCATCGGTAGCAAAACCAACCCTTGATTACACTACTGGCACATCTAATTGATGGTTTCAATTGAGGGGGCTTGGTTTCAAGGTCAAGCTCATTGATAGGTTTTTGAGGGTTGTTGATCTTTGAACGTATTTTGAGCTGAAAATGATTGCACGACCCCCTTTTTTTGACGCTATAAGACATTAAATCATTTGGTATTAAACCAACAATGAATTCATCTAGCCTTGGGTCGCATGTTCGAGCCATGCTGAGAGACTAAAACCCCACTCTTTATTGGGCTTTAATCCAAATATGGCAGGGGGTG
>JBAXEI010000020.1:0-13389 GCA_037140515.1 Candidatus Berkelbacteria bacterium | reverse complement strand
GGGATTGATCACAGCAGGTTTAACAATAAGATTGAAAATAGGGCAGAGCGGGTAGAGAAGTTCAAAAAAGATAATGAAATTGCTGGCGACTACGTTCTCTATACTGGAATGTGGAAAAAGCATAAGAATTTGAAAAGATTATTTGAGGCTTACGAGCAGTATTTGCTCAAATCTGGTTCAAAATTACAACTCGTTATGGTTGGGGCAATAGATGAAAAAGAGCCAGAGATCCTTGCCCAAATCGAGCAGATAAATGCTAAATTTGATAAAAAAGTGATTTTGACGGTTGGTCCTCGATATGGTGATGAGCTCGTAACTGCTTATGCTGGAGCATTGTTTTACGTTATTCCATCACTTTCTGAAGGTTTTGGCTGGCCACCACTCGAAGCGATGGCTTGTGGTGTGCCAGTGATCGCATCTAAGGAGTCGTGCATCCCTGAAATCCTTGGTGATGCCCCGATCTATTTCAATCCATATGAGGTCAAGGAGATTAGAGAAGCGATACAAAAAGTGGCAGGTGATGCCAGCTTGCGTGCCGAGCTAGTCAAAAAGGGACTTGAGCAGGTGAAGAAGTACGATTGGGAGAAGACGGCCAAGCAGACGCTAGAGGTGTATGAAGAGGCACTAACTTAAATTAAGTTGTCATCTGGACTCCATTACATTTTGTTCAGGATGAAAAAAATATAAAAAAATAAGCTCACTTCCGGTAGGAAGTGAGCTTCTATTCTTTTAAACTTTATTCAATTATCGAACTTCACCCAGCCCACCTTGGTCGATCGGCATGCCGATAACTTCGATGGTAACGGTTTCAGTAACTGTCTCGTTGGTATCCAGGTTTGTTACTTTTGTAACAAAGGTCCCTGTACCATTGGCGACGCATTTAAACCGGCCGTTTGACTCGTACTGAAGAGCGTTAAGTTCGCCTGGGCAGCTTGTTTCAGTCTTGATGTGATACCATGAGGTACCAAATCCAGTTCTGAACTCGTGGTTACCATTCACTGTAAAGTGTCTGGTACCGTCTGGCGTTATCTGTGCCATGTCGCCGACTGTTATGTCGAACAACGTGGTTTGAGTCGTGCCAGATACAGGAGCTGCTTCAATGTGAAGTCTCTTGGTAATAGTAGTAACCTTATTACCACTATTTGATACTACTCGTATTTCTACTTTGTAATATCCAATTGATTTCACTGTGAAGAGCGCGTAAGGCGAAGAGTAATCGGCGCCCAATTCCCATTGACCGTTGGTCGGAAGACCGAGGTCGTTGAGAACAGTGACTTGGACATCCTCGATTGTCGAGGTTGTCATGTCTCCGCCGCCTCTGTTCAGCGGAACAATTAAGCCTTTGGCTGCCAATTGCTGGCCAACCTTAGCTTTCACGGTTCCATCTGCTTCAGTGTCCAGTGAAGTGAACTTCGCTGGAACATTGGTGCCGCTGCTGGTATAGGAATACGGTGTGTACCCCATAATTACAGCATCGAATTTGGTCATCGAATTCCAGTCAGACTGGGAAACGACGATTACATTCGCTTCTACCCATAGGCCATTGCTGGTTTCTGGGGAGAAAAAGGTGCCTGACACATGATATGTGCCAACTAAATTAAAGTTAACGTTGCCGTCTGCCGAAACTGCGGCTGTATTGGATCCGGAGAACCAATATTGCCACATTGTTGGGATTGGGCCACCACGTTTTAAGGAACGACCATCCGAAGATGAAGCGTTACTTGCAGCGTAGTTCACATTTAAACTTAAACTTGTTGGGGGCACTGTCCAAGTTACCTTGCCAGTGCTATCAGTGTTCTGGATCGGGTTGCATGCCGACGAGGTTGCTGAGACAGCAAATATTGCTGATTCAGTGTAACCCGTTGGAGGCACATACCCGCCACGGCTGTCGAAGGCACCAATTGCTGGCGCTTTGGTTGTCGCGAGCTTGGTAGTAGGAGTTCCTCCACCACAGCCAGCAACAAACAGGGATATGACGATTGCCGTCACGATAAGAATGATACGCATTTTAATCTCCTTTGCCTTTCGGCAACATGCGTGGTACATCGATCACATGAAAATTTGTGACCAATGTAGAGATTATAGCACAACTGGCTTATTTTGTCAATACCTTAAGCCCAAAATAGCTGTATCTGGCTTGATTTTTCTTGTACTTTTTCTCGATTTATGCTAAATTACTAACAATATTAGAAAGTCTATTTTAGTAGTTGAGAGTAATTCTCAGCTTCTTAATGTTAATAAAAATGGGAGTAGTTATGGATTTGAAGACGTTGTCACTCGTGATCTCGATCTCGGCCGCTTTGATCTCGATCATCTACGGTTTGATTTTGGTTCGCGTTGTGTCAAAAAAAGATCAGGGTAATAAGAAAATGATTGATATCGCAAAAGCGATTCAAGAAGGCGCAATGGCCTTCCTAAACCGTCAGTACTCGACAGTCGGCGTAGTTGCTGCAGTACTTGCTGTAGTGCTTCTATATACACTTGGCTGGAAGGTCGCTATCGGCTTCCTTGTCGGCGCAGTATTTTCTGCACTTGCTGGCTATATCGGCATGAGCGTTTCCGTCAGAGGAAATGTTCGCACAGCTGAAGCATCCCGCAAGGGCCTGCCTTTTGGCATGGACGTCGCTTTCAAGTCCGGTACAGTTACCGGTCTTTTGGTCGTCGGCCTAGCGCTACTAGCTGTTGCTGGCTTCTATGCAGTATTCAAAGACGTCGATTCACTTATCGGCCTTGCTTTCGGTGGTTCACTTATCTCAATCTTCGCTCGTCTTGGTGGCGGCATCTTCACAAAAGCGGCTGACGTGGGAGCTGACTTGGTTGGTAAGGTTGAGGCTGGAATCCCAGAGGACGATCCAAGAAATCCTGCTGTTATTGCTGATAATGTTGGAGATAATGTTGGCGACTGTGCTGGCATGGCGGCTGACCTCTTCGAGACTTACTCCGTCACAGCTGTTGCTGCAATGCTTCTTGGTCATCTTTTCTTCCCAAATTTTGCAAATGCGATCTTCTACCCACTTATGCTTGGTGCCGCTTCAATCGTCACCTCGATCGTCGGTAGCTGGTTTGTGAAACTACCAAAGAAATCTGTTAACGTCATGGGCGCACTCTATGTTGGCCTTGCTGTTGCTGGTGTTCTTGCTGCTGTTGCCTTCTATTTCATCACAAATTGGCTGATGGCTGATAACGGTTTGCACACAACGATGAGTATTTATCTATCTTCGATCGTTGGACTCTTGGTCACTGCTGCTCTCTGTGTCATCACAGAATACTTCACTTCGACGAAGTTCCAGCCGGTCAAATCTATTGCTGCGAGCTCAGCGACTGGCCATGGCACAAATATTATTACTGGTCTTGCTGTCTCGATGAGATCAACAGCTGCTCCGATCATCGTGATTGCCGCTGCTATTCTTGGCGCTTACTCTCTCGCTGGTCTATACGGTGTCGCAATCGCGGCCATGTCGATGCTTTCGATGGCTGGCATCATCGTCGCAATTGATGCATTTGGTCCTGTCGTTGACAACGCTGGCGGTATCGCTGAGATGAGTGATATGCCATCTGATGTTCGAGTTCACACTGACGCTCTTGATGCAGTTGGCAATACGACCAAGGCTGTGACCAAGGGCTACGCTATTGGCTCTGCTGCTCTTGCCGCGATCGTTCTTTTCGCTGACTATACAGAGAAGCTTGGTACTGGCTTCAAATTTGAGCTTACTGATCCACTCGTGATCGTTGGCTTGTTCCTTGGCGGACTTCTACCTTACTACTTCGGTTCTTTGGCAATGGAAGCTGTTGGTAAAGCAGCTGGCGCAGTTGTAACTGAAGTTCGAAGACAGTTCCGCGAGATCAAAGGCATTATGGAAGGTACAACGAAGCCTGACTATGCTCGTGCTGTTGATATCGTGACTAAGGCTGCGATCAAAGAGATGGTTATGCCTGCAGCGATCACAGTTGCAGCGCCTCTTCTTGTTGGCTTCCTTCTCGGTCCTGTTGCTCTTGGTGGCTTCCTGATTGGTACAATCGTGACTGGTATCTTCGTCGCAATCTCGATGACTTCTGGCGGCGGCGCTTGGGATAATGCTAAGAAATACATCGAAGAAGGTAATTTTGGTGGTAAAGGCTCTATCGCTCATCAAGCTGCTGTCACTGGTGACACCGTTGGTGACCCATACAAAGACGCAGCGGGTCCTGCGATCAATCCTATGATCAAAGTGGTAAATATCATCGCTCTTTTGATCGCAACTACTATTATCAAAGTTGACCTCTCGCATATGGCGAAGCTGATCATCGTTGCTGTTTTGATCGTTGGAATTGCAATCTGGATGATCGTCGGTGCGAAAATTGCTGAAAAATTAGCTAAGTAAATGAGACTTTGGCCCCGACTCTTCGGGGCCATTTCTTAAGGACTTAGGCAATAGTGCACGAGTTCTTTGTTCTGGAAAGAAAAAGGGGGAAATCATGTCTCAAAATTTGACATGGAATCAAGGTTGTTTAATCTCGAATACGCCTATGCTGTATACTTCAGAAGACGAAGCAAGAGCCTATTTAAGTGGTTATTCCCTAAGCGAGTTCAACACGCAGCAGGTAATTCTTGCTATAGAGGTGATTGCCGAAAACGTCTTGACGTTAAGGGCATTTGGCGATGTAGCTAATCCGATTTCGCTTAAAGCAGAAGATGTACTTCACATGACAGAAAATCGTTCTGATCAAGCAATTGCTCTTCTGATGGGGATATACAGCAATTTACAGTTATGTGATAGACACGGTTTACTCATAACCAGATCAGGATAGATTCCTTGGAGGGAATTCTAGCCACGTCAAATCGACTGTGGCTAACTATAAATTTGTTCGACATATATACTATGAAAAATACAGAAAAGGGCATAACTCATCTCGAAGCGACGCTCGATCGGATCGAGGAAGACAAAGCTGTCTTGCAAATAAAAGACGGTGGTGATTTTGTTATAGATAAGAAGTATCTGCCAAAAGAGGCGAAAGAGGGCGAGATCGTCGTGGTGACATTTGCTACAAATCAGGCTGAAACTGATCGTCGTGAGAAAAAGGCGAGAGAGATACTGAATGAAATACTCGGCAACTCTACGACCAAATAAATTGATTATATAGTGGAGGGAATATGGATAAAGAAAAGACAGAAAATAACATTGAAGCAAAAAAGCCCTCTGGCGATCTTGTTGTCGAAAAGAAAAAAACGCCTGTACTGATGATCGTCATAATCATCATATTATTTTTGTTAGTCGCCACTGCTGTAACGTATTATTTATCTTCACAATCTGTGAATAATGATAAAAATCTACCTGAACCTTTAAGAGCTGGCGACACAGCTCCCATTTCTGACTAAATTTAATGAACGTAAATATTGTGCTCGTTGGGTACTTAAATATTAAGTATTTTTTCGGTATGATATAGATAAGACTTTAAGATATAAGCGATTTCAAATACACTTCCTAATATATAAGCTAAGAAATTAATATGGCAAAGAAAGACAAGTCAAAAATAGCGCTAAAAGACATCAAGACGTTGCAATACACAGTCTTGATTGTGCTTGTGGTTATATTCGTGATTCTTGGGTCATTTGCTGGCTATTCTATTTCAAATAGCAAAAAAGTTTATAAAAATCAGTATTTGGCTCAAGAAAATTATGCTGGCAAGTCCAAAATTCAGCTTTTTGATAGTGTCAGCAAATTGGCTGCGACAATAGAAGATAATAATTTCGAGCTTGTACTGGAGAGCGATCCATCTAAGAGCTACAAAATTCCTGCTGCTGATGTGGAGCTTTCGTATGACACGGTCAAAATGGTAAATGAAATCTGGTTGGTTGGACGCGAAAAAGACAATTTCCAGGCGCTAATCCATCAGCTAAATACTCTTGAGAATAAAACTAATCACGCAGCTTTGTATACTCTAAGTGACGCCAAACTTCAGGACAAAATTAGAAAAATCGCCGCCGAGCTGGACCAGCCAGAAAAGGATTTGACAATCTCATATTCAAATGGCAAATTTGTACTTCTAGATGAACGCAAAAACGGCAAACGTCTAGATCAAGAGATTGTAACCTCAAAAGTTAAGGCACAGATTGCACTTTTCGATAATACTCCGATCAAGTTTGACTTAGTCGAGTACACACCTAAGATCACTGAAGAGAGCGCGAATAGTGTCCTTTTGCAGGCCAACAAGATTGTTGATGCTGGCGAGATTACGCTCAAGCTCGACGATCAGGCTTACACAATCGACAAAGACACAATTGGTGGCTTTATTAAGCCAGAGCGCGATGGGGTAAATCTGAAATTGGTTCTGAATGAAGAACGTGTTAAGAAGTATATCGCTGCCTTAGCCCAGAGCATCGATTCTGAACCACAAAGCGCAAAAATGACGATGGTGGACGGTAAGATCAACATTTTCCAGCCTTCACACGAAGGTAAAATCTTAGATCAAGATTCTGCTATTGCTGACATTGGTGCAGCTCTGTTTGCTCGAATTACCGAAGGCAGTCTGGTTGATATCAAAACAGTGAGCCTGAAAGCTGAGACCAAGAAGCCTGAACTTAGTGAAACCGACATCAGTACCTTGGGCATCAATGAGCTGGTTGGTACGGCCTACACAAACTTCAAGGGTTCGACAGCCAATCGTATTCATAATATCACTGTCGGCGCGGCTGCACTAAATGGGGTCGTCTTGAAGCCTGGTGAGGAGTTTTCTACACTCTCGCATCTTGGCACAATCGACGCGACCGGCGGATATTTGGAGGAGCTAGTCATAAAGGAAAATAGAACAACGCCTGAGTTTGGTGGTGGACTTTGCCAAGTTTCCTCAACTCTCTTCCGTGCCGCTCTAAATGCTGGAATGAAGATTACCGAGCGTCAAAATCATAAATATCGAGTTAGCTACTATGAGCCACCTGTTGGAATGGATGCGACAATCTATGATCCCGCGCCAGACTTCAAATTTGTAAATAATTATGCTAGCCATATATTAATCCAGTCAAAAGTTGAAGGCACAAAGATTACGTTTGAATTTTATGGAACAAAGGATAACCGTCAGGTCACAATTTCCGCACCTTCAGTTTTTGACTTTGTAAGTCCAGACGCGCCGACAGAGGTAGAGACCGATACTCTCGCCCCAGGTGTGCGAAAGCAAATAGAGAAGGCGCACCAAGGCGCAACGGCAACTTTTAGTTACAAAGTCGTAAGTGCTACCGGTGAGTCATTACAGGATCGTTCATTCAAATCAGTCTATGTTCCTTGGCCAGAAAAGTGGCTAGTTGGGAAAGCGGTGGCGACACCTACTACGACCTGCTCAGACAGCGTGCAAAATGGCGACGAAACGGGCGTGGATTGTGGAGGAAGTTGTCCGACGGCGTGCCCTGCAAATTAACGCTTGATTTGCCATTATTTCAGGAAATTTTTAAATTATAAATTGTAAGTTAGCGATATTCCGGAGGGGATTTGAAAGATTTTGCGTATCATCAGTGGACGACAGCTGATGTGGAGAAGCATTTCGATACAGATGTTGAGAAAGGTCTTTCTGACATTAAGGCCGATTTTCGCTTGAAAAAATACGGAAGAAATGTCCTGACTGCTAGCCGTAAGAATAGTACTTTGACGGTTTTACTGCATCAGTTCAAAAACTTTTTTGTTGGTCTGCTTTTTTGTGCTGCTGTCATCTCGTATTTCGTTGACGGAACTATTTCGGCTACAATTTTGTTGGCGATCATCTTGGTAAATGTCTTGCTTGGTTTTTTTCAGGAGCACAAGGCAGGCAAGTCGCTTGATGAACTGAAACAAACTTTTATCTCCAAATCAAAAGTCATCAGAGAAGGGAAGATTCATACAGTTGATAGTGCAGAGCTAGTCATAGGCGATGTTATTGTGCTTGAGGCGGGAGACAAGATTCCTGCAGATGGACGAATTATTCTTGAGGAATCGATGCGAATTGATGAGTCGGTACTCACTGGCGAATCATTGCCGATCAGCAAAAACGCGGTTACGTTGCCCCTTGAGACTTTCTTGGCCGACAGAAGAAACATGGTTTATACTTCCACTGTAGCGGTCTCAGGACACTGTAAGGCGGTAATCGTTGCAACGGGGGACGCGACTGAATTTGGTAAGATTGCTCAGCTGATTCAGAAAGATGAGGGGGCTACGCCCCTTGAGAAGCAAATTGACTATATTGGCAAGATGATTTCGACGATCGGTTTTGCGATCGCCTTGGCTATTTTTATTCTCGGATATCTTCGCCATGATCAAGTCTGGGAGCTCCTGACCTTCACCATCGCTCTTCTAGTAGCCATTGTCCCAGAGAGCTTGCCAACCGCGATTACACTCTCTCTAGCAACTGGTGTCTCACGACTGGCTAGGAAAAATGCGATCGTGAGGAAGCTAGCCGTCATCGAAACACTCGGTACGACAAATGTGATCGTGACTGACAAGACGGGCACGCTCACGGACAATAATCTGAGTATTGACCGTGTTTCGCTTTATTCAAATAAGAAATTTGAACAGATCATTATATCTAGCAACAAGAATATTTCCGATGAAGTGCTCTCGTTTATGTCCGCAGGACTTGCTTGCTCAAACGTCGATATTCAAGCTAAAAATGAAGATATCGGGGATCCTCTCGAGCTCGCGATAATTGAAAAAATGGAGTGGCTCGACAATCTTTCATATTTTAACAATCAAAAATATCATCGAGTATTAGAGATTCCATTTGATTCAGACAAGAAGTATATGGCGGTGCTTGTTTCAAGCAATGATATGAAGTCATTGATCGTGAAGGGCATGGCCGAGAAAATAATCAATTTTTGTGATCTGACGGTGAAGGAGAAATCAGCAGTTCTTGACGAGGCGACGAGGCTGAGCCAAGATGGGTTCAAAGTCATTGCTCTTGCAAGGAAGCAACTGCGCGAAAATGACAGCAGCGCATTGGCAGAGCTGAAGTTTTTAGGATTTTTTGCCTTTGTTGATGAACCATCAGTCGGTATTAAAGATGCAATCAGGAAAACGGTTGAGGCTGGAATCCGCCCGATTATCTTGACTGGTGACCACCCAGAGACTGCCAAGTTTATTGCTGAGAAAATTGGCATTACCGTCGCTGACAATGAGATAATCAATGGCGCTGAGCTGGAGCTAATGGATGATCGAACTCTCGCAAAATCTTTGAAAACGGTAAAAATATTTGCACGGGTCACTCCCGAAGACAAGATCAAGATTGTGCAGGCTCTTCAGAAAATGGGCTACTCCGTCGCAATGACTGGAGATGGGGTAAACGATGCTCCAGCGCTCAAGGAGGCTCAGGTTGGTATTGCGATGGGTATCAAGGGTACAGACATTGCGCGAGACTCAGCCGACATTGTGCTGCTTGATGACAGGTACGGGACGATTGTCTCTGCGGTTGAATATGGCAGAGCCATATATGACAATATTAGGAATACCGTAATTTTTCTGCTTTCGAGTAATCTTGCCGAGATGATTATGGTTGGTGTTACTTTCATTTTCTTTTTGCCTGTGCCGCTTTTGACATTGCAAATATTGTGGATCAATTTGGTGATGGACTCGTTGCCATCTCTGGCTTACAGCTTCGAAGAGCCAAGCCAACATATACTGAGAGAGCCGCCGAGATCCGCAAAGTCAAATTCGATGAAAAACGCAGTTTTTTATTCGCTATCTCTTTGTATTGTGACTGCAATTCTATGTTTGATTCTCTATCTCTGGGGTATTCGTTTCTCGATCGACAAGGCTAGGACTATGGCTTTTTGCTATATCGTCGCGATGAAATTGGTCTTGTCTCTCTCTATTAGATCAAAGAGAAGAATTTGGGAGAGTCCAAAAGCATTTTTTGAGAATAAATATTTGCTTGTTGCGATTGGCATCTCTCTTGTACTGCAGCTGCTGCTTTTTGTCACACCGTTAAGCAAAGTATTTCACGTAAAGATGCTTAGTGGCGGCGAAGTAGTTGCTTTAGCAGTCTTCACGATTATTACGTTTATTTCAGCGGAACTTATTAGATACTTTCACGACAAAAGAGATCAAAAAGCCGTTATTTGAGTTTTACCTGAGTAGGTCTATTTGCTCGTAGCCTTGATAAAGGCGGTGAAGAGAGGCTGTGGCTTCAAAACTCTAGAGCAAAATTCTGGATGAAATTGCACGCCAACCATAAACGGATGGTCGATGACCTCAACGATCTCTACGAGGTCTCTTTCTGGATTTACGCCGGCAACTCTAAGTCCTGCATTTTCCATTTGGACTCGGTAGTCATTGTTAAATTCATAGCGATGTCGATGTCGCTCGAGAATGTTTGGGAAATTGGCTGCTCCTTTGTAGGCATCATAAGAGATTGAATCTTCGGTTAGCTTGCAAGGATACTCTCCAAGTCTCATCGAGCCGCCAAAGTCTTTCTTTTTGAGCTTCTCTTTTTGATCTTTCATAATATGTATGACAGGATTTTTTGTATTTGGATCAATTTCCTCGGTGTTGGCGTCTTTGATCTTACAAACATTGCGAGCAAATTCTATCGTTGCAATTTGCATGCCATAACACAGGCCAAAGTATGGGATTTTGTTTTCGCGACAGTACTTTGCAACGGCAATTTTGCCCTCGATCCCACGCGAACCAAAGCCGCCAGGCACAATAATTCCATCGAGCTTCTTCAGCTCCTTTAGCTTCGAAGAGTCAGTCTCATAATCGGTTGAGGAGAGCCATTGAAATTCTGGTTTTAGTCCGAGGCTCCAAGCAGCGATCTTGACGGATTCGATGACTGAAATGTATGAGTCAGAAATAACAAAATCGCCAGTTTCAAAATATTTGCCAACGATACCAATTTTTACAACTTTGGTTGCTGATTTTGCCTTCTCAACAAACGCTCGCCATTCTACCAAATCTTTTTGTTTTGGCTTTAGCTTCAATCTTTTTAGGATTTTTTCACCTAGGTTTTCATTCTCAAAATTTACTGGAATGTCATAAATTGAGTCACAATCAGGTGCAGAAATTGCATTTTCTGGCTCTATCGAGCAAAAAGTAGCAAGCTTCTCGCGGCGTCGATCATCGATTGGGGATTCGCTACGGCAAAGGATGAAGTCTGGCTGGATTCCGCAAGAATTTAATTCCTTCGAAGCGTGCTGAGTTGGTTTTGTTTTCATCTCTCCAACTTTTGATGGAATAGGTAGGTAAGAAACTAAAACAAATATGACGTCTCGAGGATTTTTTAGTTTCATAAATCTGCCAGCTTCTAAGAAAAGCAGATTCTCATATTCACCGACAGTACCGCCAATTTCGATGATTGTGACTTCAGCTTTAACGTTTTTGGTTGCTTTTTCGATACGATGTATGATTTCCTCTGGTACGTGAGGAACGACTTGCACACATTTCCCGCCGTACTCAAGATTTCGTTCTTTGCTGATAACTGACTGGTAGACTCGACCAGTCGTCATGTAGTTTAGCTTGGTGAGCTCTTCGCCGATAAATCTTTCATAGTTACCCATATCCTGATCGCATTCATCACCATCCTTGGTCACGAAAACTTCGCCATGCTCGGTTGGGTTCATCGTTCCTGCATCGACGTTTACATACGGATCGCATTTGATTGCAGTAACACGGTAGCCCTTTGATTTTAGAATCGTTCCAATCGAAGCAGCGGCAATTCCTTTGCCAACGCTCGACATCACACCACCAACGACGAAAATATACTTATTTCGAGCCATCTTATCCTCTCCAAGCTAAATGATTGATTGTAACAAACGAAAAAACTCCTTCGAAGGCGATAAATTGGAGTTTTTAGAATCTTTATGTTTTTGTTTGTTTAATTGTAGATCTCGAAAGCTGCGATTACAAGTCTTTTTTGGGGGATAACTGGAAAATATCTTTGGCAATCTGTGTTTTTGTAAGAAATTGCTCAAAGTAAATTTTTCGATTAAAGTAATATGTATGGAAACATGGTTGGAAAAAAGATATTTGCGTTGTGCGCGCTGGAGCCGCGTACTCATTTCGTTGCCCTTCACGCGGGCGATCATTTTGAATGGTTCGCTCGCCAGTGGCACGAGCAAAAAAAGCTCTGATATCGATCTCCTTATTATCGCGAAACCTGGGCGAATCTTTACCACACGTTTTTTTGTTAACGTTTTGGGAACACTAACTTTCATCAAAAGGACAAGCAGCGAGTCAAACAGTCATGCAAACTTGTTCTGCTTTAATTATTTTTTGACAGAAAATTTTCTGAAAATCCCAGTTGGACGCGGGAAAGCAGTTGATGATTACTGTGCAGATAATTATTCAAAAAGCGTTTTGGTAGCAGGAGATAGAATTGTTTTTGATAAGTTTATGAAAGAAAATAGCTCGTTATTTGGAGGAAGAAAATTGGCTGATCATAAGAAGTTCGATATATATTTCAAAAATACTAATTCGAGAAACTACTCAAAAATAATTACAGAATATCTATTGGGCAGCAAAGTCGGAGACGGAGTCGAAATAGCACTCAAGGTATTTCAAAAAAGATTGATTGAGACAGATTCACGCACTAAGAAATATCCTGAATATATTGTTTACAATGATTGCGAACTAAGATTTCATCCACCAAAAAACAAAAAAATCAGCATCTAGCTGATTTGCTTTTCATAAATTTGATACAAAAATGCGGCAACACCGCTCTGCAAGGGGGAACAGATACTGACGTCACCGCACTCAGATTGTATCTCAATTTGACCTCAAAAGTCAAGAACTTATTTGAGCACGAAAGGAGCTTGATTCGTTGTTAAAAAGGTGTTACGTTTACCCAGTGTATGTCATAAATTATCAGCAATATAATCATTAAAAATTAAGCAAGATGACTTGCTTTGTATGACAAGGAGAAATATGTTTCAGCCACTTTCAGACAGGATTTTAATCAAGCCACAGGCTGCGGAAGAAAAGACTAAGTCGGGCATTTTTATTCCTGACGCTGCCAAAGAACAACGTGCTGAGGGCGAAGTCATTGCCACCGGTACAGGCCTTAAAAATGGGAAGAAGTATGAATTTTCCGTTAAAAAGGGTGACAAAGTCGTCTATTCAAAATACTCAGGTGACGAGATAAAAATTGACGGCAAAGAGTACAAAGTGATGAGAGAAGAAGAGATATTCGGAATACTTTAGCATCTCGCAATAATAAATGAAGGAATTTTATGTCTAAGATGATAGTTTTTTCAGATGAAGCAAGGGGAAAAATTAGAGATGGTGTCAACAAGCTAGCCGACACGGTAAAAGTGACTCTCGGGCCGAAGGGCAGAAGTGTAGTTTTGGAAAAAGGCTTTGGTGCACCGACTATCACAAACGACGGTGTGACGATTGCAAAAGCGATTGAACTCGAAGATAAATATGAAAATATGGGTGCGCAGCTTGTGAAGGAAGT
>JBAXEI010000019.1:0-14958 GCA_037140515.1 Candidatus Berkelbacteria bacterium | reverse complement strand
CACGATGAGGAGTTCAAGAAGATTTTGAACACGAAATCGAAGCTAAATCTACCAGACAGCTATGGTCTTCTCTGGGCTGCAAGATTTCTAACTCTTAGCGCTCCAAAGGTTCCAGTATTTCGCGAAATTATCATCCTTCTAGAGTGGATTTTATCACTGATTCTTTTACCGATTTTATCACGACTATACCATTACCCACTAAAAGAAAAGATTTCTGGCTCAGACTTCATCTGGGACATCGCCAGATTTGCCGCGAAGAATAAATACCGCGTTTTTCTCTTTGGCGGAGCTCCAGTCGTCGCAGAGCAGACCGCACTTAAGCTTCAAACCGATGTTTTTGATCTACGCATCGCAGGAATGTTTCATGGCGACCTCACTCGAGAAGATGAGGCGATAGAGGCTATGAAAAAATCTCGAGCCGATATCCTGCTTGTTTGCCTTGGCGCACCACTACAGGAAAAATGGCTAGACGCAAACCTTGCAAAAACTGGCTGCAAGATTGGCGTTGGGCTGGGCGGAACCTTCGACTTCATCGCGAAGATCGTTCCTCGCGCTCCACGTTTCATGCAAAAGTCTGGGCTTGAGTGGCTTTATCGACTTGTTGTCGAGCCAAAGCGTTTCAAACGTCAATTTGCACTTCCGCAGCTGGCCTTTCTAGTTCTAAGAGATAAATTGATGTCCAAATAGTTGCGCTCTGTTGAATAATGTTGCGAAATAAGCTATATTGATCACGGCAAATCAGCTCGAAATAGTTGATCTGCTGTATTTCTGTTTGCAGAAAAATATATCGATAAGGGGGAGAGACCATGCAGTTTCTCGAAATCATCATTGGCGCCTATATCTTAGGCTCCATACCATTCAGCTATCTCGTCGGCAAAGCTTGTGGTGTAAATATTCTCGATTCTGGAAGTAAAAACTCCGGTCCGACAAATTTGTATCGCAATGCAGGATTCTCCGTTGCTTCGGTCGCTTTCTTTCTTGAAGCGCTAAAAGGTGTAATACCGGTATTGCTTGCAAGGGACATGGGCTATGAACTATGGCAAATGTTGATCGTCGGAATCGTTGCTGTAGTCGGCCACACACTTTCGCCTTTCTTGAAGTTCAAGGGTGGCAAAGGTGCATCGACCCTACTTGGCGTGATTATCGCCTTCGATTGGCACACGGCTGTTATTGTTTTTGCGCTTTGGGCGATCATCTTGCTCATCGCAAAGACTGTTTCAATCGCGACCATCTTGGCCTCAATGTACTTTGGATCACACGAGATCGCTTTTCAAGCCGATTACAGAGTAAGAATACTATGTGGCTTGATCGCGGCTTATGTTGTTTTCAAACATAGATCCAATATTTGTCGGATCATCGATGGCGCTGAGCCAAAGACGATTCAGCCAAAACCAAAAATTTTGCAAAAATCTTTTCCAGATGGTGTGAGAAAAGGTGAATTTCTGATTCACCAAACAAAGGATAATCCTGCAGACACCAAAGAGAAAATGGGTAAGAAATACCCGATTTTCAAGTGCCTTCCAGCAGGTTTCCTCCACAATGTTGTTTTTCCAAACATCCCTGTAGAGAAGATGAACATGGGGTACATTGTTATCAAAGCAAAAGATGGCACTGAGTCTGGACTTGAATTTCGCGGACTGCCATACACCCCAAGGCTAATGATACAGCGAGAGCAAAAGGCTCTAAATATGATCAGAAAGCTGATGGATATTAGTATTGTGGCTGACGCAAAAATCGTAGGTTTTGGTGCGTATACTTCGATCATCGGTAACGGTGGCAGGACAATCGCGGACGAATACTTAGGTCAGATCGCTACTACTACGGGTAGCTCGCTGACAGTTGGTATGGCGATTCGAGGAACAGAGAGCTTAGCTAAAGAAGTTGGCCTGGACATAACTGAATGCGGACTTACAGTCATCGGCGCTACAGGCGCCATTGGCTCAGTTGTAGCAGAGATCATGGCACCTAATGTAAAGAAGATTTATATTGTCGGTCGTGATATCAAGGACGAAAGGCTGGTGGCCTTGGCTAAGAAAATTCGGTTGCTTGGTGGGATGCCAATCATCGCACCCTTGCAAATTGCTCTGGCAAACTCCGAATTGGTGATCACTGCAACGAGCAAGACCGAAGCACTAAACATCAATCCAAATTGGTTTCGCGAAAATGCGATTGTTTGTGATGTTGCAAGGCCAAGAGATGTTGCGCGCGAAGTCGCAAAAGCGAGAGAAGATATCATCGTTCTCGATGGTGGAATCGTGCTCGTTCCTGAGCTCATAGAGCAAACTTTCGACTTTGGCTACCCGCCAGGCTATATCTACGCTTGCATGGCGGAAACTCTGATCTTGCTGATCAAAAACAACACTGCGACTTCATATTCTTTGGTCGTAACCAAGGAATCTGTTAGTCAAATGCTCCGCTGGGGCGATCAACTCGGCTTCAAGCTCTCTGGATATCGAAGTCTCGATATTCCGATCAGCGCAGAGAGAATTGCAGCTCATCGTAAGGCAGTTCTTGCGATGAAGGACTAAAAATCAAAACCTATCCGTTTAGGGTATCAATTCACTTTGGTACCCTTTTATTTTGCTCCCTTTAGGTTGACAATTGAGCTCATTTTTGATATAGTATGGGTAGAAATTTCAACGGAGGTAAAAAGGTTGAAAATATCACACGTTCTGGTTCTGTTGATAGTGGTTTCGTTAGGTTTATACTTAGTGATAAGAGCTACTTTCAAGTCAAAACCACCAGATTCGGCGCCGCCGCTTAAGGCTAAAGTGTCTTATAAAAGGGCTAAGCCGAAGCCAGCAAAGTCTGTTTATGCGATGACAACGTATTATTTACGGACCGGTCATCGCACAGCAACGGGCAAAGTACCGACAACAAAACTCGCGGCTAGCAATAGCCGAGAAAAACTGCCTTACAAAATGAAGGTCAAAGCTGTCGAGTACTACGACAAGGAAGCGAAGCAACTGTTTACTATTCCTGCCAAGGAGCAGAAGGAGCTAACCTTGACCATCGAAGACAGCACGGGCGCAGCTCATGTGCGTGAAGCGAGTAACCCAAGTCGTTACTGGAAGATTGCCTCTCGTCATGGCACGAAGAAGATCCGCCAGCTGCGAATCGACATCTTCGCCGGAAGTCATCCTTCGCCAGTTGTGAAGAAATACTCTGGGAAGATCCTTCACTGGATCGACGTAACACATTCTCATGCGAAATGAGAACAAATCTGAGAACCCTTTCAACTATTGTTTTGAGAGGGTTTTTTATATCTCGCCAAACTCGTACAAATATGTTACTATGAATGCCGAATGACAAAAGAAATACACAAAAATAAGCCAGAGTTACTTGCACCTGCCGGCACTCTCGATATCTTGAAAATCGCACTCATGTACGGCGCGGATGCTGTTTATTGTGGTACTCCCGACTTCGCAATGCGCGCACGTGTCGGCTTCACGCTCGAAGATCTCGAAGAGGGCATCAAATTCGCTCACAAACTCGGCAAAAAGGTATATGTGACAATCAACGCTTTTCCTCATCCAGAAGACATCGAAATGGCCGAAAAACATATCAAAACGATCGTCGATCTCGGGCCTGATGCACTGATCGTGGCTGATCCCGGTCTTGTTTCATATATTCATGCAAATTTCGATATTCCAATCCACCTTTCTACTCAAGCCAGCACGACCAATCATCTCGCCGCCAAATTTTGGCAGGAACAGGGTGCTGAGCGCATCGTTCTGGCTCGTGAGCTGAGCTTGGCTGAGATCACATTTATCCACAAGAAGTTGCCTGATCTCGAGATTGAGACCTTTGTTCATGGCGCGATGTGCATGGCCTACTCTGGACGTTGCCAGATCTCAAACTATATGACTGGCCGAGATCCAAATCAGGGTCAGTGCGTCCAAGCCTGCCGTTTCAAATACAAGACATATGCGCTTGAGGAACAAATGCGTCCTGACGAGTATTTTCCTGTTATCGAGGATGAAGAGGGAACACATATTTTGAATTCAAAGGACCTTTGCATGATTGAGTTCATTCCTGAGCTGGTAAAAGCCGGAGTGATCTCTCTGAAAATCGAAGGCCGCTTGAAGAGCGAATACTATGTGGCTGCCGTTGTCCGTGCTTATCGTAAGGCGATTGATGCAGTTTTTACTGATCAATATGATAAGAAAATGATTGCAGATCTGAAGGCCGAGATCGAGAAGACCGCAAGTCGTGGCTTCACCACCGGCTTTTATTTCAATAAGCCAGACCAAAATACCAACAATTATGCTACTTCTCGTGCTGAGAGCACTTGGGGCTATATCGGCCGCGTCATTTCCTATGACAAAGAGAAGAGAATGCTCACTTTTGAGGCCAAAAACTATCTGCCGATCAACTCAAACTTAGAAATCATGACACCCGATGAAACGATCTCATATATAAATGAAAAAATGTTTGTAAAAGATGAGCTTACAGAGCTAGTTCATGCAAATACAATCGTAAGTATTCCTCTCGAAATCGACGTACCAAAAGATTCGCTGATTCGAATCAAGCTCTAAATCTCCAATAAAAAAGGCTTGAAGAAGATTTCTCTCATTCAAGCCAACTGTTTTTGTGTTAGAAAACTGAGATTCCCCAGTATTCCAAAAGTCTAATATAGGCGAATACGATTGGTCCTGCAAATAGCAGGGAGTCGATCCGGTCAAGGAAGCCGCCGTGCCCAGGCAAAGCATTGCCAGAGTCGTCTGCATCCATCTCACGTTTCAGTGCAGACTCTGCAAGATCGCCAAGCTGTCCGACGACGCCCACGAGAGCGCCAATAATCAGGGCATGATGCCAAGGAATCTGAAACCAAATCCCAAAGCTATAGGCCGCGACTATTGCCCCTGCGATTCCGCCGATCGAGCCAGCTCGTGTTTTCTTCGGGCTGACATCTGGGCAAAGCTTTCTGCCACCGATCATTCGCCCTACGAATAAGGCTGCCGAATCAAGCGACCAGACGATCAAGAGCAGATAGGTAATCAGAATCGCACCTTTATGCACTACATACGGCGTCCCGGCTATATTGGAAATCCCTTCATAGTTTGCAATTCCGAGAATAAATGTGAGCAGATACCCGACGTATAGGATGCCAAACATCGTCGTGCCAGCATTTTTCAGAGGTTTGTGAACCTTATAAAAAATTTCTGCTGACAAGACAAGAATCACCGAAATTGCCAAGATGTACATGATCGCACCTTGGAACTGGCCGATTTCCCACCTTTTGGCGAGAAAAATTAGCAGTGCTACAGTGACATAGCCAATAAGCTCAGAAGGATTCTCTTCCGCATTTGTGCGAATCCGAATGACCAATTTCTTGGACCAATCGAAGAAGCCGTCAGCCTTTATCGGTTTATCGTGCCGAACCATCGTATAGAATTCATCCATACTGATGATAGCGATGATGATCAGGAGAACGGCAAACAACTCACCGTTTCCAAAAAAGATACTCGTAAGCACGATCGGAATGCCAATCAAGCTTAGGATTATGCGCTTTTGTAGCGTAGTCATGTTGCTTTCCTCCTCTCGAGAAATGTCGAATGCATCTTCAAATCTGACTGACTTGAAAACATTATATTATATACTGATGATCTCATTTTGTCAAATAAAAATCCCCAAATCATTATGATAATGAGATGGGGATCAGTGAGAGTTATTACGGGCTGTAATACCCTCGGTCGGAGTGAGGATCCATTTTTTCTTCCTCAGTCAATTTTGTGGCATTTTTGCACATTTGCGTTATCTGACCACGAGTTAGGCCACTTGAGGTCATTACATCGTCATCGTGCTCTTCGCGAGCTGCAACCTCTACGGTTGCTGGGTTGACGCTGAACGGCTTGCCGTCAGCAGTTGCGCCCGTCTGGGCTTTTTTGACTGGACCACACATGATCGTGATCTCCTTTTTCTTTTGATGCTGCTTATATTATACTACTCTCAAAGCCCTTTGTCAATATATAACATTCTCTAAACTGTTGCTTTGTACTGACAAAAGTGGTACACTACAAAGCAAAATCAGTAAATTTAGGTCTTATGAAAACAAAAATTATCGTAACCATTGGCCCTGCCAGTGATTCGAAAGAGATGATCGAAAAATTAGCCCTCGCAGGTATGGATGTCATGCGTTGTAACTTCGCGCATTGTACATTTCCTGAATACAAGCAGCGTTATGAGTTTATGAAAGAAGTGAACGAAAAACATGGTTTGGACGTCAAAATCCAAGCTGATCTTCGTGGTCCAAGCATTCGTCTAGGTGAAAACATCCCAAAAGAGGGTCTAGTTGTCAAAGAAGGCGATATCCTCAAATTTGTTACTGCACCTTGCCAGAATAAGAAAGAGGATGAGCTAATCATCACTGACCCATATCTTCATACTGATGTCTCAGTTGGCGATCCGATGCTTGTCGAATCTGGCATGCTCGAGCTCGAGATCACTCACGTCGCTCCAGGTAGCCACAAATTTGAAGCTAAGGTGAAAATCGGCGGAACTATTTACCCTCGAAAAGCACTAAATCTACCAACTACTAAGCTGACGACGTCTTCAGTCACTGAGAAAGACATCAAAGATCTAGAATACGCCCTTTCCGTTGGTGTCGACTTTGTTGCGCTTTCATTTGTTGGCTGTGCCGACGATATCCGCAAGATCAAAGATGTGATCAAGGACGCTCCTGTTAAGATCATGTCCAAGATCGAGAGACGTGAAGCACTAAACAACATTGATGAGATCATGGAAGCTTCCGATATCATCATCGTCGCACGTGGCGATCTAGGCGTCGAAACTCCATACGAAGAGCTACCAATCATCCAGAAACAGCTTATTCGTAAGGCCCAGCAGTACTTGAAGCCTGCCGTAGTTGCGACTCAAATGCTCAAGAATATGATGGTTTCACCATATCCTACTCGCGCTGAGATCTCAGACATCGCAAATGCAGTCTTCGATGGCGCTCACTATGTTTGGCTTTCTGACGAAACTACAGTTGGCCAATATCCTGTTGAAGCGGTCAAAGTCATGCGCAAAGTGACAAACGCTATCGACAGCTACCTAGACAGCGAGGCTAGATAAGTAGCCATATTTGATCTTGACAGAGAACTGAAATAGAGATAATATAAAAGAAATAGTGGACCGTGAGGGCCCACTTTCTTTTTACCCAAAAGAGCTGCCCTCGCAAAAAGTAGAATATCAAGTATAATGTAATTAATACCAAATAATATTAGGAGAAAAATGAAGAAAAATAATCCATTTATGGCGGCGATCGAAGAGCTTTGTGAAGAAAAAGGCTTGAACATCAACATCGTCATCGAAACAGTTGAGGCTGCACTTGCAGCTGCTTACCGCAAGGACTACGGAAAGCCAAAGCAAATTGTCAGAGCCAAGCTCAATCCAGAGACCGGCGCTGCTGAGATGTTCCGTGTTTATGATGTCATCGAAGATCCAGAAGAGATCAAAGAGCATGAGCACGAGCTAACTCTCGAAGAAGCCAAAGAGATCGACAAAAACGCCAAGATCGGCGAAGAAGTCATCGTTACACTTCCACACGAAGACGAATTTGGCCGCATTGCAGCGCAAACTGCAAAGCAGGTCATCATTCAACGTATCCGCGAAGCTGAGCGTGATCTTCTCTTCCAGGAGTTCAAAGACAAAGAGCACAAAGTGGTCAATGCTAACGTTTCACAGGTTGATGGCCGAAATGTCATCGTCTCACTGAACAAGGTAAATGGCATTATTTATCCATCTGAGCAAATGCAAAATGAGAAATACTATATTGGTCAGCGCCTCAAGGTCTATGTGAAAGAAGTTTCACAGTCAGTGAAAGGTCCTCAGATCATCGTATCTCGAAGTGATGAAAACTTGATCCGAGCTCTCTTTGAGCTAGAAGTTCCTGAGATTCTTGCTGGTACTGTTGAGATCAAGAGCATCTCACGTGAAGCAGGTTCTAGAACCAAGATTGCTGTTATCGCAACCGAAGAAAAGATTGATCCAGTTGGTTCATGTGTTGGCCTCCACGGCGCACGTGTTCAAGCCGTTCTTGAAGAGATCGGCGATGAGAAGATCGATATCGTACTTTGGGATGAGGACGTTCAGCAGTTCATAATGAACGCGCTTTCACCTGCGAAGACGAAGCAAATCGCTATCTCGTCCAAGGATAACAAGGCAACAGTTTTCGTCGACAAAGACAATCTATCTCTCGCAATCGGCAAAAACGGTCAAAATGTACGTCTTGCTTCCAAGCTTACTGGCTGGGGCATCGACATCAAACTATATGAAGGCGAAGCTCAGGAAGAGGAAGAAGTAGCCGAAGAAATTGTAGAGAAACCAAAGAAAAAAGCGGCTAAAAAGTCTAAATAATTCTGCTACGATATATTCTCGAAAACTGTTCGCCTAAAAAATAATTAGGTTTTTTCGAGAACGAGTTGACTACTCCTGTCATCCTGAACTTGTTTCAGGATCCCGTCGCTATTTAAACGGTTACAAGATCCTGAAACAAGTTCAGGATGACAAACAATTGATACTCAAGGAGCTTTATGGAAAATGATATATTCAAAAAATTTACGCCAAACCTGAAGAAGGCGATTATCGATTCGCAAAAGATTGCAACTGAGGAGAAGACTTGTCTCGACACCGAGCACCAGCTCATGTCTCTGATGCAAAACAAGGCGACGCTAGCTTTTGAAATTCTCGAGAGCTTCGAGATTGGCTTGGACAGGGTAAACTTGAACGCTCACATGCTCAATCCCGCTGCTCCATGCGACGAGGACAAGCAGATCACCAAAGACGCAAAACGTTGCATTCAGCTTGCCGTTCACTTTGCCTCGAAATTTGGCCACGTAAATATTGGCTCTGAGCACTTGCTCTTGGCCCTAATTTCCAATAAAAGTTTTCACTCATATATGGCGATCGAACACACAGGTGTCGACCCAAAAAAGATCAAGAAACAGATCGAAACAATATTTAAGGGGATCAATTCTTCGACTGAGGCGATGGCAAATCAGCCAAATGTCCAGAATATGCTTCAGGATGATGGTTTTGACGATGTAAATATCGTCGGTCCGGGCCAAGCTCAGCCTTTTACCTCCACTCAGAACAATCAGAAAAAGGAGTCAACGCTTGATTCATTCTCGACAAATCTGACGAAGCTCGCGGCTCAGGGCAAGCTCGATCCAGTGATCGGCCGTGAAAACGAAATTCATCGTCTTATCCAAACACTCTCTCGACGTACGAAGAACAATCCAATCTTAGTTGGCGAGCCAGGCGTTGGTAAGACTGCCATCGTCGAAGGCTTAGCACAGCAGATTGCCGCTGGCAATGTTCCTGCGACCCTCTTAGGGACCCAGATTCTCTCACTTGATTTAGGCTCAGTCCTTGCCGGTACGATGTATCGTGGCCAATTTGAGAGCCGAATCAAGAAAATCCTCTCTGAGATTGAGAAAAAGGGCAATATCATCCTCTTTGTCGACGAAATTCATACGATGATCGGCGCTGGCTCCACTGAGGGCTCGATCGATGCTGCAAATCTGCTGAAGCCAATGCTCTCAAAGGGCACACTTCGCATGATCGGCTCGACTACTTTTGATGAATTCAAGAAACATATTGAGAAGGATCCTGCTTTTGAGCGACGTTTTCAGTCTATCCGCGTCTTCGAGCCAAATGCGGCTGAAACTCTTCAAATCCTAGAGGGGCTAAAACCTCATTATGAAAAGTTTCACAATGTCAGCTATGAGAAAAACGCGCTTGAAGCAGCTGTCAGCTTGTCTGTTCGCTATATTCATGACCGTTCACTCCCAGACAAGGCGATCGACCTGATCGACGAGGCTGGTGCTGCCGCAAACGCAACTATTGTAACTACGAAAAATCAGCTTTTCAAACAACAAAAAGAGCTCTCAGAGCTAAGAAACAAGAAGGAAGCAGCTATTGTCAAAGAAAAATACGAAGAAGCCGCGACTCTTCGCGAGAAGATGATGGCGCTAGAAGAAGCGATCGCGAAGCACAAGGCTGAGAATTTCATTCCTGCAAAAATCATTACCGAAGAAGAAATCGCTGGGCTTGTTTCTGATTGGACAGGTATCCCAGTGACCAATATGACGACCAAAGATAAGAAAAATTATCTAAATCTCGAGAAGAAGCTAAAGCACAAGATTATTGGCCAAGATGAACCAGTTGATGAGCTCGCAAAAGCGATCAAACGCTCTCGTGTCGGTATCGGTAATCCAAAGCGTCCTATTGGCTCATTTATGTTCTTGGGGCCGACCGGCGTAGGTAAGACTGAGCTTGCAAAAGTTCTCTCGCGCGAGATTTTTGGTAGCGAAAACTTCCTGATCAAGATTGATATGTCAGAGTTTATGGAGAAGCACAATCTGGCCCGTCTCATCGGTGCACCTGCTGGCTACATCGGCTACGAAGAGGGCGGCAGATTGACCGAGAAAGTCCGCAAAAATCCATATTCTGTCATACTTTTTGATGAGATAGAAAAAGCTCATCCAGAGATCTTCAATATCCTACTTCAAATCATGGAAGATGGCGTTCTTACTGACGCAAAGGGCCGAATAATCGACTTCAAAAATACTATTATCATCATGACCTCCAACCTTGGCACCGATATGCTCCGAAAACAGATTTCTATCGGCTTCAACAACGTTCATACAGACAAGGAAAAGTACGAAAAGCTACATGATAGCGTGATCGAAACAGTCGAGAAGACTTTTCGACCTGAGTTTATCAATCGCCTAGACAAAGTCGTCGTCTTCTACCCACTAGATGACAAATCTCTGCGAAAAATCGTTGATCTCCAGTGTACCGAGTTTGAAGCGAGATTGCTCCTACAGAAAATCCGCCTTCGTATCTCTGATCCAGTGAAAAATCTGATCGCAAAGGACAGCTACAATCCAGAGTATGGCGCTCGTCCAATTCGCAAATATATACAGGACCATATTGAAAATCTGATCTCAGATGCCTTCCTTTCTGACAAAATCGTTGCCGATAAGCCGATCTCACTAGTGCTCAAAGAAAACAAAATCGTAATCGAGTAGGGGAACCGATGAAAAATATTCTACCAAAAGAAATTCAAACGCACTTGGATCGTTTTAGTGCAACAGATCGTGATCTGATCAATCGCGCTTTTCTCTATGCACATGAGAAACATACTGGCCAGAAGCGCCGCTCTGGTGAGGACTATATCATTCACCCATATCACGTCGCACTTAGCCTCGCCAAGGACAATTATGACGCCGAAACTATCGCCGCTGGCTTTCTCCACGACACAGTTGAGGATACCAGTGCGACCAAAGAAGAGATTGCCGAGCTCTTTGGTAAAAATGTGGCCAATATTGTCGACGGCGTGACAAAGGTATCGACACTCAAGATCAAAAATAAGGAAAAAATCTTTTCAAACAATCAGTTCTACATGGAGCAGGTGGATAATTATCGCAAGATTCTCTTTGCCAGCATCTCTGATCTGCGTGTCATGGTCGTGAAGCTTTATGATCGGCTGGATAATGTCCGAACGCTAGACTTTATCGGCGAGAACAAACGCAAGTACTACGCTCGCGAAACTATTGAGATCTTTTCGGCCATCGCTGATCGTCTTGGTATCGGCTCGGTCAAAAGACGTCTTGAGGACTACGCTTTTCCTTATGCCTATCCTGAAGAATACGCGAAGTTTGAGAAGGAAATAGAAGGCATATACAAGAATCCGCAAGAAACAGTCAAGCGCATCATTCCAGAAGTGAAAAAAGCGCTAATTGCCGCAAATATTGAATTTTCTGACATTTCAGGACGAGCGAAAGGTCTATATAGTTTGTATAAGAAGATTGATCGCAAGGGCAGTATCAAGCTCATTTATGATATCTCAGCGCTTCGAATCATCGTCAGCTCAGTCGAAGATTGCTACAAGACTCTGGGAGTAATTCATACTATGTATGAACCTGTGCCGAGTCAAATTCATGACTATATCGCGAAGCCAAAGCAAAACGGCTACCAATCCGTTCATACTTCAGTGAAAGATTCGACTGGCAGCATCTTCGAGGTGCAGATTCGAACAAAGGAAATGCATGATCATGCTGAGCACGGACCGATCTCATCTCACTGGCAGTACAAGGAGACGGCACACAAAAGCTCGATGAAAGGCCAAGAACAAGAGTGGGCAAAGGAGCTTTCGAAGCTGCAAGAACTCACAAGTGCCAAGGATTTCATGAGTGGCTTGAAGGAACAGCTTTTTGACCAACAAATTTTCTTGTTTACCCCGAAGGGCGATATTTTGAAGATGCCAATCGGCTCAACCCCGATCGATTTTGCATATCGAATTCACTCTGATCTCGGCGATCACTGTGTCGGCGCTCGTGTAAACGGCCGCATCGTCCCGATCAACTCTGCCCTCCATACCTCAGACTTCGTTGAAATCGTCACAAATAAGGCTTCATTTCCAAGCCGTGACTGGCTTCGATTCATCAAGACTACTCAGGCGAAGCAACATATCCGCGGATATCTTCGTGAACAGGAAGCAGGCAAGCTGGCGGTCGCTGGTGAGGAAAAGCTCGCTGCCACCATCGCCAAGTACAATCTGCCTCCACTAAACAAAAACGAAGCTGAAGCCCTCCTAGAGGATTCTAGATTACCATATAACGAGCTCGATCGTGCCCTAGTCGCTGTTGGCGAAGGCTCGCTCCAAGTTTTCAAACTACTAAAGACGATATATCCGAAGTTCAAGGTTCCAGAGACTCGAGCACCTCGAACTGTGAAAAAAGTCGAAGCTGCTGGGATCTCGATTCTCGCAGGAATTCGTCATGATTTTGCCAAATGCTGCAAACCAAAAGATGGCGATAAGATCGTCGGCTACCTCGGTCGTGAGCATATAATCAAAGTTCACAAGGCTAGTTGTAAGCGCCTAACCAATCTCGACAAGAACCGCTTCATCAAGCTGACATAGGCATAATCTATTGCATGATTGCACATAATATGTTATAGTACGGTCATACGGATTTGAAATTTTGACAGGAAAAGTCAAAAAAGGTGGGAATTCCTATGAATTACCCAATTATAACCGTTGCCGGAATGATGTTCAACGTACTTAGAGAGAGTATCGCCCTCAATGACAGCGTCGACTTAGCTCTTCTCAACATGGAAGGGAGCGCTGATTTCTACAATGTGCAGCTAAACCCGCCATTGTCAGAGTCACTGGCCCTTGCCGACTATGATGCGAACCTTCCGGCTTGGAAACAACAATTCCTCGAAAAAGCCAAGACGCTTCTTGTGCCGCACGAAGACACGTGCTTTCTCATCGGTTACGAGATAGGCCAGCTTGCAACATGGCTGATCGGGACGATGCCAAACATGACTGAATTTCCCGATGTTGATGGGAGAATTGCCAAGGCTTTAGCATCGATTGAAGTGATCGAAGGACTCTGCGCAGAGTGCGAAGACCCGATTGCTGTCAAAAGAATGTTAGAATCAACTACTAATGCAATCAGAGCATGCACGAACATGGGCGACCTGAAAAGGGCGGCAGACATGATCTTGCAATGGAAAGAAAGTGGCGCAATGTTCAATTTTGCATAGCCACAAGACAGAACCAAACGGCCACCCTATCATTTGTGAGAAGGTGGCTTTTTTATATCAGCAACTGCTCAATATTGCATTATTACTTACTTTATGGCATAATACTTACATACGGATTTGAAATTTGATCACGATGATCAAAAAAGGTGGAAATGCTATGTATTATCCGGAGCTTGCCTTACTCGGCACGACTTTCTTCATTTTGAGAGAAGCAATCGCAAATCAGGCCGATGTCGAGCGTTACTACTTCGAATTGGAGGGGCATCTCATCCTCTTCAGCGCGCCACTAAATCCGCGCTTATCAAAGAAGATGACGCTCGCAGAATACGACGCGAATCTTCCAACATGGAAAGAGCAGTTCGTTGAACGTGCGAAAGAGGACGTTGACCAAAATTGCTACAAGATTTTTCTGATGGGTTTCGAGATCGGACAGCTTGCAGCCCATCTCATCGGCAAATTGCCTGTTGATATTGAGCTCTCTGAATTTGATTTCAGAAAGAGCAAGAGCCTCGAATCGATCGCAAGACTCAAGGCCCTATGCGTCGAGTGCAGAAAATCGGTCCCAGCCAGAGACATGATCGCAGACGCGACCAAGCAAATTGAGGAATCAAACAGTATATGCGATCTTGACCAAATCGCTTATATGATAGCAGAATGGGATAAATCTCCCGAAATGTGCGACATTGTCTGGTCGCGAAACTGAACCAAATAGCCACCCGATCTAATCTTGAGAAGGTGGCTTTTATTATTGACAAACTCTATAGAATATAGTATTGTACTAACACGTAGAAAAAAAAGGAGGTGAGGCAAATGAATTCACCCGGCCAACACAAAGCGCTTTATAATAATAAACATTATAAAATGCAAAAAGTGCTACAGCTGATTCGTCACGCAGCGATGTCGCCAGCCGACATCATGAAAGGCGTGCATGTTCCTGAGGGCGTCGATCATCTCATATTTACAGATGCTTCTGGTGATACAGGTTCTGCAGAAGCAGGGATTGGTATCGTCATCACGACCACCGAAGGCCACGTCTTGTTCGAGGAATCGCATATCATTAGCGATCCGGATATCGCGAAAAACACGAAGCGCTTGGAGACTTACGCCGCGCTCGTCGCGATTCATCGGGTGCCGCATCACAAAGTCATGATCGTAAGTGACAACATAAATGTGGTGAAGCACCTTCTAAGGCTAAATGCAGGACAGAGACTATCGAGGAAAATGCACAATCTTGATCTCTGGAGCATAATCGAAGAAAGCGTCTCAGACCACCCGGGCGTTCACGCTCAGTGGATCCCTTCAAACGCAGGCAATCTTGGCAACGAGCTTGCCGACACCGCAGCCCGCAAAAATCGAAATCGGCCAACACGGCTGCACAGCTAAATTACATCAAAC
>JBAXEI010000018.1:0-16361 GCA_037140515.1 Candidatus Berkelbacteria bacterium | reverse complement strand
GATATCCAAAAGAAACGCTCTTTCACTCTTTGGCCTTCAAAGTTAAAAAGTGTTGGAGCAATGACCTAAACATCTCGTTGCTCAAAAGTACCTTTCTGGGAATTGACAGGCTTCTGTAAAATAAAGCTCATGAAACCAACCATTAAAATTGACTATGTATCTGATATAGCTTGCCCATGGTGTGCTGTAGGCCTAGGCAATCTCAATCAGGCGATTGCCCAGTTAAGCGACAAAGCGAATTTTGAAGTGCACTTTCATCCTTTCGAACTCAATCCTAATATGCCTTTGGGTGGTCAAGACGCGATTGAACATCTCACTGAAAAGTATGGCTTAACTATAGAGCAGGTCAAAGCTAATCAGGCTAATATTCGGCTCAAAGCCTCAGAGGCGGGATTTGAGTTTCATCCGGAGGGTCGTAAAAGGGTTTACAACACATTTGATGCTCACCGTCTTTTGCATTGGGCCGGACAGGAGTTTGGACTGGAGAAACAAGCTATTCTCAAAAAAGAATTACTAAACACCTACTTTTGCTTAGCGGTTAATTTAGATGATCAGAAAAATCTACTAGATGCAGTGTCTCGCTCTGGTCTAGATAAGGATATAGCTCAACAGGTGCTGACGAGCAATCAATTTACTAAAGAAGTTCGTGAGGCAGAGACTTCTTATATCAATGCAGGTATAAATTCAGTGCCATCCATCATTCTGAACGATCAATATCTTTTGCAAGGGGCCCAGCCTCCCGACTCATTCATAAATGCATTTGAACAGTTAATCCAAAAGAGTTAAAGACAAACCCCCACCATTTCTGCGAGGGCTTACTTTTCTCGTGCGTCAGTAGAACTTAAACCTGGGACCAAAGGATTGTGTGAAAGATCCGGATTGAGTCTGATAAACAGTAGGCTAATGCACTAATAGTAAGTAAGTGGAGTGGCCTTACCCTTGAAAATCCGATATGAAAAAAGTGTATACCCAAGAATTGTGGGTAGCACTACTATTGCACCCCAAAAAATAACCCATAGGGATTCAGTGGCAGCAGCAGCTTGCCACAAAGTCATTTTTCCAATGATGACATAAGGAAAAATACTATAGGCAATACCAAAAAATGCTAGCCAAAAAATGGCAACGACACAGGCAAATGGTAACCACTCTCGCTTACTAGATCCTTTCTCAATTGCCCCAATAAATTGATTAGCAAGAAAAAATAAAATTGCGGTGGCGAGCGGAATTGGAGAGAGCCAAAAAATTTCTGGCCAAGAAAACCATTTATGCATGATTTCAGGACTGAAGTATGGAGTGGCAACAGAGACTAATGCGACTCCAAAACCTGTAAGCCATAAACTTGTTTTAGCCCATCTAAATGATTGCTGCTGAAGAGACCCTTCAGTCTTCAAGATTAACCAGGTAGACCCCAAGAGAATGTATCCTGCCGGCAATGAAACCCCGACTAGCAGTGAAAATATCCAGCCTAGAAGACCAGAATCAAATCCTACAATCAAACGACCGATCATAATCCCCTGAAAGACTGAAGCAATCAGGCTGCCGATATAAAACAATGCATTCCAAAGCGGCTTTTGCTCAATATTGACCTT
The DNA here is from genome assembly GCA_037140515.1 of Candidatus Berkelbacteria bacterium. GTDB lineage: Bacteria > Patescibacteriota > UBA1384 > XYA2-FULL-43-10 > 1-14-0-10-43-13 > ELA241. Next base: position 14,772 of record JBAXEI010000018.1, on the reverse strand, counting down.
GACCCGGAAGTCAAATGAGACTCCACGCAAAATTAATCCAATCAACATTGCTGCTACAGGTAAGTAAAGCTCCGTCAGTATTACCCCGTGAGCCAAGGGAAATGCAACGAGTAATAGGCCAACACCCAAAACTATCCACGTTTCATTGGCATCCCAAAAGGGGCCAATCGATGCAATCATCATGTCTTTATCTTGATCTGATGCCTGGTTAAGTAGCATCCCAATTCCTAAATCAAAGCCATCGAGCACCACATAAGACAGCATTGCAATGCCCATGGCCACAAAGAAAAAGAGTGGGAGCCAGACTGATGCCTGGGTGAGGTCGATTGACGTCATAACTTAGGTCCCAGATGGACTCCATGTGGGATCAGATTTTTTCTCAAGCTGCGCACTAGAATTTTCCTTATCGTCGGCCTGGCGAGCGAGATAAAACACTACCCAAATGTAAGCGCACAATAAACCCACATAAAGAGTTAAATAAGCAAAAAGGCTACTAAAAACCATACTTGTTGGCAAAGTAGTTGCAGCCTGCGCTGTTGTCAACACTCCAGTTACTAAATACGGTTGACGCCCAATTTCAGTGACATACCAGCCTGCCAATACTGCAATCCAACCAGAAAAAGTCATCAGCACTAAACCTTTGGCCATCAACTTTGGTAGAGGCCGATTTTGACGTAACTGCCAACGCCCCAACCATGAAAATAAAAGCATTAAAACGCCGACGCCAACCATTATTCGAAAAGCAAAAAATACAGGGGCAACAGGAGGAATCTTATCTCCAAATTCATTCAAGCCCTTAACCTCCCCGTTCCAACTATGGGTTAAGTACAGAGACGCAAGTTTAGGTATGCTGACCTCGTAATCATTGGTGTGGGTTTGTTGATTGGGTATTGCAAAGATTACAGCCGGCACACCAGGACCACTCTTCCAAATCCCCTCCATAGCAGCGAGCTTTGCAGGTTGATAGTGAAGAGTATTGAGACCATGTTGATCTCCGAGCATGATTTGAATCGGTATTAAAACCATGGCAACAGTAAGAGCCAATTTCATTACTAGTAAGTTAGCTTGTGAGCGGCTATTACGAAGATAACGGTAAGCAGAAATGCCCGCCAAGAAAAATGATACTGTCAGAAAGGAGGCCAAAATCATATGACTAAGGCGGTAAGGCATCGATGGATTGAAGACAATAGCCAGCCAATCAACAGCATGCGCCCTACCATCAATCATGGTGAATCCCTGCGGTGTTTGCATCCATGAATTTAAAACAATTATCCAGAAAGCAGAAAGGCTGGTACCAAACGCTACTAAAAAGGTGGCTAAAGTATGCATGGCTGGTGAAACTCGTTTTGCCCCAAAGAGCATCACCCCTAAAAAGGTTGCCTCAAGAAAAAATGCTGTTAAAACTTCATAAGCTAACAATGGGCCAGCTATATTGCCAACTGTCTCCATATACCCAGGCCAGTTTGTTCCAAATTGAAAACTCATCGTAATACCGCTAACTACACCCAAAGCAAAAGTCAGGGCAAAGATTTTGATCCAGAATTGATATGCCTCTTGCCAGTAATCCAATCCAGTTCTGTTATGTTGAATCTTGAAATAAAAGAGGAACCAGCCCAATGCAATCGAAATTGTCGGGAATAAAATATGAAAGGAGATATTTGCACCAAATTGAATACGGCTATAAAGCAACGAATCAAGCACGATGACTCCCAATTACAGTGATGCTAATAATTGTGTCACTAAATTGACGATTGCGTTTGATGGCTCCCTCAACTTTAAAGACTCACTTTAATACCTACACGCCACAATCTACGAGGAGTTCATTGCTCCACTGGCAGACCTATAGGTTTATTGGGGTTGTAGTGGAAGGAGTAGTGAATTTGAGTACACATTTAGCGGAATAGAAAAAAACGACTTAGGAATATATCTCTAAGTCCTTGATTTCATTAGTAGGTCACTAGGAATTGAACTTGGGACCAAAGGATTTTGAGAGAAGAAGGTCAAGGAACCCCCTAAATAGGGGTTGCAAGAGCGGTCATCATCAGTGCGTCAGCAAATATACAGTGAGCTTACACTCAATACATACAGCTCTCAATATCCTCACTCTTCAGACAAGATTTTATGGGATTACTTCCAAACCCCTTTCGCGCTCTCATTATTGGCTCTTCCGGAACCATTGGATCAGCGTTTATGGAGCTACTTAAAAATAATCCCTTATGTTCAGATGCTGTGGGAATTCACCGACATTCAGAACCCCCAATTGATTATCAAAATTTAGACTCAATAGCTTCTTGTGCGACAGCACTTTCTGCAGAGGCGCCATTTCAACTGATTATTAATACGATCGGCATATTGCATACCAATAACTGGATGCCTGAAAAGAGACTGGATGATTTGAATGCTGAACAACTGACAGAACTGATGAAGATCAACGCCATTGGCCCGGCCTTAACCATTCGCCATCTCTCTAAATTACTCGACCCCAAAAATAGCATCATGGTTACCCTTTCTGCCAAAGTTGGCAGTATTGAAGATAACCGCCTTGGTGGGTGGTACAGCTATCGCGCCTCTAAGGCTGCGCTCAATATGTTGATTAAAACGGCCTCCATTGAATGGGCCCGTACAAAACCCAATACCACCTTGATTGCAATGCATCCCGGCACCGTGAACTCGAGACTCTCAAAGCCATTTCGCGGTGAGCAGATTGGTAGACCAGCGATCGATGCAGCAACAGATATGTTTCAAGTTATTGAAAATCTGAAGCAAGAAGATTCGGGAAGTTTTGTTTCCTACTCAGGTGAAAAATTGCCTTGGTAAAAATTAAGCACCTATTTAGCTCTACATCTTAGATACTTTTTTCCTGCAAGCATCTGAGCAATATTTAATTGATTCCCAATTTTTAGCCCAAGACTTCCTCCAAGTCATTTCTTTTTTGCAGGTGGCGCAAATCTTACTAGGTAGAAAGCTTTTATTCCCTTTAAATGAGCTGCTCATATCAACCTCTATAGATCATCCAAATGATTCAATAGATATTCTGCATGTATCACAATCGACTTCTGGTCGTCATCGCAAATTCTCTTGAGATATGCTGTCATCAACCTGGTACGCAGACTGGACTCAAACTGGCTGCGGTGTTTAATTAAAAAATTCAAATACAAAGTTGTAATAGGACAAGCCTTTACACCAAGTCGATTGAGCATTCGTCCTGCAACTCCAGGCTATGGGCCAAAGGATATTTGGCAACTACTGATTACTCGGTTACTTGGACGCCCTTCCAAAAGGCTATAAATCCAGCAATATTATTTGCAGCCGATTTGGGCTCAGGATAGTACCAAGCCGCATCTTTATTTGATTGACCGCCTACTTCTACATCAAAGTAACTCGCCGTACCCTTCCAGGAGCAAACGGTATGCTTTTCCGACTTCTTAAAAAACTGCAGATTCAAGCTTGCTGGCGGAAAATAATGATTTCCCTCTACCACAATAGTTTCGTTTGAATTAGCTAAAACTTCATTATTCCAAATTGCTTTCATCTTATCTCCTTATAAGGATTTAGCATAAAGCAAATCTCATCTTTATGTTGTATAAAGACTGACTACTTTAAAGCGAACATTGTCATAAAAAATTCATGCAAACACTTATTACTTCTGCAGCTCAATCTATAACCCGAAATGACTTTATCCCGGAGATCGAAATGGGCTTGTTGGCTCAATCCGCATGGATTTCTCCCAAGTTTTTATATGACCCTCTAGGCTCGCACCTCTTTACAGCAATTACCTTACTGCCTGAATACTACCCAAGCAATACTGAAAAAAATATTTTCTCCCAATACCAGAATCAAATTACTGATGCAGTAGGTAGCGGCGGTACCCTCATCGATTTAGGCGCTGGAAATTGTCAAAAGGCGGAATACCTTTTCAACTCTCTAAAACCTGCAAGCTATCTTGCGATCGATTTTTCAGTCGAATATCTACAGGATGCATTAACAAAAATTCAAGGGAAGTATCCGCATATTCACATGCAATGCATTGGCATGGATTTTTCTAAGCAAATCGTCATTCCGAATTCCATTACTACGTGTAAACGAACTTTTTTTTATCCTGGGTCTAGTATTGGAAATTTCCTTAAATCTGAAGCAATACAACTTCTCAGACAAATTAAGAACCAGGCTAGGGATGGTGGCTTACTGATTGGCGTTGACTTGATGAAAGAGGATTCCGTATTGATGGCAGCTTACGATGACCCCCTTAAGGTGACGGCTGCTTTCAATCTCAATATCCTAAGATCGATCAACTCACATATAGGCTCTAATTTCAAAGTAGATCAATTCCGTCATACAGTCAAAATTAATCATGCAGAAAATAGGGTTGAGCTCTATCTAGAAGCCCTTGAGGACTTGACAGTTTCATGGCTTGGCAACTCCAGGGTATTCAAAAGGGGTGACCTGATCCATACTGAGAATTCTCATAAGTACACTATAGAATCTATTAAAGAACTATTGAAAAATGCGGGTTTTGAAACGGCCCAAATCTGGACTGATCCAAAAAACTATTTCGCAGTCATCTATGCTCAATAAAACTGTATCTCAATCAAGTTCAGCAGATGAAATACTAGAGCAATTTCATCGCTCTAGAAAGCATTCGACAGATCTCATCGTCAATCTGAACCCAGAAGACTGTCAAGCGCAGTCTATGGAAGATGCTAGTCCTGCTAAATGGCATTTGGCCCATGTCACTTGGTTTTATGAGGTAATGGTTCTTAAGCCTTTTGAAGAAAAATTCGCCTATTGGAATCCTGAGTTTGCTGTGTTATTTAACAGCTATTACAACGGAATTGGGGATAAACATCCACGTAGTAAAAGGGGTCTATTAACGCGGCCTTCCCTAGCAGAAGTGATTGAATGGCGTAAAAATATCGAAGATAGAGTGATCAAACTCATCAAGGAAAAATCTTCTGCAGAGCTGCTATGGTTAATACAGCTTGGAATCAACCATGAACAACAGCATCAAGAATTACTATTAACTGATATCCATCATCTTTTATCTAACAACTCACTTTTTCCAGCTTACGAATCTCAAAGTCACCATATACCCACATCTGAGAAATCATTTCAATGGATTAAAGGGGTAAGTGGTTTGGTTGAGACTGGCTATGAAGGCAATGATTTTCATTTTGATAATGAAAGGCCCAAGCATTCTGCCCTTAATCAGACTCATTCAATAGGTAATCGACTAGTCAGTAATTCAGAATGGCTTCAATTCATTGAAGATGGCGGTTATCAACATTTCCAATGGTGGCTAGATGCTGGCTGGGCATGGCTTCAGACAGAAAAGATTTCGGCCCCACTCTATTGGAACAAGGATGCTCAAAATCAGTTTTTCCGCTTTTCACTATATGGCAATTCACTTCTCGATATGCATGCTCCAGTATCGAATATTAGCTATTTTGAAGCGGATGCCTTTTCGCGCTGGGCTAGCCAAAATCTAACGGGGTTTGCTGGAGCACGTCTACCAACTGAATTTGAATGGGAGGCTTTTGCCAGATCAAATTCTGAATCTCACTATGATCTTTTTGGCAAAGCCTGGCAATGGACTAGCAGTAATTACAGTCCTTATCCAGGATATCAGCCATGGGGTGGGATCGCAGGTGAATATAACGGCAAGTTTATGGTTAATCAGATGGTTCTCAAAGGAAGCTCTGAATACACCCCCGTGGGACATTCCAGAGATACTTATCGTAATTTTTTCCCAACTCACGCACGTTGGCAAATGACGGGCTTAAGGCTTGCTAAAGATGGTATTTGATTTTGATGCTCCCACCAATCGACTAGAAACGGACTCTATTCGCTGGGATAGGTTTGATAGTAAAGAGGTGCTGCCTTTATGGGTAGCTGATATGGACTTTAAATCCCCGCCTTGTGTGATTGAAGCCCTAAGCAATAGAGTGCAGCAGGGAATCTATGGCTACACCCATAGCCCTGATCACCTAAACATGATGATTGCGAACTACCTAGAAGAGCAATACCAATGGCGGGTAGACCCGGATTGGATTGTCATTCTGCCCAGCGTTGTCTCTGGACTCTATACAGCTGTCCAGCAACTTAGCAGAAACGATGAAAGCGTTCTTATTCCCAATCCGGTCTACCATCACCTTCGTCTTGCTTGCTCAAGTGCTAATAGACTATTTCAAGAAATGCCCCTTGAACTGAAAGATGGGCGTTGGGTATTACCAAGTAATGAATTACCAAACCTCATTACTAATAAGACGAAATTGGTCTTGTTCTGCAATCCACAAAATCCAGGCTCTACTGTGTTTACTAAAGATGAGCTAAAAGACTTTGGAGATTTTTGTATCCAGAATAATTTATGGATTTGTTCCGATGAAATCCATGCAGGACTTGTGTTGGATGACGATAAAAAACATATCCCCTTAGCCAGTATCAGCAAAGAAGTTTCCGAGAAAACAATTACCTTAATGTCTTTGAATAAAACCTTTAACTTCCCTGGAGTCGGTCTTGCTTGGGCTGTAGCAGAAAATCCTACCCTGCGCAAAGCAATTCAGATTGGCCTTCATCAAACTATTGCCCCGCCGTCTTTATTAGCCTATACCGCAACAATGGCAGCAATCAAAGAAGGTGAACCGTGGCGACAAGAGTTAATCAAATACTTGAGTGGCAATCGAGATTTAATTTACCAAAAAATTAACAGCGTCAAAGGTTTAAGCATAAGCAAAATGGAAGGTAGCTATCTTGCTTGGATTGATTGCACAACTCTCAATCACCCAAATCCCTACCAACTACTCTTAGATAATGGTCTAGCTACCTCTCCTGGCGACCAATTCAATCGAAAGCAATTTATCAGACTGAACTTTGGAACACAAAGGAATAGACTGCATCAAGCGCTTAATATTATTGAGCATTGCGCAAAGCTTTGATCACTAAATTGTGCAAGTAGTTCAATGCGCTCTAGCAGGCTTCTGTTTATCGGTGTGCGAGCTTTTATGTGACTAATACAATGAAACTAAAAGGAGAGGCATCCCACTTCTTAGTTTTGAAAATCAAAAAATACTTTAAATAATGAAAATATTAATTGTAATTTTATTTATTTAGAAAATTTTCGACAGATGTTCGATGCTCCAAAGAACTCAAGCAAATACCTAGTGCCATGTTACTTTGAGCAAAAATATCTTCAAGTGAGGACTCGAGGCTTTTATTCACAATGCACTTACTCAACATAAAGGCGGGCTTCGCAGTGCCTCTAAATGTATTTGCCCATCTTTCAGCATTCTCCAGTAAATCGCTAGGTTCTGAGTAACGATCTATGACACCCATTTCCATTGCCTCTTCCGATTTGATCCTTCTGCCTGAGAAAATTAAATCTTTAGCTAAACTCATTCCCACTCGTCGAGGTAAAAAATACATACCCCCTCCATCCGGAATCACAGCTCTATCAATATAAGACCAGCAAAATAATGCGTTTGCGCTGCCTATGATGAAATCGCATGCCAATGCTAAATCAGCACCCAATCCAAACGCCGGTCCATTTACTGCAGCGATTACGGGTTTGGGCATATTGTGAATAAGAGTAATCACTCTCTGAATTTCTTGGTGTCGCTTCCATCCTTTGATAGCCACCTCGCCAGCAGGTAAATCAAGTCTTTTAGCCATCGCCTCAATATCGCCACCCGCGCAAAAACTAGCCCCATTTCCGCTCAAAATGACAGCATAAATTTTCTCATCGTTTGTTATTGACTCAAGAGCATTGAGAAGTTCATGTCTAATCTGATCGTTCAAGGCATTATGCTTGCTTGGTCGATTAAGAAAAAGAAGTGCTACGCCTTCGTTAATTCTTAAATCAATATTTTCATAATTCATAATTAAATTCCTCTATCAATCATTTTTATAGACTACTTAATATTTTCTGCTAATAAAAATTCTTCCGCAATCTTTCTCAATATTATTTTTTGCTTCAAGTAAATGAGGTATAACAAATTGATGAATCTCTTGTTGAGAAAGCTTTGAACCACTGAGCGTGCAATTTAGAGCAACAGTCGGATCATCGCTACTCCCAACCCTAAGCGGCACTGAAACGGCGCTTACATTTGGCTCCCAATCCCCAAGACTTAAACAATACGAATTCTTTTCATAAAAAGTTTTATCGCGATGAAAATGGTGGAGGTCTTTGCGATACTGGTTGGGATCAGTGATCTTTATTCTATTAAGAATAGCATTCTGATCTTTTTCCGAAGAAGCCAGTAAAAGGGCTCGCCCTATCGAAGTAGTTAAAAGCGGCCTACTACTTCCAATATCTGGCTTTGAAAAATTCCGACGATCAAGTCGTATTGCATCTATATATACAACCTCAAGACGCCCAAGCATTCCTAAATTCACTGTCCACTTCGTTTTGGTGGCTAACCTTTCCATATGAGGACGAGCTAAATGTCGAATTTCTAAGCCAGCTAACATTGGATAACCCAGCATTAAAACACCGGGCCCAAGCCGATACTTTTGCAAGCGACCAACTTTCAGTAAGTACCCTAATTTTTCAAGCGTATAAGTTAAGCGCGATACAGTTGCTTTAGGGAGCGATGTTCTTTCACATAGCTCTTTGTTGCCTAACAATTGATCAGTAGGATGAAATGCTCTTAGCACTTCTAGCCCCCTGCTTAGATTAATTGCAAACTGACGATCGATCATGCCTTTAGTACCCCTCAAGGTCTATAGATCCTCGTTCTTTTACTTGCGGATCACAATATATTCTACCAAGTGTTTCGCTAAGCGAAACATACAGATAACCCTAAATTTCTCTGATTCAATAGAAATTCTTACTAAAACGCACTCAAAAGAATATGAATACGCCTCAATCACCAAGCAGCAACAAAGGTCCTTTATCGGGGGTGCGTATTCTGGATATGGCTACTGTGATTGCTGGTCCATTTGCAGCGACTCTTTGCGCTGACTTAGGGGCTGACGTGACTAAACTCGAGTTACCTGCCAGTAATGATCCTTTAAGAACTTTTGCCCCCATGAAGGACCACCATTCTTTATATTGGAAAGTAACTAATAGGGGTAAAAAAGGCATAACCCTAGATGTGCGCAAGCCTGAGGGAAAAGAAATATTTCTAAAGATGCTGCCCTCTTTTGATGTACTGGTGGAAAATTTTAGAACCGGCACCCTTGATCAATGGGGGCTTGATATCAAAACCTTACATCAAGCTAACCCTCAACTGATCGTGCTTCGTCTTACTGGGTTTGGTCAGACTGGCCCATATGCCAGAAGGCCAGGTTTTGCTCGAATATTTGAGGCAATGAGCGGCTTTACAAACTTAACGGGAATGGCCGATGGCCCCCCTCAGCATATGAATTACCCCTTAGGAGATGTGGTGTCAGGATTATTTGGTGCGTTTTCTATAGCGGCAGCTTTAGTTGAAAGCTCTCGATCGAAGAATATGATTGGCCGAGAGATCGATCTATCTGCAACTGAGGCCATGATGCGCCTACTTGACCCTCTCGCAGTTGAATTTGATCAATTAAATTATATTCGTGGGCGCACTGGATCACGCGCAACATATACAGCGCCCTCTAATATTTATAAAACATCCGATGGATTTTGGATTAGTGTAGTTGGCTCGTCTGAACCAATATTTAAGCGATTTTGTTCTGCAATGGGAATGAGCGAATTAGCTAACAACCCTAAATTTTCTAATAATCAATCACGCCTAAATAATTTAGATGAAATAGACCAAATTATTTCTAACTGGTGCTCTTCCCAGACCTTTGAAAACTTAGAAATGGTCCTTAATAAGCATGAGGTCCCTTTTACAAAAGTTTATGACATTAATGATGTCTTAAATGATCCCCATTTTAAAGAGCGCAAGGCAATCATCCAGCTACCTGATGAAGATTTGGGCAGCATTTCTGCACCTTGCATAGTGCCGCGCTTTTCTGGTGTTTCTGAGCATATTCCCCATAGCGGATCCAAAACTGGCGCGCACAATATTTCCTTTTATTCTGACCTAGGTTTGAGCGATGAAGAAATTTCCAAACTAAGAGCTAATAAAGTTATCTAATAGGGCCACAACATGCACAAAATGAAACTTAGCTCTCTAAATGAATTAAAACATTGGCTAGGGAAAACGCTTCCTCCTTCAGATTGGCAGGTGATCACTCAAGATCGCATTAATTTATTTGCCGAAGCCGGTGGAGATGACCAGTGGATCCACGTTGACCCAGTAAGAGCTGCAAAAGAATCTCCATATGGCGTTACTATTGCCCATGGCTTTTTAACCCTCTCACTCTTAAGCCGATTTTTTACAGATACTATTCTCATTGATGGCGTTAGCTTGTCTATCAATTATGGAGTTAATAAAGTCAGATTTACAGATCCAGTTCTTGTGAATGCAAGAGTGCGTGCTCATTTCACCCTAGCATCCCTAGAGGCATTTAAAGGTGGAGTGCAAATTATTTGGAATGTATCTATAGAACAAGAAGGCAAAGAACGGCCTTGCCTCATCGCAGAATGGGTAAGCCGACGTTATGGGAAGTTTGATAATGAAGCCTCGTAATATGCTTCAGTATTTTAATTAAGGAGACGCGATGATTCGCAACCCAAACGAATTCTCTTCTTTTTTGGATTCGCTAAAAAAATATTGTAAAAATAAGCTTATTCCTCGTGAGGCAGAGGTTGTGTTATTAGATGAAGTTCCTGCTGATATTGTGAGCGATATGGCTGAGTTTGGGCTATTTGGATTTTCAATACCAGAGGCCTATGGGGGCTTAGGTATGACAACAGAAGAGCTCGCCTTAGCTGCTATAGAATTATCCCAATGCTCTGTTGCATTTCGTGCACGCGTGGGTACTAATACCGGGATTGGATCAGAGGCATTAGTTGCTGATGGATCAGAATCACAAAAAGTAAAATATTTGCCCAGCCTAGCAAGCGGCAAAATCACTGGCTGCTTTGCTATTACCGAGCCTGATGCGGGTTCTGATGCCTCCTCTTTAAAGACATCGGCAATAAAAGATGGTAATGATTACATCCTTAATGGTATTAAGTGCTTTATCACTAACGCGCCCATCTCTGATCTATTTACCGTCATGGCAAGAACAGACCAAAACAAGCCTAAAGCAGATGGTGTTTCTGCTTTTTTAGTAGAGCGAAATACCCCTGGCCTAACAGTTGGAAGTCCTTATAAAAAAATGGGGCAAGCAGGATCACCAGTTTCAGAAGTGTATTTTGATAACTGCCGAATTCCTGCTAGCAACCTCATTGGAGCAGAAGGCGCTGGATTTAAAACTGCAATGAAAGTATTAAACAAGCAGCGCATCCATTTGGCAGCTCTATGTATTGGTCCAGCTATTCGTATGCTGGATGAAATCGTGAAGTACACGGCATCCAGAGAGCAATTTGGGAAGCCCATTGGCACCTTTCAGTTAGTGCAAGCCATGATTGCAGACTGTCAAACCGAAATTTATGCTGCCAAAGCACTTATTTTAGAAACTGCTCGTAAGCGTGATGAGGGGATAGATGTTGCTATGGAAGCATCTATTTGCAAATATTTTGCATCAGAGATGTGCGGAAGGGTTGCCGATAGATGTGTGCAGATGCTGGGGGGATACGGCTATATTGCTGATAATCCAATTGAAAGATTTTATCGAGATGTGCGTCTTTTTCGCCTTTATGAAGGAACGAGTCAAATACATCAACTCAATATTGCTCGAAATACGTTTAAACATGCAGGGATTGCGTTTAACTAACATTCTCATTTTGGAAAAATTATGAAAAACAAATATCAGGCAACCATTTTCTTTTTGCTCTGCCTATCGGGCACTATCACTGCTTGGGGACAAACTGCTAACTACCCTAATCGTCCAATAAAAATTATTGTTCCTTATGCTGCCGGTGGAGGAGCTGATTCTGCGGCAAGAGCGATTAGTCAAAAATTAGGTCAGATACTTGGTCAACCCATCATTGTTGAAAATAAACCTGGGGCCTCTACACAAACGGGTACTCTTTCAGTCGTTAAAGCTCCCGCTGATGGCTATACCCTTTTAATGGGAACGGCTAATTTAGCAACGAATGCTGCCTTATTTGAAAAGTTGCCCTACGATACGCAAAAAGATTTAATACCTGTTAGTTTAATTACTAAAGTACCTGTTTACATCTTTGTACCCAGTAATTCAAATATTAAAAATGTTGCTGATTTAATAGCTAAATCAAAATTAACTCCCGAGGGTTTATCCTACGCAACACCAGGAAATGGCAGTAGTGCGCATTTGGCAGGAGAGTTATTTAAAAACGATTCAAAAAGTAATATTCAGCACATCCCCTATAAAGGAAGTTCTGAGGCAACAACAGCTTTGATTGGTGGTCAAGTTCAATTAAGTTTCGATAATTACGGCCCAGTATTGGCGCATGTAAAGGCAGGGACTGCAACACCAATAGCTATTGCAATGACAGCAAGATCTAGCATGACCCCTAACGTTCCTACCTTAAAAGAATTAGGCTACCCAATGGAGGCCTATGCTTGGTGGGGAATCTTAGCGCCTGCAGGTACTCCAAATGCCATTATTGAACAACTCAACAGTGCCATTCAGGCCACTCTAAAAGTGCCAGAAGTTCGAGAGAGTCTACAAAAACAAGGTGTTGAGATTATCGGAAGCACCCCAACTGAATTTGCCGACCACATTAAAGCGGAAACAATTAAGTGGTCACAAGTTGCAAAGCAAGCCAACATTAAAGCCCAATAATATGAACCATTCGTTCAAAGCCTTTCGCCTTCATTCTAGTGACGGAGTAGTTACTAGAAAAATTGAGTCAATCCAATTAGATTCATTAAGCCCTGGAAATGTAGTCATCAAGGTGGCATTTTCCAGTATTAACTATAAGGATGCACTAGCCTCTAAGGGACTTAACAATATAGTGCGTGAATGGCCCAGAATTAGTGGTATTGATTTAACGGGAACGATAATTGAATCCTGGGATTCTCGTTTTAGTCCGGGAGATGAAGTACTGGTGAATGGCTACGGAATTGGAGTTGATCATGATGGTGGTCATGCCCAATACGCGCGAGTCAATGCGGACTGGGTAATGAAATTACCATTAGGTCTCACACTTCTGGATGCGGCGACTATTGGTGTTGCGGGATATACGGCAGGATTATCTTTGGATTTAATGGAGCTGAATGGGCTAAATCCACAAGGTGGGCCGATACTCGTTACTGGCGCAACTGGAGGCGTAGCCACAATAGCAATTGATATGCTGTCACAAAAGGGGTATCAAGTTACGGCTATGAGTGGCAAACAAAATGTGGTTGAATACCTAAAAAAACTTGGTGCTTCAGAAGTCATTGGACGCATAACATCAGACGTTAAATTTAAACCTCTTGAAAAAGCCCAATGGGCTGGGGCAATCGACTCTGTGGGTGGCTCTACCCTATCCTGGCTTACTCGTGTCATGCAAACAAATGGAATAATTGCTGCATTTGGAAATGCTGGTGGAGCGGAACTAGATACTACTGTAATACCTTTTATTCTCAGAGGAGTACGTTTAATAGGCATTAATGCGAATTCACCTATGGACATAAGAGAAAAAGTTTGGAAGAAGATTGCTAGTGAATATCGGCCTACCCATTTAAATGAAATAGCTACCATTATTGGCATAGAAGAATTACCTTATTACTTAGATCTCACGTTGGCAGGAAAATCAAAGGGCAGAATAGTAATCGACTTAAGCAAGTAAGATTTTATAAACAGTAAAAGGAAAGTTTGGAGCCAATATGAAGCGTAGAGAATTTCTCATTACTATCCCTAGCCTTGCTCTTTATCCTTTTGCGTCATATAGTCAGACAGGATTTCCGAGTAACTCGATCAAAATAGTCTGCCCTTACGCAGCTGGAGGTGGTCCGGATATACAGCTAAGACAAGCAGCGCCTTATCTGGGAGAAACTTTTAAGCAAACCGTCATTATTGAAAATAAAGTTGGTGCCGGCGGGGTATTAGCGACCCAATATGTCACACAGTCTGCGCCTGATGGCTACACCCTTATGCTTGGATCAAATATACAGCTAATCCAAAAAATTATTAAGCCAGAAATTTCCATTAATCCCTTAGCGGATTTTGCACCTATCAGCAATATGTACTCGTTTCCAACGGTGATGATGGTTTCAGCAGACTCACCTTACAAACGGGTTGAGGACGTTATCGCTGCTGCCAAAGCTAACCCAGGATCTATGAATTATGGATCGGGTGGAATCGGCACTTCAGCACACATTGCTGGAGCAACATTTGTCACCTTAAATAATTTAAAGGTAACTCATATTCCATTAAAAGGATCTGTAGAAATTGCTACCTCTTTAATTCGGGGCGATACACAGTTTGCATTTCCAATAGCAGGAACAGCAGTACCATTGGTAAAGGGAGGAAAAGTTCGCGCACTTGCTGTCACAAGTAAAAATCGCTTGACTCAATTACCAGAGGTTCCAACTCTAAATGAAATCATGAAAAATGAACTAACAATTCAGGAATCATGGTTTGGTATGTGGGCTCCAATCAAAACACCCCGCGATAAGATTGACACTTTATTTGAGGGTATTACTAAAGCCCTCAATAACAAAGCTCTTAAGACTACGTATGAAGAAGCTGGCAATCTAGTAACGCCGAGCCAGAGCCCTCAAAGTTTTGGTATGTATATGGTGAGCGAAAATAAAAAATGGGCTGAAATTATTCGTCTTACTGGCATTACTGCTGAATAAGAAATTTACTAATTATTCATAA
>JBAXEI010000017.1:0-17211 GCA_037140515.1 Candidatus Berkelbacteria bacterium | reverse complement strand
CAAGAAATCCGTGAAAAAAAAGCACGCTTGCTGATCGCCAAATTCCTGAAATAAATCAGGAAGAGCCGCACACGCGGCAAAGGAGGCAGAGATGCCGGACACCGAGAAAAATATTGCAAAAGGTCAATATTGGGTAGACAAGCACAACAGAATTGTTGTAATCTGTACTGATAATGCTACTTTGACAGACTCCTGGGGCATAAGATTTGTCAGCGAAAACGGAACATGCGACCAGAATTTCTGCAGTGACGCTGATCTTGTCTGTGAGATTAGCAAAGACCAAGCACGAGCATTGGCCATTTCCCACGCAACTAAGCAAATCGAAAGAACTTTATTGTTAGAGTAAAACAAGCTAATCCCGATCTGATTCATTCATGATTGGGATTTTTTTATACTCGCGATTTCCATGGACAATAAGCTCGAAATGTGCTACCGTAACTTGGTCAGCAATACCGCTGAAGCATGTCTTCTCACAAAGGAGAAAAGAAATGGCAAATAATATTCCTGATGAAATCTACCAGAAACCCGTCCACGAAGCCTTATTGAATCTGATCGACGGTGCAGCGAAAATATCTGCCGACAGAATCATAAATCTGCTGGAAATCATCTCCCATCTCCAGATCGAATCTGGCTACACAGAAATTTGCGATTCACTCTGGCGACTGAACGAAGCCACGAATTGTGTATTCGCAAGATTGATTGAGTCGGCTGTAGAAAAGATCACACTGATGAAGCTCAAGAGTGAGATCGATTCACACAATCTTATCAATCTTGATGACGAACCCGTCGAAAAGGCGCGAGGCATTTTCATTCCAAATAAAGATGCAATCACCTTCGCGATGATCGGAGAAAATCACCTGATCGAGCTTCGAATGCTCTCGATAAAGATGCAAACTTTGCTCATGAACCCAGAACCAGCCGGAGACAACTGGAAGGCAATGATAGAAACAGGCATCAGCGAAGTAGAGACGCTCTTCCAGAAGATTCGGTCAGCTGAGTCACCGACGTGACAAAGGAGCCAAAACATGAAAAAGGGTGAAGCCAAAGTTGGAGATATGGTAAGAATTACTAATCTCAATTATTTGGGAGGCGTGACGCTTACTGAACAACAAATCAAAGAACGAGAAATCGGCGGCGTCGGCACCATTACCGCATTTGTGCCCGGATATGGCGGAAACGTTTGTGTCGTCAGAAGGCACGAATCTACCGCCGAGACAATCTATTCTTATCTCGAATTCGAACACTCTTATCGGCTGTTTAAATAAGTCGAAATGATCACCAAAAATCGCTCCGTGGGACAAAATCCTGCGGAGATTTTTTTATTTAATAGCTCTTATTCAAACTCAAATTTTAGTAATTTCCCGCCGCCATCATACTGAGCTTTCGCAGTGAAAACTTCATTCTCTTGTAGCGAATTTATCTTTTCGAGGATAAGCGTGATGTCTTCGAACATATTTAGTGAACCAAGCTTATCAGAGTCAATCCAGTGAAGTTTGCCCTCGTCACTTTCCACGACGTCAAATGTGTCAGCTACGCTCTGAGTTACGAAAACCGTGCAATTTTTGCCAAAGAAATTTACAGCGTGAAAAAAACCTTTTAGCTTCGTGCTAACAGGCTTGAGCCCTGTCTCCTCAAATATTTCACGTTCAGCATTTTCGATGATCCCCTCACCATATTCGACATGACCGCCGACGCCGTTGAAAAAGCCCTGCATCGGACCCTTTTTCTCAGAATATTCAATTAGTAAAATCTTGCCTGCGTTCATCACGAAGCAAAGTGTTCGAGGAATTGCGTGATAGCGTTCTTTTGTCATAGGTGTTGATTGATTAATGTCTGCTTTTGAGTATAATAACACTGCTAGTATAGCAAATACTCGCGAAAACAATAACATGAAAAAATTCTTCATCAAATCTTTTGGCTGTCAGTACAACGAGTGGGATGCCGCTCGCCTCGCTTTTGTCTTAGGCAAATATGGCCTAGCCGAAGCAGCTAAGGATAATGCTGACGTAATTTTTCTACTAAACTGCTCTGTCCGCAAAACTGGCGTTGACCGAGCCATGAGCTTCACCAAAACTTTCATCGAAAATGAGAAAAAAGTGATTATCACTGGCTGCGTTCTAGCAGAAGACAAGGAAAAATTCACAAAAAAGGGTGCAACGGTCTGGAACGGCGAAGATTTTGCCGAGCTCAGGGAAATACTTGGTGTAAAAAATGATGTAAATCTGGATGATGGTCACCCAAAAACTAATCTTGTGCCGATCACCAAAGGCTGTAATAATTTCTGCTCATACTGCGCGGTGCCGTATACTCGTGGACGCGAAATATCTAGACCAGTAGCCAATATTTTGGCTGATGTGAGCAAAATTGTGGAGAGTGGAGAAAAGGAAATTTGGCTCCTCGGCCAAAACGTAAATTCGTATGAATTTGGCTTTGCTGACCTACTATACAGAATCAATGAGATCCAAGGTGACTTCACAGTCTACTTCACATCAAACCATCCGAAGGATATGACCGACGAGATCATCGAGGCTATCGCGACACTACCAAAAATTGCGAAATATATTCACTTGCCTCTTCAGTCTGGCAGCAATAAGATTTTGAAAGCGATGAATCGTCCGTATACAAAAGAAAAATATTTGGAACTCGTAGATAAGATAAAAAAGCGAATCCCAGAGATAAAAATTTCTACGGACACAATCGTCGGCTTCCCTGGCGAGACAGAGGATGATCTGCAAGAAACTGCTGAAATCTTACGAAAAGTCCAGTTTTCTCAAACATTTAACAACAAATATTCACCTCGCGAAGGCACTCTCGCCTATAAACTCGGTGATCCTATACCTTGGAGCGAAAAGGAACGCCGCTGGCGCGTGCTAGATAAGATCTCATTTAAAAAGAAATAAACGGGCAGATTGAAGAATAAATATTTATTCAGTATCCTAAGAATATGAAAAACATTGTCGAACAAATCCAAAACGAAGTTAAAGAAATTTTCAGCACTGCAAAGGGTAGCCATGATTTCGACCACACTGAGCGTGTCTACTGCCTCGCGGTTCATATCGCGAAGAAAGAAAAAGCCGATTTGCTTATCGTTCAGCTCGCCACCCTGCTCCACGATATAGCCCGACAAGAGCAAGATGAGTCAGATGGCAAAATCTGTCACGCCGAAAAAGGCGCAGAGAGAGCTAAAGAAATTCTCAAGAAATACGATCTTACACCGTCACAAATTGATCACATCTCTAGCTGTATCGCTACTCATCGCTTTCGTAAAAATTTGCCACCAGCTACCCTTGAGGCGAAGATTCTCTACGACGCCGACAAACTAGATGCGATAGGCGCGATCGGCATAGGCCGAGCTTTTGTCTTTTCTGGTGAGGCTGGCGCAAGAGTGCATGCCAAAGATCTAGTTATTGATGAGACAAACGCATATACCAAATCAGATACCGCCTATCATGAATTTGAGATCAAACTAAAGCGAATAAAAGATAAAATTCTCACTGCTGAAGGCAAGCGTATTGCCGAGCACCGACACAAATTTATGGTAGAATTTTTTGACGAACTAAAGGACGAAGCTATCGGAAATAAATAGCTACTTGCCACTCGGTTTGTTGCACTCAGATTGCACAAAATCATTTTTTGTGGTATAGTCTTTTCGAAAAGGGAGGTGGCACTTATGGCACCAAAGACAAAGAAAAGACCGTCCAAACGGCCGATCAAGATCACGGTCAACAAAGCTCGAGAAAATTGGCGTGAAATCATGACCAATATCGAAAAAAAGCAAACAAGATATGTTTTCTCTGACAAAGAGAAGAGCATTATCGCTGTCATGATCAGTGAAGATTCGTATAATTCTCTTCCCACCCTTGAGAAATTCTCGACAAGGTTGCTAAAAGAGTGCTGGCTGTTGTCATCGAAAGAGATAAAAGAATTTCGAGCAATCGATAATACACCTGTTCGAGTCGACTTTTCTCTTGAGCAACACACTCTGCAGGAGCTCGTCGACGATGTCCAAGAAAGTCATATGAGATATATGATCATGAACACTGTCGGCTCGCCTGGCGCGATTATCATCGACGCCCGAGTGTACAAAGCGCTACTCAGCTACGAAAAATTGGTCATGAAATTGGCAGAATATCATGCAAATCGCCGCTGATCCGATCAGCCCAACGCAAATGGACCTACCAAATAAGTAGGCCCATTTTTTATATCATTCATGATTATTTTTATACTACTACCAGTCTCTTTTCTGGCCATTTTCCCAGAATTGACCACTTTCTATATCCAAAGTTGCAAGATCAAATATTTCCCTAGCTGGCTCTTCTGGTTCACGATCAGGCTTGGCTTCGTCGGTCGAGCCATCGAAACCCATATCGGTCTTAGTCCAGCCAGGATGAATTGCCGAAACGATGATTTGGTGGTCAGCAAGTCGAAAAGCCAAGAATCTTGTGTACATATTAAGCGAAGCTTTAGCCATTCGATAGCCTATCGAAGTGTTGTCATCAATAGGCATCGAAAAGGAGCCGTAGCGAGAAGTCAGATTAACAATTCGGCCACCATTAGTGATGTTTGGCAAAAGATTTTCAGTCAGTTCGATCAAACCAAATAAATTTATTTCAAAGGTTTTACGAACTTTCAGCATATCAACCCCTTCATCCCAAGAGTCGAGCGCAACCCCTGCATTGTTGACGAGAGCATCAATGCGAGGCGAAAGCGATGCGATTTTTTCTGACGCAGACTTGATACTTATACTATCTAGAAAATCAAGCTGAACAACCTCAAGATTTTCATGGGAATAATCAGCCTGACCAGAAGTAGAGGTGCCTATAACACGCCAGCCTTCTGAGAGGAATTTATTTGCTGTTGCACGACCAATACCTCGGCTTACTCCAGTGATGACCACTGTTTTCATATATTGCTCCATTTTTCAGGTTAATGTTTAACAGACTTTTATTTCTTCTCTAGCAGCAAGATCGTCTGATCTAGACCGTTTCCGCCCTGCTCTTCTCTTGGCACAGCATCCTTCCAGTTGCCCATATAGTGCTCTAGGACGTGTTTTTTTGCCAATTCAGTAATCTTGTCAGGTGAGTGGTATACTTTCGTCGTTTCGCCACCCTCGAGGTAGCCAGAGTCAGGCTCACCTGTTTTATTGAAGAATTTGATTCCCCATTCTTCACCATCCACAAGCGTGCGAGTCTCCCCCTCTGGGAACTCTTCGCCCTTATACAGAAATCTGGCATTGGATTTTGAGCTCGGAATGACATCAGATGGTTGCATTGTCGCCACGAGCACGCCACCTTTTTTCAATTTCTGGCTCACAAGTGCAAAAAGTTCATCAATATCGTGAATATCTTCAAAGGTATATTTCATAATAATGCCATCCAGGCTCAGGTCAGGCTGAGATTTCAGATACTCTATGGCCTCAATCTCAAAGAATTCGACAATTTCTAGTCGATTTTCAATAAATTTCTTTTTCGCTGTCTCCTTTGCGAGGCTGATCATAACTGGCGAAATATCGACATGGTCATATTTGCCTCGTGGTTCAGTCATCATGATCTCAAAAAGCGGATCATACCTATCGATATGAGCGCCAGCACCGAGATCAGCAATATGCCATGGCTTTGGCATATCTTTCAGCTTAGAAATAAGTACCCGGGCGATCAAATCGGCAACACCAATATGCTTGTAATTTTCCTCATGAGTAGCAAAAAGTCTGGCGATTTTCTCATCAAAAAACATTTTTTGATTCGTCATATTGCTCCTATTTCTTCTTGATTTGATCTATGATCTCTTTTACCTCGAACTGACCAAGATCGCCCTCTTTGTACTTTCGTAGTGCGACCATGCCAGCCTCGACTTCTTTGTCACCGATTACGAGCATAAATGGAATTTTCTGCATCTCAGCCTCTCGAATTTTCTTACCCACAGATTCTGTTCTGTCATCAAGCTCGACACGGACTTCGGCGTCAAACAATGTATCGTAAACTTTCTTTGCATAGTCAAAATGTCGGTCAGCAATAGGCAAGATCTTCACCTGCACAGGTGTCAGCCAAAGTGGAAATGCACCAGCGAAATGCTCTGTCAGGATACCAATCATCCGCTCAAAGGACCCAAAAGCAGCAGCATGAATCATGATAGGAGTTTGTTTCTCGCCTTTTTCGTCAATGTATTCACAGCCAAATCTACTAGGCAATTGGAAATCCAACTGAATTGTAGCGAGCTGCCAAGAACGCCCTAGAGCATCTTTGATATTAATATCAATCTTTGGTCCGTAGAATGCGCCGTCTTTATCCTTCAAGCCATACTCGATTTTTTCGCTCTCCAGCACCTTTCGCAAACTGTCCTCCGCTAGATCCCAAGTTGCGATCTCACCAATATAGCCTGTTTCCGGTCGAGTCGAAAGAAAAAAGATAGGCTCGATGCTTAACTTGCTATAGAATTCTTTGACCATCTTTAGCAAATTTGAAATTTCTTGGAAAACTTGATCTTCGCGCAAGAAAATATGAGAATCATCCTGAGTAATTTCTTGAACACGCAACAGTCCGTTTAGTTCACCCGATTGTTCCTTGCGGTGATTGCGGCCGATTTCTGTATAACGAATCGGTAGGTCTTTGTATGAACGACTCTTGGTCTGGTAAATTTTCACATTAAAAGGACAATCCATCGGTTTCAAACAATAAATCTCTTCGCCAGAATCGAAGCTAAACATACCATCTTTGTAATGTTCCCAGTGACCAGAAGTAATCCATAGGGAGTTTTTGGCAAGTAACGGAGTCTTGATCTCGGTATAGCCATATCTTTTGCGGATAGACTTGCCTAGCTGTTCCAGCTGGTTCCAGATGACCATACCTTTTTCGTGCCAGAATGGCATACCTGGCGCTTCTGGATGAAATGAAAACAAATCAAGTTCTCGACCAAGCTTCTTGTGGTCTCTTTTAGCAGCCTCGGCAATAGTTTGTTCATGAGAACTTAATTCATCTTTAGAGTCAAAAGCGAATCCATATATGCGCTGCATCATTGGATTTTTTTCATCCCCAAGCCAGTAAGCACCAGCAATCTTATCTAGCTTCCAGCCAACACTGCGAAGCTCACGAGTAGATTCAACATGAGGACCGGCACACAGATCCGAAAAAACAATTTCATTACTATCAACGTCCTTCAAATCATAATATGTGATAGGTTGGCCTTCCAGCTTCCGAATCAATTCCTTCTTGTATACCTGACCAGTTTGCCATAGTTTTTCAAATGTCGTACCATAGTCGACATCTCTCTTCTCGAAGACTAAATCACGATTAATGATCTGTCGCATATTTTTCTCTAGAACTTTCAAATCCTCGGGCACTAGATTTCTTGGCAGATCGAAGTCATAATAAAAGCCATTTTCAATATTTGGACCGATTCCAAGCTTCGCCTCTGGAAACATCTCCAAAACTGCTGCAGCCAAAACATGGCTCAATGAGTGGCGAACTGTCTCGATACTAGTTTTTTCTTTTTTGATTTTTTCTTCAGTCATTTTGACTCCTTCTTAAGTTTAAATATAATAAATTGTTCATAATTTATGCAACCTTTTGTCATTTCTAGCTGTTTTGTCATCCTCGCCCTTTTTTGTCATTCCTGCGAAAGCAGGAATCTTAACTCAATATTTTGCTATAAAGGTCATCCCAATTCTGATTATCTTTTTCGATCAGTTCAATTTTCCATTCACGCTTCCAGCGCTTGATTTGTTTTTCTCTAGTAACCGCTGATCCGATATCAACTGTAGATTCAAAATAAACCAATCTTTTCACGAAGTACACTTTCGTAAAACCTTCAGCTAATGCCTCTTTATGCTCAAATACTCTACGAATTAAATTATCTGTCACTCCGACGTACAAAACGCCGTCCTTTTTGCTTGCCATGATATAAACATAATAATTTTTCATTTTTAAGATTCCTGGTCTCAAGTTACTGCCAGGAATGACAGAATTAAGAAATCAAAGTCTGCTTCATAAAGGTTGTCATCCCGCACTGTGAGCTCGAGATGCGGGATCTTATGCTAATTTTTTAAGATTCCTGGTCTCAAGCTACTGCCAGGAATGACAGAATTAAAAAGCAAAGAGGGTTATTTTGCATTTTTATGCAAAATAAAAAGACCAAGTGACTCGAGAGCCCTGCAGGCGGTTCCATCTCGATATGGTCTTAATTTGCCGATTCGCTTCGGCATGCGCTAAATCTCAGGGGCGGTACTCCCGTCAACGATTTAGATTTGATTAACCTATTTATACCACTTTCTGAAAAAATAGTAAATAATGAATTTTTAAGCTCATAGTCTTGACATATACGAAGTAAAATTGTATAGTCAGCAAAGTTGTTACTTTGACAAATTATCCTGAGTGATACATAGAAGAGACGTGCTTCACAAGCACTACAAGGAGAAAGAAAATGCCTTGGTACATGTTTTGGTATTATGCCATCACTTCAGCATCAATTCCAGCTTGGCTAATCCCAGCGCTGGCAATTGTTGCGACCGTTATACTACCCTTCAAAACTCGACTTCGCCGTG
Organism: Candidatus Berkelbacteria bacterium; assembly: GCA_037140515.1. Classification (GTDB taxonomy): domain Bacteria; phylum Patescibacteriota; class UBA1384; order XYA2-FULL-43-10; family 1-14-0-10-43-13; genus ELA241. Next base: position 8,675 of record JBAXEI010000017.1, on the reverse strand, counting down.
AAGGCTTGTATTGGTCTGTCGCTTGGTCAGATCGGATCGGCGGAGCCTGTGAGTTTATTTCGCTAATTGTTAGCGTGTTTTACCTGCACGGCATGCCCGAGCCAATATGGCTCCATACTCACGAAGTCGAAATCTCTACTGCGATAATAGGGCTCGCTGCAGGTGCGGCTGCCTCATGGTTTCTCGCAGTCCGAAAAGCAGACGGAAAGCCAGGCAGCTGGTCTGACGAGTACCACAATCTTGTGGTTGTATTTCTAGTGATATGCTTCGTCCTTCCCGCTCTGATCTTGACGATAGTACAAGCAATTCACTCAAAAGATGTCATCGTGCTTGTTACGATGGGAATACTCTTATTTGTGTATTTGGCCACGGTTGCGTGCGACAAATATGGTCGTTTCAAGTCGAGCGAACAGGCAGAAAGTCTGATACTCGGCGGCGGATTAGCCAAATTTATCAGATCGCTGATCCCAATAGTCAAACGATTAGGCGAATACACTAACGAAGATAGATTATCTACATTCCGCCCTTGGTGGAGAAACGTTACAGCAGAAATGCTTTATTCGACAGTAGATGATCTCGCTGGAGCGCTAAAAGAAATGTCGACAGTGCTCAGTGCTATCTCACAAAAAAAAGATAAATAACGTTCACCCCTGTGGCCAAATGGTCATGGGGGATTTTTTTTAAAATTTTCAAGATCGCAGACTTGACATATTATATAATTTGTTGTATATCATAGACAATCAGTATTCGAAATACTGACAGACAAATACAGGGGGACGAGTCTTTGATTGATGTACGATATTCTATCAATGCTTTATGTCTACGATCGCAGGGCATTGATACAATGGAAAAAATGATCGACACTGCCAAGCGAATAGGCTATACTGGCGTTCAAGCCTTGCCGCTAAAGAGCACTACTGGTAAAGAACAAGGAATCTACTATTATGAAGGTTTCTGGCACCCGATGCCACGTGGAATTCGCGATGCTCGTCGAGATAATCTCAGAGCATTTCTCGATGATGCTGTGATCGCTGCATCGCTATTTGCTTCATTTCGTGCTGGTATCGCATCAATGGCTCACATGAATGAGCGTAAAATTCCTCGGATATCACATGTATTCGACAATCCAAATGGATTGGTCGAGATCAACCATAGTATGGGTGTGACTTCGGTTGAAGCAATGATAGATGAGTGCAAGCACACTTCATCAAAACTTGTTGCGGACACAAGGCACCTGCTTGAGGATCACCCGAAGGATTCTTTTCTTCAATCTGATCTACAGTGGAATCTCGAGCTAATCGACAAGATTTATCTGAATTTGGCTCCGGTGATTCATGTCCAGCCAAGAGACCATGAAATGCAGCAGTTTATTAAGGACCCGCTCTCAACTGACAGCGGCAAACTTTTCCAAGCGTACATCAAGAGGATTAGTTAAAACATCCTTTCCGATGACATTAGCGATACTCCAAGGTTAGACATTGTTATCGAATATAACCCAGGAATAAAAGGGCTGCTATTTCAAGAATATAGTTTTGTACTTGCGTCTATGATGCTTGAAGCTACACTATCGATTGCCAGCAAATAGGCAAAAAACCCCAAATGGGTCGTCTCCGTAAAGGAGCGGCTCATTTTTTTATCGATTTGATTGACCCAGAGCATCAATTGTTGTATTATGCGGTCAATCTCAGGAAATATTTTTGGGAAATGCGATCTCAAAGGAGACGAAAATGATAAAAAATGGCAAGCTTACTTTCCGTGATTTACACGACAAGGTTAGAAACTTGGCCTCTGGCACCGGCGGATCAAGATTTGAAACCATGGATGGACTAATATATATTTACGAACATCCTCTCGGCAATATCGTTGTAGAGTATCGATATGACGAGTACAAATCTATCCTGATTTTCGCTGATGACACAGTCTGTATGAGTGTACCAAGCGTACCAGCGACGACTCGCTACAATTCTCATGTTGAGAAAACGATTGTCACCCCAGCTGACGAGGAAATCCTGCAGCTTCTCTGGCTGCTAGAGCGATCAGAGCCGAATGATTATAATCCAGATGAGACAGAAACTGGCGAGAGTCCTGACGATTACCTGATTTATCTACGAAGGATCCATCGACATGTCGATCAGCTCCCAATTTGCGAAGTACTTCGCAAACAAGGGCTAAAAGTCTTTACTGAGGAATATGCTTCATTGGTCGGAGACGATGAATACGCACATTGGTTTGTTCTGACAGCCGCGAAAGAGAGTGCGAAAGATCTCTCAGAATCAAAAGTCATTATTACCTGGCGAAACACGGTCAGGCTGCTCGAAGTATGGGATGACGTGGGCAATTGGCACGTCCACAAACTTGGCTACGAAAAAGTAGTCGACACAATAGAGAAAATATTGGTAGAAAAGTTTAGCAAAGAGAGCCAATAAAAAACACAATCCACCCAACGCATCGCGTTCGGGTGGATTTTTTTATGTACTATCTTTTGAAAACATCAAATACACTTGGCTTTTTTCGTGGCAAGGATTCAAGTCTCTCAGTAAGTTTGTCCGCAATTGCTGCTGTTCTCTGCCGCGCCTCACCAAGAACCTTTGTATCAGATTTATTAGAATTAGCATGAAGACGATTGGCAAGCTTATATACCCCAGAAAGATCATTGCGTCCATAAATTTCTGGATCATCGTCATTATCCTCACCAGCGTAAATGTGAGCTCCAAGGTTTGCCTCCATCGTACTTTTTGGAGCGTAGCCAGGGACAAATTGAAGCGTGACAACTTCGCAAGGAATCCTCAACGAATTCAGCGCGTTGACTAGTGGCATTAGACTTTTGCCAGAGTAGATCGTGTCGGTCACAATCAAAACTTTGCCTTTTCTCGCCGCAACCTCTGGCAACACTTGTTCTCGTAAGTAATTTTCAATCAATTTTTTCTTATCCTCAGCTTCTCGTCCGATAAGATCACGTGAGCCAGCAAGAAATCTCGTCTCCGGCTTTTTGATACCATCTTTTTCATAAATATTGGCCAAGAGCCTAGAGAAAAGCAGTACCGGCAATCGCCCTGAAGAATCGTCACCAATAATAAAAGAATAATCGTGATGTAAGATTTTTTCCTGAATTTGATAAATGATACTTTCGGCCTGTGACTCTAGCTGTGCCCAAAGCTCCGGGTCAGGAACCTTTGCCCGATCGATTTGTTGCGGCGCCTCTTCTTGTGGCACGGCTTCAACTGTAGTGTCAGGCTGGTCAGCACTTGGAGTCACATCTTCTTCTTTAGGCGCAACCCCGTCTGGAACGTAAGAATATCCTTCTCCCATACTAATCCTCTATTTTATTTTTGGTTTGAGTATTGTTGAACTTCGTCAAACATGTGCTCGAGGGTGATGCCACATTTTTCAAACAAATCTACAGAGACTTTGCTGTCATGATAGCGACGCTGGCAAACAACACGCTTGATACCACAATTTACGATCATCCTAGCGCAAACAGGGCATGGCGTCATCCGGCAATAGAGCGTCCCGCCAGCAAGCGCAGTACCGTTCTTTGCTGCCTGGCAGATCGCATTTTGCTCAGCATGAACTGTGCGAACGCAATGCTGCGAAGTGCTACCATCTGGATTTAATCTTTTTTGGAATAAATGGCCCACATCATCACAGTGATCATCTCCCGCTGCTGAGCCGACATAGCCAGTCGCTAGGACTTGGTGACCTTTTACGATCACACAGCCAGAACGCCCTCGATCGCAGGTCGAGCGAAGCGAAATCGCTTCCATCATCGTCATGAAGTATTCGTCCCAAGTCGGACGAACATATTTCTCCGTCTTGTTCGCCTCTTCAACTTGCTGAACAACAGAGTCAAAAAGCGAGGTTAGCTCGGCGTCATCCTTCTTCTCTTTGCTAGTCATTTTTTGCCTTTCCGAGGATCTCATCGACTTTTGCATATAGTTCGTCAAATGTGCCACTGTTATCGATCGTTACGTCAGCCATGCTTACGGTCACGCCAACTTCTTGGCAATTTGCCGTTCCGCCATTTTCGGCTGCTTCTTTCTCTTTCAAAACTTCGATCGAGGTGATCAGTTGATCGTCCCCACGATTGCGCGCCTGCATTCGGGCAAAGCGTTCTTCGATCGGACCGACTACCGCCCAGAGAGTAAATGTTGGATCTTCGCGAAGTACTCTGACCTCAGCAGACTGGCGAATCGAAGGAATGATATAGTCTTTGTCTGGATTTGCTACTACTATTTTCAGTGCTTGCTGAGCGAGGTAATCAGGACCGAATTGATCTCGAAGCTCATTTCCCTTTTCTCTTAGATTATCTCTTGAGACCTCTTTACCTTCGGCTCGAAGGGCTTCGCGGATTATATCTGAAAGTGAGATATAAAGAAATCCACGTTTCTCGATCAAATAATCCGCTACCGTGTCTTTACCCGCCGCCATCCAACCTGTAATTCCAATGATCATGGTTAATTTCCAATTATTAATTAATGCCTGGTACTGGGAAATTCTTGGTCATTTCCTTCACCTCGGCTTTGATCTCGGCCAGCTTGGCCTCGTTATCCATATTTTCCGCTACCATATTAAACAATTCAGCAATCCGTTGCATTTCTATCACACCCATGCCACGCGAAGTAAGAGCAGCGGTGCCAACACGGATGCCAGAAGTGATTTTTGGCGGATTTGGATCAGCCGGAATCGCATTTTTATTTACGGTAATGCCTGCAGTTTCAAGTGCGTGCTCGAAGTCCTTGCCCGTGAGCTTCTTTGATCTCAGGTCAACAAGAACGAGATGATTGTCTGTTCCTCCTGTTACGAGATCAAAGTCAAAGTGCATCAGCGTTTTTGCGAATACCTGCATATTCGTAAGAACGCTATCAATATACGTCTTGAACTCAGGCTTCAGCGCTTCGCCAAAAGCCACGGCTTTAGCCGCGATTACATGCTCGAGTGGGCCACCTTGGAGCATTGGAAACACTGCTTTGTTGATCTTCTTTGCGAGCTCCTCGTCATTGGTCATAATCACACCTGATCGAGGTCCACGAAGCGTCTTGTGAGTAGTCGTAGTGACGATATCAGCAATTCCGATCGGAGACTGGTGTACGCCAGCTGCGACTAAGCCTGCGATATGCGCTATATCTGCGATCAAGATCGCGCCAACCTCATCTGAGATCTCACGGAATTTGGTATAGTCGAGAGCGCGTGGATAAGCCGAAAAACCAGCCATAATCACCTTTGGCTTGATCTCGAGAGCAATTTTGCGTATTTCATCATAGTTCAGCACACCGCTCTTCGGATCGAGCCCGTATGAGCATGATTCGAACCATTTACCAGAAAAAGAGACTTTGGAGCCGTGAGTGAGATGCCCACCTGCATCGAGGGACTGACCTAGAAGCTTATCACCAGGTGACATCACCGCGGCGTAGGCGGCCATATTTGCCGATGAGCCACTATGTGGCTGTACGTTGGCAAACTTGCAGCCAAAGAGCTTGCAGAGACGCTCAATGGCCAGAGTTTCGACTTTGTCGACACATTCGCAGCCACCGTAATATCGAGCTTGTGGATAGCCCTCCGCGTACTTATTTGTGAGAATAGAGCCCGTTGCCTCGAGCACAGCCTCCGAAACGTAGTTTTCTGAGGCAATCATCTCAAGGCCCTCGTGCTGGCGCTTCTTTTCACACTCAATGATACTAAATATTTCCTTGTCTGCTTTTTCTAAATTCATATTTACCTCAAAATTAATTTGTGATCTTAAACACATCTATTCTAAATATTGCTTCTGGAAGACAATTATGTTTTTCATGTGAACCTGAAAATCTACTCTGACAAAGATTGTAGCTTTGTACGATACTGATTGCTTGCAAGATCACCACGATACCAACAAGAATTAGAACAGCTCTCCAAAATATCTTCATACCACCATTTTTATGATTAACTGATTCTATAGTAATCCTTCTTTCAATTTGGCTATTTCGTCCTCATCATCGATGAGCTCATTTTTACAAAGCTTATAAAGCAACGGCACTACGCCACATTTCTCACACTCGCCCCACTTGCAGCCACCCTTTTTCTTCGCGTGGCTCTCGCACATTGCAATCTCGGTATCGAAAATTTCTTGATTCATCATATCACATCCACAAATTTATTTAATGAAGCTGCCACGTTCGCGGAGCTCGATCGTCTTATCCTTGTCCGGTTTGCCACAGTGAAGCTTACCCTGCCAACAGATTTTCTCTGTCACGCACGTTGGTCCTGCGTATTTGAAGATGAGAGGTGCTGCTTTGCGTAGCTCTTTTAGCATCATTCCTGCCATGATTCTGATCTCCCACTGAGCACGATTGCAAAGTCTTTCTTCAAAAAAATTAAATAATGCTCGGGCATTCATCGTGACTACGATCTTAGTTTCACACGCATTTGGCAAAAGCATTCGAGCATCTTCGGCGGGAATGCCAAGCTCGATGAGTTTATTATAATCTTCCTGAATTTTCTGGAGTTCTGCGAGATAGAGCTTCTTTGCTTCTGGAATCGCCGCAATTTTTGGCGGCAATATATACTCGAAGCCACCCTCACTCACGTAGCGCTGTGATTTCTGAGAGTAGGAAGCTAGGCGATGTCGCACAAGCTGATGCGTCAGAGCGCGAGAGACACCCTCGATCGCGAAGGAAAAAGTCGCGTGTTCGATCGTGGAGGTGTGGCCAGAAGAGATAATCTGTCGAATCAATCTCGCTTTTTGATCATCAGTCACCTTATCCCAAAGATCTTTGCCCGAAAGTGGGCTGTAGCACTGACGAATTGCCGCCACGATCATCCGCTCTGGATCCTTGGTGTGTGATAGTAATGTGACTTTTAGCTTTGCTTCTTTCATATACTCCTTTTCTCTGTCATTCCCGCGAAGGCGGGAATCTTAATAATATAGCTCAAGATCCCGTATCTCTTGCCCCAGTACGGGATGACAAAAATTAATTAGATAATTTCTTTTACAATATCAAATATTTCCTTTTCGATCACTTCAACTGGACGCTCACCGTCAATAATCCTGATCTTGTTTTTTGGATCGCTCGCCAAGCTCTCATAGGTTTGCCATGTTTTCTCTAGCTTTTCCTGCTCCTCAAAAAATTCTAAGCCAGGACGCGCTGCCTTGCCAATACGCTCGAGACAAACTTTTGGTGCCACTTTGATCAAAAAAGTGATGTCCGGGATTGGAAAACGTGAATTTAGCTGTTCGAGCCACTCCCTTGGCAAGTCGATCGAGCCAAAAGCGATAGTTGAGAAGAGATACCTGTCAGAGACCACAATCTTACCACTTTCAACAGCTGGTAGAACCTCCCTTTTCAGATGATGAGCTCGATCTGCAGCAAAAAGAAGCTGAAATCCCTCGCTTGATGTCTCCCACTCCTTGGTCAGAAGTCCTCGCAAGAGTCCGCCAACAATATTGTTCGTCGGTTCTTTTGTTACAAACGAGGCTTGGCCAGATTTGTTTAGCTTTTTCACCAAAAGATCAACTTGAGTGGAAGAGCCTGAGCCGTCTAGCCCTTCAAACGCAATAAATTTACCTTTTGCCATATTTACTCCCTTTTATTTTGTTCCGGTATGACCAAATCCACCTGCCCCGCGTGCCGTTTCTGACAATTCTAAGACTTCTTCAATTTCGGCCGTCACGATCGGTTGGATCAGAATTTGCGCGATCTTATCGCCCGCCTTGATCTCAAATGGTGCAGTAGATGTATTCAGAAGTATGATCTTGTACTCTCCACGATATGTGTGCTCGATCACGCCGCCCATAGTAGTAACTCCCTTTTTTAGCGCGATTCCGCTCTTATCCCAAATAAGAGAAACGAAGCCCTCTGGTAGCTCAATAGAAAGGCCCGTCGCAACCGCGTAGCGCTGACCTGGCTCTATCGTAATATCTTCTACCGAATATAGATCCATGCCAGCATCTCCGAGCACTGCGTATTTCGGAATTATTGCCTCAGGGACTAGTTTTTTTATCTTTATCTTCATATCTTCCTTTGTTATGTTTTTCTGTCCAAAAAAGCGCTTCTTACCACTTTTAGCGCTGTCTGTTTGTTTTTCGAAAACTATTTGTTTTTGCACTTATACTGTATCGGACAATCAAGACGTTGTTAACCCCCTTTGTCCACACTATATATTTTCACCTCTAAGCGTTGAAAAATAATTAATTTTTTGCTAATCTAAATCAGTAGCATAGTCGTAGATAATGACTTGCCGAAGTAGAATGAAATTCCACGTATATATTTTGAAATCAGAAGACGGAAGATACTACATCGGAAGTACAAATGATTTGCGCCGACGTCTTTTGCAACACCAGACGGGCAGCACACCTTCAACCCACAGAATGAAAAATCCGGAATTAGTCTTTTCTCAAGAATTTGAAACCTTACAAATGGCAAGAATTATTGAGAAAAAAATTAAATCTTGGAAAAGAAAAGATTTTATTGATAAGATCATCAGGGATGGTCTTATAAAAATCGCTTAGTGCACTCATAGCTCAGTTGGTAGAGCGCCACATTGACGTTGTGGATGTCAGAGGTTCGAATCCTCTTGAGTGCACCAGCGATTTTTTTGTTGCTCAGCTCCGACGCTAACGGTCGGAGAGCCGACAGAATCGTCGGCTTTGGTAGAGCGCCACATTGACGTTGTGGATGTCAGAGGTTCGAATCCTCTTGAGT
>JBAXEI010000016.1:0-17223 GCA_037140515.1 Candidatus Berkelbacteria bacterium | reverse complement strand
GGGACCAACAAACCAGGCATCCGAACCCAGGATCACCCGGAGAACCGAACCCAGGACCCCAAAAAAAGGCCAAAAAAGGACCAAAAACGGCCCCGGAAGAAAAAATAACACGCTGGAAAGCCACGCCAAACAAGGGAAAGCGAAATTTTAACAATTATTAACTTGACTTCGAGGTCGGGAATGTCTTACCTTAGCCGAAACAAATAACAAACAAACAACAAACAAGGAAGGAACAAAGCCATGAACCAAGCTATTAAATTACACAACGCCGCCGCCGGGTTTTACGAAAGGACCGGGATCAGGCTAACGGTACGGACTAATAACCTCCCGCCCGACTGGACGGTCGAGATCATCCCCGACACCCGGATCACAGGTACCCTCCCGCCGAAAGCCCTGGACGGAATGACCATCATCGGATACCAGGACGGGACCTATGAAACCAGCGAGCAATTAGCCGGACCGACCGAGGACGAACTTTGGATTTACAAGCAAACCCCATACCTGACGGTCGCCCTGCGGGAACTGGCCAAAGGGAACAACCGGTTACAGGACACCATCCAGACCTGGAGATAAAACACAGCACACACAATTTAGAACCAATCCAAATAACGATTTTAACCAACACAAAAAAAGGAGAAACAAACCATGAGAAAGCCAAAAATCAACTCCGGAACCGAAGTCCTCTGGGGACGCGGACCAGACAGCCGGTACTGGATCACCAGAACCAGCGACCGACCATTCAAAAACAGGGAAAAGTACAAAGAAAACGGATGGCCACAATACCACCTGATCAGCGACCAGGGACATATCGCCAGCACCTTGATTGAGGAGGACCTGATCCCGACAACCAACCAACCCGACACCATAGAGGTACCAAGCTGTATCAAGTTTTTACGCCAACTCCAAGCGGCCAGCAAACCAGACGGGAAGGTTGGCCTACAGGTCAACTGGTTCCCGGACACAGCTAACGACGATGACCCGGAGAGCAAAACCATGCACACCGTCACCGGAGAATACTGGATCGACGCCCTCGAGAGCGATGAGGTAGAATCAGGACTCTGGGTAGTTGAACTCCAGGACAACCTGACCAAAAAGAAAACAACCATCACACCAGACGAATTAGAACTTTTTTAAAAAGGAGGAACCACGAAATGACAGCCAAAGAATTGATCGACGATTTGTCCTACCTCGACCCGAACACCGAGGTCCGCATTGCCAGCCATCCTGGCCATTTGAATACTCCATCGACCGAACCGTCAAAAGCACAGATGCCAGCGACGAGGATGACCCCAACTTCCCGGACCGTGACGACTACCCAGACGGGAACGAGGGAACCCAGGAATACAGCAAGGACGTCTACGAATACGAAGAAAAGAAAAGACAGGAGCGCAACGCAGCCACCCCGATCGTTTACCTGGTCGAAGGAACCCAACTCGGATACCTCCCCAAAAACATCACGAACCTGGCTGGATGGGGGAACGAACGATGACCCCCGACACCAGCTTGCAACTTTGGGAGATTTGCATGCAGGCTATCGCAGCCGCAGCACTCTGCTTCAAAGTCGAAAAGCCATGAAAAACCTATTTATTCACAACTAAAAACATATAAAATGAATCAGAAAACCAATGAACTGGAAATAAACGGAGTGGTTTATGTTCCAAAAGAATCGAGAAGTGAATTAGCCGTTAATACCGATGGGCTGAAAGCAGTATTAATCCGTAGCTATGCAGCCGGCGTGCATTTTGGCTACCTGAGAGACGAGAAATTCACCGAGGCGGGTAAAGTGGTTACACTCGTCAATACTCGCAGGGTGTGGTATTGGGACGGCGCAGCAAGCCTATCTCAGATGGCTTTAGAAGGTGTAAAGAAGCCAGAAAACTGTAAAGTGTCGGTTGTACTTGCAGAAAATGAGATAGTCAATGTTATTGAGACTATCCCATTGACAGAAAAAGCAGTTACTAACTTATTCGGAATTGCGATATGGAAGCAATAGACAAAAAAACAACTGGCTATGGCTATGGCTATGGCTATGGCTCTGGTTATGGCTATGGCTATGGCTATGGCTCTGGCTATGGCTCTGGCTATGGCTATGGCGATGGCTATGGCTATGGCTATGGCTCTGACGATGGCGATGGCTATGGCGATGGCGATGGCTCTGGCTATGGCTATGGCGATGGCGATGGCGATGGCTCTGGCTATGGCTATGGCTATGGCTATGGCGATGGCTCTTAATCCATCTAACAAGCGATATATGACAAACCTCCTCCTCTATATCCGGGTCATCTGGTTATCCATGACCGGATATTTTAAGAAAGAACATACGTGGGGTATCCTTCTGGGATACTCCACGGTTCACAAATCAACCTTCAACTGGGCGCTCCCAACCCTGATAATTGAGAGAAACAAACGTGAACACCAAACCGCAGATAGCAAAAACCAAAAGCCACCATGCCAACAGCAATGAGTAACACAGAAAAGGACCGAATCCTCCAGCGCAAACGAGAGGACGAGAAAGACATCCAGCACATCACCCGGAACCTGATCCGGGACGGTTACCGGGAAGCCGCCCTGACGGTCCTGCTCAACCAGGAAATAAATTACCTTTGAACCACAAACACACCACCAACAAACAAACACCCATGAACAGCCACGACTACAACGCCATCGCCTACACCAACGACGCCGGAGGAACAACCTACGGGATCGAAAAGAAGCGATGGGACTGGCCCAGAAAAGACAAAAGGATCCTGACCACCGGAACCTTCTGGCAAGCCATCGAGGCCCGGAACAAAGCCGAACATCAACAACAGGAAGAAGAAAAACCACCATTTTAAAAACCAACCAAGAAAAACAACCCCTTAACCCCGTAAATCAAAATAATCGCACCTTTAACCCCAACACCAACAAACAACAAACACCAAACACTCTACGTGAAACACGTACAAAAGTAAGTAAATCACGTATGATAGATTGACATAAAAAACACAAAGACATGTCAGCTTGACAGATGCGGAAAAAGGAAGGGGGAAAAAAGGATTGATAACCGAGCATTTACAATAGACGGGGAGACCAACCTAAACAAAAACTTTAACCCAAACCCAATTTTAAAACAAAAACCTAAACAGACATGAAAACAAATGTAAAATTGACAGCAACCAACTCCCAGGGAGCCAAGGTCTTCTTTTTTGGAGATTCCGAAGAAGAATCGATGGAAAACTTTTTAGCCGAATATGACAAAAAAGGCTGGATATTCAGCTATGAATATTTTAACGAGGAGGAACAGCCATGAGAAAGTACAACGAACAAACAGTCAACAGGACCTTGACCCTCTACAAGGAGGACCTGGACACCCTGCAGGAGAACGCCACCTACAAGAACGGGGTGACGGACCAAATCCAGGAAGCGATCAAGGAATACATCGAGAGCCACGGATTGAGAAAGCCGGAACGGGGTCCAGGAGGCAATCCGGATGACCTGGACACCCCAAAAAAGGACAAAGCAACCAGCCCAGGAAGGAAGGAAGGATGAAGATAAAAGTAAAGATAACCCTGGTAGCCATTGCAATCACGATTTTGATAGCCCTCCTGGCTTAACCAGGGACAACCAGCCAAGGGAGAACATCCCGGGACCGAAAGGTATCCGGGTTTTTCTTTGCCCCAAAGAGACCAGGGACAAAGGAAGAAGGCCTTTAAGAAAAGGAAAACAGGACCGGGTGACCAGGGACAAAGAACAAACGGGGTAAAACAGCCCTTTCTTTTGATTTAAGGACAAAGCGAACCAACAGACAATCCCGAAATGAACACCCAGCCCAGGGGACCGGGACCCCGAGGAACGAAACGGGAAAAGCCGGAACGGGAATACCATTAAAAACAGGCCAGACCAGAGGGAAAGACCGATTATTTTAGAGCTATCCGGAAAGCGAAAGTGCGGAAACGCCAATAAACCAATTTTTGACTAAAATCGAAATAGAGTAGCGACCAAAAGAGTACCGGCGGAAAGAGTAAACTGGAATATTTTTGACAAGAAATATGGAATAAAATTGGAATATTTTTGGGGTAAAAATGGTCCTTGGGTTCATTTTTTTGCTCAAAAAAGTGACGGGATTTCAAAAATTTTTTGGGAAAAATCAGAAAAGAATTGGGAGAATTTCGATTTCAAATCGAAAAAAGGCAAATCTGGTCAAAAAAGATTTTATTTCCGTTTTGGGTATTTATAAATAAATAATACTGTGTACATTTTGTATTGATTTAGTTAACAGATTATTATGTTTTTTAATTCACCGAACGTTCGGTGAATCATTCACCGAACGTTCGGTGAATCATTCTCGAACAATCACCGCTGGAAAGGAAAGGAAAGGAACAGGGAAGGGAACAGGGAAAGGAAGGGAAGGGAAGGGAGGAAAACCCCAAATGAAAAATAATTTTTTTTTTTAAGAGGAAAAGGAAAAAGTTTTCAACAGAGGATAAAACTCTCCAGGTCAACTGTGGGGGAATTAACAAAAAAAAAACAGCCGAATTTTACCAACCTTCAGCAGCCTTGCTCAAATATTTATTTGTCAATAGAGAAATTGAGAATTAAATTTGTCGCCAGATTTAAACACCTGTCATGAAGTTAACCAAGACCTTCCCATTTGTTCAGCGCAAAACTTATTCTCTGAACCGGCCCATACGGCTGGATGACGCCCAGGAGGGAGCCGATGCATTCTACACCTTCATGCAGAATTGGAGTACCAACCGGGAAACAGCAACAATGGCTGGCCAGGCATGGGCATATACCAACTGCCCTTCGGTCAATGCGATCATCAATAAAAAAGTCCGGGCCTTTATGAATGCCAGGTACACGATTGTCGACGAACATGACGACCTGGTGAAAATTACAAAGGGGCCTCTCGGGGTTTTAACTTCAATACTTAAGCATCCCAACCCGCTGCAGACATGGAATGAATTCGCAGCCCAGGCCAAACTTTATGAACAGGTGTTCGGCGAAGTTTACATTTTTCCAGTAACCTCAATCGGGTTCAAAGCATCAGAAGCCACAACCGTCTGGGTGATCCCGAACTGGATAATTACCGAAAAAGTCACAGGGAAACTATTCAATCAGACCGAAGCGAATAAAATTATCACAGGGTACACAATATCCTTCAACGGCTTTCAAACAGACATCCCTCAGGATCAAATACTGATGATACGTGACGTTTCCATGTATGTGACCCAGCGATCAGACCTCCTCCTGCATGGAATGAGCCGCCTGTTTGCCCTGGCTGCGCCAGTTTCCAACATTATCGCAGCTTATGAAGCCCGCAATGTACTGATCACCCGCAAAGGCGCCCTGGGAATACTCTCCAACGACGGACGAGACGTGGGAGGTACCATACCCCTGCGCCCGAAAGAGAAGAAAGATCTCCAGGATGACTTCCAGACCTATGGCATGAGCCGGGAACAATTCCAGGTCATCATTACCAACGCCAGCTTAAAATGGCAAGCCATGACATTCCCCACCAAGGAACTGATGCTCTTTGAAGAAATCGAGGACGATACCCGCCAGATTGCCGACTGTTACGATTTCCCAATGTTTTTATTAGGATTTAAAGCTGGGAGCACTTTCTCCAACGTCATGGAGGCAAAGAAAAGCCTTTACCAGGATGCCATTATCCCCGAGGCCGAAAACTGGACCACCGCCCTGACGAACTTTTTTCAACTCCCCGATGGAATCCGTCTTAAGGCATCATACAATCACCTGGAAATTTTCCAACGCTCCCGCAAAGACGAGGCAATCGTCCTCACAGCCATCTGCAAAGCCTTTGACATCGCCTACAAAGCCAAGATCATCACCCTGGAGGAATGGCGCAGCAAAATGGAAATGGACCCGGTGCGCTTTAACGGCTCGACATTTTATACCGAACCCTCCAAGCCAACACCGGACACAAACCCTGACTTAGGACAGGTACCAGCAAATCAAACAACCTCAACCACCCAGACATGAATATCGAAGAATTGAAACGGAAAAAGGGAATGCGCTCGATTTACTTCAAGCCACATGACATGAAGTCCTTCGATGTAGACCTGAATAAACGGGAAGTGACCATGGCCTGGAATTCATTCGGATTTAAAGATGACGACAAAGACATCATCCTCAAAGGGGCCTTCTCTAAATCGATATCCGAACGGGGACCAAAATCCTCCACCTACCGCAAAATCGCATACCTCAAATATCACAATTACAACCTCCCAATTGGACCACCCAAAGAGATCCGGGAAGATGACGATTACCTCATCGCCGTGGCAAACATTGACCCGACTCCCGAAGGTGATACCACCCTCACCCAATACCAGACCGGGACCCTTAACCAACACAGCATAGGGTACCGATATATCTGGGATAAAATGGACTATAGCGAAACCGAAGATGCCTTCATCTGTAAGGAAATCGAACTCTGGGAGGGATCAGCCGTAGTGGCCGGCGCTAATGAGAACACCCCGCTGCTCGAAGTACGCGGCATGAACACCGCCGACCAGATGGCCCAGACCATGGAAGAAATGGAAAAATTACTAAGAAACGTCGAAATCCGCAATCAATACGACCTCCGTAAATCGATATCCAAATTATTAGCACTCGCCGAAATCAAGGAGCCGGGAAAACCACCACTCCCTAACCCAGGAGAGCCGCAAAAAGTTAAGGAAATCGATTACGAAAAACTTATCCTGGCATTTGGGTCCCAGGGACGTAATTAACGCTTTAAACCTTAAACAAATTAACCAACCAATGAAAAAATTCCTTTTATTTTTCGCTGTTCTGTTAATAGCCATCGGCTCCCAAGGCCAACTGGTCACAAAACAGTTCGCATTCGGGGCCAAAGGGATCGACTCGGTCTCTGGCGCCACTACGGGGTATTACTATTTTAACATGGCCGGGACAGCCGCTGCCGGAAAGGTAGTATCAACAACCCCAATCACACTCTACCAAATCTATTCCGTCGACTGCCAGGTCATCCATCCCCTGGTATACACAGCCTCGGACTCTGTACACCTCTCCATCGAATACAGTAACGATAACACATACTGGTTCAAATGGACCAATGCAGGAGCTACCACCCAGGCAACACAGACACAATGGCTTAACGGAGGACCAACAGTATCCGGCGCAGGATGCGTTTACCTGTACACAGATGATCTGGTTTGTACCAAAGCCGCCGACGCCGCCTGTAGCTTCAAACCCGTCAACCTTTTCGCCAAATATTTCAGGGTGAAATACCAGCGATACAAGGCAACATCGGCATCATACCTGCGAATCTGGGGTACTTTAATTAAAGTTAATTAATTCAATACCAATAACTTAAAATATACCACATAAATGAAAACTTTAAAAACAAAACGAACCAGAAAGATCGCTATCATGGCCTGTTTGCTCCTGGCCATCATAGCCGGTATCTCTATCGCAACCGATGCCCGTAAGGGAATTGGAGCTACCATCGCCATGGCCACCCTCGTCGGGGGAGTAACCCTCGAGGGAAAAGAAGAAGCCCTCTACGTCGCCTTGAAAACGTCCATCGACTCAGAGATCGAAAAACACACCAAAGGATACATCAGCGAAACGAAGATGACTGAGAACATCAACGCTGCCCTGGCCAAATTTGCCCCGAATATCAAGGACAATGAGCATTTTATAAAACTGCAGACGGAAATCGAAGGTCTCAACGAAAAACTTAAAGCCCAGGGTCTTGAACTTAAG
This sequence comes from Candidatus Berkelbacteria bacterium, assembly GCA_037140515.1. Classification (GTDB taxonomy): domain Bacteria; phylum Patescibacteriota; class UBA1384; order XYA2-FULL-43-10; family 1-14-0-10-43-13; genus ELA241. Next base: position 9,495 of record JBAXEI010000016.1, on the reverse strand, counting down.
GCCATGAAGGAAGTAGGGAAAGTCGAGATCACCCCATCCATCGCAGCCCAGCTCAAAGCCCACCGGGAAGCGCACAAGGACCTCTGGGAAAAAATGAAAAAACCTGGCGCCCCATCCTTCGAAATCGAACTTAAAGTCGCCGGAACCATGCTCGAATCTGGTAATGTCGGAGCCGGTACTTATTTCCCCGCCATCGGTATAGAACCCGGTGTCGTCGATATCGCCCGGGCAAAACCCTCGCTGATCAAGTACGTGAATTATGCCCAAACGTCAAACCGCCTGATCATCTGGGTAGAAAAAACCAACCCGGATGGTAACGCAGGATGGATCGCAGAAGGAGCCGTAAAACCCCTGATCGACTTCGAATACAAAACCGTCACCTCGGCCATCAAAAAGGTAGCCGACAAAATCAAGGTGTCCACGGAAATGCTCGACGATGTTGATAACATAGCTGGCGATATCAACAACGAACTGAAATATAAAGTCGATATGCTCGTCGACGCTGCAATCCTCGCAGGAACCGGCCTCAATGATGAACCGGAAGGGATCACCCACTGGGCCTCTCTTTTTGTGACCACCACCCTGGCGACCACCTCGCCAAACAACAAAGACGCCATCCTCGCCGCTGCAGCCCAGATCCGCTCCCTGTTCTTTGAACCAGACTACGCCTTCATCAATACCATCGATGGCGCAAACATGGAAATGGAAAAAACAGACCAGGGCCTCTATATCCTGCCTCCATTTACCTCTGCTAATGGCCAAACCATTGCAGGGCTTACCATCGTCCAAACTTCATCCATCCCCGTAGGGCACGTCCTGGTCGGAGATATGAAGAAAATGAAGGTGAGGGAAAAGGGAAACTTCGTCGTCACCGTGGGATGGGTAGCCGATGACTTTGAGAAAAACCTCGTCACCATGATCGGAGAACGCCGGATGCATATGTTTATCGCCGACAACGACTCCGGTGCCTTCATCTACGACACCCTGGCAAATATCAAATCTGCAATAACGCAGATATAATCATATCAATCAAACCTTAAACTCTCATTCACCATGGCTAAAGAAAAAATGACAGTAATCGACCTTCGCAAAAAGGTATCGGTCAAGGTAACGGACAAAAATCCGCACGCCAAAATCGGAACCATCCTGGAGGTCCATCCCATTGCTGCGGCAAAAGGGGTAGAATTGGGACATTACGAAATGGTTAAAGAAAATCTCAACAAAAAGTAACAATGCCCAACACACTGACAGTATCTTATTTCGTCGGGGAATTCAAAATACCAGATATCACTGGATCGTCTCCAGTAGCAACGGCCAATGCGAATAACCTCAAATGGTTTATCGCCAAATACGAGCCGAAGTTCCTGAAAATGCTCCTGGGTGAAGATTTGGCTGCTGCATTCCTCGCCGGAATAACTGTCACTGCCCCCGCCGTACCGGCTGCTAAATGGACCGCCCTTAAAAATAAAATATTCGTTGAGGACTCCACGAACTCGCTATACCTATCTCCCGCCGCAAACTTCGTGTATTACCACGTGATGCGTGACCGCATCACTTTCACAACCAGCGCCGGAGAAGTACAACCGAACAATAACTCTAAAACGCCGGTACAGCAAACAAACAATAGGATGAAGATGGTCCAGGCATGGAACCAGATGTCTGAGGACGTTCTGGTGCTCTGGCAATGGTTAGAGGACAACATCGAGACATACCCGGAGTTTGACCCATACCAGCCAGACCCGTTCGAATACGAACTGCAAGAGATCTCGAAAACAATCAACATGTTCAACATCGGAGTATAACCCATGGCATACGCCAGATATGTATATGACCAAATGCGGGAAATAGTGGCCACAACAGCCACCAAATCCGGTATTGCAGTCTTTTATCAGTTTGGCTCGCCCATGGAAATAATCTCTAACCTCCGGGCAATGACAGGAGACCCAACGCAAGAAGAACGTAAATACCCTCTTATTGCCCTGTTTACCGATTATGATGAGGAACAAGGAAGATTCCCGGGAATAGAAAGCGAAGTGAGCCTGAACTTTATCATCGCCATGCTCACCGATTCGAAATATTCCAGCGAAGAACGTGCCGCCATCAATTTTAAGCCGACCCTTTACCCAATTTTTGATGCCTTTATCGATAGTATTTTTTTAAGTGGATACTACGAGGTACAGAACCAACAGAAGATGCGCCGAAGAAAAACAGATCACTTCTCCTGGGGCAAAAACGGACTGTACACCATCGAAGGTAATGTGTTTGAGGATTTGATTGATGCAATCGAAATTCAAAATTTACAATTATCAGTAATCAATAAAATAAACCAACTCTGACATGACAAAGTTAAATGATCCCGGTAGTCCTTTAAGAACAGCCAACACCGGCAATCCAAGCAATATCATGGTTCCCAAAAAGATCGTCGGGGCCATGCTCGTACCCTACACTTATGCCGTTTCGGCTGCCAACTGCGCCACCTCGTCCCTTTTCATCACCGAGATGCAGAAAATTATCCTGGCGGAACCGACAACCAGGGGATATCCTATCGGTCCGTTTACCGACAATACCCCCAAGACCGAGGAAGATGTCTACGTAAAATCCAACTACGGGGTGTCCACCTTCGTCCGTGATGGGAAAATCGGATGGGCCTTCGCAATGACAGCCGGTGGTATCGGCTTGCAGAAAAACCTCCGGGCCTTCAACCAGACCAAGGCCCATAAACTCTTTTTCTGGGACAGCGACAAAACCTGGTTCGGTGTCGACGATGGTGCCGGTGGAATGAAAGGATTCGAAATCGAGGACTTCCATGCCAAAGCATGGTCAGTCAATGACGGAGCGAAGCCAGCCGGATTCAACGTCGAAATCCTCTTCGCTAATACCAGCGAACTGGCCGATGACATCAACTTCATCAAACTCGACTCCCATCCCAATGACATCATAAAGGGACTGATCGACGTTGTTCTGGAAAAAGTATCCTCCAGCAGTACCCATGCATTCATCCGCTTAATGACCAAGGCAGCCAGAATCAACTTGTTCGACCAATACAGTGCGGATCTGGATGCTGCAGCAGCATGGTACGCCGAAACTGCTGGGACAGAGGTAACCATCAGCTCCGTGACGGCAAATCCTGCAACAAAGGACTTCGACCTTGCCTTAACCGTAGGGGCCACCACCACCATCCAACTCGAAACCCCGGCCATCCTCGACGGCTTAAATGTTGGTGGACCTCCGAACTCGGGGTATGAATCCAACAGGATCACGATTACTGACGGGTCACCACAAGACAGGATCTAAGCCATGAAAAAGCTGAACATCAAATCAGGCAACACCGGGTTCAACCCGGTGTTTGTCCTGTCTTTTGACACCGAGAAATCCTTCGTCACTGCCGCCGAGAAAGAATACCACCATAAACACGACCTGAAAACACGCAGGGAAATGCTGCGTGAAGTCTATCAAATAGCCCTTACCCTGGCCCCCCAACTGGAGAAACTTAACAAGACGCCAAAAATCAAAAAGACAAAGCCACCGGCGCCGAAAAAAGTTAAACCCGCTCCACCTCCAAAATTAATCAAAGAGAGTAAAAAAACCATTGAAACTCCACCGCCACCTATCATCAAAGAAACCCCGACAGAAAATGCTCCTTCTCCAGATACAGGAATCAGTTAAATTTTACGAATACACCTCTGTGGGACTCGGGTCCCTTTTATTGATTGTCCTGGGCTGGTATTTTATCATTTCCAACGGGAATGCCATCCGGATATGGAAAGCCCTTTCAGACTTAGGGGCCGGATTTGCCGAAATCAACCGGAAAATCGATGTGAATTATACCGACGAAACAGCTAACAGAGGGTTTATTAATGAAAAAATAGGGGAACATACCGAGCAAATCGAGTCATTAAGGGTCCAGGTCGAAGATGTAAAAGGAAAGGTATCCGTCCTGGATGACATGAAAATAGGGGTCGGGGACGTGAAAAAAAAAGTAAACCTCATCGAGAAAACACTCGAGAAAATCGAAGCCGACCATGTGCGTATCCACAAAGGATTAACATCCTTCGAAACACCTAAACCATGAGGCAAATAACCGCAAACGGAGTAAAACTGATTCAAACATGGGAAGGATGCCGACTGCAGGCTTACCCGGACACCGGAGGGGTATGGACCATTGGATATGGGACAACGAAATACCCCTCTGGTAAGATGGTTAAAAAAACAGATAAGATCACCATGCAGCAGGCCGTAGATTATTTGCGGTATGAAATCCGAATTGCCGAATCCTTTGTCTCGATGAAGGTCCGATCGGTGATCACGCCCGAAATGTTCGACGCCCTGGTCTCATTTACTTACAACGTTGGAGTCGGTGCCTTTTATAAATCCTCCCTGCTTCGGGCCGTCAACCTCTGGCCAGAAAATCCTGATATCGAGGAATTGTTCCTCAGATGGAGATACGACAATGGAAAGGAAATCCAGGGACTCATCAACCGGCGAAAATCCGAGGCCCATTATTACAGAACCGGCGAAATTATAACCGACTTCACTCACGCTCCTGCCACATGACGACCATCCGTGATCTGCAACAAAACCTCAAATCATTCAATCCTCTGTATGAATCCATAAAAGCCGCACAGGCAAATACAAAGGAGATGATCCTGCTCAACCTGGGCCAGTTGTTCATTGGAGAAAACAACCAGGGAAATTCCTTTAAAAAATATCGCTGGGAGGATTATGCCCAGCAAAAAAACCAACAAAATCCACGCCCTGGCCTGGGGTACCCGGATTTGAAACTTACCGGAGGATTTTATAAGGGATTCTTTGCAACCGTGACAAGTAACGGGATCGTGATGGGATCACATGGTAAACACGCCCAGTGGCTCGAGGAGTATTATAGCCGAAGGGGACAACAACTGATCTATGGGCTTCATGAAGAAAATATGAAACAATGGATCGAGGACTGCTTCATGGTCGATTATGCCAAGGCCGTAGATGATCATACAGGGCTCAAACTCTCAACCCCAACCTCACAGCCATGAAAAACGTACCAAAATGGGTCACTGAATTAACCTCCATATGTGGGATGAAAACAACAGTACCAACCCAGACGACGTCTCTCCCGGGGAATGTTTATCGTAAGTGTAGCGAAATGATGCTGTCGGCATTTATTGACGCATATGTCAATAACAATCACGCCAGGGTGATCAAATATGGTAAGGTTCCCCCGGCTCTGGTAGAAGAAGCATGGCGAAATATTTACTTTGAATTTTGTGACCTGAGTGACACCAAATCCTACAAAACACTATTCGCCCTATCCAAAGAAATCGGGATGCTTACCAACCGGAGAAACGGAGTGAGAGTATGTCTGAAAGTTTTATCGGTAAGTTACATCCCATACTGCGAAACCTATCTGCAGAACCTGGGATATAACTGCCACCTGGACCCGAAAAATCCCGAACAATATGCAAAAATCCTCGCCTCTATCCAGACAAAAGCAAAATCCATTGATATCGCCCTGGCTGAGAGAGAACATGAACTGCAAGCGGAATTAGAGGGGAAGGACACGCAAGAAACAACAGAGGCCGACTTCGAGAGAAACCTGGCCGAATTAGGAAAATACATGAGCTCCATCATCCATGCCAATGAGATCACAGTAAGTGAATACTGCGCCATCCGCAGAAAATATGACGCCGAATGTGAAGCGATGGAAAAACTCAACAACAGAAAGTAATGGCCAACACCGGACGCATAGACGATATTATCAACATCCCGAGGATTCAGGAGCAAATTAATGCTACCAACTCAGCCCTCGACTCCATCGTGGAGAGGATGGTCGTCATTGCCAAACACTCCGAACAGATCAAGATGGACTTCGGGGGACTCAAAGGGACCCAGGCCCTCACACGTGCGCTCCATGACGTGGCCAAGGCCAATACCGAAGCCGAGAAGGCAAACAAGGACCTCAACGCCTCCCTGGCCAAACAGGCCGCACTCCAGGAGAAACTTAATGCCGCACTCGCTGCAGCAAAAAAACCACAGTCCGGGGGAAAATCAGACAATGCCACCCTGGACGAACAGGCCAGACTGCAAAAGAAACTCGCAGACCTCAAATCTGAGGAAGCAAAAGAAACATTCCGTCTTAAAAAAGAGATATCAGACCTCACCGCTGAACGCAAACACGAGGCCCGGATGATGGATTCCATCAAAGGGTCTATTATTGACCTGGAGAAACATGTTAAGGAACTGACCCTTTTATATGACCAACTCGGCAAAGAGGACCGGGAGTCTGCTAACGGGATGAAACTCCAGGCCAAAATCCATGCCCTGAACACCGAGATCCGGGAAAATAAGGTCGCCCTCTCCAACATGAAGGCCAACGTCGGAAATTACCGCCAGTCGATGGAAGGACTCGGAGTAACGGTACAACACAATACCACCCTTTTCCAAAAGTTTAAAAACACCATGCAGTCGACATTCGTCGGAACCGATGGTAATAAAAGCGGAATCGGGGCTATGATAGCCACCATAGGAGGATACATCGCTGCCCTGGCCGGGACGTTATACTCCATAAAAAAGGTGATTGATTACAACGCCCAACTTTCCGACGCGATGGCCGACGTGAGAAAGACCACCGGGATGACCGAAGCCCAGGTCCATTCCCTTAATGAAACGGTCCGCCATTTCGATACCCGTACCGCACAAAATTCCTTGATGGACCTCGGTGTGGTGGCCGGAAAACTCGGTGTGCCCATTAAAGAGGTATCTGGCTTCATTCGGGCTGCCGACCAAATAGGAGTCGCCCTGGGACGTGACCTCGGAGATGCGGAGGAAGCCGTCAACGCCCTGGGAAAAATGGTCGCCATCTTTAAGGTAAATGAACAGTTCGGGTTTGAAACTGCACTACTTAAGGTCGGATCAGCTCTAAGGATGCTTGGAAACAACTCAACTGCCACGGAGGAAAACATCGTGGAATTTACCAAGATGTTCGGAGGGATAGGCCCCCTTGCAAAACTGAACATCGCCCAGGTAATGGGATTCGGTGCAACACTCGACCAACTCGGTCAATCTGCCGAAGTATCCGCCACCGCATTGAGCCAGGTGTTCCTGCGCATGTTCAAGGAACAAGATAAATTCGCTAAGGTCGCAGGAGTAAGCACAAAAGAATTTTCCCACCTTCTCAAAACCGACGTAAATGAAGCATTCATCCTATTACTCCAGGGACTCAACCGTGGAGGGACCGGACTGGAGGAAGTAACAAAGAAAATGGGATTCCTCGGCACAGGAGGACGTAGGGTAGCCGGGGTACTTGCAGTATTAGCACAACATATCGATATCCTGCGCCGTAGCCAGGAATTATCAGCTATTGAGATGCAAAAGGGAACTGCCCTGACCGAACAGTTCAACATCAAGAATACCAACATGGCTGCGAGTATTGACAAACTCGCAAAGGCATGGAAGAACTTTCTGGCAAACTCCGGAACGATAGGATTCTTTACAAACCTTATAGATGCCCTCGCTGCTTCATTTCGGGGACTGGCTGATTCGCTTTCTGATGATCCGATGGTTAGACTACAGGATAGTCTTAAATTCTGGCAATCACAAAGAAAAATAGGAGGGGGAGAATATGGAGAAAATAGTGCTGTTGCAAGTAATGTAAAATCTATAAAGGAACAGATTAGACTGCTTCAAATTAAACGTGATATTGAGGCCGCAGAGATGGAAAAACAGAAGGAAAAAAACAAACTTCTACAGGAAAACATTGCAATCGAAAAATCCAGATATGGGAATGCGCAGGTGCCATTTACTCCCGAAATAACCCCACCTGGGGTAATGACACAAGGGATTCCCCTCGCCCCGCCGGGGACTTACCTAACTCCGATCGAAACCGAGGAAGAAATCATAACCCGGCAGCAAGTAGCCGAAGCCGAAAAAGCCAAACGTGAGGCCATCGCAGCAAAGAAAAAAGCTGACCGGGAAGCCTCCGAGATGGAAAAACTCAATAAAAGCGCCGAGAAACTCCTGGAGAAATCGTACGAGATCCGGGTAGAACTCGGGATGGTCTCGCTGGAGCAGCAGGAAAAACACGAAAAAGACTCCCTGCAAAAGAGAATCGACGAGATCAACGCCGATGGACTTTCGAGAATCAAGACAGAAAAACAGATACAGGAAGAGCTCGCCCAGGTAGGGGACCCGATACAGAAAGCTGCCATGAGAAAAGAACTCGAAGCGACAAATGCGCTGGCAAAGGAAAAGATTATCTCCTGGGAGGATACGAACAAAATGAAGGAGGCCATCACCCTCAAATATATCGACAAAGCAAACGATATCGAGAAGGCCGCCGCAGACAAGATGAAAACTTACATGGATACCGTGAAACAGAAACTCACGGAAACTGCCCGGATCGCTGAGCTCTCCGACATAACAAAACTGTCGACAAAAAAACTCGCAGACAGAGAGGATATCCGGGGCCAGTTAATGAGAAGGGAAATCACGATAAAGGAATTCAAACGCCGGGAAAAGGAGATCAACGAACAATATGACGCAGACATTCTGCAATCTACCATCACCGCATCGGAGAAACTCATCGGGGTGATAGAAGAATATAATAAGAAAGCCCTCGAGAAAGGGGAAACAGCCTTCATCTCTACCCTGGATCTGGAAAATAAAATAGCTGAGGCCAAAATCGCCATATCAAACAAGGTAGAGGGTGTTTATGAGGAAAATAATGCAAAGAGGATCGAGGACGAGAAACGGGCAAACGAGTTACTTAAAGAGAAAAGCATGGAACTGTTCCGTGCATTGGGATCACTTGTCTCAACGTATTATGACGCCCAGGCCGCACAGATAGATGGAAATTTAAGTAAGAACAAAGATGCATGGGATAAAGAACTCGCTGCCGCCAAGGGTAATGAAAAACTCGAAGCCCAGATAAATCGTAGACGAGCCGCCGAGGAAGAAAGCCTGAACAAACAGAAAAAGAAGATACTGCATGACCAGGCCGTAGTAAACAAGGCATTCGCTATCGCTGACGCTACGATAAACACCGCCGTCGCAGTTACAGCAGTAATGGATATCCCAATCGTAGGGCAAGTATTGGCTATCCTGGTAGCCCTGACCGGTGCCGCTGAGATAGCCACAATTATAGCCACACCAATCCCGGAATATGCAAAAGGGAGGAAAACCGGACAAGCCGAATATGCCATCGTCGGAGAAAAGGGAACGGAGGCCGTCAAACTGCAAAACAAAAAGACTTATTTAACCCCGGATACTGCGTCCCTGACCTATCTACCCCAAGGAGCCGAGGTAATCCCTCATGAGAAATTAATCAAGGAATTCTCGCTCCAACCATACTTAACTACAAGCACCATAACCAACAATCCATTAACGGAAAACACTTTTATCACCAACGAGAATAAATCGACCACAATATCCCCAATTAACACCAAAACTATCAATCCATTAACGGAAAACACTTTTATCACCAACGAGAATAAATCGACCACAATA
>JBAXEI010000015.1:0-22997 GCA_037140515.1 Candidatus Berkelbacteria bacterium | reverse complement strand
TCGAGCCTGTTCCGCTTGTCATTCGTAACGCTCCGACGAAGCTGATGCAGGGCTTTGGTTTCGGTAAGGGCTATCAGATGTATACGGATGAATCATATTTGCCTGAGAATCTCAAAGATAAGAAATACTGGCATGAGCCAGAGAAAGAATAAAAATGAAAATTACTTTTCGAAAACTTGCTATTGAGGACATAAAATATCATGTAAAGTGGCTAAATGATCCTGAAATTTGCCGTTTTCTGGGGTCAAATCTACGGCAGGGCAAGATATCTGAAGAAGAACTAATCACGAAGTTTGAAAAGGGCGTGCATAACAAAGAGCGTGAATTTTTCACTATTCTTCTCGACGAAGTACCTATCGGATTCACGGCACTAACAAATATTGATCTTGTTGACAAGAACGCCTCTGTTTTTCTGCTGATCGGTGAGAAAAATCTACAAGGACAGGGGATTGGGAAGAAATCGCTCGAATTTATCACAAATCATGGATTTGATAAGCTAGGACTGCACAAAATCTGGCTTGAGTGCTTTACGGATAATAAAATTGCGATAAATTGCTATAAGTCCTTTGGCTTTGTTGAAGAAGGCTATTTCAAGGATCAAGCGGTCTGCGAAGGCAAATTTTGCGATGAAGTTCGCATGGCAATAATCCATAAATAGCTCGATACTTGCTCTAAATACTTGCATAATATCGCACTCCGTGATATAGTATTTTCGTGTTAAATGCACAATATACAAACAAGGGAGGGTTTCTCAAATGGAGAAACGTAAATCACGACGCGGAGTAGAGATACTCACAGAGCGACTCAAATATTTCTTTGATCTGGTGGACAAATTTCCAGCTGATCGGGTTACAGAGATTTTTACGGACTCGAATGGTATCGCATATGATATTCAGCAGCTATTTATCGAGATAAACGAGAAGAAAGAGGCTCTGGTCAGCGACTTGTTGGAGAGGCAGATCGAAAGGTTTGACGCTTCGACCGTAGAACTAATGATCTTCCTTGACGACGTGATCCATTTTGGAGCAATTTCAGGTGGATTCGCAGATGGCCTCGGAGAATTCATAGGAACACAGCTCTTTCAGCTGGATGTTTCACCTTTTCAATCTCCAGAACCAGCGATCAAGTATATCAAGTCAAAGCTTGATGAAGTTGATCCCGAGGGCCTCTGGGTCGTCGAGAAATGTGATTGTCTCGACTGTGCTATCTCTGACCTGCCGGATTTGATCATTACCTCGCCATTTGCAGAAGGAGACGAGATAGAATCTCAGGTACTTGTCGAGATTGCCAAGAGAAACAGTGCCCTCGGGGCCGGCATAGGAGAAGCGCCTTACATAAAAAACATGATTACAGGTGCGGCTCAGCTTGATAAGCCAGAACAAAAAATTCAGTAAACAAAAAAACATTGGCCAGGCCTTCAAAAGTCTGGTCTTTTTTATTTGTCCAAAACTGCACTTTGCTCTGGACAAATGTGGTTATTTATGATAATATAAATGTAATCAAAGAACGGCAGTTCTATTTTTTTATTTAAGCAGGGATTTACATGAACATTCGAAATGTTGCGATTATCGCCCACGTTGACCACGGCAAAACTACTCTTGTTGATGGTTTTTTGAAACAATCTAAAACTTTTCGTGAAAACGAAGCATATATGGATCAAGAGCTGATCATGGACTCAAACGATCAGGAGCGCGAGCGTGGTATTACTATTTTGGCGAAGGCAACTTCGATCATCTACAAAGGTTCTAAGATCAATATCATCGACACCCCAGGCCATGCTGACTTTGGCGGTGAGGTTGAACGTACTCTAAACATGGCCGAAGGCGCAGTTCTCGTGATTGACGCTCAGGAAGGCCCAATGCCACAGACAAAATTTGTCTTGAAAAAGGCTTTTGAGCTTGGATTAAAGATTATCGTTGTTATCAACAAGATCGACAAGGTAAATGCCGACATTCCAAAAACAATTAACAAAACGTATGACCTGTTTCTTGAGCTCGCTCAAAACGATGAGCAGCTTGATTTCCCAATCTACTATGCAATCGGTCGCGATGGCAAAGCTTGGGATGAACTTCCAGAAGATGAATCCCTTGCTGCTGACTTAGCACCTATTCTTGATGGTATCATCGAGCACATTCCAGCTCCAGTGAGCAACGACGATGAACCATTTCAGATGCTTATTTCTGCTCTAGACTATGACAATTTCGTTGGTAAAATCGCAATTGGCAAAATCCATCGTGGTAAAGTCAAAACTGGTGACCAAGTTGCGCTTGTCACAGATGCTGGTGTCACAGAAAACTGTCGAATTGAGAAAATTTTTCAGTATGCAGGTTTGAAAAGACTTGAGGTTACTGAAGCTTTTTCTGGCGATATCGTGACTTTTGCTGGTCTCGCGAAAGCGATGATCGGTCAGACTGTCTGCGCTGCCTCAGCTCCAGAAGCACTACCTACGATTACTATTGAAGAGCCAACACTTAATATCTCTATTTATGCTAATACATCACCATTTGCTGGTCGTGAAGGCAAATTTGTAACTGCTCGTCAGCTTCATGACAGAATTCGCAAAGAGCTTGAGACAAATGTCTCAATGAAAATGAGCATCGCCGAAGATAGTTCGTATATCCTTGCTGGCCGTGGCGAGCTTCATCTTTCTGTATTCCTTGAAACTCTACGACGTGAAGGCTATGAGCTTCAGGTTGGTAAGCCAGAGGTTATTATCAAAGAGGTGAATGGTGAGAAGCAAGAACCTATCGAGGAGCTCACTATCGACGTTCCAAACGACTACGTAAATATTGTTATCGGTGAGATTAGCCGAAGACGCGGAATTCTTCACTCTCAGCTTGAGAATGCTGATGGGACAACTCGTCTAGTTTTCGAGATCACAACTCGTGGTACTTTGGGCCTCAGAAATATCTTGCTTACTGCAACTCGTGGTACTTCCATCATGAACTCTCTTTTCCTACGATTTGAAAAAGTGGGTGCGCCTATTCCAAAGCTTCGAAATGGCGTCTTGGTCGCATTTGCAACAGGCAAAGCTGTTGGTTTTGGTCTAAACATCGCTCAGCAACGTGGTATCACTTTCATCCAGCCAAATACTGAGGTATACGCAGGTATGATCGTCGGTCTAAATCAACGTGAAGACGACCTTGAGATCAACGTTACAAAAGAGAAACAGCTTACAAATATGCGTGCCTCTAGTGCAGACTCAATGACAGTTCTTACACCTCCAACGATTCTTTCGCTAGAACAGTGCATCGACTTTCTTGAGGATGATGAATATCTCGAGATTACACCAAAAGCACTCAGACTTCGTAAGAAAATCCTCGATTCAAACGTTCGAACAAAGATGAGAAAAACAAAATAATCGTTTCGTCTGTCATCCCAGCGTAGGCTGGGATCCAGGCCATATAAGTTCTATATAAAAATAACCGCTCTAATGAGCGGTTATTTTTATATGAACAAGGTAATATATCTAGGCTTTCTTGTCTTTGTCGACTTTGATTGCAGCGTCTGGGCAGAAGCGTTTGCAGTTGCCACAAGCTATACATTTTTCAAGATCAATATCTGGCACTGGAGTTGCATAGACACCGAGTGTTTCGCCAAAAGCGAGTGCCTTGACCGGACACTTTTCGATACAAATGCCGCAACCTTTGCATGACTTTGGATTGATGTAAGCAGTTTTCCCGAAGCCTTTCATAACTATTTGGCTTGTCTCCGGCAAGTACGAAGGCTCGCTAAAATTTTCTTCTTCAAACGTCAGATCATAGCCAAATTCGAAGGCAGCTTTGGTCGCTTTCATAATCTCAGGGTTTGTGAGCTTCTTGCCGAGCGTCTTTGCGACAACTTCCCAAACGATTGCTTTGTCTAGGCCAAGCTGATGGCTGAGCTTACCAGTAATAATAATATTGAAAGATTTTGGTGTAAATTTCTCGAAAGCATACTTTGTCACAGGCGCTCCAAGTATTTTCTTTGCGATTTTAGGTAGCGATCTGTGATTGATTGTTGAGCTGTCAAAAATCATCGTTGTGTTTAGCGAAACATATTTATTTGCAGTAGAAATCGCACGTTGCTGAAGGACGACTAGCTCATCTGCAACATCAAATCTAGGATAGTTGATTGCTTCGTCTCCGATAATCAAGAAGGCAAGAGATGGTGTGCCACGTTGCTCGACACCAAAAGAGGGAATATAGGAAACCTCTTTGCCAGCATTTGCAGCTGCTCTTGAAAGAATCTTGGCAATTGTTTGAATTCCTTGTCCGCCTTCACCAGCAAGTAACATTTGTAATTTCATTTTTGCTCCATTTCAGTCTTACCAGTCTTAAACTCGCCCTGTGGGTATAGTAATTCCATCTCCTTTAGCATCTCGAAGCTCTGCTTTGCATTTGTTTTCCAGTTCGTCGGACACATTGAGAGGATTTCGATCATCGCGAAGTTACCACTTTTTTGACACTCGATCGCTTTTTTGATCAAGCTTGCCATTTGAATAGGATTTGTGACAGTGCCTCTAGCGATAAAGGCGTTTTTGTTGGCGATTCCAGCGATCATCTCCGGTGCGTGAAAACCAGTGCCAAATTCTGAACTTTTGCCACTTGGTGAAGTCGGTGTGACCATGCCAACAGGTGAAGTTGGCGAAGCTTGTCCGCCAGTCATGGCGTAGTTTTCATTATTTACAACAATAACGGTGATTGGATTGTTTCGATATGCTGCATGAACCATCGATTGCAGGCCGATCGCATAGCCTCCGCCATCGCCCATATAAGCAATCGCAATTCGGTCTTCCTTGACCTGTTTGTAGCCGACCATTGTCGGTGTAGTTCGTCCATGATGGGTTTGGATCGTATCAACGTTAAATAAATTCCAAGATAGAAGTGAGCAGCCAATATCGATGCCAAGAGTGACGTCACGTGAGATTTTCATCTCATCGATAACATTTCCAAGATGGCGCATTACGATTCCGTGACCGCAACCTGGACAAAAAAGATGTGGCTTAGTAGATTCTTTCCATGATTCTGGCATTATCTTATCCATTGATCTCCTCCACACGGTTAATGATTTCCTCTGGTGTGAAGCCCTGAGCCGGCTTTGCTACCTCAGAGATATCTAGCTTCATCCCAGCAAGTTCGTATTTTACTAAGCGAGCGAGCTGATTTAGAGAAGATTCGACAATTACGATTTTTTTGACTCCGTCTAACGCAGAAATAAGTGATTTTGTGTCAAATGGATGGAGAGTGATCGGCCGAAATAAGCCGACTTTTATTTTATTCTTACGCATCATGTCGACAGCACCTTTGGCGGCACTTGCGACCAAGCCGTGTGCAATTATAAGGGTCTTTGCATCAGCTGTTTTGTAGCTCTCAGACTCAGCAATCTTGTATCTTGCAGCATTCCAATCAGCAATATTTTTGGCTAGTACTTCACCAAGAGACTCCTCTGTGCTGTAGCAATTTCGAAGATTTGTCGATTCTTTTAGTTCTTTTAGAATTGGTTCTGACTTTACAGGATTAAGTGGCTTTTTGAGGGTCACGGTAGTTTTCATTTTTCCCAAATAGCCGTCGCCAAGGACAGTCGTCGGAAAACGATATTTCCAAGCGGTATCAAACGCCTTGATTACGAGTTCATAAATTTCTGCAACTGTGGAGGCGGAGTAAACGATACGCATGCCGTCACCGTTGCCACCAAAAGCGGCAAGATTGACCTCCTGCTGAGAGAAATTGACTGTACCAGTTGAAGGGCCACCGCGTTGCATCATGATGCCGACAAAAGGAAGTCTGAGGTTTTCTGCCATCGCCATTGGGTCTTGCATCAAGATATGTCCTGGTCCAGCCGAGGCAGTGAAGGACTTCTCGCCAGCAAGAACAGCGCCCAAGACGCCGAAACCAGCTGCGATCTCATCTTCAGTTTGCAAATATTTTGTCTTGTCCTTAGAAGCGTCAGCTTGCAAGATCCAGCCATTTAGAATTTCACATGATGGCGTGATCGGATAGCCAAACATGATTTTAGCGCCTGCATCCACGCAGCCACGCACAATCGCCTCGTTGCCAGTAAGCAACTCTTTTGCCTCAGTCATAGTAACACCCCACACTTATATTTAGTTAGTCAAGGATTATTCTTGCGTCGACAACGTAAAAATTCTCAGCATCCGCAATCAGTGGATTGAAGTCTATTTCACTGATGTTTTTATAATTATCTGCGAATTTGGACATATTTACAATAATTTCAGCCAATTTATCTAGCTCGTAGGCTTTTTGTCCTCTCGCACCGCTAAGAATTTCACCCATTTTAGTTTCATGTATCATTTCGACGGCCATCTCAGTTGTGACGGGAGTTATTCGGTACGCAAGATCTTTATAGATTTCTGCGTAAATTCCACCAGTGCCAAAAGCGATGATTGTGCCGACGCCTGCATCTTTTTTCACACCCAAGAAAATTTCATGTTTGCCCTTAACCATCTTGCCGACGATCACTGGCTTTGGAGTTTTTTCATAAGCCTCAGTAAGTGCTGCTTCGGTATTAATGTTTAGCGTGACTGCGCTTGATTCTGTTTTGTGAACAATATTTGGGTTTGCAGTCTTGAGTACTAGCGGAAAGCCAATTTTATTGCCAGCAGCAATAGTCTCTTCTAGTGTTTCAGCCGTGATGTATTGGACGGAAGGTAGATTGAATTTCTCTAAAGATTCGTCGAGCTTGTCCGTATCGTAAAGCTCAGTTGCAGGTGCATTTTCGCCTAAACAGACTTTTCGAGTTGAGAAGTCAACTAATCCGCGCATAGCATCGATCGCTTCCTCAGGGAATGAGAAGCAAGATTTTTCTGCAGTTTCGATAATCTTCTTGGCACCGATCAAGATTTCTCCGCCTACAAATGATGAAATGATTGGCTTTTGACCTTCAAATTTCGCGATAACTTCAGCAGTCTCAGAGATTTTAGTAGATGATTGAGGAGTTAGAAGTACGAGGATCCCGTCAGTGTTTGGGTCTTTGTCAACGATTGAGATAGCGGCTTGATAACCAGTCTCGTCAGCGTCGCCGAGAATGTCGACTGGATTTTTCACACTTGCTTCAGGTTTGAGGACTTTCTTTAGCTCAGACTGAGTTTCGTCTGATAAGACTGCAAGCTTAAGTCCGATCTCACTAAGCGCATCGACAGCAGCTATACTAGGACCGCCTGCATTTGTGACGATTGCGATGCGATCGCCCTCGATTTTCTGATATGAAGAGAAGATTTGTGCAAATAGCAAAAGTTCCTCGAGATTATTGGCCAAGATGACACCAGCTTGCTCAAGATAGGTTTTGATAGTGAGATATGAAGAGACAACAGAGCCTGTATGAGACCGAGCTGCAACAGCGCCAAAGCTGCTTTTGCCGCCGAAGAGGAGAATCGTTGGTTTTGTTTTAGAGTATTTTGTCAGAACTTCAGTAAGAGAATCTGAAACAATCAGATTTTCGATGTAGCCGATGATCACAGTTGTTTCTGGATCGTTGTACAAATATTCTAGAAGCTCGGCTTCAGTAAGCAAAGCTTTGTTGCCAAGAGAGAAGATCTTTGAGAAACCAATTGGAGCGCTTTTTGACCAGTCAATCATCGAGGAGATGATCGCACCTGATTGAGAAAGAAGCGAGACTTTGCCAAGTTTTGGCATGTTTTTTGCAAAGCTGGCGTTGATTTTATCATTTGCGTTTAGGAAGCCAAGGCAGTTTGGCCCAAGTAAAGAGATGTCGTTTTCGCGGCAGAGATCTGCAAGCTCAATCTGAAGTGCAGCGCCTTTTTCATCGATCTCGGCGAAGCCAGCTGAGATGACGATAAGGGCTTTGATTCCTTTTTCAGCAACTTCTTTCGCAGCAGCGATGACGAAGGTACCAGGGATTACAATCACAGCCAAGTCAGGAACCTCAGCAATTTCTTTGACCGAAGTATAGACTTTTTGTCCGAGAATCTCACCGCCCTTTGGGTTCACTGGGTAGAGCTGACCGCCAAAGCCACCTTCGATTAGATTATTTAGGATTTGAAAACCAATTTTATCTGGATTTTCAGATGCACCGATTAGGGCGATCGATTGTGGTTTAATTAACGCATCGAGCTTTGACATGATTCTTCTCCAATTATTATATAAATATTAAAGCCCCAAACTTTGTGCCAAGATTTGATAGACTAGTGTCAAATCTTGTTTAGTTGAGGCGATTTCGTCGACTATTAAATCAAATGATTTTGATCCTTGTTTTGTCTCACGACTGATGTGGATTAGCGGCACAGGATTGGCGCTCGGTAAGAGTTCCTGATCCTTTTCATACGTGGAAAAAGTTTTAATTTTCTCGGCCATTCCGTATGGTGAGATAAATATAATATCTAAATTACGCTCAAATTGCAACTTAGAAATTTTGCCAAGCATTTCGTCGGTTCCAGCCACAACAGCTTTGACCTGGTCAAAAAAACTATTTTTGGCAATATTTGCAAGGACCCGAAGGTCAAGTGTTATCAGATCATATTTGTCAGAATCGATAGCCGTCTTTAGCACTTTATAGTACTCATTGATTAGCGCGTTATGATCTTCAGACGAATCCAAAGAATCTCTGACCGCCTGAACTTCGAAGCCGTCACTGCCAGCACCATAATAGTGGGATAAAATTGTCTTTCTGTCAGAAGCACAGATGAGCAGATGTTTTTTGCCAAGATTGCCCAGTCTTCCAGCGATAGTCTGCCCTAGATCACGCTTGAAGATGGCTGGTATATATTCTGAGTATAATGTTGGAAAATCGAAAAGTGAGATCAAATTTAGAAAGTGTGGTTTGCCAGAAAAGGAGACGATCTTCAAGTCAGTGAGAAAATACAACAAGAGATCAGAAATATCGTCGGAGATGTGGTTGAAGAAGAAGATGCCATCGAAATCAGTGATGGCAATTCTGTTGGTAGATACTATAAATGGCTCAACGCTTGAGGGTGCCAACTTTTTGTTCTTCGAGAGTCCTTGTGCAACTGTAAGATATCTCTGGGCTTTGCTTTCAAAGAAAAGTTTTATTGGCAGCAGTTTGTCTTTTGCAGAAAGAAGCGCCTTTTGGCCTGAGACTGTAGCGATCTCACCGAGACCAATTTCTTGCAATGAAGTTTCGAGCAAGTCTAGTTTATTTTTTAACAAATTGATATTTGGGTATGTATCGTCGATGATGACATGGATCAGGATGTTTGAAACAAAGTTTTTCCGTGCAATTTTAACAATTCTCAGAAGGTGTTCCAAATCGCCATTTTCTGCGTTTTTTGAAATGTTGCCGATCAGATGGAGTGAAGCATTGTGTTTCTTTATTTTTTGGAAATAATGCTTTAGCATATCGCTTTTTTCGAGCAAGCTATGGCTTATTGCCTTGTCTACAAGGACTTTATTCGTTATAGCAGGTTTTCCTGTGCTCATCATGAGGTAGGGAACGATACTCGACCAGCTGGAGAAATCTTGATTTTCTCGATAGGGGGAGGTCAGAACTACATGTTTATAGTCCTTCCATAAATCAATGAAATTTACCGGTGAAGCTGCAGCGATAGCGTTGCCTTGCCAAGCAGTCGATAAGCCAAATCCTGGCACAGAAAAAAGAACCGTTGTTTTTTTATTTATTTTTTCGTTCATTGTTTTATTATTAGCGATTTTTGTTTATTTGAGTAATCAAATTCTGGCATCATGAGCTCTAGGACAGTTGGGGCGATTGAAGCCAAAATGCCATCTTTTCGAAGTAGCAGATTACTTTTATCAAGCTGGTTGTTGATGATCATAAATGGTACAGGATTGCAGGTGTGTTCTGTATCAGGATAGCCAGTTTTGGGGCTGACCATTTGCTCGGCATTTCCATGATCAGCAAACACATAAGCAGTACCATTTTCTGCTAGAACTTTTTCTACCACGTCTCCTAGGCATTCGTCGACAACTTCGACCGCTTTGATCGTTGCCTTCAGGTCACCAGTGTGGCCAACCATGTCTGCATTTGCAAAGTTTATAACCATTGCATCGTATATGTTTTTGTCCAAGGTTGCGACAACTTCTTCGGCTACGGTCCGAGCGCTCATTTCCGGCATCAAATCGTAAGTTTTCACACTTTTTGGTGAGGGAATCATCAGTCGATCTTCACCTTCTACGGGCTTCTCTGTCCCACCATTAAAAAAGTAAGTTACATGAGCGTATTTCTCAGTTTCTGCAATGTGGAATTGGCGAAGTTTGTGCTGTGACCAGACTTCTGCAAGCGTTTGGGTAAGAATAGGAGGATAAAAAGCTTGTTTTGCAAGCTGGTCGTCAGCGTGGATAACAAATGTGGCAAAATACAGATTTTTTAGCATGTGGCGATTTGGCATCTCTGGCAGCTGTGGATCAAGAAAAGCTCGAGTAATCTCCTTGGCACGATCAGAACGAAAATTAAAAAATATTACGCTGTCGTTGTCTCCAATGAACATCGGGGTTCTGTCTTTTGAGATGACGACACTTGGCTCAATAAATTCATCGGTTTTTCCGGCAGAGTATGAGGCAGTGAAGATCGCGCCAGCTGATTCATATCTTGTACCCGTGCCAACGGTCAGAAGATTGTATGCCTTCTCGATTCGATCCCAGTTGTTATCTCGATCCATCGCAAAATAACGTCCAATCGCTGACGATACTTGGCCGACTTTTAGCGCATTTATCTGAAAATTGACCTCAGAGAGCATTTCGATGCCAGACATTGAGTCTGAGTCTCTGCCATCTGTAAAAAGATGAATATAAACCCGATCGAATTTCTGCTGGTTAGCTAGCTTCAAAAGGGCAAAAAGGTGATTGATATGAGCGTGTGTGCCAGTTTTTGAAAGTAGCCCCATGATATGAAGATTAGAATTGTTTTCGACTGCATGTGAAAATGCGCCGAGCAGTACCTCGTTTGTATCAAAGGTTCCATTGCCAATCTCAGAATCGATTAGTGGCTGGTCTTGGTGGACTATCTCACCAGCACCAATGTTTAGATGGCCCGCTTCAGAGTTGCCTGGGCAGTTTTCTGGCAATCCTACGGCTGGGCCTGAGGCAAGAAGCGTAGTATATGGGTATTTCTTTGCATACGTGTCAAAATTTACGATTTTTGCCATGGCTATGGCGTTGCCACCCCAAACTGGTGCAAGACCCCATCCATCTAAAATAATGATTACATGCGGTTTTCTGCTTTTTTGTATTTCAGCTGACATTTCCCTCCTAAATTTGTTAAACCAGGCGCTCCTTTAGTGAATCTATAACTTTGTTTGTGCTCGGATCGGTTTGATTCAGCAGCGCTAAGTAGTATGAGACAAAGTCCCCAAAGATTATGAATAGTAGTATTTCTGAAAGGCGTGTATTCGCCTGAATAAACTTTATTCGTTCACAATCTATTTTATTTTTTTGGACTAGATCAGCTGTGATATTTTGGCGCAAAATAATTCGATCAATCTCATACATCGATTCGAGAGATAACACAGAAACCTTCGCTTTCGGATAGCGGTAACCTTCTATCGACATATGATTGAGTTCCGGTAAAGTTTCCACGAAAGCCATGTTCTTCGAATTTTCGTTAAACTGTGACTTGTATCGATTGGCTACCCCAAGTAGCTTGTCTGAAGAATATATGAGTAAAGTGCTGTCATGTAGCTTCTCGGCGAGAATTTTGGCTGGATTTTCGAATAGGTTTGAGCTTGAGCTGAATTTCGTAATTCCTTTGTCGATTATATCTAGTATATGAGCGAAGGATTCTTCATTTAGTTCCCAAAAGCCAAGCTTTTCAAATACCGATAAAAGATAGACAAATTGATAGGGGAATGAGGCGCGCGTAGGACAGTCGCAGCTGAAGATAAAGGAGGGCATACGGAATTTGTCTGCAAGAATTTTGAGCTTACCGCCAGTCGTGATTGCAAGAAGCTTCGCTCCTTTATCATTTGCGTCTCGAAATATCGAAAGTGACTCTTCTGTGTTGCCTGAGTAAGAGCAGACGATGACTAGGGTGTCTTTATCAACAAAATTTGGCAACGTATAGCCATGGACAGACTCGACGATGAGATCGGTTGATTCTTCGAGGAGTTCCTTAACGATTTCAGGTGCCTGTCCGGAGCCACCCATGCCCATAAGCACGATTTTCCGCGCCTTGATGAAGTATGATGGCAGGGTAAGATTTTGCGATAGCAAATAAGCGTCGTGGCACATGATAGAAAAATTTTCAATATGCGCGATCATTTGCTTGGGATCCGCTTTTTTGAAATCTATCTTGTCCAATGTAATCATGTTGCCCATAAATGCCTTCTTTAAAAGTCATCTTTATTATATTATGATGGTAGTTAGAACACAAGCGTAAGAGGAGCAGATATGAAAGAAATTATTTTGGATACTGATCACAACGATGCCGCAATCCGCGCGGCTGCAGACGTTATCGGTGCTGGTGGTATTGTTTGCTTACCATTTGACACGGTTTACGGCTTCGTGTGTGATCCGACAAATTCAGCAGCAATCGATTCGCTGAATTTGCTTAAGGGTCGAAGCGCTAGCAAAACTATCGGGATTGTGGCTTATTCAATTTCAGATTTGAAAAGAATAGTTCAAACTGATGCTGAGGCCGAGCAATTTATTGCAGGGAAAACGCCCGGGAAATATACTTTTATATTAAATGATAAAACACGTTCCGCTATATCCGATCTCTGCAAACGTGATGGTACTATTGGCGTCAGGATTCCGGACAACGATTTGGTTCTCGCAGCCGCAGAAGCTGCAGGCGGCTACTTGGCACAAACTTCCGCTAATAAGTCTGGAGAGCCAAACTGCTACTCAGTAGATGAGATCAAAGCACAATTTAGTGAATCAGAGATTGAAAATATTGGACTCATCATCGACGGTGGCAAGATCGAATCATCTGCGCCTTCTGAAATTTGGAATCTGACAAAGAAACCTTTCCAAAAGATTGAAAGATCTTAATAAATTTGGTATATTTGTGATCGTAGAAGGACAAATATCTGGGCGAATGGCGGAATTGGTAGACGCGCACGACTCAAAATCGTGTTCCCAAAAGGAGTGTGGGTTCGATTCCCACCTCGCCCACCAAAAAAATCACACTAAGTACTAGTGTGATTTTTTTGACCTTGAGTTTATCGAAGGGCCGTGCGCTTAAGCAATTAGTGTGATTTTTTCTGACACTTGTAGACAAATTTTCTAAAATATGGTTATATAGCAGTGCAATCTGTGACGGCAACGATCATTGGTTGAGATTGAAAAAAGGAGGGTGATGGCGATGAACAAAGAATCGACCACATTCCGAACCCCAGAGCAAGAGAAACAAATGTCTCGCTTGTTCGAAGATGCGGCGACAGCTGCAGTCAAACTGGCTTTGAAAAAAGTCGATCTGGACAGATTGGGTCTCCAGCGCTTGTTGGGGCATGGTGATGAAGTGAAATCAGCGTTTAATGATGTTGCTATAGCTTTAGCCAAAAAGTTTGAGACAGAAGACACTTTTTCTAAAGAAGTAACTGTATCAAACTGTACATACCCGTCTCATTACAAAGGTCCAGGACCAATCAAGCAACAGATCGAGGCAGTTGCTAAATACTTTCAGCTCGATCCAGCTAAGGCTTTGAGATTTATTCAGAATCTTCCAGAGCTGCCGGAAGGTGCTGAAGGATGGTTTGCAATACCGTCGTACAGAGCACTGGCCCGTCGGGAAGATCCTGCGACTTATGACAAGAAAGAGCAATATTTTATTGCTGCTAACTATGTATGTTCAGCTCGTTCTCAACAGTCAAGAAAGGTTGGTTTTGAAAATTCATTTAAGGCCAAGCTAAATGCAGACTATCTTGAGCTGGACGCCAAAACCGCATACGCCTACGACAAATTGATGGAAGACCAAGACAACAGCGATATTTTGGTCGTCGCTTGCCAAACTGGCATGAAGTATCGAGGAGAATCCGTGCGTAGAGCGATTGTGACTTTCCAACCAAACGAGTTTGGTCTTGATATAGTTGCTGGTATGTCAATCGACATAGTCCATCCCACACGTTTTACATGTTTTAGCGAACTGGACATGGATCTTCCTGGCAACAGACATTATTCTGGTATTGGGAATCGGATTGTCGATTCGCCTTTCATGTACTTCCGACAATCACTCAGGCTCCAACTGGATACCGGTAGGTCCGGGTGCTGTGGCGAGCACTACGGTTCGGCATCTGGGTTCCTTCCGCAGTAAATCCGTTTTTTCATTCCGAGCTATTTATATAAGTAGTTCGGATTTTTTATAATTTCTTCGTGAAATATATAATATGTGGTTGCGAAAAACTTAATATTATGATATAGAATATTGGCATTGTCGAATATTGAAATTTATCCTTTGAGCTTAATTGTTTATCTTTTTGAAGGCAGACAGCTAAGCCCAAAGGCCTGCCTGTCGGCAGACAGGGCTACTTATCTTCTATAGTGGAAGGATAAGGGATTGTCGTGGCAGACACTAAAATGCCAAAGGAGACTGACCATGTCAAAGGACATGCTCGGCACCATAGTTCGAAAACTCGTGACACTTCCAGCCGAAGTACTTGGAATCGTCTTCGACTTTCTCGAAAAACTCGCTGATCCTGAATGGGTCACCGCATCAAAAAAATTCCTCCGCAAAGAGGAAGCCTGGCTAAAGGATGAAGAGCTGAGCGTTACGATCAAATTTAATAAGCTACTTAAGTGTGTTGCATCCATGGCTGTCCCGGAAATGACTGAAAAGTTCGTGACCAACTGGAATTTTCAGGATGACCCAGCGATTGCTCGCTTCAGGATGCGCGTAAGCCCGAATTTCTATGATCGATTTGGTGGCACAGCTGTGCCACCATGTGCTGCGAGAAAGATGAATATTTGCAAACTTGTCAAATGCTCAAAAGACAGGCCAATTATTGACGAACTCGGTGGCGAATCCTCGGTTGAGGTAAATCTCGCGCAGGTATTCTGGATGATTTCGCAACAACCAGATCGTATGTATGGCAAGCTGTGTACCAACGGGAACATGAACATTTTCTATGTTCGCAACAACGAGGGCACGTTGAACGTGATCCGTTGTTTCTGTAGCCCCGATTTGCGCTGCTGGTGTGTTGATGCCTTTGATATTGACCATCCAGATGGTCAGTGGTTACAGGGAGACTATATTATTTCGTGATATTCTCTCGTCTACCTGCCGAAAACAGCAGATACTTCCGAGCTATTTATATAAGTAGCTCGGTTTTTTTATTTGTAAAATCTTTATTAAATATTTAAGATAAATATATCGTCAAATAATCTTCTCAATATTATGAAAGAAATCACTCAAGATCAAATCTACAACAATCATCGCCTCGCTACGACTTTTCATGATGCTGGAGGCAAAAATATTGTAATATTTTGTCATGGCTTTCGTGGCTCAAGCATCGGCCCGAGCCGATTCTTTGTGAAAGTTGCGCGCAAACTGGCAGAAAACAACATTTCTTCATTACGATTTGATCAGTATTGCTCGGGGAACTCTGGTGGTGATTTCCTCGATTCTAGCTTCGCTGATTGGATCCTAACTACCAAAAAGATTGCGCAAGGTTATATTGATCAGGGCTACAAAGTTGCACTTTTGGGCCAGAGTATGGGCGCATCCGCAGTAATCGCTGCAAGTGCCGATATTCCTGAACTAACAGCGACAGTAGCCTGGGTGCCAGATCCGAATATCGATGAATTTGCAGGAGGAGCAGAAGGATTTGTCGAAGAAGGCGGGCAGCTCGTCCAAAATAGCTTTTGGCAGGAGGCTCGTGAAGCAAAAGTCGCGGATAAGCTAGCGAAGATCAAGATTCCGATGTACATCGTCCAGTGCACCGCTGATGAATTTGTCGACGAAGCAAACAGAAAAGCTATATCAGAGAATGCCCAGCCAAATCACCAAGTTGAAATTTTTGATGGATATCGACACAGTCAGTGGAGCTTTGAACAGTCAGAGATAGTCATCAATCGAACAGTTGATTTCATCGTCCAAAAATTCAAAAAATAGAACTAAACATATTTGTAATTCTACAAAAATATATTTAAGATAAATATATAACTTTTAAACATTTCTATATGATCACAGAAGACGACTTAGTAAAAATTTTTGCTAAAGATAAAAGAGAAAGCTCATCGCTCGACATTTTTTTTCTGTCTCTAAACAGGCTTCTTATGCTAGTCGGTGCTTTAGCTGTTGTCTACTTCATCATAAATTTCTCCGCTTTCAGTGGCAAAATTTCATATTGGTACAAGACCCAGATCAAGGCAGAGACATACTCTGCCCAGACACAAATTGTACTCGAGCCTGGCCTAGTCGTGTCTACCGGTAACGTTGTTGCGCCGCCGAAGGAACGAAATTTGCCGACGATGCAAGAGAATTACGTGAAAATTCCCGTACTAAATATCGATGCGCCGATCACTTGGCGGGTGAACAACGTTCCAGCCGATGTCTCTCTTGGCTTAGAAAACGGTCTGATCCATATCAACGGTACAGCGCTTCCGGGTGAAAAAGGCAATATCTACGTCACAGGCCACAGCTCAAACTATATTTGGGCAAAAGGAAACTACAATTCTATCTTCGCCACTCTTGATCAGCTGATCGTCGGCGATCTTATATATGTAAAGTTCAATGGCGAAACCTATGTTTACAAGGTCAGTGGGCAAAAAGTTGTCGTGCCTACCGATCTCTCTGTCTTCAATCAAACAGACCAATCGAAGCTGACACTTGTCACTTGCTGGCCAATCGGTACATCTCTGAAGCGTCTTGTTGTCGAGGCGAAGCAGATTGATCCCGATCCAGCTAATAATAAGAAATCGACCGAAACTATAAACATGACTCAGCTGCCAGCAGGCAGATAACGAACCTCTGAAATAAAAAACCGCCAGTCTACTTTGACCGGCGGAATGCTTTGTGATTGAGTCTACGCTTGTTGCATTACTTCTTTTTCGGCGATTTTTTGCAATTCTCCACCATTTCCAATTTTGATGATTTTGATCCATACCTTGGGATCATTTGCTAACATAGATCGGATTTTGGCGAGAACTTGTTTCTTTTGATCGATTTCCAATTGCGAAAAAATCGAACTATAATTTTCCAGAGTTGTTGAGAAAAGCAAAAGCTTGGTAAATATCTCCTTCCTCAGATCCCCATCGTCTGGTGCTTGTCGCCAAAGTTCTCCGCGAACAAAATTTTGCCGTCATAGTTACTTGAGGTCTCGCTAAGCTTCCACAAGATTGCGATCCTGTAGCCCTGTCCATATTTAGGACCATTTTGAAACTCCCGGTTGTAATGATTCTTCCATTCTTCAAAAGTCTGTGTGAAGTCATCCGGAAACTTCTCCTTATGCATAAGGAATGCTTTACCGAGCCCCAAATCGCTTACAAGTTCTTCAAACTTTGTCATTTTTTCACCCCTCGTTGCTGCAGATAGCAGCAAGAAAAATTGTCGATATTTGCTTTTATATCGACCTCAAAAAGTACTACATTCTGTCGTTTAAGTCAAGGTGCCTAGCGGATCACGGCCATCTTGTTGACGTCGCCATCCAAGTAGTAGAGCTCTGTGCCGCGTGCACTGATGACAAATTTGGTGGCAGTAGGAGTAGATAGTTTGACCAGAAGTGTATCGTTCTTACCATTGTTCTCGATGATTCGAATCTCGTCACCCTGCTGATAGACAACATGGCTCATGTCAGGATAGCGTATCGCTCTTAGGACTGGTGTTGAGAGGCGAGTGGTGAGCTGATCACCGATCCAGATTTCGTAGCCTCTGACTGAGAAATCATTGTTC
Source organism: Candidatus Berkelbacteria bacterium (assembly GCA_037140515.1). Classification (GTDB taxonomy): domain Bacteria; phylum Patescibacteriota; class UBA1384; order XYA2-FULL-43-10; family 1-14-0-10-43-13; genus ELA241. The sequence continues at coordinate 5,240 of JBAXEI010000015.1, read as the reverse complement.
GCATTGGCCAAAATGTCTTCAGGCGTTTCGAGCAAAGCAATTTTCTTCGTATCTGTAATCTCACTCACAATCGGAGCAGAACGGAATAGAACCACATCATCGAACAAGTTTATCGAGCTTGACTCAACACGAAGCGATTCGTGCCAGGTTACAAAGCCGTCTTTTGACACTTCAACGCTATACATTCCAGGGGTTAGGCTTTTGGAGAATTTATTTTGTGTTATCTTGCCTAATGCTTTGTTTACATGAACTACGGCATCGTTTGGTGGACCTTGGACAACCAAAATGCCAGTTTTCAGCACTTTGAACGCTTTGTAATCATAGCGGTAGCCTAGGCCATAGGCAATTATCAGGAGAGAAAGCACAACAACGACGAAAGTAAAAACCATTTGGCTGGTAATTATTTGAGGCAGTCTCCTCGTTCTTTTATCATTTCTAACTTCCATATGTCTCCCATGTTTTTAGTTGATAATCTCAATTATATTGAATATTTTGAATATTTACCATACAATGAGATCGGATTACTAAATAAATTATCAAAAACGAGGCAAAATGTCTAAATTTCGAATAATTGGTAGAAAAGAGTTATCTGGCGAAGTCACTGTTTCTGGCGCCAAAAATGCGGCTCTGAAAATTTTGCCTGCAGCGATTCTCACGAGTGAATCATCCATAATCAAGAATGTACCAAAAATTCTTGATATAGAGAAAATGGTGAGTATTATCGAGAGCATTGGCGCAGATATCAAGCTAGAAAACAACGTCGTCATGATCAATCCTGCCAAAATCAACTCAGCTCACCCTGACGAGAAGCTCGTAAAGAAGCTTCGTGGCTCGATCGTGCTTGTTGGTGCACTTCTATCTAGATTCGGCGAAGCTGTCTTCTCTCAGCCTGGTGGCTGTCTGATTGGCGCACGCTCGATTGATGATCATTTGGACGTATTTCGTCAGCTTGGTGTAAGCGTTGAGTATCGAGACGAAAAGTTCTTCTTCAAAGGCAAACCAAAAGCAGGCGAAGTCATATTGAACAAGATGAGCGTCACCGCGACTGAAAACGCAATTTTAGCTACAGTTTTGTCTCCAGGCACAACCCACATCCATGTTGCAGCGGCTGAGCCAGAAATTCCTGATCTCGCGAACTATCTGAACAAAATGGGCGCAAAGATCACTGGTGCCGGGACCCACGACATCACTGTCGAGGGTGTGTCTGAGCTTCATGGCGCTGACTATGAAATATTACCAGACCGTATTGAAGCTGGTACTTATATAATGATTGGCGTGATGACCAATTCTGAGATCACCGTTGGTCCTTTTGTCAGCGAACATTTGGCAATCGTTCTAAAAAAGCTCCAAAATATCGGTGCCAAGTTTGAGATTGTCAAAAAAGATGGTGTAGAATATCTGAAAACTCTGAAACATGGCAAATTGATTGCTGAAGATATCGATACTCGACCATATCCTGGCTTTCCAACCGATTTGCAGTCCTTTTACGCGGTTCTCATGACTCAAGCCGAAGGTCGTTCTCATATATTCGAGACAATGTTCGAAGGTCGTTTTGCCTCTATCGAAGAGCTACAAATCCTTCATGGTGAAACTCAGATCCTAAATCCTCATGAATTCATCGTTGACGGTCCGATACTCCTAAAAGGCAATACGATCTCCAGCAAAGACATTCGCGGGGGAGCTTCGCTAGTTGCTGCGGCCCTCATAGCTGAAGGTGAAACAATTATCGAAGATATAGAATTTGTTGACCGTGGCTACGAGAAGATTGACGAAAAATTAAGCAAACTAGGCGCCTCGATCGAAAGAATAGACTAATGATTCGTAAGCTCGCAATTGATCTTGGAACGAAGAATACTCGGGTATATGTCCCGAAGAAGGGTTTAGTGATCAACGAACCCTCTGTTGTTGCGCTCCACTCTCATGACAACAAGATTATGGCCATCGGTGAGGAGGCGAAGAAGATGATCGGCCGTACTCCAGAGAGCATCATCGCTGCTACACCGCTCAAGGATGGTGCAATTGCCAATTTCCGTATTACCGAAGCGATGTTGCGCTATTTTATCAACAAAATTTCTGGACATATCCGTCTTTTCAAGCCCGACATCATGGTATCTATTCCTGCTGGCATCACCTCTACTGAGCGTAGAGCGGTAGTCGACGCCTGTAATTCAGCTGGCGCAAAGCAGACTTACCTGATCAAACAGCCAATCGCTGCGGCTCTCGGCGCAGGCATCCCTATCGCTATCCCATCAGGTAATATGATCATCGATATTGGCGGTGGAACGAGTGAAGTCGCCGTGATCTCAATTGGCGATGTTGTAGCCTCAACTTCTGTGCGTGTTGGTGGGGACAAATTTGATGCCGCGATTGCTAATTACATCAGAAAAAAGCATAATCTTATTATCGGCGACCAAAAAGCTGAAGAAATCAAAATCAAGATTGGCTCAGCCCAAACTCTGAAAACTGAGCTGAAGATGGAAGTCTCTGGTTCAAATACGATTTCTGGGCTACCCGAGAGCGTCATGATTGGCTCAGAGGAAATAGTTATCGCAATTCGCCCAGCACTTTTGGAAATTGTAAATGCAGTGAAGGACGTGCTCCAAAAAACTCCACCTGAGCTCGCTTCAGATATTATGGACAAGGGAATAGTCTTGACTGGTGGCGGTGCACTGCTCCGAAATATGGATACTTTGCTCACGAAAATCACAGGAGTACCCTGTGAAGTTGCAAACAACCCGACAGAGTGTGTCGTAAAAGGTTCAGGAATTGCGATTGAAAATCTCGATGCATTCCGACGTTCAGTTCTTTGGACAAAAGACTAAATATAATACATAGGCATATATGATTATCGGAATTGACGCCGCGAAAGCAGCGATCACAAATCGATCAGGAGTAGAAAACTTCGTCTACGAGGTTATTTTGAATTTGAAGAAGATTGACCAGAAGAACACATATTTCCTCTATACAAACAAGCATTTACCAGCTGAGCTCGTCGGAGACAATTTTCAGGAAAAATATATTGAGGGTCGTCGTTTTTGGAATCGGTATCATCTGCCAAAAGCGCTAGCTGAGTTTCCGCCTGAGGTTTACTTTCAGCCGCTCGATTTCATCCCAAAAAACGCTCCGAAGAAATCTATCGCCGTTATTCATGATCTAGCCTCAAAGTTTTTCCCAAATGCATACTCTTTTCGTGAGAAAATCTCTCAAAAACTTTCGCTCGATAATATTACCCAGAGAGCCGAAAAAATCATTTGTATTAGCCAATCAACCAAAGCAGACTTGCTAAAATTTTATCCTGAAGTCGATAAGAAGATCGAAATAGTTCACCTCGGCTATGATCATGAAAAGTTTCATCCAATCATCCAGCCGAAGGACATACTCAAACTCGACGAGCACTACATCCTCTGCAGTGGACGTATCGAAGAGCGCAAGAACACCCTTGCCTTGGTCAGAGCTTTTTTCAAGGCAAAGAAAGCGCATAATCTTACTCACAAACTAGTGCTTGCCGGTGGCTCAGGCTATGGCGCAAACAAAGTTTATAATGAAGTAAACAACAATATTGAGTTTCGCAAAGACGTCGTCATGCCCGGTCATATTTCTCATGATAAGCTACCAGATCTGATCGCTGGAGCCGATCTTTTTGCCTTTCCTTCACTCTATGAAGGCTTCGGGCTGTCCTTGATCGAAGCGATGGCTTGTGGCGCAGTCGTTCTCACCTCAAATACTTCGTCGTTGCCAGAAGTTGGTGATGACTCTGTCTACTATATCGACCCAGCAAACGAAAATGATATTGCTGACGGGCTCTACAAAGCGCTGATGGACATTGATCTTCGCCGAGAGCTGAAGAAAAAGGCACCAGAAACCGCGAAGCAATATTCGTGGGAAAAGACGGCGAGAAATATTTTAAACATTTTGGAGAAATTATGAAAATAGCACTTGTTTGCGATTTTTTGACTAAGTTTGGTGGAGCTCAACAAGTTTTGCTCGCCATGCATGAGCTCTATCCAGAAGCACCGATTCATTGTCTTCTTTATGACGAGAAGGGAACCATGAATAAGTTTGCTAATGCAAAAATAGTCCCTTCTGGACTGCAGAAATCAGTCTTGCACAAACGACCAAAATTTCTTTTACCAAAGTTCGCGTCAGCCGTTGAGGAGTTTGATCTCTCTCAATATGATGTTGTCATCTCATCCTCAGACTCATTTGCCCATGGCGTGATCACAAAACCTGCTACTTTTCATCTTTGCTACTGCCACACACCGATGCGCTACGCTTGGGACTGGGCAAACGAGTATTTAGCCGAAAACAATATTGGTTTTGGGCTAAAGGGCATTGCGGTCCGTAATATCATCCATAACTTAAGAATTTGGGATCGAGTTGCCGCTGATCGTGTTGACCATTTCCTTGCTAACTCTGAGAATGTCCGAACTAGAATTGCCAAATATTATCGGACAGAGTCAGAAGTTCTCTTTCCGCCAGTTGATCTCGAAGGAATCAAACCGAGCGGCAAGCCACATGAAGATTATTATTTGATAGTTTCCAGAATCGAGCCGTATAAGAAGATCAAGCTCGCTGTTGAAGCGTTCAAAGATTTGAAGCAGAAGCTTGTCATAGTTGGCGAAGGCTCAGATCTCGATCATTTGAAGTCAATTGCCTCAGATAATATTGAGTTTGTCGGTCCAAAATACGATCAGGAGCTTTATACTTACTTCCAAAATGCAAAAGCCTTCATCTTCCCAGGTGAAGATGACTTTGGCATCACGCCCGTCGAGTCGATGGCTGCCGGCCGGCCAGTTAGTGCATTTCGAAAGGGTGGCACACTTGAGACGGTTATTGAGGGCAAAACAGGCGTATTCTTTGACGAAAGTACTGCAGAATCGCTAAAAAAATCCGTTGTTCAATTGGAAGAGCATTACGACGACTTCTCACCTGAAGCTTGCCGCAAACAAGCGGAGCTATTTTCCAAAAAATCGTTTCAATCTGCCCTCAAAAAAGCAGTCGACGAAGGTTATTCTAAGCACCTAAAATCTCGCGCCTTATGAAAAGAAATACATTCAAAATCTTAGATATCAAAATTGACAGCCTCGATGTAGAGGAAGCCGAGCTTCGCCTTTCTGAGATGATGGAGATGGAGAGGCCTTCGATTATCTGCACACCAAATACTGAGTTTCTGATCAAGGCGCGACACGATGAGGAGTTCAAGAAGATTTTGAACACGAAATCGAAGCTAAATCTACCAG
>JBAXEI010000014.1:0-25814 GCA_037140515.1 Candidatus Berkelbacteria bacterium | reverse complement strand
GTCGAAGATTCAATGCAAGTCTTCCGCTTTATGCCACTAATTGCACCGCTTGTTAAGAAATATCTGACTTATGCATATGGCTTAGCTGATATTATCTTTGCGCCGACAGAATATACAAAAAGCTTGCTCGTCGCTTATGGCATACCAACAGATAAAATAATTGCACAGTCTAACGCTGTAAATCTTGAAAAATACTTTAAAGACGAAAAGATCAGGACAGAAAATAGGAAAAAGTATGATCTGAACACAGTTACAGTCGGTAGCATGGCTTTGGTTATTCCTCGCAAAGGGCTAGACACTTTCATCAACTTGGCAAAAATTTATAAAAATAATCAGTTTATCTGGTTTGGCAAAATATATTCAAGTTTGATCGTCAAACCATTGCCAAAGGAGCTGCCAGAAAACGTCAGTTTCAAGGGCCACACTGACGCCGTCAATGAAGCCTACAACTCGATGGATATCTTCATCTTTCCATCATATGAAGAAAATGAGGGTATGGCGATTCTAGAAGCAGCAGCAGCTTCTCTGCCAATACTTGTTCGAGATATCCCAGTCTATGAGGGATGGCTGATTCATGGAGAAAACTGCCTGAAAGCAAAAAACGAAAAAGACTTTGAAATAATGCTTAGGAAACTTATTGAGAATCCAGAGCTTCGGTCAAAGCTCGGAAAAGCCGCCAGAAAACTAGCAGAGGAAAAAAGTATTCCGACTGTTTCAAAAAAAGCATTAGCCGTTTATAAGAAACTACTCGCAGACTAGCGGTTGTTTCAAACCAAGCCATTTTGTGCTATGTTTTATCAATATTAATTGATGGAGAATTATTATGTACGCAGTCATCATGGCGAGCGGCCAAGGTACTCGACTCTGGCCAATGTCACGCCAAGCTAAGCCAAAACAATTTCATTCGCTGATAGGCAAGAACACGCTTATCCAGGACACTTATAATCGACTTTTACCAAAGTACAAGCCAACCAAGATTTTTGTAACCGTTGCCAAAAATTATCTCGATGAAGCTATCAAGCAATTGCCTGATCTGCCGATAGAGAATTTCATTATCGAGCCATATGCCACAGGAACTCTTGGAACTTGCGCTCTCGCAACGGCGACCATCAATAAGCTAGACCCAAACTCTTCCATCGCTTTCTTGCCATCTGACCACATGATTACCGAGCCAAAAAGCTTCTTGGATATACTTGGCTTTGCAAATGATCTAGTCGACAAAAAACCAAATCATCTTGTCCTGATTGGCATCAACCCGACGCAACCAGACACTGGCATGGGCTATATTCAGATGGATTCTCAGATCGAGGTAAAAAATGGATTAAAAGCATTTTCAGTTAAGAGATTCGTCGAGAAACCAGACAGAAAAACTGCTGAAAAATATGTTGCTGCTTGGGAATATCTCTGGAATGGTGGCATGTTTGTCTGGAAGACAAAGCATGCAGTCGAACTTTACCGAAAATACGCTGCAAAAACATATCGTGCCGCTGAAAATATTGCTGAGCACCTTGGCGCTGACGATTATCAAAAGATTGCCGAAAAAGAATATCGGAATATCGACAAAACGTCAGTCGACTATGCAATTTGTGAAAAAGAAAGAGATATTTTGGTCTTGCCAGGAGATTTCGGTTGGAGCGACGTTGGCTCTTGGGGCACAATTTCAGAAGTTCTGCGCGAACACTTTGGTTCAAGTCTAGTCACAAAAGGTAATCACATTGGTGTCGACGATAAAAACTGTATGGTTATCGCTGATCACAAGCTTGTGGCTACAGTTGGTCTCGAAGATATAGTCGTTATCGATACAGAGGATGCAATCCTCATTTGCAAAGGCGATCAATCACAAAAAGTTAAGGAGCTCATCGAGAAGCTGAAAGCTGATGGCAAGAACCTATATCTTTAGGTATCCCCGTATTTACTTTTCCTTTTCTTTGTGGTAAAGTAACACTTGTAATTTTCGAAATACATATTAAATATAAATTAGGATTTAGTTACCTATGCCAATCATCAAATCTGCCAAGAAGGCACTCAAAATCAGCATTCGTCGAAAAGCCGAAAACGATCTTACCCGTGCTAAAGTAAAAAGCGCTGTCAAAGGCGTTAGAATTAGCATCAAAGACAAAGCAAAAGATGCAGAAACTCTCTTAAGCGCTGCTTTTCGCGAGCTTGATATAGCTGCTAAGAAAAATATCATTCACAAGAACAAAGCTGCACGTTTGAAGTCACGCCTTGCTAAAGCCGTCGACAAGAAATAGTTTAGCTCTCTAAATACAAAAAATCACCTCTAGAGGTGATTTTTTGTATTATTTGTCTTTTATAAAGATGAATCTGCAGATTCGGCTGGTGATGGTGAAATAAAGGAATTTTTCTGGCCAAATTTATCAAAATTCATTACAAGCTCTCCCTGTTTTATCGGCTCGCTATCTACAAAATAGATATTCAAACTAACTTTTCGAATGAGCTTATCACTAATGCCAATCCAAATCTCACCCGACGCATTCTTAATTGTACTTTCCTTCAAACCAAAACGATCAGCTAGCGAGGGGGCATCTATTGATGAAAGATTGTAATGGTAACAACGTGTTTCAGCGCACTTTTCATTCCCAACCCGCTTCCCTGTTGCAAACTCAAAAGTAGTTGCTTTTGATACTAAGGCAGAATCGAGATATTTCTTTTCGTCCTTGCCCGCGAAGGGATACTTTGTCCACTTTTCGAGACCTGCTACTTCGTCAAATTTTACTCTGTCGCTCTTAATCCATAAATTTCCAGCAGAGTTTTTGGCTTGCAATATAGATTCTTCGCCTATCTTATCGAGAACAGAGAAATCCACCGATGTTCCTGATTTGGTGGACATACCACTAAAAGTTGAAAATATTTGAAGATTATCTTCAGCAGCGACCAGCCCTCCTGGTGCGCCATTGACAGTAACTGATATCTCATTCGACTTAACTTTATTCGAGCCTGCAAAACAGTAGAGAAAATAATTGCCAGAAGTCTTTGGCGTTACGTTTTCTGATCCATAAGTGCTTGTCGCATCCGTCCATACAGCAGAGCAACGGTCTGCGTTTTCAGCTTTCCACGAGAGAGTGACCGCACCACCGAGAGAGATAGTGGTAGAGCTTCCCTGCAGAACAATTCTTGGAGGAGCGCTGCTGACAGTTGAACTACCGCTCTGGACGTGCCCACTAGCGGTTTTGGGTCCAACCATTATTTTGACAGAATTAGATGAAGAATTACCATCACTACTCTTACAGATTATAGAATATGTTTTTTCAGATACTAGACTTGAAATAGTTTCAGAGCCAGATTGTGCAGTCTTCTTTGTCCAAGCAGCGGTACATGAGCTTGCATTTTTCGAGCTCCAGGTCAGAACAGCAGATCCGCCATAGTCAACATATGTATTATCCGCCGAAAGTGTGACAGACGGATAAAGTGTTTGTACAATAGGTTGTGGCGTCGAATTACCTGGGGAAGTTACTGGTGGAGTAGTAGATACATTGTTGTTAACGATTATTGTAACCGTTTTGGAGAGACTGCCGCCTGCACCTGTGCAAACCATTGAATAAGCCGTGCCAACCTTTATTCCACTTATTGTTTGCGACCCAGCAGAGGAATTGCTTGCAGTCCAGCTAGCAGCACAGCCAGTAGTATTTGTTGAGCTCCAGGTCAGCGTAACAGCTCCTCCTGCTGTTATGACCATTTGGTCAGCAGCTAAGGTCATACTAGGGGTTGGAGCCGGCGCATCCCCCTTTACGGCAACAATCAGAAGAGACGACCTAACCTTGTTGTCACTGTACGGAACCACTGGATCGAAAAGAGTATCATCACCATTAACACAGGTTATCTCGAAGCCGCGATTATAGACAATATTTGTAATAGTAACCTGCCCAGATGTTGCGACCATTGCACCGTCCCAATCAGTTCGGCACTTGGTAGTATCTGAAGAGGTCCAGCTGATGACCGCACTGCCTCCAGAATCTACCTCCGAGACATCTGATGAGATAGAGACTGCAGCAGCGGTTGAAGCTGTCAGAATTGCATTGCTTGAAAATCCGATAGAAACATCTTGCAATGGGATAATCTGACCAAATTCAGACAAAAGAGGAGAGATTATCTTGGATTGAGTCGAGTTGCTTGCGACTAGATTAAAAGTTCCAGAAATTTGATAGTCGGTCTGTTTTGACATAGCTAAAAATGATCTCGAAATTGCCTTGCTCGGCGTTTCCGAAAGACCTCCCCAAACTTGCTCGAGGCCAATTTTATTATAAATTTTCTCAAAGCCAAAGGAGACAATTCCACTTTCGGTCAAAATAATGCTTATTATAATCAAAAACAGTAGACTCGCACCAATAATAATCGATAATAACTTTGAGATGGGGCGACTCTTCGGTAGTGGGGAAATCTCGGGATTAGTAAGTGGCGCTTCAGACCCTTCGGCTACTGCTGGACCACCAAGATCTGGCACAACAAAAGGTGCTGCTTCCACAGAATCCACCGACAAATAATCTTTTGTGGAAATTTCTGTATTCAAAACATCACTTGTGTCGTTCTCTTCAAACATTTATATATCCTTAATTAAGCGAAAACGTGGGAATATGATAGCGATTCCTTTGCCAAGAACAAAACGTCTCTCAACTGGTCCGAAAGCTCTTGAATCATTTGAGTTTGGCCTATTGTCGCCCATTACGAAGTACTGATCATCGGTCAGATTCCATGAACCATCGAAGGGAGTCTCGAGCCCCTCTGGAAGATACTCTTCATCTAGTTGCTTGGAATTCAGGTAGACCTTTCCACCTTTAACTTCGATAAAATCTCCAGGCAAACCGATCACTCTTTTAACATATTTCTTCTTAGTTGGATCACTCGGAGCATTCACCGCTACTACATCAAACCTTCTAGGCGTCTGAATATGATATGCATTTTTGTCCCATAGAATTGCCTCTTTATTGTGCAGATTTGGCTCCATAGACAAACCATCGACGAAAAAAAGAGAGATGAAGAATGTATTTATTATGAGTACAAATACAAAAAAGACGATAAGCCATTTTGCCAAATCGAAAACAACCCCGCCACCATAGATTATTTTATCAATAATATATTTAAGCAATTCCATTTAGCCTTTTATGATCGTTATTTAAAGCCAGGCTCCCTGATCGCGGCCATACTTCTTCCGACATATGAAACAATCGGATAAAGTGATAGGCAAAATTCTTGCAAGCCCATGCCCGATTCGCTAGTCATATACCATTGCGGGACTTCAAAATCATGTTCCGAAAAACGACGAGCCCAGGACACTTCGCAATCAAGAACGATGGAATATGCAAGATACTTTTGGAACGTCTCTTGACCAGAAAAAGAGAATGGTATTTTTTCCGAGCTAGACAAAAAATTTCTAAAGGCCAACCAGTCTCCGAGTGCTTGTTGCCCAAGCTCGGTTCTGATCGGAATTCGTCTTGCAACAATCATGATTACAATACAGGAAGCTGCCATGCCTAGCCAAAAAAATGAAAGATAGGCTGGATCAGGCAATAACCGAAGGGTTACGACAAAGCCAGCGACGCCAACAAAGAAGCCAAATACTCCGACTACCCAATATTTTAGATGGCTTTTTTGCGGATCAACTTTGAAATAGCCTAGACGAGAAGCGAGGCCATAGATTCCAGCCGAAACCAAAGAAATTTTTCTGCTATATAGATGATTATTTATCCTTCTCTCGATTTCTTCTCTGTTTGAGAAAATGTTGTCCTTGAATATCTTGGATAGCAAAATCTTTTCAAACGAAAGTAACCGCGAATCAAAGCGATTCTTCACAAATGCAAAGTCTCTTTCTCTATCCATGATGTATATGTTTTTTCGGAGAGCAAGATCTATCAGAGTCGCAGCGATCTCTCTTGCGCGAACATTTTGATGATATAGGGCGCCGACTAGGGCTGGCGGCAATGCAAGTGGCGGTGCGGTCAACTCGTTAGCAGGCACGACAACGCGCTGTCTTTTCATCTGGAATGACAGAAGGAAGAACATAAATATAAGCGATAATGTCGGTAGAGACACTCCAACGGCGACCCAGACAGAACCCTTGAATTCTTGAAGATAATTCAAGATTTTAACAATTAATGGAGGATTTATGGTGCCTTTTGGCATTGTGATTACTGGGGTAATTGTAGCCATTGGAGCGATGTCGGTGGCGACAAAGACAACATGACTTTTGTCTACTACTCGATAGGTCATAGGGGAACCAACGCTATGCATCAAAATTTGCTCATGCCCAACAGAGTATGCAATCTCTTTTGGCAGCTCAACGTTTATTGTCACGCTCTTTAGGTAATAATCGATATTGTCGATGACAGGAATACGGATTTCCTCTACATCCCCGACGGGGACAACTCTGTCTTTTGATTTTTTACCATCAATGTAAATAGTACCGTTGAGATTGATCTTCATATCAACTATTTTGACAGATAAATCTGAATTGCCACCAGTGCCGCTGCTGCCAAGGTCGTTGCTGATAGTATCCGCCTTGAAATATTGAACACTTGTGAGGCCAAAAAAGACGAGAGCAAAAAGTCCGCCCATAAAAATGAGCTTACGCCAGTACACTCCCACTGTCGTTCTTTTATAAATGTCTCTCCGTGTCGCAGCCAATTCGCCCTCCCTAACTTTCCTCACCAGATATGACTAATATATATAATTATATCAACTTCTTTGGAAATCTACTAGCAATAGATCGAGCGCTGTGCCAATCTCAAGAAGACCGGTTTTAATCTTCCAATCGACCTCTGACAATCTTTTATAAAGCTGGTGCAGCTTGGAGCCCTCAAACTTTCGTAGAGAAATCATAATCTTTTTTACAACATATGGGTGAAGAGATGTAGCTTTAGCAATCTCATATTCACTATTTTCATAAATGCTATTTACCAAAATCATATTGCGGATATGGTAAATGATCATGTTGAAAACTTTGATCTCATCCTCACCACTCTCTAGCATCGAATAATATATTTTGATCGCCTTTTTTACATTTCTGTCGGCAAGCGCATCGGTCAGATCAAATATCATAAAATTATTAATCGGATCGACTAGCCGAGTGACATCGGCTTCAACGATTGCGTCCTTTTTTTGATACTTTGCATAAGAAATCAATTTCAGCAGTTCATTTTCAATTCGCCAGTAGTCTCGTCCACAATATAACCCGAGCTGGAAACTTGCAGCTGATGTAATTTTGAAATTGCTCTCTAGGACTGTCATTTCGATGAACCTCTTTATATCGAGATCAGATGGCTGTTCATAAGATTTCACTATAGCCAATTTTGTCAGATTCTTAAACAAACTTTCGCGCTTATCTGGCTTCCCCTCTTCAACAAATATTACAATCGATGTTTTTGGCACTTTATCAAGATTTGTGGAAATCGCTTTTTTGGTATCAAGGTCGCCACACTCAAGAAGAATATTTTTGATGATAATCAGACGCTTGCTACCGAGAAATGGCGCAGTAAATACATTTTTTTCGAACTCTTGAACTGATACTTTGCTACCGATGAGAGTCGATATATTAAAATCGCTACCTTCGATTTTCACAAAGGAGTCAATAATTTCGTTGATCTTCTTCTTTAGACTGTAAGTATCTTCACCGTAATAAAAATATAGCATTGCGCTTAATGTTGGTTAAATAGTTATGATATGGACCATAATCTCAAAAAGATCAATAATTTCATTTGGCCTCATCCCAAGTGTCACCTATTCCGATGCTTACTTCGATAGGAACGCAAATTTTGATCACATTTTCCATCGTATCTTTTGTGGCAGTAGCAACTTCTTGAGCAATTTCGCTCGAAGCTTCAATCACAAGCTCGTCGTGTACAGTCAAGAGCATCCGCGCTGTTTTCCCGGATTTTTTAGAGATCTCATCCAGCTGTTTATCCAACTCTATCATCGCGAGTTTCAATATTTCAGAGGCTGTCCCTTGCACTGGCGTATTGATCGCCATTCGCTCTTCACTTTCTGCGATGTAATGTTTGCTCGAATTGATCTCGGGAAGATAGCGTTTCATGCCAAAAAGTGTTTCGACATATCCGTCCTTACGAGCAGAATCAATCATATAATTAATATATTTCGTTATTCCTGAATAGCTTTCAAAATATTCTTTGATATATTTACTGGCTTCAGCTGGAGAGATATCAAGTGCTTGAGAGAGGCCATAGGAGGTCTGGCCGTAAACGATACCGAAGTTTACAGCCTTTGCCACTCGGCGTTGCTCCTTAGTCACTTCTTCCAATGGGATATGAAAAATTTGTGCAGCAGTTTTAGCATGAATGTCATCACCACGCTGAAACGACTCAATCATAAGCTTATCTGGAGCCAAACAAGCCACGATACGGAGCTCAATCTGAGAATAGTCGGCGGCAATAATTTTCATACCAGGATTGGCGATGAAAGAATTACGGATTTCCGCACCATAAGTGCCTCGAATAGGAATATTTTGAAGATTTGGCTCTGAAGAAGTTAGTCGTCCAGTCGAAGTCTCCATACCATAAGTTGTGTGAAGTCGATCATCTTCATCAACAAGAAGTGGCAAGGGTCGAAGATATGTTGAAATTAATTTCGAGAGTTCACGATGCTCCAAAATCAATTTAATTGCTGGGTGTGTATCTTCAATTTTCTTTAGCTCGCTCGCGGCCGTTGAAATGCCTGACTTAGTTTTCTTCAATCCCTCAGTGGATAATTTCAATTTATCGAATAAAATATCTGCCATTTGGATTGGCGAACCGATATTAAACTCTGTTCCTGTGGACTTATGAATTTCGGTCTCCAGCTCCTTGAGACGCGAGGACAGCTTTTGGTCAAGCTCGTTGATATAGCTAACGTTGATCCGGATTCCAGCCTGTTCCATTTTTCTCAAAACTGGTTTGATCTGTTCGTTAATCTCTTCGAAGGTAATCTCCGGAATTTTAATACCCATTTTTTCTGCTTTGTCTTGTAAATCAGTCATGATATTTATAATAAGCTTAGCTGGTTGTCTTCTATTTGTTGCTCTTTTGCAGTTTCGCTTTTGGGATCTACTGCTCGTTCTGCACCAAAACGACGAAGCAAAGAGTGAAATTGCATTCGTTCAAAAAAATTCTTCAGCGCTTCTTTATCGTACTCGCCCCATTTACACTTTTCTAGATCAAAATCTAGTGGGACATCGCGACGAATCGTTGCCAAGTTCTGAGACATCTCTGCTTGATCTTCATAATCGATCAAAAGCTGCAGAGTCCGAGGCTTGATTCCAAGATCAGCAGCAATCTTTTTTAGCTCTTGCTCTTCTAGCCCCTTATTGTGCGTAAGAGCTTTAATTTTGTCATATAACTTATTCAGTGAGTCAAACTTTTGCAAAAGATCGATAGCTGTCTTTGGACCAACACCTGGTACGCCTGGAATGTTATCAGATGGATCGCCGGCGAGAGCTTTCAGGTCGACAAAGTCTTCCGGATGCAACCCCCAATCTTTCATAATCGCCTCACGATCAGTAATCTGGATATTTGACAGACCGCCCTTTAGATTATAAATAAAAATATTGTCGTCGACGAGCTGAAAAGTATCCTTATCCCCTGTAACAATATAAACTTTGCAATTTTTGTATATTTGCTTTGGATTATTGTTTTCGAACTTATCAGAAATTGTGCCGATGCAATCGTCCGCTTCAAAACCTTCAAGCTCATAAATCGGAATATTGAGGACAGATAGGAGCTCACGAACTTTTGGGATTTGGTCGTACAGCTCTTGATCGGCCTTGATACGTGTTGCTTTGTACTCGGAATATTCTGCCATTCTAAAGGTTGCACGAGAAATATCAAAAGAAGCTGCTATGTAATCTGGCTTCAGATCTTCGAGAACCTTTAGAAGAGTGGTGGTATATCCATACACAACGTTTGTCAGTTCACCCTTCGAAGTTGACATCGTTTTTGGCAGTGCATGATAAGAACGATGTATGATCGCATTTGAATCTATCAGCACCATTACTTTTGAATCTTTTTCCATAAGATCATGATAGCGCAATCATAAATTTTTGTCCAAGGAGTAGCGAGCAAAAATCAAAAAAGACTTGGTTGCCCAAGTCTTTTTTGTAAGAAATTTATCTTATTTTGTGCTCTCAAGAAGATAAAATGATGTTCCGTTTACAGTCGTAAGTGTCGGGTCAACCAGGTTCTCAAGCTTCGTGCTCAGGGTAAAAGTTGTGCCATTTGCAGATTTGTATGCATAGTACCAGCCCGATGACGCCTTAGGATCAACAGGGAGTGCTGCAAGATGCTTTGGCACAAGTGCTTTTGCGACAACGTTTGTAGTAGTGTTAAGTGCAACATAGCTTGCAGAGACAGGATATTTACCGCCTATCGACTTATAGTCTTCTAGTGCAGTTTTGATCGAAGCCAAATCTATCTTTCTTTGGGCATCATTTACTTGAACTGATGTTTGAGGGACTACCGTCGTACCACCTGTTGTTACCGTAGATCCGGTCGTCACGGTCGTGCCAGTAGTAGTGGAGCCGGTAGTTACTGTCGTACCGGTCGTAGTCGATCCAGAGGTAGCTGTACTGCCACTAACAGCCGAACCGGTGCTAACTGCTTTAAACATTTCGCCTGTTGCCTTGATAGTATCAGTTACACTTGGTTGGCTGATATCGTTTTTCTTGCCAAATTCGCTAAATGCAAGAGAAACTGAAACATCAGTAGCAGAGGATGAGAGTGAAGGTGAAATTGCAAGCTCGATCTTTCTGATCTGTTTGTCCTTGATTCCTATCCAGACATTTCCCTTGACCATCTTGGCAGCGTCTGACTTGATGCCGAGGACTGATAAGGAATTGCCAATATTTAAGGAATCTATCGTATAGTGATAGCATCTAACTCCATCAATGCTTTCATTGCCAACTCTAGCTCCCTTGACTGTGGGACGCGCGCTTGCATCGGAGAAGAAAATCATCTTAGCTAACGAAGTATTGGTAAGCGAAGAGATATTGTATTCTAGCCAACCGTCTGAGGTTGCAGCTTGGTCAAACTTGAAGGCATCGCTCTTTATCCAAACTTTGCTGCCGATATTCTTTACCTCAACAAGAGATTTGATACCGGATTGACTAGCAACAGTCTTGTTTTCGACAGACATATTTACGCTTATTCCGTTATCACTTGAGCTCCCAGTGATATCCGCTGAGATTTGTTGACTTCGGACGGTCGGCTCGACTGGCGTTGGCTCGACTGGTGCGTTGAAGGCAACAAGAACTTCGTTCGAAGTCACACTACCGCCCTTACCAGTACAGCTAATAGAATATGTGGCATCTGTCCCGTATGTGATAACTGTTTCTGAGCCTTTAGTCGCGGTAGAGAGTGTCCAGCTGGCAGCGCAAGTAGTTGCGTCTGTTGACGACCAAGTCAATGTAACGCTGTCATAGTATCCTGCTGTGGTCTTGTCCGAGCTCAAAGTCGCCGTAGGCTTCGTAGGAACAACAACAGCTGGCGGTGCTGCAGCGACTGTAATTGTGACAGAGTTTGAAGTTTTACTGCCACCGTTGCCTGTACATGTAATAGTATAATTTGCTGTTGATGTGAGATTACTCAGAAGCTGAGTGCCACTAGTAGTGACAAGCTTCGTCCAGCTTGTGGCACACTTCGTAGAATTTGTTGAACTCCACGAAAGAGTTGCACTACCGTTATATTCAACACTTGTCTTGTCGACAGATAGCGTAACAGCAGGACCAGGCACAACTGGTGGCTTCTCGCCGACTGTAATAGTAACGTTTTTCTCCGCACTTCCACCATCACCGACGCATTTGACAGAGTATGTTTTGTTCGATGTTAAGCTTGAAACAGTTTGGGAGCCACTTACAGCGGTGCTTGTACCCCAGTTCAAAGAACAGCTGCCAGCATTTGTCGAGCCCCAAGTAAGCTTTACACTTCCGCCATAGGCAACAGATGTTTTATCAGCGGAAAGAGTAACTGTAGGTGCAACTGGAGTTGGAGCAGGCGGTGGAGGAGCGTCAGTAACCGTAACCGTTGCAGAAGCAACAGGAGAAGTACCACCAGAACCAGTACAAGTAATTTTATATAGATATACGCCGGCTTTATCAGGCTTAATTGTCTCTGGTCCGGCTATTCCTTTTGCGCCAGTCCAGCTACCGGTTGCCGCACACGACGTTGAGGCAGTTGAGCTCCAATCAAGTGTGAAACTAGCACCAGTTTGAATTGCAATAGGGTTAGCAGTTAGAGTGGCCGTCGGGACTAACGGAGCAGCAGTGACTGCAATAGAGAGAGCCCCGGCAGCAGTATCACCGACATCGTTTTGACATGTCAGGTTATAGTTAGTATTCGTAGTCGGTGATACGACCTCTCCAGCAGGATCAACAGGATTTTTGGCAGCAGTTCCCCAGTCGCCAGAGCATGAGACAGCATTGGTCGTCACCCAGTGAAGGGTTGTACTCTCACCTGCTGTGATTGTCGTAGCAGGAATAGCATATAGAGTGATAGTTGGTGCTGGATGAGCTTCGCAGCCGATACAGTCGTATGCAAGAAGAGCTCTGATCAAACCCTTGCTAAGGTCTTCGTCCATCATCGCATAATTTTGCTTATCGCTCATCGAAACAAGTGGCGTGGTAATCTCAGACTCTACGGAGCTGTCTATAGTCATCGACAAACTCCCCTTCATCTTATAGGAAGGTTGCTTTGACATTGCTACAAATGATTTTGCAAGTGCAGTGTTTGCATCTTGAGGCAGACCTCCCCAAAGCTTTTCCATACCTATTTTGCCATATGTGTTTTCAAAACCGATAGATATAACGCCATTTTCTGTAAGAATTATTCCAAAAGCAAATAATATTATAAGAAGAGCGAGTGAACCAAAAACAATAAGCTTCTTCTTCATATTCATCGGTGCTTTCTTGGCAGGAGCGGGCGCGACGCCAGGAGCTACTGTCGGAGATGGCACGTTTGTAGCCACTGATTGAGGAGAAGCAAATTTATTTGGCATGGCGTCATCAAAAGAAGCAATCGGGGCCGCACTTGGTGCCGCAAATTTGCTAGTAACAGTTCCCGGAGTTGCAGCTTGAAGAGGAACTACAGGTGCAGCCGCTACTGGCGCTACAGGAGCTGGTGTGGCAGCTTGAGGAGCAGCAACAGCTGGAGCCACAGGTTGTACTGGTGTAACAGGCTGTGCGACTGGAGCCGTCTGAGCAGGTGCAGCAACAGGATTTACTGGAGTAGCTACCGCTGGCTGAGCTGCAGGTACCTGACTAGGAACTGCAAATGCACCGGCGACTGGCTGCTGCTGATCAGCAGGACCAGCATGCAAGGTTCCCACTTGGGGAGCCGGAGGAGGAGTCTCCTCCGGCAAGTCCTCATCCCACGGACTTAGATTATTTGTATTTTGATTTTGCATTTTATCTTTGTCTCAGTTTAAGGCTAGCTATTTGGTCTGAACCACTATGACACCACCGCCACCAGTAGTAGCAATATCTCCATATCCGAGATCAGGATTTGAGCTTCCGCCTTTGGCCGTTATGTTTACGCTGCTTGTGCCATCTTCGTGTCCAGGCATACCAGCTGAAAGTTTGCTGGTATTTGTTGTCGATCCAGCTAACACTCCAATGCCGTTTGAGGCGCTAGTCCCAAGATTATAGCTAGCAGCTTTGAGCAATATAGTACCACCTGCTCCTGCGCCGCCCATCATATTGGATCCAGTATTTGGTTTTTCAGCAACTGATGACCCGCCATTTGCAGAGATTGCGCTGCCATTTGCAACAGTAATTGTTCCACCCGCATCGATTCGGACACGACCGCCACCAGCACCACCAGCATAACAATTGTTTGTATTACCGTTGTTTGTGGCATAGCTAGCACCGCCGCCTGCGCCGTATTCGAACATAGATAGTGCGAGAGCGCTTGAAGTCTGATAAGCTGGTCCACCTGCCCAATGAATTACGCCGTTAACGCTCCATTGACCGCCTCTACCGCCGTTGCCGCCAGAACCAGCAAGATCATCTTTGGTAGCTGTTGTTGGGGTCCACATCGATGCCTTACCACCGCCTATTCCTGCAGGACCTTCACCGTCGAGTGGGACGCCTTTACCCAAGGTTGGGCAGACACCACCTATGGCGACTGTTCCGCCTTTATAGCCTTTACTGTCGACATTTATTTGCGCTCCACCGTTCACAGTTAGGTCTCCAGCGATGATCCAGTCAATCTTCTTCTCACTAGTTGAGTTTTCGCCTGCTGCAAGAGCCGAATAGGTCACTTTTGCCTTGCTCGTAAGGGCAACATTGCTAAAGTGTCGTTGAGAGTAGCCGTTGATAAGCACCGCACCTGCATCAACCTCTACACCAGCTATCACTAGAGATTTGTATTCGCACGTATCTGGGATAACATATTTACCATCGACTTTTGCACTCTTGTCGTTGATATAGCATCTTGTATCAGAAGCCAAAGGGTTTGATGTATAGAGATATTTTTGTTGGATAATCTCTTTACTTACGTTAGTGCTAGACCACGATAGATTCATATTTCCAGGGCCCTGTCCGTTATAGTAGTCTACTCGGAAAGTATGTGTCATGCCCTTGTCTAGATAAACATAATCAGTTGACCACTCACCTTCATTGCTTGAATCATGATCCCACCACGTAGCTGGGGAAACCACAACACCGTCGATTGTGATCCTGGCACGGTCATCAGCATTTGCTATATAGAACTTATAGTCGCCTGATGTTGGTGGTTTGATAAACCCTTCATATCTAAGAGACAAAGGCGCGTAGTTGATGTATGTATTCGAAGGCAAAGGATCAGACTGAGGAAGGTAGAAGTTGATAGTTTGAGGATTTGTGATCGAATTTGGCTGAGTAGTTGCTGCAGGATTGATAACCTCAGCTGCTGCACCTGTCTGCTCCCACGTATTGTAGAAACTTAGTGTAAGTCCATTTCCTGTATCCCCGACAGTCATAGGGTCTATACCTACGGTAACCGTTGCAGTGCTGGTTGTCGATCCACTTGTGTTTTGACATACAACTGAGAAATCATTTGTTGGAGCTGTAAGAGCTGCAGATGTCCAAGTACCAGTTTCGCCCTGGAACGTCTGTCCGCCAATTAGACAAGAGGTAGCGCCAGTAGCTGTCCAGGTTAGAGTCGCATGATCATTGTAAGCAAGAGGCGTTGTAGCACCAAGAACGCTTACAAGGCCAGGAGCAACAAAGACTGGTTTTGGTGCTTTTACATTTACTGTTGTATCAGCCTCTACTGGAGCTTCTGGATTTCCGCCAAGGCAAGTAAGTGTATAGGTAGTTGTCGCTGTTAGAGCTGGAGTTGTCCAAGAGCCGCTAGTTGCATTTGGAAGAGCTACACCGTTGATCTTACATGAATTTGCATTTTGAGCTGCATACTCAAGTACTGATGTTGCACCATTTTCAATATTGTTCTGGCCTAAAGCAACCTTGAAGTTTGTGATAACAGGTGAAGTATCTCCAGCACTTCGAGGATCACATGTTGTTGCACCATCGGGACATGCGCCTGGAGTAGTATTCACATAGAGCTGATCAGCATATGAGCCGTTGTAGTCAAAAGCAAAAGGTCCGTGCTGTTCGAAATTCTTTATCTTTGTTTGGGAGTAGTAAGCACTAACAGTTAGAGACTTTGAACGAGTAACACCACTGACTAACTGAGTGTCTGCAGTCTTGTCTGTTGGACAGCCAGTCTTACCAGCTGGGCCAAGATTCATCACAATTCCATCTTCCCAGCCAGTACCTGTAAGCTTCGCGATACCATTTGCCCCAGTTGTAAGAGTAAGAAGAGCTTTGTTGGTTAGATCATTATCACTATTATAAGCCACTTCCCCATCGGCATAGCATTTCATTGTCAGCTGAACTGTTGCCCCCTGCACTGGCTGATCTTTTAGATTTTTGACCAAGACTTCGATACCAGCTTCACCGCCAACCGCCCTCAAGGCCGAGTCAATAGTGACTGTCTTTACAGAGTTTGCTGTGTCGACTAATGTCTTAAGCTTTTGGCCATCTAATAGATTGAGGACTGACGTTTGGCCGTTGTACTTCACATAGATTTTCGCAACATACCAATTATTGTTATAAGCTCTATCCATTACGCCGTTTAAGTATTTCATCTTGAACTCAAGCTCACCATTTGCATCCGTGCCCTTATCTTCAACTGTGGTAAATCTGAGGACTGCAAGTGAGCTATTGAAACATGGATCGGCAACACAACCAGCTGAGCTGATGTGATGGTTGTACCAAGCGTAGCCATAATCCTCGAAAGTCTGTGACTCATCAAAAGGGTCAAGCATTTGATTATTTACATCAGGCTTAACAATTTCAAGCAGAGGATTTGTCTTGATTAGGCCTTTCTCGACTTCACTAAGACCACCTGTGACAAACTGCTGGGTAAGGTTTGTGCTGCCAGCAACTGGGTCTACAAGGTATTTCTTTGTATTTGCATCAGTTGGTGAGGCAAAAACGATCGCAACCTCAGCATTTGCAACTGGTTCATTGCCAGTGTTCACAACCTTGACTGTGAAAGATTTATCGCCAGTCCCCGTGCCACTTGCAAAGAAACGATCACGCAAAAAATAGGCCGATCCAGCGATAAGAACCAAAGCGACAACGCTTAGTAAAGTAACCAGCGACTTCCGATTGAGTTTCATTTATACCCTCCAAAATATTACAAAATTATATATATAATCATTGTATAGAAAAGCGATATTTGATGTCAAATATTTCTTTATTTGTCCTCAGTTTTTTCTCTTTTCGAGAGGAGATATGTCGCGCCAACAAGAATAAGAATGCCGGCGATGCCAATGATTAGCCACTTAGGCACTGTGGCGATGACATAGCGACTCTGATATAGGACGTTTACCACAAGTGCTGAGATGCCCCAGTTTCGGAGCAGTTTGTTGTTTGCACCAATGCCAAAGGCGATCAAGCCGATACTTTCGATCCCAAGAGCTAAGGCGTATACAAGGGTATTTGAGCTATCGAACGTTTGAAAGAGTAGAGGCACGGTGAGAAACGCAAGAGAGAGAACAGTGAATACTCTTTCCCCCACCTTGTCGTCCGCTTTGGCTTGCAAATATGCGAGAAGACCAAAGTAGGCCGCAGAGATAACCATATAGATCTGAAGCTCTTCGACCTTCATGTAGCTTATAAACCACTCAACAGACCAGGTGATTAGACCTCCGGCAATGTATTTCACAACTCGATTATTCTCCTGCATCCCTTTGATAAGAAGCATCACTCCAGATATAAGCAATGAAAATATCGGGGCAATTGTCTCTCGGTAGACAGATCCATAAATCGCTCCAGCTAGCGGACCAGCTATCGCGGCATAGGAGAGGATTTTCGATCGTTTCGCATCTGACAGCAAGTAGCTTCCGAGGAATTGAATAAGACCGGCAACAACTAGATACCAGATAATGTTTTCAGGTGCGACTTTGACATAAAGACCGAATTGAACGGCGAAAATGTAAAAGAAAAAAGCAGCGAAGCCGATAAGCGCACTCTGGTCTTCTAAATAATTTAGAACAAAGAAAACAATCGCATGAAGAAGGAATATTAGTGCTATTGCTAGTGGCTGACCGCTAGACAAGACTGCTACAAGCGAAATTACTAGAGCGATGATATAGCCAAAATAGCCGAGGATAGTAGACTTCTCCTGCCATTTTGAGACAAAATGTCTGACAACGAACAGAAGCACACCAAGAATCGCGTATGAGAGAGACAAAAGCCAAATTGTATCATTTTTCATCGCCCCAAGAATATTCGCAGGCAGGACGAGTGCAGCAACTAAAAGAAAAGCAAAGTTGAAATTGCTCTTGCTGCGCCAAAAAGCATGGGCATTTATCATGATTGCATATAAAAAGAAGAATATCGACATCTTCTGCCAATCGTCTAGGTATGTAAGGGCTGCGATGACCGCGATCAGACCACCGAAGATCAGCAAGGCTTTTGTACGGACAAGAGTGAGACCATTTTTGAACAATTCGAAAAGTATGACATAAAGCATAGCAAAGACAGCAAGGGCGACGGCAATGGCGCTGTTGGCCATATTCTTGTCAGCCATAAACAAGGAAGTGGCAAGAGGAAAGAGTGCTAAGGCTGCAATAAAGAAACCTTGTTGTAGATTTTCTTTCTCAGCCAAAAAGCTCGAAACAAGATAGAAAATTCCTGCTAATAATAGATTGACCGAGATAACAAGAAGAGTCTGATCAAGTGTAATCAGCGAAAAAATAATTGAAATCGGCAAGAAAATATTAGCTGAGATCTCAAAAGACTTAGAAAGCTCTTCTGATTTACCTTTAATCTTGGAAATGAGCAAGAAAATAAGCGAACCGATCGCCATGCCCCAAGCGAAGTAGTAGATTGGCGCATTGAAAAGAGAAACAAAAGATTCTAGAAGCGAAAGAGAAACAAAAGTTACAAAATATGAAATGTAGGCTGTTTTGAAGGTAAATAACGAATATAGATAGAGGGCAAGAGTAGCGGCGGAGGTAACGCACCAAATGATATTGCCATCAAGTCCACTTGCTACAAACCTATGGTAAGCAAGACCTACAAGTGGCGCAACTAGTAGGCCGATCGTGGCGAAGGTAAGACCAGCCGGCTTCATTTTTTCTGATTTTAGGTAAATGATCAAACCAGCGAGATAGAAAACGAGGGCAAAAGCAGCCAAAAAAATCGTTTTGAAGCTACCTGTTAGCGTTGCATAGTTGAACCCAACGAAGATCCCAGCAGAGATTACAACAAGAAATGCTCCTATATATAGTAGGATATTGATGTTGTCGATAGACTTGAAGCGCTCATGAGATCTCTCTGGTGCAAAAAATTCTTCGCGGTGAGTGGTGGCTTCAACATGTTCAGGTTGTGGAATCTCATGCGCGACAGCATGAGTTACAACACCAGCAGGGATGCTCCCCAGCTCAACACTCGGTGATTCTCCAGCCAAGTAATCCGCAGCCAAAATTAAGATTTTTTTTCTTTCTGGGTTCATCTCGCGGAGACTGCTGTTTCTGATGTTAAAAATCGTGCTTTTCAGGTCGTTCTGCTCATTTTTCTTTTTGTTAGCGATCAACTTCACTATATAGATGATACCCATAACCCAAGGGCCGATAACCAAAATGAACAAAATTTCCATAAATCTCCTTATTATTTATTTAATTGTATTACTGCAAACAGAATTTAGCAATCACTTTGGCATTCACAAACCTGAGTTTTTCTGATATATTCTCTATGAACGAAATGATAATAACCTGAACTAGATAAAGGACAAAATAATGAGTCTAAAGATTGGAATTGTTGGCTTACCAAATGTCGGCAAATCAACCCTTTTTAATGCCTTGGTCAAAGGTTCGCATGCAGAAGCAGCGAACTATCCTTTTTGTACTATCGAACCAAATGTCGGCATTGTAGAAGTTCCGGATCCTCGGCTTGCTCCACTTGCAGAGATGTCCAAGTCGAAGAAGATTGTCCCTGCAATTGTCGAATTTGTTGATATTGCTGGCTTAGTCCGCGGCGCTTCAAAAGGTGAGGGCCTAGGCAACAAATTTCTTGCTCATATCCGTGAATGTGATGCAATTGCGATGGTCGTCAGATTTTTTGTTGACGCAAATGTGACCCATGTCGAGGGTAAAATTGATCCGCTAGATGACATTGCCACGATCGAAACCGAGCTCCAGCTTGCAGATATCGCAACTGTAGATAAAAGATTATTCTCACTCGAGAAAGAGCTGAAAATGGGCTCAAAAGAATCCAAAATCATGCACAACGGTTTACAAAAGATCAAGGACAAACTCTACGCTGGCGAAAATGCGCGCGAGGCCGATCTCGACGCCTCAGAAAAAGAGTTGCTCAAAGGCTTGGGTCTCATGACACAGAAACCAATCATATATATAGCGAATGTTGGCGAGGATCAGGTTGCCGCTGAATTACCGGTGAAAACCACCAAGAAATTTATCCCGATATCTGCGAAGCTTGAAGCGGAGCTCTCTGAATTGACCGTAGAAGAGCAAAAAGAATACTTGGATTCGTTAGGCATTGAAGACTCTGGCCTAAACCAGCTAATCCACCGAGCATTCGAAATACTTGAGCTACAAACCTATATCACGACTGGTGAAATGGAAACAAAAGCTTGGACAATCCACAAGGGCGATACTGCCCCACAAGCAGCCGGCGTCATTCACACAGACTTTGAGAAAGGTTTTATCGCCGCTGAAGTTGTGCCTTGGCAAGACCTGTATGCGCAGGGCGGCTGGACACAGGCGAAGGCGCATGGCTTAGTCCGGACCGAAGGCAAAACCTATGTCATGAAGGATGGTGACGTAGTCGTTTTCAGGTTTAACGTATAATACTAAATTTACATATACATTATATAAGGAGATTTTTTTATGTTCAAAGGCGAAAAGTGGCAGAAAACAATTGATGTTCGAGATTTCATTATTAACAACATGACCGCGTACGACGGCGATGAAAAATTTCTTGTGGGCCCAACCAAAAATACGACGGCTCTCTGGACTGAATGCCTCGCTTTGATGAAAAAAGAGAGAGAATCTCTCGGCGGCGTGCTAGATATCGATACTGAAGTCATCTCAACAATCACAAGTCACAAACCTGGATACATTGATAAAAAAATTGAGGAAATCGTTGGTCTTCAGACAGATGCCCCGCTAAAGCGTGGGATTAAACCATTTGGTGGCATTCGTGTCGTTGAGAAAGCCTGTGAAGAGTATGGCCGAAAGGTCAAGCCAGAAATTGTCGAGATGTGCACGAAATATCGCAAAACTCACAACGATGGTGTTTTTGACGTTTACACTCCAGAAATTCGTGCGCTTCGATCCCAAGGTATCATCACCGGCCTTCCTGATAACTACGCTCGTGGCCGTATCATCGGCGACTACCGTCGCATCGCCCTCTATGGTGTCGACAAACTTATTGCCGAAAAAACTGCCGACAAGGCAAAATTCACAAATGAAATGACCGATGAAGTAATCCGACTTCGCGAAGAAATTACCGAGCAAATCAAAGCGCTTAATATGATGAAAGAAATGGCCGCTTCATACGGTTTCGATATTTCAAAACCAGCTGAAAGTGCCAAAGAAGCTGTCCAGTGGACCTACTTTGCGTATCTTTCTGCACTCAAGGAACATGATGGCGCAGCAATGAGCCTTGGCAATGTCTCTTCATTTCTTGATATATTCATCGAAAAAGATTTGAAAGCGGGGAAAATTGACGAGGCTACGGCACAAGAATACATCGATCAATTTATCATCAAGCTTCGTCTAGTTCGTCATCTTCGCGCTGGTGAGTACAACGATCTTTTTGCTGGCGATCCATCGTGGTTGACCGAATCACTCGGCGGTAGCTGGGACAATGGCATGCACAAAGTTACGAAGACTACCTTCCGTTTTCTCCACACACTGGATAATCTTGGTCCTTCACCAGAGCCAAATCTGACAGTTCTTTGGTCAAAGCACCTGCCAGAAAATTTCAAGAATTATTGTGCCAAAGTTTCAGTCAAAACTTCATCCATCCAGTTTGAAAATGATGACTTGATGAAAAAAACATATTGCTACGACGACTATGCCATCTCATGCTGCGTTTCGTTGCTCAAAACTGGCAAAATGATGCAGTTCTTTGGCGCTCGCTGCAATATTGCAAAAGTCTTGTTGATGGCAATAAATGGCGGTAGAGATGAAATCTCAGGCGTTCAAATCGTCCCAAATATTCCAAAGCTCTCGAGTGATACACTCGAATTTGACGAGGTTTACAAGAACTATCTTGCCGTCTCTGAGTACATTGCGAAGCAGTACGTCAGCGCGATGAACATCATACATTATATGCATGACAAATATTACTACGAGCGTGCCCAAATGGCACTTCTCGACTCAGAGCCAGATCGTGTCATGGCTTTTGGCGCCGCCGGTCTTTCTGTTGTTGCTGACTCATTCTCTGCAATCAAATTTGCCAAAGTGAAAGTTATTCGAAATGAGGAAGGCCTATCAACTGGCTTCGAAACTGAAGGTGAGTATCCAAAATACGGTAACGATGATGATAAAGTCGACGACATTGCGCAAGATTTGGTAGTTAAATTCAATAACGAGTTAAAGAAGCACCATATCTACAAAAATGCGAAGCCAACTCTCTCCATTCTCACTATCACTTCAAACGTAGTTTATGGCAAAAAGACTGGTTCGACTCCAGATGGCCGAAATTATGGTGACCCATTCGCACCTGGTGCTAATCCAATGCACGGACGAGATACACATGGCGCTATCGCTTCACTTAATTCTGTAGCCAAGCTTAGCTACGAATCGGCTCAAGATGGCATTTCTAACACAATTACCGTCATCCCAAACACACTTGGGCTTGATCTTAATGAGCAAATTGAAAATCTAGTTTCACTGATCAACGGCTACTTTACGAAAAACGCTCATCATCTAAATGTAAATGTTCTTGATAAGGCCACTCTCTTGGATGCAGTAGAAAATCCAGAGAAATATCCTCAGCTGACAATCAGAGTCTCTGGCTACGCCGTGAACTTCATCAAGCTCTCAAAGAAGCATCAGATGGAAGTAATCGCCCGTACCTTCCACTCAAAATTATAAATAATTGACCGAAACGAATAATATGTCTGATAATTTTCACTCGACCCCAGTACCCGATCTGTACGCTCACGCCGAAGGCCACGCTACTAAGAAAACTGGCCATCCCCTTCTGACTTTAATCCTTCTCTCTGTTCTTGGTGGTATCTTTATCGCATTTGGCGGCGCTTTCGCAACACTTATTGGTGCTGGTACATCGACGATTCCCGTTGGTATCGTCAAAACACTTATGGGCATCGCCTTCAGCCTTGGTCTCATTCTCGTCTTAGTCGGCGGAGCTGAGCTTTTTACTGGCTCAACGATCATCGTGATCGGTTGGCTTCAGAAAAAAGTTTCCTGCTTAGCATTTTTGAAGAATTTGGTAATTGTTTATCTTGGCAATTTTGTCGGCTCGCTCTTCATCGCAGGGCTAATCTTTCTTGGACGTGAATATTCAATGAATAATGGGACATTCGGCATCGCCGCTTTCTCTATCGCAAATGCGAAAATGAGCCATGGCTTTAGTGAAGCGATTGTCTTGGGCATTCTTGCCAATATGCTTGTTTGCCTTGGCATTTGGCTAAATTATAGCGCCAGAAATACTACCGATAAGATCATGGCGATACTTTTTCCCGTCACCGCTTTCGTCGCAATGGGCTTCGAACACTCTATCGCAAATATGTATCTAATCCCGATCGCACTATTTATCAAGAAATTTGATCCTGAATTTGTTATAACCAAGCATATTACTGACTCCTCGCTTACTTGGTCAAACTTCTTCGTTCACAATCTTATCCCTGTCACGATCGGTAATGTTATCGGTGGAATCTTGATCTGGTGGTTTGTCTGGATGATCTATGGTAGAAAAAAAGAAGATAAATCATAATTAGTATGAACATCCACTCAATAGAAACATTTGGCACACAAGAGGGACCGGGCATTCGCTATGTTCTTTTTGTGCAAGGTTGCAATTACAAATGCCTATACTGCCACAATCCTGACACACAGTGTCTCAACAAAAATATTGAGATGAGTACTGAGGAAATCATTGCTCAAGTCATGAAAAACGTTCCTTTCTTTGGTACCAAAGGCGGAATTACTGTCTCAGGCGGCGAGCCACTTCTTCAGGCAAAGGAGCTAACGGAATTGTTTACAGGACTGCAAAGGCTTGGGGTAAATACTTGTCTTGATACAAACGGCTCGATTCTTACTGAGAAGACAAAAGTATTACTAAATCATACTGATTTGGTAATTCTTGATATTAAAGAAGCTGACCCAAAGCTTCACAGCACGGTTACAGGAGTAGCCTCAGACGCAATCCCCTCTATCGATTTTGCCAAATACCTAAACAAGATAAATAAGCCATTTTGGGTTCGCTATGTTCTGGTCCCTGGCTATACTGACGATTCTGAATCACTAGAAAGATTGGCTTCAATCCTAAAAGATTTCAAAAGTTTGGAACGAATCGAAATCCTCCCTTACCACACTCTCGGCATTCACAAATACAAAGAATTGAAGATGAACTATAAACTTACAGACATTGAAACGCCAACTCTAGAACAAATAGAATCGGCCAAGAATATTTTGGCAAAAAGCGGCAAAAAGGTTTTTGTCAGATAAACAAATTTTTATTGACGCAAGTCACTTTTTCTGCTATTGTCAGAGCATATTAATTTAACTTTTTTCTCAACGTCGAAAGCGTTGAGAGCTAGCGCCTGAGCTCAATTAGGCAATTTGCACATCTAAGATTTGCAAACACAGCTAGCGCCGTGAAAGGAGCATTTTGAGAAAGTACGAACTTACGTACCTTATTTCTGATGAAATATCAGAATCTGACTTGAACAAAGTCACAGGAAAAGTTGCTGGTTACATCGCCGAACTTGGTGGTGAAATCAACAAAGAGGAAATTTGGGGACGACGCAAACTCGCTTATCCAATCCGAAAGCAGGATTTTGCGACCTATGTTACTATCTTTTTCGGTCTTCCAGCCGACAAAGTCAAAGAGTTTGATCGCGAAATGAGATTGACTCAATCAATTCTTCGACATCTTTTGATTGTCACAGAATTCAACGAAGAGAAATTAGCCTTGTCTGCTGAAGACATCGCTGCTGCTCAAGAGATTGCAGAAGTTGCTGGCGGAGAGAAATCTTTTGAAGCAATCGAAGGCGAAACTAAAGACAGCAAAAAGCTTATGTCTGTTCGCGAAGAGGCTCCAAAAGCTGAAGTCGTCGAAGAGGAAGCAGAAGTTGTAGAAGAGCCAAAAAAGGAAAAAGCTCCAAAGGCAGCCGCGAAGAAAGAAGTAAAAGAAGAAGTTGCAGAGCCTGAAGTTAAAGAAGAAGTAGTTGTAGAAAAAGCCGAGAAAGTTGCTAAAGCTCCAGTCAAAAAGGTTGCAAAGAAAGATCCAAACGACGAAGCAGAAAGACTTTCAAAGCTAAACGACGAGCTTGATGACATTCTAAAAGACGAATTATAATCGCCTAGATTTGCTATTAGCACTAGCGCAAAAGTCATTTTTGACATTTGAAAGTCAGTGCTTTAGTATCTAGATATGATCAAATAATAAGTCGTTCGCCAAATCGCGAACAAGAGAAAGGTTCATATGCTAAGTCTAAACAGAGCACAGATACTCGGTAATTTGACCAGAGACCCAGAGATGCGTTTCACTCCTAACGGTCAAGCAGTTGCAAACTTTTCAGTCGCAACAAATAGAAGGTGGAAAGGCCGAGACGGCGCCGCAGATGGTGAGGATACTCAGTACCATGACGTAGTCGTTTGGGGCAAACAAGCCGAAGCAATCGTGCCAATGCTCAAAAAAGGTGGCCCAGTATTCGTCGAAGGACGAATCGAAACAAGAAACTGGGAAGGCCAAGACGGGGCAAAAAGAAACAAAACAGAGATTATCGCAGACAACGTCATCGTTCTAGGTGGCAGAGGCAGCGATAGCAGCACTTATAGCAAACCTGATGCGAAGCCTGCAGTAAATGCAGCGCCAACTAAGGCACCTGCCAACAACGAAGAAATTGATATAGAAGAAATACCATTTTAAATTAAAGAAATAGGAAATATATGTCGAATAAAAGAAAATGTCTTCTTTGCAAGACAAAAAACCAAGAGGTTGACTACAAAGACGTAGCTACTCTTTCACGCTACATGGATCGCTGGAACAAAATTCAGCCTGCCAACCGTAGCTACAATTGCGCAAAACACCAGAGATTGGTACAAAACGC
>JBAXEI010000013.1:0-28444 GCA_037140515.1 Candidatus Berkelbacteria bacterium | reverse complement strand
TTGATAAGAAAGAGACAAATATTGAGGAGAGAACGCGACCTTACGTGCTGGAGATCTACCCAGCCGATGGCGGAGCGTCAGAAACTATATCGGGTATCAGCCAAGCGACCGATCCTTTTGTTATTGCAGAAGATCTTGGCGCCAAGCCAGTGAAGTCAGATAAATTCTCGGCATTCCCAGATATCGAGATGGGAATAGGTAGCAAGATTGTTATCTATCGAACGCCTGATTACTTGATCATAGATGGCAAAAAGAAAATTCCAGTCCGAAGCTGGACAAGCACAGTTAGAGACCTTTTCGTGGAGCAAAATATTGAAATGCTAGATGATGATAAAGTAGTCCCAAAAATCGATGCTGAGATCAAAACAGGCGATCAGATCAAGATTACACGTGTAGCAATCAGCAATGTGAAAAAGACGAAAGTGATCGAATTTACGACCAAGAGAAAAGATGACAATACGCTCGACAAAGGGAAAACAAAGACTGAGCAAAAAGGTGTAAATGGTGAAAAAACTCTTACTTATGAAGTTCGCCGAGAAGATGGTGTCGAAGTTTCACGAAAGCTGATCAACACAGAAACAACGCTCAAACCAATCGACGAAATCTTGATTATTGGCACTAAGCCAGTGATCACAGGCTGGTGTAAGTTTAATGATCTTGTACTTGAAGCTTCGATCAAGAATGGTCTCGATCCGGATCGACTTTGTGCACTTATGCACAAAGAAAGTAATGGCAATGTCGGCTCAATCTCCGGTGGTGGCCATCTTGGTCTTTTCCAATACACAGAGGGTTTCTGGGCAGAAGCGTCAGCTAAGGCTGGCTACTCAGGTTCAAGCTGGAACGACGCGAAGGCGCAGATTTTTACTACGGCTTGGGCTGTCACTCACGGCTATGCGGGCAGATGGTCAGGGACTTTCAAATAGAGCAGGTGACAAAACCCGTAAAAAAGTGTAGTATAACAAAATTATGATCGATCTTACTGATAAATCACAACTTCTTGATTATTTGAAGGCAAATAATCTCTGGGCCAAGCATGGTCTTGGGCAGAATTTTTTGGTGAATAAAGAAGTCCTAAACAGCATTGTCGAATCAGCTGATATCGATCCTGACGACCTAATCATCGAGGTCGGTCCTGGCCTTGGTACGCTCACTCAAGAGCTTGTTGCAAAGGCGGAAAAAGTGATCGGTATCGAAAAAGATGAGAAACTGGCCGGACTTTTGCCAGGCTTTATTGGCAACGAAAAGCTAGATGTTGTTATTGGCGATATTCTTGATGTGAACATTCCTGAGCTTGTAAAAGATCAAATGTACAAAGTTGTGGCAAATATCCCTTACTACATCACTTCTCGCATTATTCGCTTATTTTTGGAGCTGCCTTCACAGCCGGCTACTATCGTCATGCTCGTGCAGAAGGAAGTCGCCGAGCGTATCTGTGCGAAACCCGGCGAAATGTCAGTGCTTGCCCTCTCGGTGCAGGTCTACGGCAAGCCAGAAATTATTGAAATTGTGAAGAAAGAATCATTTTTTCCAGCTCCTGCGGTCGACTCCGCAATCCTGCGTATCAGCTATATCGAATATCAATATCCAAAAATTCCTGAAAAAGATTTATTTCGCACGATTAACATTGGTTTCGCCGCGAAGCGAAAAACTCTCGTAAATAATCTACAATCGGACTTTCATGTTGAAAAAATACAAGCCGAAGCTTATATCGAAGAGATCGGTTTGAAACCAAGCGCTCGCGCTCAAGAGCTCACTCTCGACAATTGGGCTGCTCTCACAAAAGTACTCAACGAACACAAAAAGGATCTATAACGTAAAGATTGACATTTTGAACTCAATATGTTATAATACACATGTCACCTTAAATCGGGGTGTAAATACCTAGTTTGGGGTGACAACGCGGTTGGAGCAGACGAATCTGCCGACTGAGGAGGAGAACATGTCAATAAAAGCGATTTTGAGCCATAAGAATACACCAGCAGTCACGCTGTTCGTGTTCATAATAGCCGCATCTGCGGCGATTGGTCTCATCGTTTGGCTCAATTTCGAGCCTTACACCGTAAATGCCAAGTTGTTTGGCGGGCTGAGCTGCTTTGTAAGCTTAGCCGCTCTGACAATCCTGCTTGATAGAGTAAAAATTACCGAATAGGAGTATCGAAGGCCTGCACTTTATGTGTAGGTCTTTTTCTTATCTTGATAATTGGTGGGTACTCTATATAATTATATTCAAGCACTTATTCAAGTGAAATTTTATAAAATTTATTTAATATCCTGTGAGGGGAACATGAACACTGAGCCAGAAGAGATCAAACCAAGAGAAGAAACTGCCGATGGGCATCACTATTTCACTATCTCAGAGTTTCGACATGAGCTCAAACTTCCGCTAGTTATTGCTTCAAAATTTCTAAACAGTGGGATTATTGAGATCGAACGGACATCCGATGGTCTAATCCATATCACAGAGGATGAGCTAAACGAGGCCAAGGACATACTTAAGCATCCTTGGACTAAAGCAAAAATATTTTTTAAAGTACTCGGGCCTGGCATCATTACGGGTGCTGCTGACGATGATCCTTCTGGCATCGGTACATACTCGACCGTAGGTGCGCAGTTTGGTTTCGGCCTGATTTGGCTTGCACCTTGGCTTTTGCCTTTGATGACTGCTGTTCAGGAAGCATGTGCTCGTATCGGTATTGTCACTAACAAGGGCTTGTCTGGCGTGCTTTTGAAGCACTATAAGCGCTGGATTGTCTTTGGTATCGTCGGACTTCTTATCATCGCAAATGTTGCAAACATCGGTGCTGATATATCGGCAATGACTGCTGCTATCCGATTGCTTGCGCCAGTGAATTTCACCATCACAGCTATCGTTCTAACTGCCGTCATCATTTTATTGGAAATTTTTGTTCCATATCGTTTGTACGCCAAAATATTGAAGTGGCTTGCGCTCTCGCTCTTTGCCTATATCATCACTGGCTTCATCATTCACCCCGACTGGATGAGAATTTTCCGAGAAGCTCTCGTTCCACAGATGGAGTTCAACAAGACTTATTTGTTTGCGATTATTGCAGTTTTTGGTACTACTATCTCGCCTTATTTATTTTTCTGGCAGACTTCAGAGGAAGTTGAAGAGAAAAAATCCGAGGATAAACTGGATTCTTTTGGCCACAAAATTAAGAACAAATTGGTTGACCGTATTACCCACATGCGAACGGATGTCAGGACTGGCATGGTTTTTGCGAATGTCACTTTTTTCTTCATCGTTCTGACCACAGCCAAGGTGTTAAACGGAAATGGAGTGTTTGGCATCGAATCTGCTGAGCAAGCAGCTCTCGCGCTCAAGCCACTTGCAGGGGATCAAGCCTTTCTTCTTTTTACTCTCGGAATTCTTGGCACTGGTCTTTTGGCTATCCCTGTACTCGCCGGATCTGGTGCATACGCGCTCTCTGAGCTAATGCACTGGAGAGAGGGGCTAAATAATAAGTTTACCCGTGCCAAGGCTTTCTATATGGTTATTACACTCTCAATAATTGTTGGACTGCTGATAAATTTCATCGGCATCAATCCGATGAAAGCACTTTACTACTCAGCTTGGCTAAATGGTGTGATCTCGATTCCTCTACTTTTTGTAATCATGGTCATTGGTAATAACAAAGGGATTATGGGACGAGAGACTCATCCAATGTGGGTGAAAATATTTGGTTGGGCGGCGTTTGCCTTTGCCGCAACTTGTATTCTTGCGACTATTTATCTTGGATTTGCAAAATAAAAATTAACTGGGCAAAACGTATGGTGAATAAAAAAGAAGAGGGCTTCGGAGATGCTTTTCAGCAGTCTTTCGAAGAAACAAAAAATTCAGTTTCGATCTCAGAATTTCGTCGTTCGCTTGGGATTCCGCTGGTACTTGCGAGAAAAATGATCGTTTGGGGCATTGTCGAAGCTTCAACTGCTGCTGATGGAACTCTCCGCATCACAGTTGATGAGCTTGAAGAAACAAGAGCGTTTTTGAAGCATCCGTGGACCAAAACCAGGCTGTATTTTCGTTCGCTTGGGCCTGGCCTTATTACTGGCGCATCAGATGATGATCCTTCTGGGATTGCTACGTATTCATCTGTCGGAGCTCAGTTTGGATTGTCCCTGCTCTGGCTTTGTCTATGGACGACGCCGATGATGCTAGCAATTCAGGAAACCTGTGCTCGTATCGGCGTAGTGACAAACAGGGGACTTTCAAACGTTCTGCAGTCTCATTATAAGAAGAGTATTGTTGGCGGCGCAGTTGTGCTTCTTATCATAGCGAATGTTGCAAATATTGGTGCCGACATCGGTGCGATGACTGCCTCGTTGCAGTTACTAGTGAATTTACCATTTACTCTTGTTGCGATTGGTTTTGCACTTCTTACAATTTTGTTGGAGATTTTTGTGCCATATCACCGCTATGTGAAAGTTTTGAAATGGCTAACTGTTTCCGTTCTTGCATATATTGTAACTGGCTTCATCGTCCAGCCAGACTGGCATGAAGTTCTTCGAAAAACATTCTCGCCTGAGGTTCGTCTCACGAAGGAGTACATTTTTGCTATCGTCGCGTTTCTAGGTACGACGATCACCCCATATCTTTTCTTCTGGCAAACTTCAGAAGAGGTAGAGGAAAATCATCTTACTCATACGAAGATGACTCCTGAGCGTCGAGATCGGCGCATCACCTCGATGAGATCTGACGTGAAGTTTGGTATGGTTTTATCAAATCTTATTGCTTTCTTCATCGTGCTTACTACTGCATCAGTTTTGTATAAGCATGGCGTGACCAATATTCAGTCTGCGGAGCAGGCGGCATCTGCGCTTGAGCCACTTGTGGCGACTGGCGGAGTGCTCGCAAACTTTCTCGCACATTTCGGCGTAACAGGTGGGATGTTTGCTAAGTTTCTATTCGCAGCAGGTATTATCGGCGTCGGATTTTTGGCTATTCCAATCTTGGCTGGAGCTAGCTCCTACGCACTGTCCGAGCTTATGGGTTGGAAAGAGGGACTGGAGAAAAACTTCAAGCAAGCTAGAGGCTTTTATATAATAATTACATTATCTATTATCGTCGGTCTTTTGCTCAATTTCATTGGCATCAATCCAATGAAAGCGCTCTACTACGCAGCATTTCTAAATGGTGCAATCGCTGTTCCCCTCATGGCGGTGATCATGGTCGTGGGTAACGACAAGAAGATCATGGGTGATGAAACTCATCCAGGCTGGGTCAAATTTTTTGGTTGGATGGCTGTCTATGCGATGGGTGCGGCAGTGATTTTGACTTTTGTCTTGAATAAGATTCAATAGCATTTTCTGAAATATAAATAAGCCGTCCCAGTAAATGCTGGGGCGGCTATTGTGATTTGCTCACTCGAGAATCATATTCGATTTCTCGAAAATCATATCCGACTACGTCGAAAGTGAGGTATTCGTTGTTTGTGGCAACGTGTATCTGCCGACTGGCAAAAAATACGTCCTCAGTACAACTGTCCTCCCAACAAGCTTCCGAATCTGAAAGCTCTGCAGGAAGACCAACGATCTTAATATTGCCAACTTCGTCTGTGAAGATGGCTCGGAATAGATAATGTCTGCTCTCTCTCGAGCAAACGATGGTGAAACTAGAAATTTCAGTCATGATTGCTCTCCCTCGACTTTGATAAATATGATTGTAGCATAATTATTCAATTTCTGGTATATTTTTGATCAAAGATATGGAAAAAGAAATTTCAGATAATTTGATCGGTACACTCTATGTCGTGGCTACGCCGATAGGGAATCTCAAAGACATCACCTTGAGAGCACTTGAGATTTTCAAATCAGTCGACATGGTGGCCTGCGAAGACACTCGTGTTGGCGGTTTTTTGTTGCATCATTTCGAGATCAAGAAACCTTTAGTTTCTTATTTCCAGCACTCCAAAATGACCAAAATAGATTACATAATTGATGAATTGAAAGCTGGTAAAAATATTGCGTTGATTACTGATGCTGGCACTCCGGGGATTTCTGATCCTGGGCAGCAGCTAGTTTCTCAAGTTCATCTTGCCGATGCTTCAATCAAGGTAATCCCTATTCCTGGCGTGACCGCACTTGCTGCCGCTGTTTCTGTTTCTGGCATGGTGGAGAAGTCTTTTTACTTTGCTGGTTTTTTGCCAAAGAAAAAAGGTCGCCAAACTGAGTTCAAATTTTACAAAACTTTAGATTGTCCGATTATCATCTACGAATCTGCGATGCGCCTAGAGAAAACTCTCCTTGACGTCCAAAATTTTCTTGGAAGTGAGACGGAAGTATTTATTTCTCGTGAAATTACGAAAATGCATGAAGAATACTGGGGCGGAAATGTTTCCGAGATTATCTCTGATCTCAAAAGTCATCAAATGAAGGGTGAACTTGTGCTTATTATCAAACAAATCAAAGCGAAAAAAGCTAAGAAAGAAATGTCAGATAGATAATATTCTGTGTTGTCATCCCTGACTTGATCAGGGATCTTAAGCGATTAAAATAAGATTCCTGCTTTTGCAGGAATGACAAAAGGACGCGATGATGACAAAAACAGCAGTTTTCATTTATAAATCAGTAAAAATTTGTTAGGATTAGGATATGAATAAGAAATTTTACATCACAACTCCAATTTACTATATCAACGATGTACCACACATCGGGCATGCTTACGCCTCTGTTGCGACGGATGCGATAGCGCGATATCATCGCAAGCAAGGTGAGGACGTCTTTTTTCTGACTGGCACTGATGAGCACGGCGCGAAGATTGCAGAGGCAGCTGCAAAGCTTCAAGAAACTCCTCAAGAATTTGTCGATAATCTCGATCTCAAATTTCGCGCGGCATGGAAGCTTCTAGATATTTCGAATGATGAGTACATCAGAACCACCGATCCTTTACACAGTAAGATTGTAAGCAAACTTGTACAAGAACTTGTTGACCGTGGGTTTGTCGAAAAACGCTCGTATGAAGGCTTGTATTGCGTTGGTTGCGAGAAATATATGAAAGAATCTGAGCTTGTAAATGGTTGCTGTCCAGATCATTTGAAAAAGCCAGTTGTCCAGAGCGAGGAAAATTACTTTTTCAAGCTTTCTGCTTTTGCCGATCAGCTCAAATCGAAGATTGAGAGTGACGAGATTATGATTCGACCAGAGTCCAAAAAGAACGAAATTTTGGGCAAAATAAATCTTGGTTTAGACGATATTAGCATATCCAGAGCGAGTGTTGAGTGGGGAATTCCATTTCCAGGTGACCCAGAACAAACGATTTATGTCTGGATTGATGCCTTGATCAATTACTATTCTGCGACCAAGATGTATGATCGCGAAGATTTTTGGCCGGCCGATCTGCATATCATTGGCAAGGACATCTTCTGGTTCCACGGCGTGATCTGGCCTGCAGTGCTTCTAGCACTTGATCTGCCTGTTTACAAAAAACTATTTGTTCATGGATATTTCACTGTTGACGGCCAGAAGATGAGTAAAACCATAGGTAACGTCATTAAACCAGAAGACTTAGTCGCGAAGTACGGCACGGATGCCGTTCGTTACTATGTTCTTTCTGCTTTCCCTTTCGGTGCGGATGGCGACGTCTCGCTTGAGAAGATGAATCAAGCATATCTGAAGCTTGCAAATGAGATTGGCAATCTTTTCCAACGTACGATCGCGATGATAAATAAATATGAGATTAGTGTCGTTGATAATAAAGTTGAGAAGTCTGAATATATTGATATTGAGCACGAAATGGCCGAACTACAACTTATGGAAGCTTTGCGCAAGATCATGCTATTTGCCGAAGATCAGAATAAGGCAATTGCCTCAACTCAGCCTTGGGCGCTTGCGAAAGAGGGCAAGAATGAAGAGCTCGCTAGCTTCCTCACGAAGACTCACGCGAATTTGCTCATTCTTGCAGATGCACTAGTTCCATTTATGCCTGAGACGGCCAAGAAGATGAATCACCAGCTTGCTACTCTTGATCTCGAACCACTTTTTCCTCGGATTGAGGAATAATCTCTACTAGGCGGGGAATGAATAAAACGAAAAACAACGTATCTGGAATATTTGCACTTATTTTTGCACTAGCCGCTTTGGCGAATCTTTTTCTGACGGCTGTGCTTGTCCGTTACTTTTTCATAAATACAGGCATTTTTGATTCGTCACAGGGACCTTTTGCGGTAATGATGCTGTTTGCGGTTTTTATTTTTTGTCTTATCTCCGTTTTTCTCACTCGGACATACTGGCAGTCATATATCGGCGTGTCGCCATTACGTTGGCCAGCTTATGCAAGCTCAGTACTTGTTCTTATTGAATTATTTTTTTTGCTTGCTGGTCTCCGACTTATCTGATCAAATTTATAAACTCATTAGAGGGAAAATAATATGATTGCAGCAATTTTATCCTCAATCGGCTATGCGGGAAGCGTAATTCTCGATAAATTTGTGCTATCTATTTCTCGGATGCCGATCAAGATATACGTTGCGCTCATATTTATTATTTTGGCCATTTTGTCCCTGATTTTTCTACCTTTCTTTGGGCACGTTGATTTTGCGCAGATGAACATAAGCTATATCGGCATTTTCGTAGCCATGATCGCGATTGCAGTAATCTGGAATATTCTTTACTGCCAGAGTATGCAAAAGGAAAATTTGCATGAATACGAGCTAATCATGCTAATTTCTCCTCTTGCTACTATCATTTTTGCCGAAATATTCTTCCCTTCTGAGCGAAATCTTGGCGTTTCTGTTGCAGCTGGCATTGCTTCTATTACCTTTGTTCTCAGTCGCCTACGGGGCCATCATATCGCTCTCAGCATGACAGCCAAGAGAACTGTGCTGGCAATGCTCTTGATGTCCTTCGAATCGATCTTATTCAAAGAGCTTCTAAATGTATTTTCACCTGTTGCACTGTATTTCGCTCGTACCGCGGTCATCGCTCTTGTCTTCGCCTTCATGTACAAACCAAACTTTGGCGAGCTTCATGTAAAACCATTTCTCTTGGTTCTTGGCTCTGGTCTCTTTGCCTTTGCAAATATGGTCTTAAAGCTTTATGGTTTTGACAAGCTTGGTATTGTCGAGACAACCATGCTTTTGCTCTTGGGACCGCTCATGGTTTATGGGTTTTCCTACTTCTATTTTCGCGAGAGACAGCACTACAAATACGATATGGCTTGCGCAATCGTCGTTGTTTTGTGCATAATATACACTGTGGTTATAAAATAGAGCGTTACTGAATTATTAAACATCCAAATAAAATATTGTGTTCATAGATACTCATGCACATCTCGATTTCCCTGATTTCAAGACCGAAGTACCGGCCGTGATTGGTCGTGCTCATGAGGCGCATGTATCCAACATCATCAACGTTGGTGTTGACTATGAGAGCTCGAAGCATTCACTTGATCTCGCACGCAAGTATCCAGAAATCTACGCTACAGTAGGAATGCATCCGCACTGTGCGAAGGATCTTGATATTGAGACACGGGGCAAGCTGGCGACACTCTGTGGACACCAAAAAGTCGTTGCGATTGGCGAGATCGGACTTGATTATTACTACCTCAAACGTTCATCCAAATACGCTCACTATCCAAATAGGGAAGAGCAGATCTTTTGCTTCGAGCAAATGCTAGATCTCGCTCTTGAGACCAATCTTCCAGCCATCATTCACAGCCGCGAAGCAGATGCAGATATGCTCGGCATTCTCAAATCTTATCACGGTCAGCTGAGAGCGGTGATTCACTGTTTCTCGAGTGATTGGGAATACGCACAGAAGATTCTTGATCTTGGCTTTGCCATCTCGTTTACAGGAAATGTGACATACAAAAATTCTGAACTCGTCGAGGCTATCAAGAAAATTCCTCTCGGCTCAATCATGATCGAGACTGATTCGCCATATCTAACCCCAGAGCCATATCGCGGTAAGCGAAATGAGCCGGCCTATGTGATCGAAACTGCTCGTAAAATCGCCGAAATCAAGGGAATCTCTCTCGCTGAAGTCGAAATGGAGACGACGAAGAAGGCTCAGAAGTTTTTTCGACTGGTATAAATCTTTTGTCATTCCTGGCAGTGGCTTGAGAACAGGAATCTTATTTTAATATGCTCAAGATCCCGCATCTCACGCTTTCAGTGCGGGATGACAGATAAAAGTGGCTTAATCAGATAATATTTGAACTCATATATTGACAAAATAGCTTCGCTATGCTATAGTGTATTGTTTTGGTGACTCGCGAATCGAGTTAAAACAAGCCAAAACATGTTCAGGGGGATATTATGACGAATATGAATGACGATTACCATCACCGCGCGGATGTTGAAGCCGCTGGAACGCTAAAAGGCTGTTTCAAAAACGCATTGATAGGAATCATAGCTGTGTTGGTAGTTGCTGTCATTGTATGGCTGCTCGTAGGTAATCGGCCGAAGACACCACTTTTGGTGCAAGATGGGGTGGCCTATCATCTCTTTTCATACGACTTGAATGTCGGAAGTGATGGTCAATCGTTATATCTCGTTACCTTCGGGTATCTGGATGAGTACGAGAAAGCCTCGAAAAAGGGAGATATCTCCAAAATCCGTCGCGGGACCATCCTTATCCCTAAAGCCTGTTGTACTTTCGATGACACATTGCCTCCGCGCAGTGTAAAGTGGGAGAGTTCCGAGGTGGAGGGGAAGGAATACCGCATCGTTCGGATGCACCCACTCGTAAGAGTGAAATCTGACGGCGGTGTCCCGATCAAAGAAGAAGCGCCACTTCTTAAGCCTTAGAGATATCGGCGCAAAACCTAATAGCCAAATGCATTTTACATGCAGGAGGCTATTTTTTTATTTGTCTTTTTTGTCATCCCAGCCTGCGGCTTGAGAGGTGGGATCCAGGCTGAATATATAGATTCCCGCCTTCGCGGGAATGACAGAGAGGATCTTGACAATAAATAGTTGAAAATGTTACATTACATCCTATAGAACAAGAGCTCAATGCGAAAACTCAACGAGCAGAAAGTCAACAAATGAAACAAATTACAACAAATGATCTGCAATCTCAACTTTCGAAGGTGATTCGTGACGTTGAAGCTGGAGAAGTTTACCAAGTTAACCGATATTCTAAGTCGGTGGCTTATTTGATCTCGAAAGAAGACTTCGAGAAGCTAGTTGGTGGCTCTGATTGCAAGAAATGTGTTCAGGATCTCCGTAAAATCGCAAACACGATCAATAAATAATATTTATTAGGACGAATATGGAAAAAATATATTTAGACAATGCTGCAACTACGAGAGTAGCACCAGAAGTTCGAGAGATTATGAATGATGTTTATGATCATCATTTTGGTAATCCTTCGTCTATTCACTCAGTTGGTCAAGACGCGAAGCGAATTGTCGACGATGGTCGTCGACTTGCGAGCTTTTTTGTTGGCTGCAAACCAGACGAAATCATCTTCACCTCTGGCGGATCAGAATCTGACAACTTAGCAATTCGTGGAGTTGTTGGAGCTCATCAAGGCAAAGCTATTCCTCACATTATCACCTCCGCGACCGAGCATCACGCTGTGCTTCACACAGTAGAGGAGCTTGAGAAAGAGGGCAAAGTTACGGCAACATATTTGAGACCAGATAGCGAGGGAGTCATCTCCCCTGATCAAGTCAAAGAAGCAATTACTCCAAACACGATCCTTGTCTCGATT
The DNA here is from genome assembly GCA_037140515.1 of Candidatus Berkelbacteria bacterium. Lineage (GTDB taxonomy): Bacteria > Patescibacteriota > UBA1384 > XYA2-FULL-43-10 > 1-14-0-10-43-13 > ELA241. The sequence goes on along the minus strand of JBAXEI010000013.1, from coordinate 16,771 downwards.
ATTTATGTGAATAACGAAACTGGCGTTGTCTTACCAATCCGTGAAATCGGCCTCATGCTAGAGAAGCTTGATCAAAAAATATATTTTCATACTGACGCAGTTCAGGCTGCAGAATTTTTCCAGATTGCTCCTGAATATCTAAAAGTTGACCTCCTTACCTTCACCGCGCACAAGATCCACGGTCCGAAGGGAATCGGCGTTCTGTACGCGAAGAAGGGGACGCCGCTCAAGCATCAAATCACTGGTGGCGATCAGGAATTTCGGCTTAGAGCCGGCACCGAGAATGTTGCAGCCATCGCTGGACTCTCAAAGGCAATTGATCTCATTCTCCATGAACGTGGAGATAGCGGCAATCTTGGTCTCGAAGCAAATCTGCCTGAGCTTATGACGACAAATGAAGCTGTGCGGATCATGAAGCTTAGGGACAAGCTGATTGAAGGTACTATTAACTCGATCCCAGACTCGATCTTGAACGGATCACAAATCAGACGAGCACCAGGGATAGCAAATATCAGCTTTATGAATGCTGAGGGTGAGGCTGTGATATTAAACCTCGACTTTCTAGGTATACAGGTTTCCTCAGGCTCAGCTTGCACTTCAAGATCGCTCGATCCAAGCCATGTTTTGTCTGCGATGGGGATTCCACCTGAGAAAGCGCATGGATCGATCCGTTTCTCACTCTCGAAAGAGACAACTGAGGCAGAGATTGATAAAGTCTTGGAAGCATTACCGAAGATTATTACAAAATTAAGAGATATGAGCCCATTCAACTAATTATAAATGTTTGTCATCCTGAGGAATCGAAGGATCTCCGAATTTAATAGTGCAGGGAGATTCTTCACTTACGTTCAGAATGATAAAATGAATAAATTAATAACAAAATTATCAAATATTAGAATAATTAAATTTGCGAAGTAACCATGGAAGAATATAGCGAAGCAGTTTTAGATCATTTTTATAACCCACGAAACGTGGGCGAGATTGAAGATGCCGATGGAGTCGGTGAGGTCGGTAACATGAAGTGTGGTGATGTGATGCACATTTATATCAAAGTGGCAGAGAAAGATGGCAAAGAGATTATCGAAGATGTGAAGTTCAAGACTCTTGGCTGTGCTGCGGCAATCGCAACTTCAAGCATGATGACTGAGCTTGTAAAGGGCAAAACACTTGAAGAAGCAGCTAAAGTTTCTAAGGACGATATCAACGTCGCACTTGGAATCTTGCCAAAGCAGAAATATCACTGCTCAATGCTTTCCGCAGACGGAATTCAGCGTGCGATTGCAGACTATCGAAGTAAAAAGGAACACAAAGATGAGTAATATGTTTGACGGCAAAGCGATTCGAGATGAAATCTTGAAAGACTTGGCGGATAAAGTCGTAGAGATGGAAGAAAAGCCAGTTATGGCTGTTTTGCTGATCGGAAATGACCCTATTTGCGCCAAATATGTCGAACTAAAGCAGAAACTCGCCGAGAAGATTGGTGTGCAGTTTAATCTTTATAAGTTTGACGAACAAAACACCGAAGACGAAATATTTGAATGCATCAAATTTCTAAATAGTGACCCAGAAACTCGCGGTATCATGATGCAGATCCCGATTTTGGAGAAGTTCGATCGAGACAAGCTTATTGCGGCTATCTCGAAAGAGAAAGATATCGACGGTTTACGATTTTGTGTTGGGCTTGAGTCAAACTTCCGTCCGCCAGTCGTACTTGCAGTGCTTGAAGCAATCATGCGATCGGGCAAGAAGATTGATGATAAGACTAAGGTTGTCATGCTCGGCCGTGGTTTTCTTGTTGGCGCACCGCTACTTAAAACTTTCAAGGAAAATGGGATAGATCCTGTCGTGATCGGAAGCGAAGGCAATAAAGCTGAAGATGTCAAGATTCCCGCTGGAGTTCATCCCGCACCACGATGCGGGACCTTAATGACAGAAAAAGCTGAGGATGATATCAAAAAAGCCGACATTGTTATCTCTGCTGTTGGCAAGGCTGGCATGATTAAAGAACGCATGGTGAAAGAGGGTGTGATTTTGATCGATGCAGGTACCGCTGAGCAAAATGGTGCGCTTGTTGGTGATATCGACCCAGAAGCATACAAAAAATCTCTTTACTATACACCGGTGCCTGGCGGAATTGGTCCAGTGACGGTCTCAATGCTATTTCGCAATTTGCTGAAATAAAAAAACTCTCCCAGAAAACTGAGAGAGTCGCGATAATTTTTGGTCTAAAACCAGTTTAGGCCGAGATAGTTGTGCCAGAACACTGCTCCGCCAATAACGGAGAAAATTATTCCTGCACGGAGAAATTCGCTGCCAGGGAATTCGATTTCATTGATCCCCTTGGACATCATCATGCCAGTGGCAAGAACGGCGATGCCGATATTTAGTGGGACCAAGAATTCGCTTTGAATAATACTGCCGAGAAGTATCATGCAGATGATCGCAACGTACAGCGAGATACCAATCCAGACATGGATGACGTCCTCGTCTTTATGATCGGGATCCTGCTCGAGAATGCGATGCATCTCAAAGCCGAGGATTGTTGCGCCGACGATGAAGAACAAACACAAGAATATTCCAAGTACATGAGGAACATCAGCGCCTATTCTGTTTACAAGGTCGTTTAAATCGAAACCGAAAATAAAAAGAAACAGCGAGGGACAAAAAAGCATTTTTGCTTGCATTCTTCTTTTCCAGACCATTACGGAATGTTTTTCGCGGTCTTTTTCGTAGGGCATCTCTACCCAAAGTTGAATGGCTTTTCCAAAGCCAAGTATGCTCGCAAGAATAGCGAGCACGATGACGACGATAAGTGCTATTAGCATAGCATTTCTCCTTTACCAAATTTTCTAAATTGTGGTGAGTGCGATTTGTTTGATATTATAAGCAAAATTTGATAATATGTCAATAATGACTGAGAACAAAAAAATAAAAGTCGCGCTCGGTATGTCCGGCGGCGTCGATTCGTCTGTAGCAGCACTGCTCCTTAAAGAGCAGGGTTTTGACGTTGTCGGCTTGTTCATGAAGTTATGGAATGATCCAACTTGCAGCACGTCGAGAGAAAACAGCTGCTGTGATGAGAAGGCGCAAATGGACGCGAAAATGGTGGCTGATAGGCTTGGTATTCCTTTTTACGTTGTCGACGCGCGAGAGTATTTCAAGCAGGAAGTTACGGATTATTATCTCGACGAATACAAGCATTTTCGTACTCCAAATCCATGTGCTATTTGCAATAAGAAGATCAAATTTGGCTGGATGCTCGACTTTGCGAAGAAAATTGGCTGTAATAAGGTCGCAACTGGGCACTATTGCCAAATTGAAGAAGCTAACGGAGCACTTCATCTCAAAAAGGGTGCCGACGAGAAGAAAGATCAAACATATTTCCTTTATCAACTCGATCAGGATCAGCTTGGTCAAATCATTTTTCCTGTTGGTCACCTTGCTAAGGACAAAGTGAGGGAGCTTGCAAAAAAAGCTGATCTGCCGGTTTTTGAGAAGGCAGAGAGTCAGGAAGTTTGCTTCATTCACGATAAGAGCTATACAGAATTTCTAAAAAGATATCTGCCAGAAGATTACTTCAAATCTGGACGAATTGTTGATCTTGACGGCTACACTGTTGGCAAGCACAAAGGCCTCGTGAACTACACTGTCGGCCAGCGAAAGGGAATAGATCAAACGGGCATATTTAATAACGGCAAAGATCCTATTTACGTAACCGGCTTCGATAAAGAGAAGAATGAGCTCATTGTCGGGAAAAACACTGATACATTTAAGTCGGAAATGACGATCGACAATCTCACTTGGATCGATCCAAAAACAATATTGTCCGATCTCAAATCCACCGATTTAGCTGTGAAAATTCGTTATGGTGCTTCTGCTGTTGCTTGCGAAGTAGCTGATATGAAGAAGGATCAGATTACTCTCAAATTTGCTGAGCCTCAGCGTGCGGTCACGCCTGGACAGTGTGCCGTTTTCTATATTCACGATCAAGTACTTGGCGGCGGCACGATTTTGCGATAATCTCTATACATGGATCTTGATATTCAATTGAAAAATCTACCATCAGTCGGCCCAAAGACAGCCGATCTTTTGGCGAAGCTGGGACTCACTAAGATCTCGGATCTTTTTACCTATTATCCTCGTAGATATGAAGACTATACTACTCCAACTAGGATTTCAGATATACCAAGCCTTGTGGCCGACGACTGGGCTTCTACGCCGACTTTTACTGTGAAAGGTAATCTTCTGGCTATCGCTAACAAAACGACCCGCAGACGCGGTTTTACGGTCACTGAGGGGGTATTGGTAGACGAGACAGGGTCTATAAAGGTAGTTTGGTTCAATCAGCCGTTTTTGGCTAAGATGCTGAAGCCGGGGAGTGTACTTATTCTCCACGGCAGAGTGAATTATGATCGCTACTCTCAGGGCTATGTGATGGAATCGCCAAATCGTGCGATGATACCAAAAATTGTGCCTGTTTATGGCGAAACTGCAGGGATTACCACTTTTTTCATCTCAAGATTAGTGAATAAGGTGCTAAAGATGACTTCTGAGATCAAGGAGCACTTACCAGCTGAAATCATTGAAAAATACAAACTACTCTCGATCTCAGATGCACTTACCAATATCCACGAACCAAAATCAAATGAACTCCTAAATGAAGCTCGCCGCAGGCTCGCTTTTGACGAGCTTTTCCTAATTTCGCTTCGTGCGAATCTGTCAAAGCAGGAAGTGAGTTCGAAAAAAGCATTAGAAATTCATATTGATCAAGACAAAATCAAAGAATTACTCGATAAGCTTCCGTATGAGCTCACTGGAGATCAGAAAAAAGCACTCGACGATATTATTTCCGACATGGCAAAGGATGTTCCGATGAATCGTCTCTTGAATGGCGATGTCGGTAGCGGCAAGACCGCAGTGGCGGCAATGGCAGCAGCAGTTGCGCATGAGGCTGGATTCAAGACTCTGATCATGGCGCCGACAGAAATCTTGGCAAATCAGCACTATCAGACACTCACAAAGATCTTTTCTACCGGAATCGGCATCTACACTGCATCTAGAAAAGAAGCGTCGAAAGACGATTGGATTATTGTCGGCACACACGCGCTGATCCAGAAGGGCGTAGAATTTGATGATATTGGCCTCGTTGTTGTCGATGAGCAGCACAGATTTGGTGTCAAGCAGCGTGCTGCGCTTCAGCAATTTACTGATGGCGAGACTCGTCCGCACTTCCTCTCAATGACTGCGACGCCGATTCCTCGTACGCTTCACCTTGCATTGTTCGGTGATCTTGAGCTTTCGGTAATTTCTGAAAAACCTGCTGATCGCAAGGAGATCAAAACTAGATTTGTGGAAGCGCACAATCGAGAAAAGGCCTATGAATTCATTCGTGCCCAGATCAATCATGGTCGTCAGGCATTTGTGATTTGCCCGCTCATCCAGGAAAAAGACGATAAGAAGACGGATCTGTTTGATGAAGATCGCAAATCGGTGATCAAGGAATATGAAAAGCTTAACACGGAGATCTTCCCAGAGCTAAAAATCTTAATGCTGCATGGTAAAATGAAGGCGAAGGAAAAAGATGAGGTTATGAGCGAATTTGCGAGTGGGAAAGCTGATATTTTGGTCAGTACATCGGTAGTCGAGGTAGGGGTAGATATCCCAAATGCAAGCGTGATGATGATCGAGGATGCCGAGAGATTTGGCTTATCTCAGATTCATCAGTTTCGAGGTCGAGTTGGCCGTGCAGAGCACCAATCCTTTTGTTTTCTCTTTTCCAATTCGCAGAGTCCGAAGTCTCTGCAACGATTGAATGCGCTTGAGGCGACTTCTGATGGATTCAAGCTCGCCGAAATTGATCTCGAGACAAGGGGACCAGGAGCAATCTTTGGCACCCAACAGTCTGGACTTCTCGATCTCAAGATGGCTTCGCTCTCTGATCGAGTTCTGATTGAGCATGCCGCTAGCGCTGCAAAAGAAATAGTACTAAGATTAAACGAATATCCTTTGTTGAAGGCAAAAGTTGATCAGTTCGCGGTCAATAATCATATGGAGTAGTTTTGATCAAAGAAACGAAACTAGGCTTAGGCGATTATATTGAGAAATATAGACTTCTTATCGGTGTCACCTTATTAATTTTGGTTTGTGCCGGTATTGGCTTCCTTATCTATCGAGAAAATTACTGGAAGCCTGGTATTGAGGCGAGATTGTCAACTCAGGAGACCAAAATCGCGGAGCTTGAGACAAAGCTGAGCGGGACTAAATCTGAGCCTGTCGCTGTCGATCCTGCTGCTATAGCAGCAGCGAGCACTCAGCCCGCTGCCGTGAGCGTATCAAAGCCAGCCGAAGCCGTCTCTGCTCCTACTTCTTCGACAGCTGTCCCAGCCCCGGCCACTCAGAGTAAGATTGTCCATATCAACACCGCGACACTGGCCGACTTTGACTCTTTGCCTGGGATTGGGCCTGTACTCTCCAAACGAATTTTGGATTATCGTGAGAAGAACGGCCCGTTTGCCTCGGTTGAGGGACTAAAAAAGGTTTCGGGAATAGGCGATAAGACTTATCTCAAATTCAAGGACTTGCTTGCATTATAAAAAGCCTCACGATCGTGAGGCTTTTTATAATGCAGATGTCTATATTTTCTTAGAAGAGGCCGTTAGCTTTCTCCATTAGGCTGGCTTCCTGGGCTTGTAGCTCTTTGATTCCGGTCTCAATTTCGGCGATCTTATCGAGTTCAGCCTGAGTTTTTTTGATTGTTTCTTCAAGCTCTGCTTTCTTCGCAGAAGATTTCTCTGCAAGCTCGGCTAAAGAACCCTTGGTTTCAGCTATGATCTCTGGAACTTTCTCGACTTCGCTAAATGGATCTGACTTCATCGCTGTGTCCTTGAATGCATTTGGGTCTGCACTCTTGTCTCCGTAGCTGCCGAAAGAAATGTCTGCGTCTGGCTCACCTGTGGGCGGAGTAGGAAGAGAAGGTTTGCTGACGATCTCGTCAATAGAAGCAGAGTCTTTTTTCTCATCTTCTTTGATTTGTTCGTCAATAAAAGAAATATCAGCCGAGACAGCGTCCTCATCAGTTTCGTTCAAACTGGCAGGCTTGGAATGTTCGAAATTAGTGCCCAAATCTGTAGTCATTGGCTCACCAACCTTTTTCAGAGCATCATCAGCACTTTCGTCTAATGATTTTTCAGCTGTACCGCCAATAGGTAGATCCCATTTTGTATCTTTGTCATCGCCCATATTTCCCTCCATTTTATCTTTTATAAATTATAAAAGTAACTCGAAAAAATTGCAAGTTCTTGCTGAAGATTGCATAAATTTGTCCAGCGCCATATAATATAATTAGTCAAAATTATTACAGCTAATTCACTTATAAATTTCTGGCTGAGAAATCAACCCATGTATTATATTGCAGCAATTTATGCCTTATTTCTGATTGTTTTCGGATATTTTAGTGTTATCGGAATTGTGTATCTGAAAGCTGGCGGACGTGGCACTAAAGCATCTCAGCGTGTAATCTTTTGGTACCTATTAATTTCAATTTTGGTCATTGTTTCGACTATTGTTGCTCTTGCCTTAGAATATTGGCTTATTCCATGAAGAAATACTTTCCCAATCAAAAACCCGAAGAAAAAGTACTATACGTGATACGCCATCACTGGTTTTCATTTGTCCCGAATGTTTTCTTCACTTTTTTGATTGTGCTTGGCTTAGCAATAGTCAGTGTTATCGCTTTGGCGAATTTGATATCGATTAGTGGCTTGAATGTGGAAATATTTACCATCGTGTTATCCATGATTTTACTTGCTGCGATGGTGCTAACTCTGCATGGTTTTGTGGATCAATACCTTGATCTTTTTATTATTACCGACGAGCGTGTAATTGATATCAAGCAGAACGGTTTTTTTCATCAGACGACAAATGAGCTTCATCTCGTTGATATTAACGATGTAGAAACAGATATTTCTGGGGCATTTGGAGTGTCGATGAAGTTTGGCAGACTGACCATCAAGACCGGGGCGGAGAATGAGGAAATGATTATCGAATCTGTACCACGTGCCGCAAAAGTCGCCAGAATGCTTATGGATCTACACACAAAAATGGTCTCTGACGATAAGAAGATTGATTTTGATACGCTTCTGATAGAGGGAATTCCAAACTGTGTCTTGGAAACTACCGACGATGATTTTGATGAGGCGAAGCATAGTGATGAAATGCAAAAAGATGATGCAGGGTATTATTTTTGGACGAGATTAAAATAAATTTTTTGATAAACGAGGGAGAAACTAGTGGGCAAAAGAATTAGCGAAAAATCGCTCAAGTCGCTCGAGCGTCTAGAGAATAACTACCGGATGATTTACATCATCATCATGAGTGCACCTTTGATCTTGGCTATGGAGATTTTGGTAACTCAGCAAAATACGATAACTGGAATTCTTCATTTCAAATCTCTTGGCTTGTTCAGCTGGACTGATGCGGTCATGTTATTCATTTTTCTATCTCTTTATATTCGCTTCTTCCTTGGAGATTTGCGCTATTTGGATATGAAGTATTTGGAAAAGCAAAATGCGGATACATTCATGAAAAGATACCATCCCTTTTCTCGAATGATGGAGTTTTTCGCAGACATATTACATGCAATTTCATTTTACGTTCTTGCAGCGACTATCACAGATTTTCATTTATTTTACATCGTGATCGTTTGCCTTCTTGTCCTAAATGCACTGTGGCTCTTCATTACTCATCTTACATCTGATCGTTTTGATGCTTCGCGTACGGAATCAAAAAGCAGAATGATTTGGATGATTAACAACGCAGCAACCGCTTTTGTTTTGCTGCTCTGCGATCGTTACATTGCACAAACCGATCAGAATCTTCTTTTGATTTCATTCGTAGCGATAATGATCATCAATTCGTTGGTTGATTTTTATTTTTCGCGTCACCTATACTTTCCAAAAATCGAAGAGATAGAAGAGTAAATTATCATTAATTAATGTAAATTATGACAGACTCAAACGCTGAAGACATCAAACAAAAATCAAAAAAAGTTGATGAAATTTTTGATAATTACCGTGCGAAATTCAAAGAATTTCAAAAGAAAAAAATTGAAATTCTTACGATTTTTGGCAGAAAGACCGATGCCCACAAGATGGATAAACTTAGAAAAGAAATCGAGGGTCTATGAACGAACTTAAGCAGGGTCCCGAAGAAACGAAGCAGCTTGAGAATTCAGAACCCTCAAAGAATATTGAGACGAGTAGGCCCGTTGAGACCTCTGACGAATTGAATCTCCTTGTAAAAACTCGAAGCGAACAAGTTCAAAGTCTCTTCGATAGCGCCCATGAAGATATTGTGGCTAAATCGAGATTAGTCGGCGAAGCAACAGACGCTTCACCTGATGATATCGTTGAGGCGCAAAGCGGGCTTAGCGAAATAGATCAAGCATCGGCACGTGAACTTCTTAACACTCTGTCAGATTTTAGAAATATATCCGCAAACGAAGCATCAAATGTTTCTTCTGATGTAATTGAGGCTGTTTCTGTGACTGAAACTCCAGCAGCAATTGACTTAGCAGAAAGGGAAGTCAAGCCAGATGCTACTCTGAAAGAGAAGGTTGAGCAGCGCAAAGGTAGAGCTGAAGCACTAAGCAAGGCTATTTCTGCTTTGCGCAAAGAGAATCCGCAAGATTATATTGAAAAATTTAACAATACCGTAACGCCTGAAGAGGTTAGCGGCTTGCAACTCTCGCTCATAAAGACCAGCGGAGAAAAGCTACTAATTGTAGATCAGTCTGGTCGACTGACTGAAATCACATGTACGGCTAAAAATGCAAAAGAAGTCCTGAAATCTGTTAAGGAAGCTGATGAGGTTGTTCGTGGCAATAGCAATGATCTTAGAAGCGAAATATTGCGAATCAGCGAAGGCAGGATCAAAACCCCAGAGGCTTATACATATGGTGATATTGATAGTATGAAAGGACCAGACCTAAAGAAATTCTTGAACGAGAAGTCAAATTGGACTGACGACAGACGGTTGCTTCACGATCAGATAGTCGCAAGGGAGCTCGAAAAGGCAGCCGCACTTTCTGGCAGAATGGGCGATTCAGAACCAACAATTTATGCCTTGAGAGGCAATACTGCCGCAGGCAAGACCACACGAGTCAAGAGCGACCCAACTTTCCAGCGCGCAATTGATCTCAACGGTGAACCCACAGGGGCAATAAATCCAGATATTTACAAGGAACAGCTCAAGTCAGAGGAGATAGTTTTTGGACGTCAAAAGATTACTCATTTTCAATCTCATAATGAGGGCTCAATGCTTGCGCGACGAATAAAGAGTCAGATCACAGAATCAGACTCATCGATGATTATTGATCAGCGCTTAAATGAAGCCAAAGACATCGAAGATTTGATTGCAGAATCTGAGAAGACCGGCAAAAAACTTAAATTTCTTGATGTTGAGTCGCCGATGGAGAATTCGTTGATCCGTATCTTAGGAAGAAGACCGGGCGGTGTGGATCCTTTGCCTCCTTTTATTGCCGTCGCTGAGGGCTACGAAGGCGTCCGAAAGAATCGCGCCGCGCTTCTGGAGGCTGCGAGAAGTAACCCTGCAATTGAAAATTATGTCCTATATGTTGCTGATGAAAAAGGGCAATCGGTGAAAGTGGCTGAGAAAGTTGGCGATCAGATTATTATCCCTGACGAATGTCAAAAACTTTATGATCAAGCCTTGAATGGAGACACAGAATCTACTGTTGAGCAACTAAGAACTCAGGTGATTGATGATGCTTATATCGCAAGAGCAAAAAACGAGCTTGATATCCCTAGCTTTCAGATAAAGGCTTTGGAAAAGTATAAAGGCATGACCTTCGAAGGTGCACTTGCTGAGCATTCTAGGCAGATTGATAGTGAAGCTCCGAGCTATGATATATATTTAGCCGAGGCTATGAGGAATCTTGACAACACAAGCAGAACTGCAAAAGGAACAGTAAACGTTTCTGCCTCACCTGATAAGGCAGCAAAAATGCAGGAAGGATTGACAGGAGAATCAGCTGCGGAGTTAGCTAAAAATAATTTTCAAGAAGCGATTCGAACTGCGTATGAAAACAAGCAAAGCCAATTTGAGAGTCCTGATGAGCTAAGGCAATTTGTAGAGTCTATCGCTGCTACAGTAAATAAGGGCATTATCAAAGAAGGCACCTTGATCAGAAGTGGTGAAGATTCACCTAAATATCCGTATACACGAATAGCTGACCTTCCAAACCGTATGGAAAAATTTTACGAAGAATTTGAAGATCGTTTGAAAAATCCGAAGGAAGATCCGAAGTCTTTGGCAGCTTGGGTTGAGTATAAGATTGATCTTTCAGATCACTTCTTTGGTGATGGATGCGGAAAGACCGCCAAGCTCATTAGTTCATGGGTAATGATGAGGGCTGAAAAGAATTTGCCTGACTATACTATGGGTGGTAAAATACCAAGTGAACAGGCTCGCGAAAATTATTACAAAAATGCGCCGAGTACAATCCCAGGGACAAACCCGGAGCGAGAAGCAGAAGAGTTACGAAACTGGACTAATTATTACAAGCAATTATAATGGGAATCTTTCAACAAGAAAAAGTAAAAGATATGCTTCAGCTCGTTCAGCAATATCATGCCGAACAGTTTAGAAACAATGGTAAAGTGCCATATTGGCATCACTGTTTGAGTGTGGCCGAGATTGTGATAGTAGCCTTTGAGCAAACAGGAGAGCTCGAAAATAATAACGACTTGCTTGTGTCGATCGCTTGTAGCGCGCTTGGCCACGATTTGCTCGAGGATACTGCCGTCACACGACTGGCAATTCGTGATAGATTCGGTCCACGGGTTGAAGAAATGATTATTTCTCTTACGAACGAAGAAGATGACGCGCATCGAGACAAATATATGCGGAAAATCGCAGCTTCTTCAGAAGAGCTGGCACTTATTAAATATGCCGACCTGATAGAAAACACGATAAGCTGTGCTTACGGAATCAATGATCTTGGCGTGGACTGGATTAAGTCTTTTTATCTGCCGATCAAGGACGAAACTGAGAAGATTCTTGCTTCGAAAAAGTTTAGTATTTATGCTGAAACTGCTAATTTACTTCGCATTCAGTACAGATTCGCCGCAGAGAGACTTGATAATAATTTTATAAAATATCGGAAGGTAGGAATATGAACGAAATTTATTCAGATGGGGACGAAAATATGACATTTCAGCAGAAGGTCCAGGCCAGGGAGCTCGATAGAGTTGATCGCACGAGAAGCCAATTGGAAATCGCGAAGGAACAGTGCCCTGAGGACAAAGAAAGGTTCTCAATTGATGAATTCCAAAAAATTTATGACCTAACGAATGATAATGGCGAATCGATTATAACTCCAGCAGTCATTGAAGATTTAGAAACTCAATACTACCTGACATACGGTAACGTCAAATCCATGAAAGAATTTGCTGAACTCCGTGAAATACTAGATGGCAATAAAGTCAACTAGAATTTTGAAATAATATCAATAGTTAAGATTTGTGGCACAGAGTAGATAATCTCGTTGGTTGATTTTTATTTTTCGCGTCACCTATACTTTCCAAAAATCGAAGAGATAGAAGAGTAAATTATCATTAATTAATGTAAATTATGACAGACTCAAACGCTGAAGACATCAAACAAAAATCAAAAAAAGTTGATGAAATTTTTGATAATTATAAAACTGAATTAAAAGAGCTCAAAAAGAAAAAAATTGCAGCCATTAGTATGTTTAGACAAAAAACTGATCTCCGGAAGATGGATAAAATTAGAAAAGAAATAGAGGCTATATGAGCGGCGGAGAGTTTAAAAATCCTGATAATGGGCAATCTGAGCAGCAAGCACCAGTTGAGGCTGTTGAGATGCCAGCGAGCCAGCTGACCGAGGCTGATCTGAACAATAAAGTCGAGGAATCTGCGAAAGAAGTTACTTCTGAGGCTAGTAAGCTTCATGAACAACTTGATATTTTGTCACAAGAGATTGCAAGTGATCCAGATGCGGATCCGGCCGATATCGAAGAGGCAAAAGCTAAGCTTGCTGAGATTGATCTCCAAAACAAGGCAAACGCAGACAAGACAGTGGACGAAGCACGTCGAACTGCTGGTGCTTCTCCGCTCGAGTTTGCGTCTGCACCGGCTGAGCTTGACCCGAGGTCTGATCCTGAGATACTTCAGATTGAGCAACAAATTACTGAAATGACAAATATGCGGATGAAGGACTACGTCGAGAAGCCTTCTGCAAATGGACAGCCAAGTGGTGAATATGGTCGCCAATGGAACAGAAACAACAGATATGTTGAGATGTCTCAGTGGGATAGCTATGTTACGCAAAATCCAGAGAAGGCAGCACTATATGCAGACAAGTACCCAGATATAAAAGAAGCGCTCGAGCGTACAAATGAAAGATATAAGACTCAGCGTGAAGCAGCCAAAGTTCACTCCTTTAAGCCAGAAGCAGGTAAATACTCGATTAGTGCCAATCCAGAAAGGGCTCTAATATTTGATAAGCCTGGCGCTACTAGCACAGAAGCAGATCCATCTGTTGTTGACGGTGCTGAAGTGCCTACAGATTTGTTGGCAGGTGCTGATAAGGCAGTGGCCGCTGCAATGCAAGCAGAATATGTGAACAATCATGGCAGTGTGAAGACGCCAGAAGAAATCGCTGATGCGTTGAAAATGAATGAAGAGATGGCATCCGGAAAAGATTGGCAGAAGCTCGCTGATGCGGCGAAGAATAGTGCAAATGTAATCCGATATAAAATGGCGACTGAGGGCAAGACAGAGGATCTCGCAAAAGAATTGGCGCAAGTTGAATACAATGCAGATGCCTATCAGCGATACGCGGAAATCAAGGCTCGATACATCAAAGATCATGAATTTGCAGATGCTAGTAAAGATAGAGTTGACACAGAGAGCCGAGAAGATGAGCCGACAGATGCGGACGTTTTTGACTCTATCAGCAATCAAGAAACTTTGTCTGGCGTGGCTAATGCTCTTCGCGAAGCAAAGGCGAATGGGTGGGAGGGTATTTCAACTGAAATCGGCTACTATGATGCAGATCGTCTGATTTCGACGCTCGCCAAAGCCGAAGAAGTAAAGAAAAACATAGCTCAAGTGCCAGAAGGTGAGCTTGACTCTACGCTCGCAAAAGTTGATCTTCCTCGCGGATCAGTAGATTTTCCATTTCGCGAGGCGATAAAGAAAGTTATGGAACGAGCCGCATAAGTTCAAGACCAAAAAAAGACAGTCATGTGACTGTCTTTTTTAATATTTTGAGTAATCTGATAATTTATTGTTCTTCGTAATAAACAATTTCTTCGGTTTTTACCTTGAACAACTCAGCTAGTTTCCAAACAAGTAAGAAAGATGGGGAGAACTCACCTTTTTCTAGACTGTTGATCGTATTTCGCGAAACGCCAACCTTATCAGCAAGCTGTTGCTGGGTCAGACCATCCATCGCACGAAAGACTTTTAGTTTTGTAATGAGTTTGAGCATAAACTAATTGTAGAAAATAGTTTACAAATTGTCAATTTATTTGTGCAAAGGAATAATAAAAAGACTATCCTTTCGGATAATCATTTTATTATGGTGCCCGGGACGGACGTCGAACGCGGCTCGCGCTCTGAGATGTTATCTCTGGCTCGCCATGAAAACCCACGGTTTTCATTACTTTCCCACACAGGAAACTTTCGTTTCCCGACCCCTTCCATGTTTCGAGCCCTCTATATCCTGACACAAACAAAAAATACCACTTTACAGTAGCATTTTTTGTTTGGTGCCCGGGAGAGGACTCGAACCTCCATGTCTCGCGACACCAGTTCCTAAGACTGGCGTGTATACCATTTCACCACCCGGGCGGATGGACTTAATTGATCATAGCGAAAAAGGCATATTTTTTCAAGTGTAGTCATTTGATTTTGCGTCAGGACGTATTGACAAATTAAGCTGTTGAGGGTATAATTCCGTTGGTAGTCATCACATAGTATCACTATAGTAGATTGTCTGATAGCTGATGGCTATTGTAAAAAGTTTGGGAAAAAATTTTGTTCAAGATGGGGTCAAGCATTCGGTGCACAGAAAGCATGATCTCATGCACGCTGACAAACTGGCGTGAAAGTCTCCCAAAATTGGGACACGGCTTTGTTATACGGCTTGGTCGTGAGAACGGAGGGAATGATGAACACCTAAGTCTTAGAGTTTCTTTTTGAAACAACGTCTCAGCACGTCGAGAGTGGTCGAGGAAGCCTAGATGGTTTCTTGATCATTACTATCAAATCAGTTTTAGATTTTGAGCAATGCTCGATCTTCCCGCTAAAATTGGTTGCAGATAGTCGACAAAATAGCCACAGCTCCCGAGAGGGAGCATCTAAGCCGATGACGCAAACATAGAGTTTGCGTCATTGTTTTTTTTAAAAGCAAAAAACCACTCTAGAAAGAGTGGTTTTTATTATGTCCAGAATGAATTATTTTTTGTCGGTAGATCTTTTTGCTTCTTTCCAAGCTAGCTCAAAGAGCAACTTCATATTTTGGGCAAGCTCTTTGCTCTCGATGACAACACCGTGAGGTTTTGAAGGGTCAAAGTAATAGAGTTTCATTCCCCAGTTTGGATAAATTCCAATAGTACCAGTAATTGGGAATTTATCGCGAGGGAGGAATACGCCTTCTCGAAGTTCCTCGGCGTTTGTTGCGGAAGGAATCTCGCCATTCTTATGAGTGTATATAGTTCTAGATTTGATTCCTCTTGCTGCTCTTTCTTTCACTGACTCTTTGCGTCGGCTACCAAAGTGTTCTTCGATGATATCGATAGGAGTAATAGACATAATTTCGCTGTCTTTCTCCATTTTGTCCTGACCATAGCCGTATCGATCCATTGCTAACAGGCCGTCAGCGCCTTCAAAATAGCGCACAACAGGTTTTTCGCTGTTTGCATTGTAGATTGCATGTAACTGACTCATTACGCTCTCTAGCTCTGATTTGCGGTGTTCTATCTCGGAGACTTGCTCTTTCAAGATATTTTCAAGCTCACTTGGGCTCTGCGCAACAAAATAAGTCTTTTTGCCTTTTTGCAGTGTGCTCGCAAGGCCAAGACCCATCAATTTTTCTAGAATAACATAGGCAGTCGGTCTGTTGACCCCTGCTTTTTTGGCAATATTTTGTACAGATGACTCTGCAAGCTCGAGCGTTGCCAAATACACTTTTGCTTCTTTTTCACTTAGACCGATTCTTTGTAATACAATTTCCAACATAATTCCCACTTAAAAAATTAATTTGTTAACTGTTCTTTTCGAATGCACTATACCACGATTACAAAGAAATATAAAGAGCTGAGGGGATCACCATCCTCCGCCTCCTCCACCACCGCCTCCTCCACCACCAAATCCGCCTCCGCCAGAGCCTGAGGAAGATGGTGAAGAAGAAAGTGTTTGCGACATTGTGCTCGAGAGCTCATTCATTGATTTTGTAAACGTATCAGGATTGAAAGTTGTGAACGTGCCATAGTACCAATATGGGTGATAGGTATTGAAATACTCCTCACCATAAATCTTTTTCATATTATTAATCCAGATTGCGGTAATCCCGAAGACCATAGCATAGGGGAGGAATTTCTCAAACATGCCCTCTTTCTCGAAGAATTGCTGACGATATTTCTCGGCCATTGTCATGTAGAGTTTGAAGCCTTGAATTTGCCAGAGAACCTCAGCTCCTTCGGGCGTACGACGGCGCATCAAGA
>JBAXEI010000012.1:0-31593 GCA_037140515.1 Candidatus Berkelbacteria bacterium | reverse complement strand
TAATACATTGATCTTCCTAACTGGTCTTGCATTTAATATGGCCATCGCAGTATTAATCACATTCTTTGGTGACAAACTAAATCTTGATCTATACTTGGCCATACTTGTTGCTTTCATGATTAGGATTCTAGCAAACATTGGTGTCATCAAAACAGCAGCTATTAGCACTATCCAAAAACGGGTTTTCAACAAATAATTTCGTTCTATTTGAGATCGAAACGTGTACTTTATCATACTTAGTATGAAAAAGGCCTTAGAAACGATTCTAGGGCCTTTTGAGTACAATCTAGGCATATCTAAAGTCCTAATCGAGCTTGAAAATTACATGGCTAGAGTAAATCAAACATGAGTAGAAATGATGAGCCAATAATTAGATAGAAACAATGAAGAAGTAGCGATACAGGAGATCGTACGAATGCTAACAATGATATTATGTGCTTATATATAAGTGAAACCTATTCTAAATATACCTAGATCACGAATATCGGCCCTATAGAGAAGGCATATCTTGATGCCTAATCTATGTCGCATAATGTATGTTATGCGACTCTAATCGACTGGTTAAACTATTCCTGCTTGATTACACTCACATTCCAACTAAATAATATTCTTTGCATACGCCTCAACAATTGTGTATTTATTATGTTTTCTATTTGCACTTCTATTCTGCATCCACTTCATGTCTTTCATACATATAAGATTCTAATTTTGTGATTCAAAATAAACATGAGTATAAAAGGTGCACCTGAGGTCTCCCCCGGTGCACCTCTCCCCTTGCAAAAATAATCTTAAAAATAGAACTCTAAACAGGCCGCTACTCGCCTATTTGTACTGCCTTGCCCTCTTCTAGATGCTTCGCATCGGGTGAAGTTGTAGGAGCGGCAGCTGCAGTATGTGTATGTGAGCTTGTGTGACTAGCATGGCTTAGGCGTGGCTCCTCCTGATTATCAGCTGTAGGCATTAGAATTGGCGCAGCTGTATTCTTTACCGTATGATCGGCAGGAACTATAGACGGCGCAACCTCAGGCAAATCATTTGATATCATTGGCAATACTTCTGGCGCAATTTCAGGGAGATTAGAATGGTCCTGAACAGCTGGAAGGTTGCTTGGAGTGACCTGATGCTCGACATGAGGCTGGTGCGAAGTATGGTGAAGAGCATGAGTCTCGGCAGGCTTCGCTTCTACTGGTTTATCGTTAGTATGTTCAGCCACTTTGTGAGCGTGTTGAGGAGCTTCGGTATGATGAGCAATATGCGTAGCCTTAACATGATTAGCACTAACCTTCTTAGATAATTCAATCATTTTCTTAGCGTTATCGTCGACTACAATGCCAGTTTCTGCTAATTTTTGCTCGTCGATTTCTTCACCTAAGTACCACTTTACATTTCCTCTTGCCGTGCGCTCCTTGTATAGTTTCCCTGCTATAATATTCTGGTATTTCAATCCCCTTGGTTCTTCATTTCGTGGCTTTTCATCTTCGGAAGGGGTAGCTTGATCAGCGGATGACGAGATATCTGAAGGCAGGCTCCCGGTTTGCATAGAGGTTGAAACTGTTGAAACTGGTACACCTTGTGTAACTGGCGCGATTTCTGGCGTTATAGGTGCTATCGTAGAAGGAACAACGTTTTCTGATTGACGAACAAAAGTAGGCTGCGGCGTTGGAGCAGAACGTTGATAATTGCCAATATCTGATGCTGGTTTTTTGACAAGCAATGCTTCTAAACCACCCTTGCGGAAGGCTTCAGATGAAGCCCTAAGCTCATCTTCCTCAGCGGACTTAATACTAGCGAAAGAAGCTTCTACTAGAGCTCGAGTACTTGAATATCGCTGATGAGAATAATTGACTACTTTTTCAGCATTGCCCGAAATTGACATGACTGGTGGCAAAGTACGCGCCGAAAAAGCTGGCGAAGAAACACCATCAATTAAAAGCTTAATGTAGATATTATATTTATCGAGATTGACCAAATCGTTTGCTTCAAAAATAGGAGCGTACTCTTTGACAAGGACCTCTGCATCTGTCCCTCCGACACGAAAAGTAATCAGAGTACCAGCATTACCAAACACTGCATCCTTGACTGGGTCAATCATCTGAGCAATGTACTGATGAGCCATCGTTAGATTAAGATTATATTTTCTAGCTTCCGCGAGGATAACTGCGAATGACTCTGTCGCAAAGTTTTGGAACTCATCCACATACAGATAACAGTCAGGTCTTTGCTCGACAGGAACATCGGCTCTACTCATGGCAGCAAGCTGAATTTTGGTAATCATCATCGCACCAAGAAGAGCAGAATTGTCCTCGCCAATCTTACCACGTGACAGATTTACAATCATAATCTTTTTCTTGTCCATGATGTCACGAACATCGATAGTTGAGTGAGGTTGACCAACAATATTTCGAATTGTGGACGAAGCCAAGAACTGGCCAACTTTATTCAAGATAGGAGAAACAGCTTCGGTCTTGAACTTTGCGTCGTACGCAGCAAACTCATTTTGCCAGAAATCTTTGATAACTGGGTCTTTTACCTGCTCGACAACTTTGTCTCTGAAGCCATTGTTTGTAAGCATGCGAGGGATGTCGAGCATTGTCGACTCTGGATAATCCAAAAGAGCCAAAACTGTGTTACGCAAAATATGTTCAAGACGTGGTCCCCAAGAATCGCCAAATATTTTTTTGAATATACCAACAAAGCCGGATGCAACAATACTCTTGAAATCATCATCAACATTCTCGAGCAGATTAAACGCAACTGGATAGTCACGATCAGACGGATCAAAAACCACAACATCCTCAATGCGGTTTTCAGGGACGCATGATAAAATTTTATCAGCGAGTTCACCGTGTGGATCAACGATGATGACTCCCCTTCCCTCCATCACATCGTCATGCGCCATGTTCTCTATCAAAACAGATTTACCAACACCAGATTTACCAACAATGTAAACGTGACGACGACGGTCATCTTTTTTGATTCCAAAAATTTTGAAAATATTGCGAAAATTAGTCTCACCTATTACAGTCAACTCGTCAGCAGGCGTGTTATCTTGAAGTGGGATATTTGCAGGTGGCTCACCTTTCTTCGAGCCAGACCAAACAATATTTGGTGTTGCGACTGAGCTGTGTGGGAAATGGTAGATTGAGGCTAGTTCAGCAATGTTGAAAACGTTACCATCATCTTCAAATGAACGATATGCGAAGTCCTTCCAACTAATTGGATCATTCACACGAATCTCACCAACTCTAAAACCATTTAGATTTGTCGTGTTATACTGTTTGAACGCCCCTGCAATATTTTGACATTTCAGCTTAACTGAAACCGGATCATGACCAATACAAGCAATTCGTATTTTTGACTCGAAGCCAAGCTTAGTTATTTTTTGCTCGATTGACTTCAACGCTTCCTCAACTGAGGCTGGTAACTTGACCTCTTTTGCTACAACGGTTGTATCAGCACCAGGCTGGACAGCCTGAACTGCAATCTCCTTCAAGAAACCAAAAAGACCTTTGAAGATAGTCTTTGCGAATGATTTGCCACCTGGTTTTGCACCGCTTCTGACAGAATTTGTCATCGCATGACCTTTTTCTTGCCAGTCATCACCAATCGGCCGAATAATCATCTGAAACCATACTTCTTCGCCACTATTTAGCTTCGACATAACAGAGGTAATACCTGAAATCGGATCAACTTCAAAATCTGTGAATTGCTTAATAGGATAAACGTCAGGTTTGTTTAGTTTGAGCTCGCAAATTGAGCAATTTTTCTGTGAAATATCAACTTCTTGAACATAATCATCAACCTCATTAATCTCAACACTAGGATATTGGGCGTAAATCTGTCCTTCAATAAAATCCTTCAGGTGGACTGGCAAATAAACATAAAACTGAATATATTTCTCCTTAGAGACAATTTCGAAAGACAAATGATTTTGATAATCTGAGGTCTCCGAGAAAATACCATGAATCGAGGCAAACATCTGCTCGGCGGACATTGGTGATTTATCGTTGTTTCTAGGCACATCAATCCGCAAGATTGTGTACTCTTGTGAATTCAGCCAATCAACTTTTCTCATTTTCTTATTTATTTTAGAAATAGCCCAAATTAGATAAATTGGACCGATGATTAATACCAGGTAAACAAGATATATTATATACGACATAATCTTAAAATCAAATTAGCCTTTGTATATTGTGATTTAATTACAAAGTCATTATAACTCAATTCAAACAAAATAAAAACAGCACCAATGTTACTTGGTACTGTTTTTATTTGAGTGTAATTTCAATTATTTTAGAGCGTAGCGATCTTTGTCGATTTTCTTGAAAAGAGGCTTCGTCTGAAGATTAATAAGAATTGTATTCTTCTTCACAATTCTCTGCTTCAGAACTGCTTTTACGATCTCGTCAACCGGCATACCATCCTTCTTGTCAGTCAGTATTTCTTTGATAATATCGGCGACTGTGCCTTCCTTATATCCCCATTCAGAAAGGCCATAGATTCCACGTCCAACCAATACGAAACGATCGTCAGCGATCAGCTCGTTGTGAACTGTTGCCTTAACTACGCTTTTTCGGTCAAAACCGTGCTCAAATATTTTGCTTGCAATATCATCAAAATGCATTGGCTTGCCATTTTTCTTTAGTACGAAATAAATCTTATCTCTAACATTTCGAGGATTTACTTCTGGCCAGCTTGATAGTCCAATAAAGTCAGAATCGGTTTTAACTAATTTCTTGCTAACAGAAGGTAGTTCCGAAAGAAATGTCAATTTATATTTTGAATGTGCAGGATTTTGCTCAATAAGAACATCGAGTGTCAAAGGCTTCTTGGTCTTTTCAAGATGAGCGACCCAATCGTTGATAACATTTACTGCATCGTCTTTAGAAAGAGACGCTAACATCCAGCCAGCCTCAAGCTCATTTGTTTTTTCGATTTTGATGATTTGTGGCATCAAAACAAGGATCAAATGAAGAGAATTGAATTCGTTTTTATTCTTCCATGTAGATTCTTCTAGAAGTTTCTCAGCAATTTTGTTGTGGCTAGTGATCCCACCAGCTTTTTCGAAATTCTCAACAATCTCACCAATATATCCGTTGCTCTGATCGACGATTTTGCTTGCAAGTTTTTTTAATGCTTCGCGCTCGATTTGACGGATTCTCTCGCGAGACAAGTTTAAGAATTTACCAATCGCAGAAAGTGTTTTATGCTCTTGGTCAATGCCAAAACGCCCAGAGATAACCTTAATTTCATTTGGTTTCAACTCTAGAAATGCTTCTTTCACAATCTTGTAAGGGGAAAAGTTTTTGATAGACATTTTTTCCTTTTATAATAATTTATAATTTAAATAATATTTTCTACAGCGCCCCAGACGCTTTCTGCGTCTTCCGGCACTAATATGGTCAATTTATCGTCAACTTGTATCTTGAAATATGTCACAGACGCAGGCAGAACACGATATTCGGCAGCTCCGCAGACTACAACGAATTTCCCGTCAGTTACCTCTTTGAGAATACCCGTCAGCTTCTTTCTTGCGACTGGGCCAATCTGTTTGAACAAATAGCTTCCGTCATCAAGTATTGTCAGCTTCAAAATATCACCCGCGACTAACTTTGACTTGGAGGCATAGTTTGAAGGGACTAAGTAAGTCTTTTTGTTCTGTGCCACCATTTTTTCGCCGTCAAATACACCTTCGATAACTTGATTGTCATCGCTTGACTTGAGCTCTTCGGCCTTTTTGGCATACTCTTTTGAAAAAAGAATGTTTTTGGCCTGGCGGAGATTGTTTTCTGCAAGATCTAGCAATTGCTTGATCGTCTGCAGCTCTTTTTCATCTGGCATTGTGACCTTTTTTTGTTTTTTATAGCTTGACAACTATTAGGAATAATTACAAGCTAAAAATACAGTAACATATATATACATATACGTCAACATCTTTTAGAGAAAATAATTAAAAGAAAATTTTATCGTGTTGGAGTAGCTGTTGTAGACTGCAAACCCGGCAAGTCAATCTTATCAACCTGAGATCGCTCCATAATCTCTTCCTCGACAATTTCCTTCGGTCTGCCGTACTTCAGACGTGATAACTCTTTGATTGATGCACCTAATTTTGGATTTCCTTCATAGTCATCAGGCCAGATAGTTTGAATATTAAAAGGTCTAGTCGGCGCGCCATCGATCAACATTCGGCCATACATGTTGTATTTATCGACAGTTGTAAGATCATCAGGCTTTAGCGGATCAAAATATTTGGCAATGACCTCGGAGTCCGCAGCACCGATTCTGAAGGCACACAGTGTACCTGCGTTACCAAATACGGCACCCCGAATTTTCTCGTCAAGTTGCTCGATATATTGATGGGTTATATACAGTCCCAGTTTGTATTTTCGAGACTCCGAAAGAATCGTCGCAAAAACATCAGTAATAAAATTTTGGAACTCATCAACGTAGAGGAAGAATGGGATACGATCATCCTCCGGAATGTCCTGCCTTGAAAAAGCACCCATTGCGATTTTGGAAACTATGATCATACCAAGCAAGAAAGCATTGATTTCGCCGATCATACCCTTAGACAGATTGCATATTAGAATTTTTTTGCCATCCATCACATCTCTAAAATCAAATGACGATTTATTCTGACCAATAATATTTCGAATCATATCATTTGTCATGAAACGACCAAATTTCGAAGTGAAGTAGTTCAACATTTCAGATTTATGAAAATCTGCAGTTTTAGCCATCTGCTTTTCCCAGAAAGAGCGAACGACTGGATCGGTCACGTATTTTACACGGTCCTTCTCAAAATCTGGATCAGTGAAAATACGTGGTATGTCTATGATGGTGCCACCTTCTGGATGAGCCATCAAAGTGAGTGCAGCGTTTCTCATCCAGTGTTCAAACTGCGGTCCGACCATACCAGTCTGGTTTGGATCGAACAATTTTTGAAATATTTGGAGCGATTCTTGGACCAAAAAGTCTCGTTGATCGGGCGTTTTCCACTCAAGCATGTTTAGACCAAAAGGACGCTCCTTATCGGCAGGATTGAAGTAAATTACATCATCAGCGCGTTCTTTCGGAATATGATTCAGGATCCATTCAGCGGCATCTCCATTTGGATCAAGATAGCAGACACCATGACCGTCCTTAATATCCTGCAAAACCATATTTTGCGCCAAGACAGTCTTACCTACACCGGTTTGACCAATTGTATAAACATGGCGAAGACGATCAGCTAATTTTATTCGGACTAGCTTCTCTTGGCCACGATAAACAGATTTGCCGATAATAGTGCCCTCTGCTGGCAGATTTGATGGTGGAGCTTCTTTACGAGCAAGCAGCCAAGAAATATTTGGGGTGTCTACATAGCGATTTGGAAAATGAAAAACAGAGGCAAGCTCTTCGGTATTTAGTATCAACTTTGGACCAGTTCCAAATGTGCGAAATACATAATTAGCAATCTCCGCAGATTTCTTTGGCGGAATAAGCTCGGAAAAACCATTTGAATCAGGCGAATTGAGCTGACTAAATGAAGAAGCTACATTCTTGGTTATCTGTCTAGCGGCTTCTTTTGTAGGAGCAACCGCAACAATCCTGATCTGACAATCAAAACCAATTTTAGCCGCTTTTTCACCAAGTAGCTTAACTTGAGATTCTTGCATTGGCGTTAGCTTGGGGTTAGAAGGATCATAATATTCGCTTTTCTCATCTGCCCCAGTAGACTTTACAGAGTTAAAAGCCGAACCAATAAAATTGAAAAAGGATTCGCTAGCTCTAACTGCATTTGAATTGGAATATGAGATCCGTGATTTACCATGCTGAATATTGTATGCGGCTCTCTCAACATTGACGCGCCAGATTCCGTTGGTCGGACGGATCAAAAGTTGGACACCGGCTGATTCATCCTCAGCGAGTTTTGATAAAGAGTTTGTAATTGCGTTCAGCGGATCTTCTTCGAGAATCTTGTAAGTTTTTAACGGAAAAATATATCTTCTAATCAAATTGAGACAAAGTGTGTCGACAGCCAAAGGTTTATTCGGAAAAATGGAATAGTTGGTGTCTAGGGTAACTTCAGCCTGAGAATATTGAGACTGCAGATTGCGCATTACAGAATCAGAGATGCTCTTGGGACAGCCGACATAGAAGAAGATAAGACCATTTTTAGCAACGATTTCTAGCGAAATGTGCTGCTGGCCCTTCATCTTAGCAGCGATTGAACTATCAAATATCGAATTCAAACTTGCATAAAATGGTTCAATCACAGCCAGCATCTCTTGAAAACTTTTCCGCTGGTCATCCTCTTCAGCGTGCTTCTCTTTTGGCACCATAACTTTGAACATTACCCACTCTTTTGTAATCGCTATCTGACCTTTACGAAGAAGAGTGACTTTAATTTTTTTATACAGAAAGTAAGCCAGGACCAAAACTATTACGGTCGATATCGTCCAAACTAATACCATAATATCAACCCCTAAAAATGTTGTGGTGCTAACATCCAAATTTTGCGTGCCTCGTGAATTTATCATATTGTTATTTCTTTACTTCCTCTTCGGGCAAGGCGACCCCGCCACCACCGATATTCGCATATTGAGAAGAGAACGAATCATCCGGTAAGCTACTAATATGCTGGTGATTAGCTGAATTGTCGACTGGTAACGAAGGTGAAGCTGAGTTAGGAGAGACCGTTTCGTTCGAAACAGCTCCTTCGGTAGCGACAGGGGCTGTAGGAGGTGCTACCACTGCTGGAATCTCCGCGGTTTGCTGAATTGCAGGTGGAACAATTGGCTGCGTTCCAGCACTCTCAGGTGTAGGCACTTCTGTGGATGTGGTTGGCGCTACCAAGGGAATTTCAGCGGAATCAGGTGTCAAAATTGGTGTTGTTGGTGTTGCTACTTCTGCGATAGGAGCTGCAAGTGGCTTTGCTGGTGCTACGCCAAACTGCTCTGCCAAGGAGAGAACATTTGCGGGGATCTCATCAGGGGTCGTTGGATTAGGACCCGTATCTAAGCGTTCCTCGACTACCGAAAGATCCTCTTTGAACTCATCATTGGGTTTCTTTGCTTCACTAGCAATTTCAGTAAGCGCTGGAGTCCCCTCAGACATGATAGGTATAGTCTGGGTGATTGGAGCAGTGTTTACAGTCGCAGCAGGGACTGTTTCAGGGACTTTTGTAAACATATTATCATCTAGTATGGTCGAGCCATTTTGATCGACAGAGGCAACAATTGGTTTGGTTTCTAACTGCACTTGGCTTGCAATTTCTGAGGTTTTGAGGCTGTCAACAGCCGTGGGAGTAGCTTCCCTATTTAGACGTTTGGCTAATACTTTTGCCTTATAGGCATCGTTCAGCTCGCGCTGACGAACCGACTCGCTGATATCTATTTTTTTTGACTCAACAGCAACATTTTGCATCACACGTTGGTCGCTTCTTGTAAGATTCCCGGGTATTTCGGTCTGCTTCAACTGATTCAGTAAAGCAGCACTATGATCAATTTGAGTATCTGCAAGCGGTGCTGTATTTTCTGAAGATTTATGTAGCCTCCGCATAATTTCTTTCTTCTCGTGAAATCGGGCCAAGGCTTGGTCTCGTTCTGAATTGGTATTCTGCAATGTCATATCTATTTCTCCTCTGGCAATTTGATTTCTCTGCCATCAAATTGAGCTTGATAAATTTTCGACTCTGGACAATCACCAAAAACAAACATCCAATCTGAGATCGAAATGGCATCATGCTGAATTGACGTAGCATCATCCTGAGATGAATCAGGCATTGTCCAGATCTCTCCATTTGGGTCTCTATAGGTAATTACCAAAGAGTCGGTCTCTTTATTTATTTTAGTTTTACTGTGATTACCGGCGCCACGTTCGTATTTAACTGTTAGTATCGTACTCTGTCCTTTACCCGGACCATCTAGCGTCCAAGCTTGACCAGGCTCTACTATGAAAGGCCCGCCTGCTTCATCAAATATGAAAGAATTTTCACCCACAGCATTTTCAACTAATGAATAGTCTTTTGGCTTATCCTCTTCTGATTTTTCGGTATTTTTATCCTGTGACACTGGCACTGGCTCAGATTTCATTGTTGGGTCAAGTGATGCGTTCTCTACAGCAGAGTACTCAGCTGCTTCATATTTCTTGATCTCTTCTAGCGGAGCATCAATCGGTGAAAGTTCTGGTTCAGCCCTCATTGTCGGATCAGGTTCAAATTTCCGATCTGGATCGTCCGACTCGTTAACTCGTCCCCTATCATATACGGACTTGACTGTCTTATATGTTTCTTCGTCGAGAAGAGTCTTCTTGACTTTGCGTGGCTCAGCCAGCTCGAAGAATTTGAGCTGATCTATCGGCACGAAATATATTGATGAGTTTGACGTCTTCTTGTTCGCAACTTTAAGTGTAGCTCCCCCATCGATACCAAGCTCTGATTTCGAAACTACATACCTAAACTTATCAGAATCAACGGTTATAGTTTGTGCAGGCTGCTTCCCTTTCATGAATAGTACTTCATGAGCTTGAATCGTACCAGGATTTACCCTTGGCAATAATTGATCTCCCTCTTTGAGTAGCTTTGGGTCAACTTCACTTGTCATTTCATAATCATCATCTGTTTCAGATGATTTCATCGTTGGATCGGTTCTTTCGTCAAGATCCGTGGCACTGTATGCAGTATATCTCGATTCGGAAGAGTCATCCTTCGCCTCAATATCAGTAGGTGCTTCAGCAATTGTTGACTCAGTTGTCAATTTTGGGTTTGATAAAGCCGCAGTTGAATCATACAAGATAGTCTGGAATTTGCCTTTCAAACTAGCATTTAATTTTAGATTCTTAGGACGGGCTAGGCTCAACAATATATAGGCAGAAGGTGCTGCCGAAAACGATGTAATTATCTTGCCTTCTCTCTTTTGGACTATTTCGATCGTGATATAATGGCCCTTTTCAAACAAAGTGCTATCGTCTGATATTTTGATCTCTATCTCGTCGCCAGACTTATATTTCTTGCAAAAATGAGCTTGTATCGCAATTATGTTAGAAGGATCAACAATTTCCCACTCACTACCGACAGCGAATGCTTTGGCGAATTCAGATTCTGCAGTATTTTTTACGGATTCGATCCTTCGCTCAGGAACCGTCAGAGTTCCAGCGTCCTCAGCTGGGATTGATGTATCATCAGTAGCTAAAATTTCTTCAGGAATATCAACATTTTCGTCAAAATCTGCGACTGGGAGCACGACTTTATCTACTCTTTCAGGCACAACAATCTCTGTTCCCTTGTCAGTTTCCTTATTTAAGCCATCTGCTTCGGAAGTAGCTAGCTGAGCAATGCTTTCAGTACCTCCGTACCACAAAGAATCACTGTTCTTCATATCATCGAGGCTCTCGACGATTGTCACTCCCCTAGGCTTCCCATCTTTCACAATATATTCACGAAGTAATATTTCTTTGTTACCAGTTGCTTCATTATCAACAGCGCTAATAACCAGCCAGAATTTATCATCTTTATTGATAAAAACTCTTCTGTCCTTCCGCTCATCCCAGTTGTTGCCAGCAAGATAATAACGTATTGCGGCAACAAATTCTTCGGGATTTGTGTTAATCTCTCCACGCAACAGGAATTGATCGCCAAGAGATTCCTCTGGCGTTGGTTTATCAATCTTTTCTGCAGCCGTAGCAGGAATTTTTTTATCGATCACAAGATCTTTTGTAAGATACCAATCGCACTCCAGCTTCTCTATCTCAGAAGGAGATAAATCCGAGGAATTGGCCAACAACAGATCGTTCACTGGATCATATTCACGAAAATGAAGCCTGGTTTTTTTCGTAATCTTGGTATTCTCTGGAGTCATATACCGCCAATATCGATTCTCAATTTTAACCAATATTTTAACATTTTCACGATCAGTAGAACTGGCTAAATTGTCCTGATATTCTACGGCATCTTTGAACTCCTCGAGTGAATCAAAAAGACGACCTTTTGGATCAAAATCAGATAGAACAATGTTTTCACGTTCTTCTTTGACTTCAACAAGGTCTGCTTCATTTTTCTCGATATATGCCTTAAGCTCACCAGTTGGCTCAAAATCTGGGCCCACAATTTCTTTGAGGATTTCTAACAAAGAAGTAACTGATGTTCCGAGCTGTTTGTCTTTGATGATCATTCTTCCACGAACATTGTGTCCTTCAGGTACAGAGAAATCGAACGGTATACCATCTTTAGATGTAATAAAAAAGTTACTGCTCTTCGTCTTATCATCATAATTCCAGAGTAAATATGTGTCAAAACCAAGTGATTTTGCTGCCTCGTCACGCTCATCCTTGCGATCTACAAGGTCAACAAACACTTTTCCAAGCTTTTGTGATTTGATAGCAAATCCAAGTGCAGGATCAATCTTCTCTTTTACTCCCTGAAGAGCTCGAGCGATCTGATCACCACAAACCTCGCTATAGTTCACCATGTGTTTTTGATTTCTACCGTCGGAGCCTTTGACGATATTTCCCTTATCATCACGCACATCTTCTTCTCGAAGAAGATTGTATTTCAAAAGATCTTCTTCTGTTAACTCCTCATAAAGATCTCGCCCATCGGCAATAAATTTGAGCAAATATGCTGGGCTAGTAAAACGCAAAAGTCCTATCATTGTATGATTTATAGTCGCATAATTCTCGTAATATCTGTCTTGGTCTGGAAAATTTTTATTATCGTTGCAGGTTACAATATCAACAAATTTCTTAATATTATCGGCCGTGACGCTAATATTCTCAACATTAGCATCTTTGCCTATCGTAATCTCTATCGGTCCATCTTTGATCAGCTTCATCTCTTCTAGCATTTCATAGACCCACTGGGTTGCTGATGTCTCAGCATTGCTAAGCTGACCATGATGATCGATGAAACCAGTGTCCCTGTTTTTCTTGTTTGCATTGTGAAATGCCTCAGACTCATACCTTAAACCGATCGCGTCCTCATTGCCGGTGTCGATATTTATCTTCCCTGAAACTGAGTCACCTTGAGAAACATACTGTGGCTTACCAATATTAAGCCCTGCAATTTTTGAGATTAGAAATAGGCTGGAATTTCCATCTAGGTCAGAAGTCCATTTTGAATTTTCAGAACGCTTGTGGGTGACAACACGATCCTTCCACATAACTTTAAATGTATCAAGAAAGCGCTGCTCGAAAATTTTACGCCCTTGTTCGGTCGAAGTGTCAATATTTGAGAAGTCTGCGAATTCTTCCTTGGTCATCGAGCCATAAACATTTTCAGCGATGCCACCTTTGACTTTGAGGTTTTGCTCTCTGTGGAATGCTTCCCGCCCAATCTCGCGCCATCTTTCTGCGTCTGCACGATATATTGGGTCGGCCATCATCTCTTGGTATTGCTCATATTCGAGTCGAAAATCCTCTTGATCTTCTGCGACAATTTGGTCGAGATCTTTTGACACATCGAAATCAGCTCCTTTTTCTGGAACTTGCCAACGGTTACGATCACTCGTGAGTTCACGAGAATAATCGAGGATATCGCTGTCCGTCATAGCTTCTGCAGTTCGTTGATTTTCTACCACCAACCCTCCTAGATTTTTTATCTTTCTATATTATAGAAAAAAGAAATTCTAAAGTAAACAGGTCGGCAATAGATAATTATTTGACACGTGCTCAGACAAGTATGCTAAAATTATTTGTAAATGGTACACTATATGTATATTCAATTTAAACAGCGAGGGAAAAATGGACTCAAGCAAAACTACGGCGAACACAAATTCAATTGTTGCACCGAAGAACAATTACTTTCTTCCGGGCATCACTTTTGACGATTTTGTCGACAAAAGTATTATCGACCTTCTTGGTTTAGAAAAGATGGCTCCGGATGAGCAAGACAGACTCATCAAAACGATGATGGACACTATTCAGTCTCGAGTCGAAGGACGAATCATTAACACTCTTTCTGACGATGAATTTGCAAAAGTCAAAGAGAGCATAAACAACAAAAATGAGGAAGAATTCTTTGAAATAATCAAAAAATCTAACATAGATATCGAAGCCCTGTATGCCGAAGAAGCTCTACTCTATAAGATTGAGCTTGTTAACATGGTTCAGCAATCTAACATCGGATCGAAGGAGGAATAATGAGCGAGATTCTAGATGGTGGTCCGGATGAAGATGAAGATGACGTAGCCGAAGCTGATGCTGAGGAAATTGCTGGTGATGAAGCTGCTGTCGCCAAACCCACAACCGAAAAAGCTCCCGCCAAAAAAGTTGAATCAACCAAGAAGAAAACACAGGCAAAGCCTGCTGACGGAAGTCCGTTCTTTCGTAATTTTGTTGATGCTGCTGAGAAAAAAAGAGTGATCCCTGAAAATCCAAACGAACCTCTTGAGAGAGAGCAAAATTATAGCAAGGCAGAAGAGATTACCCGCTTGGTCAATGAAATCCAGAGTGGCGAATTTGAGCGGTCTATGAGAGACAAACGCTATAAAGAGATCTATGGCGCCAGAAACGAAGGCACGACTAGAACAAAGTCATACCTAGACGGTAGCGGACACTGGGAGGTCAACAGAGGTCCTCATGGTGAAAACCTTGGGATGCGACTTGTTGATAGCGATTTTACTTACAACGAAGAGACAGGCACACTGGAATACAGCTTAGTGCACACAACTATCCGTCGGCTTGCAAACATCGGTGCAAAAATTGGTATCAAGGGGCTAATCACGGGCGGTATTGGCCTAGCAATCGGCGCGCTGACTGGACCAGCCGGTATGGCGGCAGTTTTGCCTATGCTTAGCCGGGTTTTGATTGGCTCAGGCCTTGGTCGCCTGTCAGTAGAAATCACCCGTATGTTTGACAGAGCAGAGAGAGAAGATCGCGCGAAGCTTGAGATCGCCGACATCCGATATCACCAGAAGACACGTGAAATCGGTAATCGTGTTGCTTGCTACAGAGACAATCACCCTATCCCAGCCAATCCAGGCGCGAAGATTCCTGCCTCTGGCATGCCACGCGTTGGCACTTCCCCACAAGGCGAACCGCTCTACCATGACGCAATAAAAAATCAGAATATTACTTTAGAAGAATGGGATTTGAGACAGACTCAAGCGACCAAAGACTTGGTGAATTTTGTTTATTCATATGAGAGAAATGCTATTGATATTCAATATGATTCTGAAGGTAGACCGATGGTTCATCCTACGCCAACGGCAAATCCGCCAGGGGAAGCAAGGCCAGTTGGTAGCGAAGCTCAGCAAGCCAGCAAAATGGCGGCTGATACAGTTGTAATTGGCGATTTACGCACAAAGATCGAAGAACGCCGTAAAGCCTGGGAAAGAGCATCTGAAATCGGCGAAGCTGTCGGCAGTGTTAGTTTTACAGCCTATGCCCTACTCAACGGTGGATGGAATCATATAGTAGGAAATGCTTTCAACCACCTCAAGGATCGCTTTGCTGCTGGTGATGTAATCCAGCATGTGGATATAAACGGAGACATGATCACTCATGCAGTTCAGCATACCGAAAATCTAGGTAACATCTATCACCTCAATAGTGTGGGCGAGCAGATGGCAGCAACAGGCGCTGGCAGCGACATCACTCATCATTTCGGACAATTTGGCGAACATGTCCTTGGTTCAACGGATGCACAAATTGATGCTGCTTTTCTTCAACAAGCAAGCCTTCAAGTTGGGGCTCAATGTGCCGGTGTGCTCGCCTCAATCGGCGCAAGACTTGGAATCGGCGAACTTTTTAATAAAGATAACGAACGAAGGCTAGCGGCCGAAAGAGATGAGCTTGTGCAAAATCATGAAAAATGGCGCAGACGTCTGCAGCCTGATTCTGTTCTTACACAAATGAAAGAACGTGCTGAATCGATGCACATCAGCTTTCCTAAACCAAAAGAATACTGGGTAAAGATCGCTGAGCCGACGGATCCCGACTTAGATCCGTCTGACCCACTGAACCAAAAAAGATATTACCTCCAGATCGTGGAAGTTCATGAAAATGGATGGGTTGAAGTTGTTGATTTGTCTGATCCAGATGGAATAGTCCAACAGCTTAGATTATCCGATATGATTGAACCCGCGAACAATTATCGAAGAATCAACAACTATAAGGCTCCAAGCAAGATCAGGACTGTCGGAAGGAAAAGCGGTGGCGCAGAGACAGAGGATATCGAAGAGCTAAATGAAGATGAAGAAGATGTAGCAGAAGAAGATACGAAAAAAACAGGTCATGAGCTAAATACTGCCGACCTTGGAGCAAATTTACCTGAAAAATCTGCTGATCAGGGCGCTTCTCCTGAGACGAAGTTAGAGTCTGGTGCTTTACAAATTCAAAGAAATTCTTACTCTCATGTAGAGAGTGCAATCGGCAAACGAGTCGAGCCAAATACCGTCGAGCGCGAGTTATTCAAAAGTTCTGAGGTCGACTCAGGCGATCACCTAGTCATTGCAGTATGCAATAATGATCTGAAAGCAATTCTGCCGGAAAAGCTACTTAGCGAAATCACAACAGAAATAGTCGATCGATACAACAATCAAAATATCCAAAAGGATTTTCACGAGTCTTTAGAAAAGATTTCTGCCGACGTGCTCCTTGGGCTTGTCCCTGATGCGAAAGCAAGGAAAGCTTTTGGGCTCACTATCGCTGTAACGAGGCCCGATGGGAAATTTTATGGAGTTTGGATAAACAATACGCATGAAGTCAAAAACAACAATCGTACAGATATTTACCATGGTCACAAGCTATTTACATCATCAGACACCAAAAGGCCCGATCTTATCTATACAAACAATAAGACAAGATGTGAATCATCGCTAAAGGACAATGATCGAATCGGAATATTTGGAAAAATCTTTGATGATTCTAAACAGCCTTTCGGCAATAATGATCTCATCAAAACAATATCAGAACCGAATCAGGATATATCCGAGAGAACTGCAAAATTATATGAAGGATATCTCGCGAAGAATGCTGGCAAGCCTCCTCGAGAGCTATCCAGCTACTTTGCAGAGTACAAAGAAAATAAAGTGGCGCCTTCTCCGGTAAACGCAGTAGATTTACTAAACACCGAAAAGAAAGATAAGATTCTTCCAAACGAAGAAGAACAACTTAAGAAAAGTAATCTACCTTGGGTAGAGATCAAACTTATGGACGAGACAGGCACAAAGCCTGAAACTCATGCTATCCCTCTTCTGGATGGCCAGATATTTTATGCAGACATCTCAGGTAAAGATATCTTCTATGAAATAGTCATAAACGCTACCAACCCTAGCGAAATTGCAGTCAAACCATTTGGGATAGATAATAGCTTTAATATTCATGAAGCGAAAAGCACACAGACATTTGACGATATTGAAAAATTTAAAGCTTGGCTTGATTTTCGTCAGGCAACTTTCTCCGCTGATAGCAAAACAGGTTTCGAAGAAGAACTTTTAAAGATAAAAAATCGATAATTTTTGATCCTAGACGTACTCTTTCTGATAAAAAAATAGGGTGATTCTCTCTCGAGAATCACCCTATAGGTTATAACTATCTGTTGCCAGCTTTCTGGCCATTCTTATCTTTTTCCTTTTTTTTCTTGTTGTTGACATTCTGATTGGCCGGCGGGTTTGCAGGTGGTGTTTGAACAACTTTCTTCGGAGCCGGCATTTCTTTATGAAATTCCGGATTCCTCGATGAGTTGTTTCTTTTACCACCGACAATCGGGCGAGTCGAGACTTCTCCGTACTCATCACAATCATCGCCTCTATCAAAGTACTGATCGATCTGAATAACATTAATGTTATTCGATGAACTTCTGCTACCAGCATGTGTTATGCTTTTAACATAGCTCCATGGAGTGACAACTGTTTGCACATCGCATCCTTGCTTGACCTGATCGAGCGTGTCCTTAGGGGAGCTGACGGTGTCATTCAAATTGAGCAACCCGATTGGTGCTCGAGACATCATTGCCTCTTTCGAAGATTGGTTTGAATTGCGACCAGAATTGTCTGAGTCGCATCCAGAACCATCGCTCTTCGGCTTGAAGATTAAGTATAGTGTTAAGCAAAACATTGCAAAACATATTATTCCACCTAAGATACTCATGGCGTTCTCCTATTCGATCTCGCTTTCACGAGGGCAAGCACAATAAGTGCGAAGGCAAGAAATACGATAAGTCCAATAAAATTGGCTGAATCTTCTTTCTTGTCCTTTTTGAAGGAATCTATGCTAACAAAAGCTAGTGCAGCTTCTCGCCGCATTTTTTGATCGTCAGCTTTTGCAGTCTTTGCAACTGTTGTAATCTTCCCTGACAGTTTTGTGATCCGACCATCTTGAGCACTTTCGCGCCGAAGATATTCGTTCCACCTCTTATCGTCAAAAACTACTTTGTGACGAACGACAGCATCTCTGCCATTTCGTCCTTGTGTGCCTCTTGGACCACGCAAGCCATTGGCTCCGTTCTGCCCATTTTTACCATCTCGGCCGTCAATACCGTTTTCTCCTGGATCACCTTTGATGCTGATACCATCAGCACCTCTAGGGCCAGGTAAACCATCAATGCCATTTTGGCCAGAGTCACCCTTATCGCCTTTAGCTCCTTGCGTCTCAACTGTAACAGTAACTATTTCAGTTGAGCGAACTGCATAGGGCCTACCTATTCCGTCTTTTCCTGTTTTACCAGGTAGTCCACGGTGTGCCACATTTTGTGGCGTACCGATCCCCTGACCTTCCCAAGTTTCACCTCGAGCGTCAGAAGACGGCGTCCCGATTTGGGACATCGTTGCGATCGGCAATAAAAGCGCAACAGCAACTAATAAAATTTGAACAGTTTTTTTCATGTTCCTATCTCCCCTTACCTATAGCTTGCCGCCAGCATGATTGCCGAATCGGACGTAATATATATTTTTAATGTGCAACGCAATTTTTTAAAAAAGCGACAATGTTCTGCAATGCTTTACAT
The DNA here is from genome assembly GCA_037140515.1 of Candidatus Berkelbacteria bacterium. Taxonomy (GTDB): domain Bacteria; phylum Patescibacteriota; class UBA1384; order XYA2-FULL-43-10; family 1-14-0-10-43-13; genus ELA241. Next base: position 12,668 of record JBAXEI010000012.1, on the reverse strand, counting down.
TGGCGGAGGGGGGTCCAATGTTCTCCCGAAGGAGTCAAGCAATGCAGAACGCTGCCGCTTCAAATTTTGAACACTGTGTGACTTCATCATACTAGTGATCTTTCTGTCTCTCAATGTGATTACTCAATAACCTCATTGTTGTAGTATTATAACATACTGAGCTCAAATTGTCAATACCTTTACAGCATTGTGCCGATAATCTACACAGGCGGAGGGGGAGCCTGCGTTCCAATAAATTGGAACATGAGATTATCAGCACGTTACCGTAAAAATGTTTTTTGACACTTTTAAAGCTTCTAAGGAGTTCGTATGTTCCTCTCCTTATGACAAGCCAGTATATCATACTAATTCATACTTGTCAATATTTGAGCACAAAAAATTATAAGTAATACAAAATTAAACAAACACTATCCTTTGAGTTCCTTCATCAGATTCAAGTATTGCCAGAGATTATGTGACGTTGCGAGTCGTAATCCTAGAATTTCGTTAGAATGTAGTAAGTGAGCAATATACGCCTTAGTCAGTCCCCTATTGCAAGCATCGCAGCCACAATTTTCATCAATCACATCGCCATCTGTGCGGTATTGAGAATTTAGCAGATTAATCAGCTCGAAGTGATTATCAACATTTTCTGTGAGCAAAACGCCAGAATTACGTACGTATACCGAAGCGTGTCTAGCTAGACGAGTAGGCAAAACACAGTCAAACATATCCATGCCTAGTTTAACGGCGTGAATTATGTCGTCCGGCGTTCCTACACCCATCAAATATCTCTGTTTATCTTCGGGCAGTATTTCCCCCATCAGCTTAACGATTTCCCACATATCGCGAGTCTCAAAATCAACTGCCAGGCCGCCAACTGAATAGCCATCAAAATCTAACTTAATAAGCTCCTCGGCGCAATATTTTCGTAGTGCAGGGTCTAAGCCGCCCTGAACAATACCATGAAGCATGGGCCTTGTAGGCAATTTACCATTTTTCATTTTCCATTTTTCATTCGAGAAAATAGCTCTATCAAAATGTTCCTTGGCTCTTTTTGCCCACTTAATTGTCAGCTCAACAGCTTTCTCTATTTCTTTTGGGGTAGCGTTGCCACTTGGGCAAACATCGAGTGGCATTAGAATATCAACGCCAAGATCGAGCTGGATATCAATAACTTTCTCTGGCGTGAATAGGTGCTTGCTGCCGTCTAAGTGAGATTGAAAAGTGACGCCTTCTTCAGTAATCTTGACCAAAGAACCATTTTTCTTTCCGCCCCTATCCCCCAACGAAAATACTTGGTATCCACCAGAATCGGTAAGAATTGGCTTATCCCAACCCATAAACTTATGAAGGCCACCAAGTGACTTGATAAGCTGCTCGCCAGGACGTAAATATAAATGATAAGTGTTCGAAAGCACAATATCTGCGCCCAACTCTTTGAGTTCCCAAGGCGCCATCGCTTTCACGCTGCCGACAGTGCCAACTGGCATAAAAAATGGCGTCTCAATCATACCGTGAGGCGTTATAAGCGTTCCGATGCGAACACCATTGTCAAATTTTTTGGTTAAACTAAATGTCATGTCTCTGTTTTATACCATAATATGAACAATTTTGTAATACTAAAAAGAGCCCATATGGGCTCTTTTTATATTTGTGTAGGTAAATAAACTAAATTATTTAACTTCAACAGTTGCGCCAGCAGCTTCAAGCTTTGCTTTTGCAGCTTCAACTTCTTCTTTTTTAGCACCTTTTAGAACTTCTTTTGGAGCAGCATCAACTAAGTCTTTTGCTTCTTTGAGTCCTAGGTCAGGTTTGATCTCACGAACAGCTTTGATAACGCCGATTTTAGCAGCGCCTGCGCTTGTGATAATGAGGTCGAAAGATGTCTTCTCTTCAACTGGCTCAGCGGCACCACCAGCGACAGGCATAGCGCCCATCATCATTGGTGCAACAGCAGATACGCCAAACTTGTCTTCAAGAACTTTTACAAGCTCAGAAAGGTCAAGAACTGAGAGATTCTCAATTTTTTCAACAAGTTCCTTGAATTTTGCAGGAACTACAACTTCTGTTTTCTCTTCCATGTTAACTCCTAAATTATATTATTTTTTTAATAAACTATTAAACTTGTTTCTCTTTGTAAGCGTTCAAAACTTGAACAAGACCACGAAGATTGCCAGCAAGAACATTTACCATGCCAGTAAGCGGAGCAGCGATTGTGCCAACCAACTGTGCGCGAAGCTGATCTTTTGTTGGCAAACCTGCCAATTTTGTGACCATAGACGCATCTATCATCTTGTTCTCAAGAATTCCACCAAGGATTTCAATGGCTTCATGCTTTTTGGCAAAAAGATTGATCTCTCTAGCAGGGGCTACTTCATCGCCCATAGCGAAAGCAATTGCAACTGGCTTCTTGAAAAGTGATGCATCAAACTCAATTCCGTGCTTAGTCAAAGCAATTTTGACTAAAGTATTCTTCGTAACATTGAATACTACGTCTTTATCTCGCAGGATTTTTCGAAGCTCTTCAGTTTCTTTAACCTTGAGACCTTTATAGTCAACAATGACGGCAGACTTTGCTTTGGCGATTGTCTCGTCAAGCTTGTCGATCATTGTACCTTTTTGTACTCTTGTCTTTGCCATTTTGTGTGTCGGAGTGTCGGAGTGTCGGAGTGTCGGAGATATATTCTCTGCCACTCTGTCTCTCTGCTACTCTGTCCCTATTAATTTAAAAAAACCTGCGACCAGCGCAGGATGAATATTCAAAATAATTTAAATAATATTTAAATTTTCTGTGAATTTTCTCCTGCACCAGCTGAATTTAATCCCTATATGGGAACTGGTGGTCTATGGAATACAAATAATATAGCAAATTTGTCAAACATTGTCAAACAACTGCAACTAGATAAAGGCTTCCTGGATTCCACCTCTCAAGCCACAGGCTGGAATGACAGAAAAAACTTATTCGTAACGCAGAGCTTCGAGTGGCGAGAGCTTCGAGGCTCTTTTGGCGGGGTACCAGCCGGCCATCATCGACACAAGCAACGTCAAAATGATCATCTCGATAGCAAACGGCGCAGGAGTGACGAAGACATTCATATAGTTCCCAGTGTTTGTGGAAACAAGAAGCAAATGAATCACGTAATTAATCAGTATTCCGAAGCCCCAAGCCCCTGCGACACCAGTAACTCCGCCTGCAATGCCGAAAAAGGCTACTTCGTACTCAAATATGCGCCGGATATCCTTGTTTGTTGCTCCGATCGCTTTCAAAGTACCGACTTCATGAGTACGCTCGAGCAAAGAAATCGTCATAATATTCACAATACTGATTAACGCTACGATCAGGGCGACTCCTCCGATCACACCAAGTATGATTTGTGTAACGTAGAATATTTTATCGACTTGTTTGATCAAATCGACTACAGAAGTGGTTGAAAAACCCATCGCCTCAATTTCATTGCGCGCGGCAGCAACATTTTTGCGATCAGAAACTTTGACTTTAATACTGTTATATTTAGTTTGCTCAGAGATAGTCTTTAGCTCTGAAAGTGGCATATAGATTGCAGCAATTAGGTCGTCGCTGGATATGCCAGAAATTTTAGCTGTCGTGTTGACCTTCTTTGTTTTCAAACCATTTGTTCCATCTGCAGTGAAGACATAAAATTCGAGATCAATAGTCTTACCAATCGCAGATGAAGGGTCTTTGATATCAAAATTTTTCGCAGCTGCACTTGAGATTACTACTTCGTCAGAAGCAGCAAATGCTTTACCGTTTTTAACGACAACACTCTCGAAGCTTAACGCTTCTTGGTCTACACCAGTAAGCAATAACGAAGCTGTAGAATTATCATATGTAGATTTCACGGGATAGGACATCGAGGGGCTAACTAGCGATACGTTCGCAACGTTCTTCAACTTATCGACTGCTGTGTCGTCAAGCGGCTTAGCAGAATTTTCATTCGCAGAGACATTTATTGTCACTAGCGTATCAAGCGAGGCAAGCTGTTTTGTTGTAATCTGCTGAAGGCCCATACCCAAAGAGACAAGCGTAACTATAGAACCAACGCCGAGAGAAACACCTAACGTTGTCAGGAAGGTTCGAGTCATTTTACTCAAAAAGTGATTTTTCGCCAATCGCAGTGACTCCCAGAATGGCATTCCGGAACGAATTTTTGAGGCAACATAATATTTCAACCCTCCCTCTGCGTCACCTTTCTCGTTCTGCTTATGAGGATTTTCTACGGTTCTCACTATTGCACCGTCAGCCATATAGAACACGCGACCCCCAAAGGGCAGAAAATCAGGATTATGAGTTACCAGAACGACCGTCCTACCCCAGCCATTGATCTGCTTAAGCATTTTCATAACTTCATCACCAGTCTCGACGTCTAGATTACCGGTTGGCTCGTCGACGAAAAGAATCGATGGATTGTATGAAAGTGCCCGAGCAATTGAGACACGCTGCTGTTGCCCGCCAGATAGCTCTGCTGGTTTATGATTTGCACGGTCGGTTAAATTGACGACTTTTAGCAGATCTTGTGCTCGTTTACCAGCCGCTCTCTTCTTCACTCCAGACAGAATCAGTGGCAACTCAATATTTTCTTTAGCATTTAATGTCGGAATAAGATTGAACTGCTGGAATACCATACCGATCTTGGAGCGACGATAATGAGCTAGTTCATCACTTGAAAGCGTTGAGAGGTCTGTTTCCTGGACAAAGACTTTCCCGTCGGATGGTAAATCAAGTCCTGCAAGCAGACTAAGAAGTGTTGTTTTGCCACAACCTGATGGGCCATAGATAACAACAAATTCGCCCGATTTAATCTCTAGATCAACACCACGTAGGGCATCAACATAATTATGTCCTACAACAAACTGCTTCTTGAGGTTTGCTGCTTTAATCGCAATATCAGACATCTTTTTCTACCGATTTAGTACTATGCTTTTCCTCTTCAATGATTTCTTTGACTTCTTCATCTAGCTTCACAACTTCAGTCAACGATTCGAACAGAGAGAGAGTAATAAGGATTATTGCTGCACAGACAATCAGCAGCCCGCCGAGAACTATCATTTTCTTCGCAAAAGTTGCTTCTGGATAGGTGACAAAAAGTAGCAAACCGCCCAAGAATAGTGCGAGAATTAGGAGTATTCCGATCGCCAAGATAATGTATGCACCACTTTTGATAATTGGTTTCTTGTTCATTGTTAGCTCGCAAACCAGCTAGCGAAGCCGGAAAATGCATCGGTCAGGGCTTTAATAATAATTTGTAGGATAGAAGTATCGTTTGGCGCGCTAGGAGTCGTGAAAAGCTGATCTGCGCTCTCAACAGGAAATTCGTCATTGATATCCAATATCTTAATCTTAAAATGATACGTGGAGCTTGGTTTGAGTTTTTCAAGCAAGATCGTATGCGACTGATTCAACGAATTGTCGATTTCGGTCTGACTTGTATATGATTCATTATCGCCATAATAAATCTGGCTTTTGGACAACTTATCAGTATTGAAGTACAAAACTACAGATGCCTCAGCTTTATTTGTTGATCCTGGCTCTATCCTGATGTCAGAGATTACTGAAGCTCCCGCAGAAAGATTAGACGCGTTTGATGTTACTATTTTACCACCAATATTGACCCTATATGTGTAGGACACATCTTTTAGAACGTTGAAATCAACATAGTAATTTAGCGTGGTCTCGCCAATGGTTGCAAAGTTTGAGCCATCAGAAGAGCGCTCGATTTTGACATTGCCCTGGCCGGAATCCCAGTACAAAGAATACCCCAATTTTGATCCTGAGACAGTAGAGACGCTCAATGTGTTCGAATCAGCTGCCACTACTGATCTTGGCATTAGCAGTACAGCTGAGATAGCAATAATTAGAAAAACTTTTTTTATATTCATGTCCCTCAATACTTTATATATAATATATTACCAGCTTCGGATGATAAATGCGAGACATTTATCATCCGATTAGGCCTAAATTCTCTTATCTCGGTCCATCTCGATTCTCTCATGCAGAGACTCTATCTTTTGCTCTGTGTCCAATATTACTGGTTCGGATTGTAAGTAACCTGATTTTGCAACTCTGACCTGATACTGGCCTTTCTGAACCAAAGTCTGAAACTTTCCTGTTTGATTTGTAACAGTTGTTTTGACCAATTTCTTGCCATCTTTACTCATAACTCTGACTAGGCTTAGCGGAACGCCTTGAGAGTTTTGTTTGTCTATAACATCACCAAACGGAGAGGATTTCTTGAGTGATTTGATGTTTATGTACCAAAGGAATGGATAGATTGCGAGAAGCATAAGGTTGGTAACAGAGCTAGAATCTTTTAGCAAGCCAGATATTACCGTAACCGAACCAAACGTTAGGAATACCAGTGAGATATAAACCAACACTCTCTCAATATTGTCCAATCTCTTGAGAGAGAAGAGCTTTTTTCGTGTATTACTGCTTGTCATTGACATGTGAATTTTTGGAACGATTAGACCTTCCTCTTCTCTCTTCACTGTAATTACTGATCCTGGGCGGTAAGATGCAGAACTGCCTTCAACCATATGGTACATGTCTTTGGTTGCGACAATCTCATACTCTCCTGGAGCGGCAATAAATGCATAGTTTCCCTCACTGTCAGTGTAGACAGTCTCAATCAATTTCTTATTTACGATATCTGAATTCATCGTTTTCTCAAGTTTGAAGAGCGTGACCTTGGCTTGGACTAATGGCAAGTCAGTGCCGTCTTCAACAACCCTCCCCCACTCTTTTCTCTTTCTCTTCGTGCCTAAAGAAAGCATCGAATAAATAAGTGCGCGAATATATTCAGGGAGTGAGAACAAGGTCATTGCATTCGCGATTGGCGCGGCTGCGGCAGAAGCGACAGCTATGGAAACTGCAACGGTTGAGCTTGCAGCAGGCACATCTTCTACCTGCATTCCAAGTGAGTTTGCAATTGTTTGGTTTGTGTTAGCAATTGAGGTTCTTCCAATCATGTTGGTAATAATGTCTCTGACTTTCATGAAAGACCCTGATAGATTCTGGATGACCGTCTCAAGTACACCCTGGTCAGCCAAGACATCTTTTGTAACAAACGTCAGATCCTTAAACTCAGCGACTTGGTCGGATCGAACTTCACTACCATTTTTATCTTTCGAGATAACTACGAAATGGTAAGTCGTGTTGAATTTCAAATCTTTCAAGACCACTGTGTGGAAAGAGTTTAGGCCTAGATCTAGAGTTGTTTTCATTGCGTACTCTGTGTTCTCACCGTATAGGACTTGGCTAGTTGCAGGAACTGATGTCTTCCAAGTAATTGTTGCCATAGTCTTCTCACCAAGTGAATCACTAGGAAGTGCCTTTGGCTCAGTGATGGTAAGTACTCCCTCACCAGGAGCTTCTTCTGGAAGTATGACTGTTATTGCATCTGTACCGTTAAACTTCGCATCTAAGTTTGCAGATTCGTTCTTTGCAAGATCAATTGCAGAGACTGTGTAGCCTGCAGATTTGCTAGGACCAAGATCGTCAAGGTACGAATACATCTTATTCGCTGCATCATATTGGATATTTCCAGAGACCAGAGAAGCATCAGGTGATAGAATTACTCCACCTCTTCTTACAACATAGCCGATCAAACCGCTACCGGTCTCTGTAGCTTCTGGCCAAGTGAGCAATGCTTTGTAGAGAGAAGCAGCTCTGTTTGAGACATCTGTAACATTTATCTCTCCCGAGATGGCTGGAGCGACTGTATCGATCATAAATTTGAGCTCGGCAGAGATACTGCTTAGATTATTCTGATTGTCTTTAGCCTGGAGCCTTGCGTAGTAAGTACCGTCAGCCAATGAATTAACATTTGTAATGACCGAAGATAGAGCGATACTTGGAGCTAATGGATTAGCAATTGCGGAGATAAGAATCTCTTTGTTATTTAGTACTTCTGTACCGTTGCTAGTAGATCCAATAGATAAGATGTAGTTTCTAAGACCTGAATTTATGTCAGAAGCAGGAGCAAATGAGATAACTGCATCTTTGCTGTTTACATACTCGATGCCATCTTTAGTATTTGTCTTGTTGCTAAGAGTCAAGTTTGTAGCAGTTGTTGGCAGATCGTTGTCAGCCTTAGCAGATACTTGATTTGACTCAAGTGAATAGTTGTCTGAGCTGTCTATGGCTCTGAGCTTGTAGTAGTATGTTGTACCATTTACAACATCTGCATCTAGATAAGTCTGTACATCTCTTACTAGAGTTGCAATCTTGTTGTTTGTTGTCTCGTCATATCTGCCTAGGCCGTTGTCGATAGCTGGAGTAAAGTCAGCCTTGGTGCTTCGGTAAAGAGCAACAGTAGTAAAGTCAGCCACAGTTGGATTGGTCCATGATAGTGAGACAGAAGTGTTTCCAGCTACAGCTGAAAGAGTTAGTGGTGCGGCAGGCGCTGTAGTATCTAAGATAACTGATACTGAGAATGTAGCTGACTCGTTGCCATATGTATCTTTGAATTTTACATAGACAGTCTTTGTACCATCGACAGTTGGATCAAGGAATGTCCAAGGCTTGGTAGTTGCAAATGGCTCATACTCTGCACCCGCGAAATCTGGTGAGTTTGAGACCATCATGCTTACGCCAGTGTCGGTCGTCAAAGCCAAGGTTTGATCTTTTTGGTTTGTTCTAGCAGAAGATGAAGTGATTGTGCCAGATGGTAGGAACCAATTGTCAGTATTACCAAGGTTTGTAGAGTTTGCAGGATTGATCACAGTAGAGCTTAGATTCTTAGAGTTTTGGACTGAAAGATAAGAGCCAGATTTTGTTCCTTTTGGATCAATATTCCACTGATCTGTAGCTGAGCCAACTAACGTATTGAGTGTTAGGTTACCAGCAGCACTACCGTTTAGATTTAATGTGCCATTTACAGTCTGAGTAGTGCCAGAGGCGAAGCTAATTGTTCGAGCTTGGTTAGCAGTAGCAGACAGATTATTAAAGGTATTTGAGCCAGAGACAGACTGGCTGCCGATACCGTTTAGAATGATAGTAGAGGTGCCAGTATCGACTGTTGCAGCAGCAAAGTTTAGGTTGCCACCGATCGAAGTATTTGATGAATCAAAATTTATAACTGTATTCAGAGATACTGCCCCTGGATGTTTGGCGATTGTACCGCTAAGTCTATGTGTACCTGAGCCAAGGTTTATTGTTCCGGAGCCGTATACAGAAGATGATCCAAATACATTATTGGCCACAATATTGTTCGCCCCTGCGTTCAGTGTTGTTTTCTTATTTGCAGTTAGGGAGTAGACAACGATATCTCCTGTAGTAGAAACATCTGACGTCAGAGTAATTGCAGTATCATTCGTCACTCCAGAATATGTAATTGTACCTGCCCCAAAGTCATGACCAGAAATAGATAAACTAGCAGTAGGTCTATAGACAAGAAGTGTGCTCGAAGTCAGGTATGCGCCAGTGCTAATCACTGGATCGCCGTCTGACTTATAGAGACGGAATGCGTTTGAACTCAGATTTGATAGTGTGCCTCCAGAATACATGTACAGAATGTTTGCAAGATGAACTGAAGTATTAGCTGATGTAGTTTTACCGGTATGGGCTAACTTAAGATTATAGAAATCATAAGGAGTAGCACCATAGCCACGTGCAGTTAGCGAGGCTGTACCAGTTAGGTCAACAGTAGAAGTGCCAGGAGTAACATTGATGTTGCTAGAATCCCAGTTTCCGCCAACATTTATCGTACCAGACCCAAGATCAATTTTGTTGCCAACATTTGAAGCGTTGCCATGACCAAGATTACCGGCAATATTTGTAGTACCGGATCCAAGCTTCAAATAGCCAGGATTTGTTGCATACGTTAGTGAAGTGGAACCAATGAAAACATCTTTACAGCTCAAATTGTATGTGTTCATATCGACATAACCAGCTGAGGCGGTAGCTCTATCATTAGCAAATATCAGATTACTATTGCCAAAATAGAAATTACCAGTTGCAGTAAGAATAGCACTTGGTTCTTGCTGAAATATTACGGTTGTTGCAAAATTTACTGGTAGGGTTATCGCTTTTTGAGTAATATTTGCATTCATTGGATACATATCCAAGACACCAAGTTTTGATTCTGAGCTCAAATTGTTCACCGAAACACTGTCACTTGTTCTAGAATACACAGTAAGAGTTTTGCCAGAACCTAGTAAAGTTCCTGGACCAACTGTTAGTGCACCCGCAGAACCAAAGCCTAAGCCTACAAAAACACTTGCTGTCATTGTGGAAGTCACCCCTGAACCAGCCATAACCAAACTGCCAAAGGAATTGTGTGTATCTGGATTAGATATATTTCCACTAGCCGACTGGGTCCACACACCAGTAGAAGCGAGCATGCCAACTTTATTTGCAATAATTATATCGCCTGCTACAGTAACCGACTTTCCACCATCAACCAATGTTCCGGCATTTACAGTCAATGATTTAGCTGAAATATTGTCCTTGAATGTCCAACCTGCAGTAAGAGTATGGTTTGCCAACAATGAAATATTGTTGTTTAGCAGAGTAACATTTGGATCGATAACAGCATCTATGCCATTAAATGTCAAGTTTCCGAGTGCCTGACCATTTGTTGTGATAGTTTTGCCAGTCGTTGTTGGATTGAAGTTCATCGTGCTTGTACCTGGGGTAACTGTTGCCCTGGTAAAGTCGACATTTCCGCTCACTGAGATATTTGATGAGCCAAGGTTATAATAACCATAGCTTGTAGCGGTTGGTGCGATGATGTTGGCAATAGTGTGTGTACCACTTCCAAGCATTATCTTTCCATAGTGTATGAGGCTAGCACTTGTGCTACCGGCTAAAAGATTGTTGGTAGTAATATTGTGTCCATTAGCATCCAAGGTAAAGGCTGTTGCTTCGCTATTACTGCTATTAGCACCATAGACAGCAAGATTTGCGACTCTGAAATCCCCTGTCATCTTAAGTGTACCACTAGCAACACTTCCGATGCTGAGATTCGTAGAGATAGAAATAGCTTTCTGATAAATGGTTGATGTAGTAACTGGATAAATATAAAGCTGACCGACACCGCTAGGATCGATTATGTCAGCGGTAGAGTCAATATCTACTGGATCATTTTCGTAAACATTGTAAATAGTTGTATAGAACTCACCGACAAGACGAGAGTTTGCCTCCATGACAAGCTTGCTAGCCGAAATACTTTGATGATAGCTAGGATTACCTGTGTGGATCCTTGTACCTGTAACATTTGCTGCGATAACTAATTTATGTATAACGTTTACTGTCCACCCATAGGTACTATTAAGATTGCCATTTGCTGTCATCGTCCATGTTCCGGTAGAGACCAATGTGTTTTCAGATGCATTGTTGAAGAGAATATCGCCGGCTATCTGAACGTTCTTTCCGTTATCGACAAATATGCCGTTATCGATTTGCAGAGAAGAAACCGACAGGTCATCCTGCAAAGTCCATGAACCTCCGATACCGTTGAATACAATTTTGTTCAATGATTGGCCAGCTGATGTGATAGTCTTTCCAGCCGCTGTGGCATTCATATTGATCGTGCTTGTCCCCTTATCAAATACTGCAGTAGGTGCAGCGGCAATAGTTAGAGAACCACCAATATTCATCGCCTGGGCATTTGCGCTGAATGTACCAGAGCTTAGGACAAAGTTGCCGTCATCATTCAACGTATTATTTGCAGAAATTGTGCCTGTATAGCCTGCTTCAATAGCAAGGGATTTAATGTGGTTTGTGAATCCTGAATCCAAAAGAGAATTCTTAGTTGACGGAGTGCTAAAGAACACGTCATCGGTGGCAACCGGAATTGTATTGCCCGTCCAGTTGTCTGCGCTTGACCAATTGTTGTCACCTGCCTGGCCGTCCCAGACCTTAACTCCGTCAGCCCTAAAGTAAACTTCGATCGTATGGGCAACAGTGACATTGCTAAATGTATAAGTACTATTCAGTGTACCAGTCAGGAAGTTACCATCAACTTTGATATTAGAAATATAATATCCTAGGCTTGGAGTGATAACAAATTCTTGATTTGAACCGTCTGTAACATTTGTAATCCCTAAAGGAGATATTGTACCGCCGCTACTTGTAACAGATGAAGTGATTCCGATAACAAGCTGGAATGTTGCTGTAATAGTTTTGTTTGCAGTAATGTTTGAGAGAATCGCGCTTCCGGTGCCAGTCGCGTCTCCAGTCCAGCCGACAAATACTGAGGATGCTGCTGGAGTCGCGTTTACAGTAAGATTTGAACCATAGTTTACAGTTTGTGTGGCCTGATCAAGAGTACCAGTACCTGTACCAGCAGAAGTAATAGTAACTGTGTACGTCTTCAAAGTGAAAGTCGCAGCGATTGTCTTGCTAGCAGAAATATTTGCGAGGTGACAAACTTCGCCAGTCGAGCCGGTCGTCGAGTCGCAGCCAGTCCAACTCGTGAATACCGAGGAAGTTGCTGGAGTAGCAGTGACTAACAAACCAGCACCATAATCTACTACTTGTGTTGCCTGATCGAATCCACCGTCACCGTTGCCGGCTTTACTGACCGTGACTGTGTAGGTCTTGAGGCTAAATGCACCGGTGATCGTCTTGTCGGCTGTGATATTCGTCAAAGTGCAGCTTGTACCATTAGTAGAATCGCAACCTGTCCATGATGTGAAGTTTGAGCTAGTGGCCGGTGTTGCAA
>JBAXEI010000011.1:0-34317 GCA_037140515.1 Candidatus Berkelbacteria bacterium | reverse complement strand
GTCATGCTGTTGCCAGTATGCTTCCTGATCAGCCAAATATTTCCAAAATCCATGGCGAGCCAATCATTGGCCCAAATGGAATCATTTATCTGCCACTTTACCACCCAGCTGCTGCGCTTCACAATGGAAGCCTTAGGGCGACATTATTGGCTGATTTTGCAAAGATACAAGATCTTATAACGAAATTTTAATTAAAAATAATTAGTGAAACTAAAAAGAAAGAAGATTCTTAAAAAAGTATGAAACATGATGTACTAAAAGTCATGAAGGACAGCCGACCAGCAGTGTCGAGCGTTCAAGGTGACAGAAATCAAAAATTAGAAAGCTCGATCAAGAGCGACGGTGTGTCGACTCGCTACACAGCACAACAAGTTGACCCAAACCTACAGTCAAAGTTTTTCTACGAACCGAAGCTGAAGGTTATCCCACTTGGCGGTGTTGAAGAAACTGGCGGTAAGAACTGTACGATTATCGAATACAAGAACGACATTATCATTATCGATATGGGATTTATGTTCCCAGATGAGACAATGCCAGGTGTCGACTATGTGATTCCAGATGTGACTTATCTCGAGCAAAACAAGAGCAAAATCAAAGGTCTCCTTATCACTCACGGCCACTTGGACCACATCGGCGCAATTCCTTACGTTTACGAACGTATCGGTTCGCCAACTATTTACTCTTCACCACTTAGCCTTGGCCTTATCAAGAGCAAACTCGAAGAATTTGGCCTAGACCGTACAGCGAAGCTAGCTCCTCTGAAAATCGGCGAAGACACTTTGCAGCTTGGCTGTTTCAAGATTGAAACCTTCAAGGTGAATCATAGTATTCCACAGGCTATGGGTTTCTGTATTACAACTCCAGAAGGCGTGATCGTCGCAACTGGTGACTTCAAATTTGACCACACTCCTGCTGATGGCAAGCCTGCGGACTTTTCTGGACTTGCAATGATTGGCGCTCGAAAACCTTTACTTTTGATGATGGAATCAACCAATATTGAAAAACCAGGTGTTTCAATCTCTGAAAAAGTTCTAGAAGATTCCCTGATGTCGATCATGGAGAGATCAAAGAAAAGAATCATTGTTTCAACTTTCTCAACGCTTATCGGTCGTATTCAACAAATCTTAAATGTTTCCAAAATCTTGGATCGCAAGGTTTGTTTTGTCGGAAGAAGCATGCTGACGACTGTCGAGATCGCTCTCTCGCTTGAAGCACTTATCATGCCTCGCGATACAATCATCGACGTCAAGGATTTGAATAAATATCCAGATGAAAGAGTTGTTGTAGTTTGCACTGGTTCACAGGGCGAGGACAATGCAGCACTTACTCGAATCGCTAACGGCGAAGATCGAAATGTGAAAATGAAGAAAGGCGACCTCGTCATACTCTCATCTTCACCAATTCCTGGTAACGAAAGAGCTGTATCGAATCTTATGGACATTTTGTTCCGCTCTGGCGCTCAAGTTGTCTACCAAAAATTGATGGACGTCCATACTTCTGGCCATGCAAATCAGGAAGACTTGAAATTGATGCTTGCACTTATAAAGCCAAAATACCTCATGCCAAATCATGGTGAAAGACATAAGCTTATGCTTGAATGTCAGATCGCTCAGGAGATGGGGCTTGTCGATGAAGAGCACTGTCTTGTCGGTGACGACGGTCAAGTGATTGAGTTTAGTAAGGGCAAAGGCGAGGTTACAAACAAACGTATCCCTGCCTCCTTTGTTATGGTTGATGGTCTTGGCGTAGGGGACGTTGGCAACATCGTTCTCCGTGACCGTAAAGCAATGGCCGAAGATGGAATCTTCGTGGTCATCGTCACAGTCAATCATGAAAATGGCCAGATTATGACTTCTCCAGATATTATTTCACGTGGCTTCATCTATATGCGCGAGAGTGAAGAGCTTGTTCACAAGGCTCGTGCCGAAGTGAAGAAAATCTTTGCAAAATACGGCACAAAAGAGAAAAGTGCACCAAAGATTGACTATTCTTTTGTCAAACAAAAAGTTCGTGATGAGCTTGGCGAGTATCTCTTCAAAGAGACAGAGCGTCGTCCGATGGTGATCCCAGTTGTGATCGAAATCTAAGATCAATATTATGAAATAGACCCTGAGAAATCTGGGTCTATTTTTATGTTCAGTTAAATACGAAATTTGTTGCAACAATATACATAATGCAATATAATTAATCAAAGTGCGTGTTTTGCATTATTTTTCAGTTGTAACGCTTGGAGGAATATATGGGTAGAAGAAGATTACATCCGAAGAGGAAACCGAAGCTAAAGTGGTATCAGAAACAGGACGATTGGGGCAATTTCGTTTTTGACTGGTCTCTCGGTCTTTCTGCGGAAATTTGGCGAACTATTTTTTCAATAATAATGTTTATTATTGCGCTTATGATTTTTCTTGGGTTTATCGAAAGAGCCGGCGTCCTTGGTCGGTTTTTTGCTGACGGAGCCGAGAATATGTTTGGTTGGCTTGGCGCATATATTTTTGATTTTATTTTAGCCTACATCAGCTTTCGCTTGGTTGTTGCGCCGAGAAGGAAGAAAAATCGAGGAGGTTACCGTATTTCCGAGTTTGTTGGCCTCGTAATATTCCTTTTTGCCTTCCCAACTTTTTGTCATTTATTCCTTTCAGTTGATTACGCGCAAGAAGCGGGAATTTTTACCCGATACGGTGGAATCGTTGGCTACATGTTCTCAGTCCCACTCCGTAACGCAGTCGGCGATCTAGCATCGTTTTTGATTGTTGTGGCAATATTGCTCATCTCGATTCAGATGATTTTTGATTTCTCTATCTTTAGAGCTCTTGGGCTTAGCACCTCGCAGAAAGGTGCTGGCGGCAGCGATGATGACGATGAGGAAGAGGATGAAGAGGATGACGGCAAACTGAGAGTAAACAATCGACAGGACACAAAAGTCTCTGTTTTCGAATCAGTCAGAAAACGTTTTGGTATGAAAAAGAAGCCAAAGTTTGAAGAAGTTGAGGCTAAGGCCGCAGTTGTTGATCTTGCACCTACTGGAAATACGACGAATGTTCCGATCAAAAAAGATGTTGTTTGGCAGTATCCGAGTCTTGATCTTTTGAAGGAGCTTGATGAGGTCGCAAATCCTGGAAATATTTATAAAAATGCGGAGATGATTCAGAAATGTCTTGCAACGTTCGGCATTACCGTCAGCATGGGCGATGCTAATGTCGGCCCAACCGTAACCCAATATACGATCAAGCCTGATGACGGCGTGAAACTTAATCAGATTGTTGCACGTCAAAATGACCTCGCGCTGACATTGGCTGCCAAAAGTATTCGTATTGAGGCACCAATCCCTGGCAAAAACGCAGTTGGTATCGAAATCCCAAATAAAGTTGCTGCGAAAGTCACACTAAAAGAAATTCTAAAAGCACCACAGTTCAAGGCGATAAAAAGTAAATTAGCCTTGGCTCTTGGACGAGATGTGGCTGGCGAGCCATCAGCAATTGATCTTGAAAAGATGCCTCATCTTTTGATTGCTGGTTCGACAGGCTCAGGTAAATCTGTTTGTATTAATTCGATCATTGTTGCGTTATTATTCAACAACGATCCAAAAGATCTGCGCATGTTGTTAGTCGATCCAAAGAGAGTAGAGCTGACTTGTTACAACGAAATCCCTCATCTACTTACGCCAGTCGTAATTGAAGTAGATAAGACCGTCGCCGCTCTCAAGTGGGCTGTTTGGGAGATGGAGAGACGCTACAAGATGTTTTCTGAGCTTGGCAAAAGGAATATTGTGGCATATAACTCCGCTCCAGGGCCTGAAGGCAAATTGCCATACATTGTTATCATAGTTGATGAGTTAGCAGACTTGATGGCCACGTCGTCGAAAGAAGTTGAGGGCTCAATCGTGCGCTTAGCCCAAATGGCGCGCGCGACTGGTATGCATCTGATTATTGCGACTCAGCGACCTTCGGTCGACGTCCTAACAGGCTTGATCAAGGCAAATATTGCCTCCAGAATTGCTTTTGCGACTGCATCCCAAGTCGATTCACGTACGATTCTTGATATGTCCGGCGCAGAGAAGCTCCTCGGCTTTGGTGACATGCTTTTCATGGCCGCTGGCGCCAAGCCAAAACGTGTTCAGGGTTGCTACGTCTCTGACCCTGAGATTGAGCAGCTCGTAGCATTCTTGAAAAACAACGCCGAGCCAAACTATGACGAATCAATTTTGTCATTTGGTAGTAGCCGACATGGTGGAGGTGCGGGCATAAATGGCTCAAGTGAAGATGATTTGTATAGCGATGCACTGGATACTGTTGTGAATGCCGGCAAAGCTTCCGCATCGCTCTTGCAAAGGCGCTTGAAGGTCGGATATGCTAGAGCAGCAAGATTACTGGACATCCTCGAGGAGAATGGTGCAATTGGTCCTGCCGATGGAGCAAGGCCACGCGATGTACTCGTTTCGACTGACGATGTTGACCGTATGGGCGGTGGCGAATTTGTCAGCACTTATGAACCAGAAAACACTAAGGAAGATATTAAATTTTAGCGAATATCAAAATGGTCAGAGGCTTTTCTACAAGAAAAATTGAGACAAACAAAACATTGGGCGAAAAGCTCAAGGCTATTCGGATAGAGAAGGACATTACTTTGGAAGATGCCGAAATAGGCACCAAAGTTCGTGCTAATTATCTAGCAGCAATAGAAAAAGGTGATAGCGATTCTCTTCCATCAGAAGTCTATGTTCGAGGCTTTGTTTTGGCCTATGCAAAATACCTTGAATTTGACGTCGCTGAAGCAACCTCGGCTTATCATCGCGAGTGCAAGCTGCAACCGAAAAGAAGCCATTCGACAGAAATTAGTTACAAAAATTCCGTTAAAGATTACAAGGTAATTTTGACGCCAAAGGTTGTTGGCTATTCTTTTATTACTTTCTTCATAATTTCATTGTTCGGCTATATCATATTCCAGGTGGCACATTTTGCCGGCAGTCCAAATTTGAAGATTACTTCTCCTGGAAATGGTGGTGTCTACGTCGATGACTCGATTGATCTCCGCGGGATTACGGATAATGATACATTTTTGACGATAAACGATGAGCATGTGCCGATCACCAATGATGGAACATTCTCAACAAATCTGAAACTCCATCGCGGCATAAACGTGATTAAGGTCAAGGCAGTCAATAAGAGTAAGAAGGAGACAAGCGAAGTCCTGACGCTTGAATATAAGCCTGTTACAGCGCAGATCCCGGCTGAGTTACCAGTTGCACAATAATTTTATTATTTTAAATTTCGAATTATAATTTGGAAATTAATCTCAAAGGTTCTTATGGCCAAGAAAGAAGTTGAAGCAAAGGTGGAGAAAATTGATGGCAAAAGTGAAGCGCTAAAGGCGGCACTAATTTCGATAGAAAAACAGTTTGGTCATGGGGCAATCATGACACTGTCCGATACCGCTGCTTACAAAGTTGACTCTATTTCGACTGGATCCCTCTCTCTTGATTTGGCGCTAGGCATTGGTGGACTGCCTCGAGGACGCGTTGTAGAAATCTTCGGCCCAGAATCTTCAGGCAAAACTACGCTGGCAATTTCGGCGATAGCTCAAGCTCAGAAGCTTGGTGGAAATTGTGCGTTTATCGACGCCGAGCACGCTTTTGATCCAGAATATGCAAAAAAGATCGGCGTGAACCTTGATAATTTGCTTATTTCACAGCCAGATAACGGTGAACAAGCGCTTGAGATCTGCGAGACACTTGTTCGTTCAAATGCACTTGATA
Organism: Candidatus Berkelbacteria bacterium; assembly: GCA_037140515.1. Classification (GTDB taxonomy): domain Bacteria; phylum Patescibacteriota; class UBA1384; order XYA2-FULL-43-10; family 1-14-0-10-43-13; genus ELA241. The sequence continues at coordinate 28,565 of JBAXEI010000011.1, read as the reverse complement.
TCATTGTTGTCGACTCAGTCGCCGCCTTAGTGCCACGGGCAGAGATCGAGGGTGAAATGGGTGACTCGATGATGGGCGTTCAAGCAAGACTCATGTCGCAGGCCTTACGAAAGCTGACAGGCGCTGTTTCGAAATCAAAGACAATTCTTATTTTTATCAATCAAATCCGTATGAAAATTGGTGTGATGTTTGGCAATCCCGAGACAACAACTGGAGGAAATGCTTTGAAGTTCTACGCCTCAGTTCGTCTTGATATTCGTCGTAAAGCCGCTATTAAAAAGGGTGATGAAACTATTGGCAACAATGTTACGGTTAAGGTTGTAAAGAACAAAGTTGCTCCTCCGTTCAAGGTTGCCGAATTTGATTTGATGTTCGGCTGTGGCATTGATGCCGAGGGCGAAATTATTGATCTTGGTGTTGCTCATGAGATTATCGACAAAGCTGGCTCATGGCTTTCATATAACGGTGAGAAAATGGGCCAAGGCAAAGAAGGTGCACGTTCATTTTTGAAAAACAATCCTAAAATATCGGCTGAAATCAAGAAGAAAATATTAGCAAGTATCAAGGTCAAAGCTGACATATCAAACGCCGAGAATTAATTTAAGAGACCAATTTCCGAAAAATATTTGTAGACGTTGATCGGGATAGTGATTTTGTAAAATGAAAAAGACACCACAAGAATATGTAATCAACCTTCTGAAGATCCGAGAGAGAAGCGAGGGTGAAATACGGCAGAAGATGAAACTAAAAGGCTATTTCTTGGAGGAAGTAGAATCTGTGGTGTCATTTATGAAAGAAAGAAATTTTCTAGACGATTCACGTTTTACCAAGCTTTACGTACGGAGTAAGCGATTAACTGGTCAATATGGAAAACATTCAATTCGTTGTCGACTGAAGAGCTTTCAAATTGCAGAGGAAATAGTTGAAAACGAACTAGCCGAAATTACCCAAGAAGAGGAGCTAGCCATTGCCAAGAATTTAGCCGAGAAGTGGCTGGCGAAGAAGCAGGAAAAAGACAGAACATACGAAAAGCTAGGAAGATTTCTGATGGGTCGTGGCTTTGGATACGATCTTATAAAAAAAGTTCTAGCCGAATTGATACAAAAATAAAATGATATAAAAAAAGAGGAGGGGTATGGCAAAGAATATTTCATTCATACTTTGGTTTAAGGAGATTTCTAAGAAGAGTATTCCCGAGGTTGGCGGAAAAGGCGCAAACCTAGGTGAACTAGTCAAAGCCGGCATTCCTGTGCCGAGTGGTTTTTGTGTGACCGCTCAAGCTTACTATTATTATTTAGAAAAAAGTGGACTAAAACCAAAGATTGAAAAATTGTTACATGGGCTAAACGCTGAAGACAATAAGAAGCTAAACAAAGTTTCCCGAGAAATAAAAAAAATGATTCTGGACTCCGAAATCCCAGATGACCTCGCAAAAGAGATTAAAGAAGCTTATTACAAGCTTGGTGGCTTTCCTGTCGCCATTCGCTCGAGCGCTACAGCAGAAGATTTGCCAGACGTTTCTTTCGCCGGTCAGCATGCCACTTTTCTAAACACTTCTGGCAAAGAAAATGTGATCAAAGCAACGCTTCAATGTTATGCTTCATTGTTTGAAGCAAGAGCCATCTATTACCGTATTATCAATAAATTCGATCACATGAAAGTTGGGCTCTCCGCAGTAGTGCAAAACATGATTCAGTCTGATTACTCTGGAATAATGTTTACGATAGACCCTGTTTCAGAAAAAAATAATTTGTTAGTGATCGAAGCTGGCTATGGCCTTGGCGAAGCAATCGTTTCGGGCTCAATCACCCCTGATCGTTATGTTGTCGATAAGGACCTGCTTGCCATAGAAGAAAAAAATATTAATACCCAAATTTGGAAAATAGTTCATAATTCTAAAGGTGGCGACAAACATGTAAGTGTTGCGAAAGCTCACCAATCAGCACAAAAAATTACGAATAAGCAGATTATTGAGCTGGCCAAAATGGGCGTCGAGATAGAGAAACATTACAAGAGTCCTCAAGACACCGAGTGGGCGATTGAAAATGGCAAAATTTACTTTGTACAATCTCGTCCGATTACCACCCTGGGAAAGTGTGAAAATAGTAAGGTGGCAGAAGGGCAGAGTGGCACAGAGTCAAAGAGTGTCAAAGGATCTGATTCAACAGCTTCTTTAACAGTCCTTTTGAAGGGTGCCGCTGCTTCTCTCGGTTCAATCTCTGGTCCCGTCAAAATAATTCACAAACCAACAGAGATAGATAAGATTATGCCAGGCGATATTCTCGTCACTGAGATGACGACGCCAGATTACGTGCCTGCGATGAGAAAAGCGTCGGCGATCGTCACTGATACTGGCGGCCGAACTTGCCACGCGGCGATCGTCTCTAGAGAGCTCGGCATCCCTTGCGTAGTTGGGACTGGCAAGGCAACGAGTATTTTGAAGAATGGCCAAATAATTACTGTCGATGGCGTCAACGGTTTGGTCTACAAGGGGAAGGTAGCAGCTGATAAAAAAACATTACCATCAACACCAAATAATTTATCTGGTTCTGCCCTAGTCGAAGAAGTGCCGATCACTGGCACGAAGGTTTATGTCAATCTTGGCGAGCCACATTTGGCGGAAGAAGTTGCGAAATTACCTGTCGATGGCGTCGGCTTGCTGCGAGCGGAGTTTATGATCGCCGCACTTGGCGAGCATCCAAAAGCGATGGTGAAGGCAGGCAGAGGTGATAAATATGTTGAGGCGATTGTCACGGGACTTAGAACGATTGCCGGTGCTTTTTCGCCTCGCCCAGTCGTCTATCGTGCAACTGATTTCAAGACAAACGAATATCGCGGGTTGAAGGGGGGCGAGGAGTTTGAGCCAGTCGAGGGTAATCCGATGATCGGCTATCGTGGCGCTTCGAGATATATTGCTGAGCCAGAAATGTTTGCGCTTGAACTAAAAGCGATCAAAAAGGTGCGCGAGGAGTATGACCTGAAAAATCTGTGGATTATGATCCCTTTTGTCCGTACTGTTAGTGAGATGGAGCAGTGCATGCAAATGATTGCGAAGAGTGGTTTGAAGCAGGGACCAGATTTCAAGATTTGGATGATGTGCGAGGTGCCATCAAACGTTATTCTTCTAGAAAAATTCTTGGCTCTTGGTATTGACGGTATTTCTATCGGTTCAAATGACCTGACTCAGCTAACACTTGGTGTCGATCGAGATAATCAGACTATGGCCGAGACTTTTGATGAGCGAGATGAAGCAATCGTTATGTCTATCGAGTACGTAATAAAGACTTGCCGAAAGCACAACGTGACTTGTTCAATCTGTGGCCAAGCTCCAAGTATCTATCCAGAAATTACGGAGATGATGGTAAAAGCGGGGACAACTTCAGTCTCGGTGACGCCAGATATGATCGTTCAAACTCGCAAGGTGATTGCATCTGTAGAGAAAAGATTATTACTTTCCAAAATCATAGATAAATAGATCCTTACAAAAAAGCCTTAGCTTGCACTAAGGCTTTTTTTGTCGAGATGCTATTTGATTAGCTTGAATCGAGGAATGTCTTTGTCATCGATATTTTTTGTTCCGAGAAAATCCGCTAGAGGTCGAGCCCAATATTTTGATGTGATGTTATCATACAAAGCCTCATAGATCACCAAATCTTCGAGTGTCTCGCTATGCTTCGCGATGGCAATTATTCGGTATCTTCCACCTTTGAAATGTTGCCAGATTTGGCCTGGTTGAATACTATCTTTCATAGTATTAAAATTTCAGTTCTTTCATCGAGTGGAGGGCGATGCCATATTTTTCATAAATCGCTAGAGTGCCGATATGGCCTTCATCTTTTCCTGTTAGTCCGAGAAGTTCGAGTGCTTTGTGCACTTTCTCTTCGCTTTTTGCCTCGATCTCCATGATCGTTGGAATCATTGGCCATGTATCAAGAGTATACTCAACATCATCCAATACAAACTTATGACGTTTATTTTCCTGATAAAATTGAGTGGTTGGCATGATCTTGTCTAGAAGTTTGTAGGCAGTGTCGAAGTCACTGACCTCGATCTCTATCTTAGTTGTGTCGCTAATGCCTTTGCCAGATTTATTTTTATAAGTGATAGTCGGTTTTCTATCCGCAACTTGTCGAAGTCTGAGCCACTCGCCGGTACTTTTTGTCGTGCATGGCTCTATATCAAAAACCCAACGTTTCTGAAGTACCTCCGGCTCTTCCTTTGCCCCAAGGCCTCGAAGCATTTTTGCGATGCTAACTTTGTCTATATCAAGAATTTGAGTCTCGTATTCTTTATCCATTTTTTTCCTATTTGATTAAAGATTGCAGTTTCTTTGCCTCTTCAAATATTACTTCATATAGTTTCATCACAAATGTTTGGTTCAGCCCAAACTCTTCAGCTTTTGAGAGTCGAAGTCCCAAAATCGCTGCTTCCCGATCTGGCTGGTCGATCTTTAGTCCTTGTTCTTTTTTCAACTGGCCGATTTCCTTGACCGTCTCCATGCGTTCGCTGAGAAGCTTGATAATCTCTGAATCTGTTTCATCAATTTTATTTCTGAGTTCGTCTATGTCCATAGTTGCCTCTATTTATTTCTTTCCTTTATTTACAATAGTTTTTCCGCTGAGAATGTTCAAGAGCTCGGCAGGGGAATCGGCAATGAAATCTGGCTTTACCCTTAAAAGTTTTTTTCTTGTGTGGTAGCCCCAGGTGACTGCAATAGATTTCACCTTTGCTTTCTTTGCCTCACTGATATCGCCTGTGGTGTCGCCAATATAGTAATATTCAGCAGCTGGATGGAGTAGCTTTACCCTTTCGATTTTTTTGACCTTGCTCTTCTCGAGGTCGGCGCCAATGACTTCACGAACATTTAGAATTTCTTCGCTTTCAATCTTCCCGCGCACAACGCTTGTGATGCTCGAAGTGATGACATAGACTTGGCTTGTTTCTGCGATCTTTGCGATCGCATCTTTCATCTCGGGAAATATTTTTATAGTGTCAATTTCGCTGTTAAATTCATGTAAATAGTCGCTAATAAATCCATCAATCTTTGATTCTGGAAAACCAAACTTCACTGCTTGTTCATAGAAATTGCCATCAAACAAGTTTGTAAAATTCACTCTCTTCGTAAACCAACATAGCCCCACCTTTTCGCAGTGTTTGTTCACAAAGGTCCGGACTTGTTGAAGCGAATCCGCGATGACACCATCAAAATCAAACATCACTACTTTTTCCATAGAACGCTCCGATTAGTTGATGAAAGTTTGGTTTTTGTTTTGTTTATATCGTATTTTTTTGATATTTTTTCGATGGATATTCTTACGAATAGATAAACTTTTTCTACTTGTCTCGCATATAGTTATTGTAATATAAAAAAGCTTAATATCAAAATTTTATTCCCTTTGGTCGATGCGGTTTGTTGTCAGTGAATCGTTATTTATCGATGTAACGGTTTGCTAATTCTTTTTCTGCGGTGGTAAACTATGCATAGTTAGCAAAAAACAATTAATTTTGGAGGTCTTATGTTCGACGACAAAGGTGGAATAGATGAAAATGAGGTATCGAAGTTTGCTCTTCAGCAGGCTTTTGATAAGTTCAAAGCAACTATCGCAAAGGATTTGCCTGATGAAGAAATCTCTGAGGCGGTGACGGAGCTTTGGGACAAATGTGCTGCAGAATCAGAGAAAAATGAGAAATCAGACTGGGATTTTCTAAAGTTGCTAATAGATACACTCAAGTTCATTCGTGATAATAATCCGAGCAAATTTGATTTGTTTCGCGAAGTATTTGATAACGAGTCAATCATAGCAATCGTCGACAATCTTCCCGGCGCAAGGCTTGAACTTGACGACGATCCAGAAAAGATTAAAGAAGCACAAGCTCTGGATGACGAGATTGATTTGCTTCTAAATGAAATAGAGATCATAAACGCAGGCGAATAGACTGTCCGAACGCTGCTTAGAGATTAATCTTGATATGCTTCTATCTTTAAAAGCTCGGGGACGGTTACAAAAGTGTAGCCGTCTTTTTGAAGTTTTGGGATCAAAATTTCTAGCGCTTCTATCGTCCTTGTGCGGCTAGCCGTTTTGTTGTTATAGCCGTCATGAAAGGTGAGGATGGTACCAGGCTTTGTGACTTTGATCGCGTCACTTGCAATCTTCTTGGCGCTTACTTGAAAAACTTCCCAAGTGCTGCCAAAGGTACCGGTGACGCAAATCATGCCAGATTTTCCCACAGTTTTTAGCATACTAGGTTGTCGAAAATACCAAGGTGGACGAAAGAGTGTTGGCATTTTTTCGATAAGTTCATAAATTAGTTTCTGCGATTTAGCTATTTCTTCTTTAAAGTTTGGTGTGAGGACGGGGGCGAGAAGCGCGTGATTGTATGAGTGGATACCAACAATGTGCCCTTCGCGATCCATTTTTTTTAATATTTCTGGAAAGCGTGCGATATTTTGTCCGACAGGAAAAAAAGTGGCTTTGACGCCATATTTATGCAAAACATCTAGAATCTTTGAGGTATATGGCTCATTTGGTCCATCGTCGAAGGTGAGTGCTACCAATTTTTTTGTAGTTTTGAAACTATAAAATATTTTACCAAGTACCTGAGACCATGGTGAAAATAGTACATAGTATGCGAAGTAGACAATTGCGACTAGCAAAATGATGATTAATGTTTGGTTCATAGATCAATGTCCGGTTTGATAAGGTGAGGATGTCTGACTTTGAAAACATATTTTCGCATCGTTTCGTTCACTGTGATTTTCTTGGATTTATCCTTCACGAAATGAGCAACTCGATGATATTTCGAGGTTGTCAGCCGTTCGGCTCGAACTGGGGAAATTCGGAAAACTAGCCCGATCAAAATAGCCGAGATAAGTATGGTGATAGCTGCTCCGCCAATAGTCTCAATCAGAGTTTGTTTCTTCGCGCCATAGTCCTCTCGGTACGCAGGATAGTGTCCAAGAGCGGATTTACCGGAAACCTTCGCCGCAACATAGTAATCGAGTATGTAGAAGCCGAGAAGGGAAACAAACAAGCTATAGTACAAGCCTTTGGCTAGTCGGCGGCTCGAAGTCTGGATGCAGTTGTCCGAAATATATCTAGCATTTCCCTTTGCCCGCAGCCTTTTGAACAGATCATTTTCATCTCCACCCTGAGTGAGCGCCGTGTTGTATCCGCCAATTTCTTCCCAAACGGATTTCTTAAACGCGAAGTTTGAGGCTGGAGTATAGAGAATTATGCCAGTTAATTTGAAGAAGTGCTTTACCGCTTTGAAAAGTGATATGCTGTAGAATCTGCCCCAGCGTGGCTTCGCGGAAAATTGAAATGAGCCAGTAGCTGCAACGATATCTGGATGTTTTTGAAAAGTATCATAAATTTTTTGTAGCCAATCCTTTGGCAGGGTACAGTCGGCATCAGTTGAGACAACAATTTCACTGCTGGCTTTTTCTGTGCCAGCCTGTCTGGCGAAGCAAATACCAGGGCGCTTCTCACTGACTACAATTGCTTCGAAAGAAGCGGCAACTTTGGCCGTATCATCTTCGCTGTTATTGTCAACGACGATCAACTCATAGTCACCATCAAAATCTTGCTCTTGCAGTGACTTGAGGCAAATTGGCAGGTATTTCTCTTCGTTAAAAGCAGGGATTACCACCGAGATTTTAGATCTTTTTGTAATATGGGACACAGTTTTATGTCGAAAATTATTAAAACAATGAAATTATCATACCAAAAAAAAGGTAAATTAGGAAGCGCTTTTGTGGCTAGCGATCATTGAAACGCTGTATTACCATTTTGGTGGCAGGTCTCCATCGAGATACCATTTATTGTTGAACAAAACAATTTTGAATTCTTTGCCATTCTTTGCATCTTTGCAGTATCCGAAAGTATCGGATTTACTAACAACTTCTAGCCCGCGCCATTTGCAATATCCGTCAAAAGTTTCATGTGCTTTCTGAATAGTTCTGATCTGGAAATATGCAAAAACACCAAGTAAGATGACAACTGCTGATATTATCAAATATATTTTCTTTTTCATATTCATTTTGGTAGTAAGGATTTCATCTGCTTCGCGATGAAGTTGGTGGCAAAGCGAGGATTTAGCCGGCATAGTATGTTCATGAAATTCGAATCTTTGCCTGTAAATATTTGAAATTTGTTGCTTTCCATGCCGTCGATGATGATCTTAGCGGCTTCTTTCGCCGAAAGCATCGGGAAGCTCTGATCCTTTGAATTACTTGCTGGTTCTTGTGTGATGCTTGCGCCAGAATTTGTCGCAATATTTGTCTTGGTCGCTCCAGGGAAAACTACCGACACTCGAACCTTCGTATCTGCGAGCTCAGCATATAGTCCTTCGGTAAAGAGCTTCACTGCAGCTTTTGAAGCGCCATAGACGCTCTGACCAGGAACTGGTAGAAATCCGCCCATGCTCGATATATTGACGATGTGAGCCGCTGGTCTCTTTAGCAGAAAAGGGAGGAACGTTTTTGTCATATAGAGTACCCCGTAGAAATTGACATTCATCACTTTGTCGATCGCTTCATAGCTTAGATCATTTACTCGGACAAATGGCTGAATAATGCCTGCGTTGTTTATGACGCCGTCAATATTTCCATGTTCGGCAATAATTTTCTCAGGCAGCTTCTCGATAGCTGTTCTGTCTGTAACGTCTAAGTGGTGAGTCGTGAGTAATTTTTTGCCGACATTGGTCTCTGTTTCAAGGTTGTCCAGCGATTCTTTGCGCAAGTCTATGCCGACTACTTTTGCGCCTCTTGCCAATAGCGAAAGTACTAGCTCTTTGCCAATACCACTTCCAGCACCAGTCACTAAGATTACCTTATTTTTTACGAGCATATTAGCCCTTATTATTAGTAGCGATTGTTTCACTTCAAATAATACTCGAATATAGCAAAAAAATAAAATTTTTAAAAAAAATACCTGAAATGAATCAAGTATTTTTTCATGGCGGAGAGACAGGGATTCGAACCCTGGATACCTTTCGGTATACACGCTTTCCAAGCGTGCGCACTAGGCCACTATGCGATCTCTCCAAAAATATACGAATAAACTAATTCAAACGAATAAAACGAATGAACATTTTACTGTTGAATGATATCATTTTAAACGGTATTATTCAATTGAAAGAAGATTAGTGATGAAAAATAAAATTATTGAGCAAGTTCGACAATTCGTCGAGGATGAGTGTCGGAAGGAAACAAGTAAATACGGCTATGAGCCGTATCCTTTTCATTTTGTCCCGATGGTGGCGCACGCAAAGGAGCTTGCGAAGGAAATGAATGCTGATATCGAGATTGTTGAGATCGCTGGTTGGCTTCATGACGTTGGATCAATCATTTACGGACGAGAGGATCATCACAAGACCGGCGCAAAAGTTGCCAAAGATTTTCTTACGAAAATTGCCTATCCAGAGAATAAAATTAGGCTTGTCGAACAGTGCATCTTGGGGCACAGAGGTTCACAAAATATTGAGAGAACCAGTCTCGAGGAGCAAATTATTGCTGAAGCTGACGTAATGAGCAATTTTGACAATATTGCAGGCATTTTCAAAGCAGCATTTGTTTACGAAAATCTTGATCAAGGAGCGGCGAAAAAGTCAGTTCGTGAAAAGCTGGAACGCAAGTGGGATCAGCTTCGCTTTGCAAAATCAAAAGAAATAATAAAACCAAAATACGAAGCAGCAATGTTGCTTCTCAAATAAGGAGAATCATGCAGGACAAGAGAGCGGGAATACGAACCTGGATAGAAATAGATAAAAGCGCGCTAAAGCACAATTATAATGTTTTTCGTGGTCTTATCGCTCCGAATGTAAAGTTGATGGCGATCGCAAAGTCCAACGCTTATGGTCACGGACTTATCGAGTACGCTGAGACTATGGCAGCTCTTGGCACTGATTGGCTTGGCGTTGACTCAATTACCGAAGCTCTAAAGCTTCGATCGAGAGGTTTGAAAACACCGATTCTCATACTTGGTCATACTCTAGCAGAGCGCTATCAGGAGTGCTCGGAAAATAATCTTACAATTGCTTTATCGAGCTTCGATCAAATCAAAAATATCAAGCCTGTCCCTTATAATATTGCTGTTCATATCAAAATTGATACTGGTATGCATCGACAAGGATTTCAGCTAGAAGAAGTCGAAAAAGCCAGTCAACAAATCAAAAAAATACAGAATATCGAGGTCACCGGCATCTTCACTCACTTTGCCGTGGCCAAGAATCCAGCCTTTCCCACTGACACCAACGAACAAATTAGACAATTCGAAGAAGCTTGTAATATTGCGAAAAAATATTTTGGAAAAGGACTCATCAAACATGCGGCAGCTACAGCTGGAACATTACTTTTCCCAAAATCTCATTACGATATGGTCCGTATCGGTATCGGCCTCTTTGGGCTCTGGACTTCGAAGGAAGCAGAAGCATATCTGCTCGGCAAAGTAGAATTGAAGCCTGCGCTCACCTGGAAGACGATTGTCGCTGAGGTGAAAAAAGTAAAAGCAGGCGAGCGCATTAGCTATGATCTGACTGAAAAATTGTCGATTGATTCAAAAATTGCAATTTTACCAATTGGTTATTGGAATGGTTTTCGTCGCAGTCTTTCAAGTATTGGCCATGTATTAATCCGTGGGCAGCGGGCGAAAGTTCTTGGCCGAGTCACTATGGATATGATCATTGTCGATGTAACAAATATTGCTAATGTGAAGTCCGGTGACGAAGTAACATTGATTGGCCGAGATGGGGACCTGCAAATTACTGCTGATGAGATTGCTATTCTTTGCGAAACAAGTAATTATGAAATAGTCACGCAATTAAACCCGCTCATGCGAAGAATCTATGATTGATCAGGTACAAGAAGTAAAGGACCATGTTGATATTGTCGAGATCATCTCGTCGTATTTGACGGTAAAAAAAGCAGGCACAAACTACAAAGCCTGTTGTCCTTTTCATAATGAAAAATCTCCTTCGTTTATGATCTCGCCAGAGCGTCAAACTTTCAAATGTTTTGGTTGTTCTGAAGGTGGCGATGTTATTAGCTTTGTCGAGAAAATGGAGGGCCTGGACTTCTATAATGCACTGAAATTATTGGCTGAAAAAGCAGGCGTGAAACTCAAGAATGATACTGTCAAATATGGTGAAAAGAGTCACTCGGCTGATACGAAGACTAGAATATTCGAAATAAATGAATGGACAAAAAAGATATATCAGAAAATTCTGCTTGATCATCCAAAGGCAGAAAAGGCGAGAGAGTATCTGAAAAAAAGAGGCATGACACTCGAAGTGATGAAAAATTTTGAGATTGGCTATGCGCCTGATTCCTGGGACTTCATCTTGCGTTTTCTAAATTCCAAAGGCTATACCGATGCCGAGGCAGTACTCGGTGGCGTCGCGATCAAAAGCGAAAAAGGTAAGATCTTTGATCGATTTCGTGGTCGGATTGTCTTTCCAATCAATAACATCATGGGCAATACGATCGCCTTTACTTCCCGCATCATCGAAGAAAGAGAGAACGAAGCTAAATATATCAATTCTGCTGAATCCTCGATCTATACCAAGGGCAAAACTATCTATGGCTTGGATAAGGCAAAGATGGCGATCAAGGATGCAGACCTCGCGATTTTAGTCGAGGGAAATATGGACGTAATCGCTTGCCATCAAGCTGGTTTCAAAAATGTGGTTGCTGTTTCTGGTACAGCGTTGACGCTTGAGCAGCTGACAATTCTCTCTCGCTATGCTTCGCAGATTGCTTTTTGTTTCGATGCGGACAATGCTGGACAAACGGCGATGAAGCGGGCGATTAGAATCGCTCTGCAAAATGATTTTAGTACTCGTGTGATTTCTCTGCCAAAACCGTTCAAGGATCCGGATGAGGCGATCAAAGCTGACCCAGAAAATTGGGTCAAAGCGGTGAAGAGCGCGAAGCCATCGCTTGAATTTTGGATTAATCAGCTGATTGAGAAAAATCCAGAGATGACGATCATCCAGAAAAAGCAGATTGCAAAAGAAATATTACCAGAGATCAAAATTATTTTTTCGGAAATTGAGAAAGAGCATTACATCAAATATTTGGCACAGAAGCTCGGCGTTTCGCATCAGTCGCTGAGTGCGGCCTTATCTAAATCAAAAGTAGATAAAGAATTTTCTAAAAAACCAGAAGAGGTAAATTTCGAGGCGCCAGAAAAACTGTCTGCAATAGAGAGAGTATTTGGCATTCTCTGGGCAGAGCCTGATTTGATCGAATTGCTAAAATTTGAATTGAAATATGACGATATGAACGAAAAGTTTCGGTCTCTCGCCGAAATGATCAAGAATAAAGCAATCGACAAGAGCAAGATCAAGCCAGAAATTGCAAATATTTATGATCAAAATACTATTTTAACACTCGAAAATGTAAATTCTAAGGTTGATAGCTCAGTTCGCGAGGAGCTGACCTATCTGCTTGGACGACTGAAATCTGACCAGAAGGAAGGGCTAAAGGAAACTTTTGCCCGCAAAATCAGAGACGCTGAAGAGTCTGGTGACAAAGAAGGTGTGAAGAAGCTGCTCGCCGAGTTCGCTTCCTTGATAAAGTAGGAGACATGTGGTACTATTTTTGTAGCCAATAATTTTCAATTATCGGTTTTCTCATATGGGAGAACTTTGATTGAAAATTCTTATATCTAAACAATAATTAAGGGGTTACTGCGGATTCCAAGAAAAATGGGACCTGTGGTTTAGGAGTTACATGGCAAAGAAAATTTTTGTTCCAAAGAAAGAAGAGATCCTTCTTTTCTCAGATGCTGTAAATGATCTATTAAACAAAGGCCGCACCCACGGCTATGTTTCGATGCAAGAAATGGTCCAGGCAATTCCTGAGCCAGAGGAAAATGTTGAGGAAGTCGACCAGATCTTTGATTACATGTACCGAAAAGGTATCGAGTTCAACGAAGACGTCGACAAACCAAAGGGAATCATCGCTTCAATCCTTCAGAATAAGAAAGAAAAAAATCTTATCGAAGAGCTCGGTCTTGAAGATATCGCTGACGACTCAGTCAGAATGTATCTTCGTGAAATTGGTAAAATTCCACTTCTTACAAATGAAGAAGAGGTGAAGCTTGCAAAAAGAATTGAAAAGGGCGATATCTGGGCAAAGAAAAGATTGGCTGAGGCAAATCTTCGTCTTGTTGTCTCAATCGCAAAGAAATATATTGGCCGCGGTCTTTCACTCCTAGATTTGATTCAAGAGGGCAATACTGGCCTTATGCGTGCAGTTGATAAGTTTGACTATCGCAAAGGTTTCAAATTTTCTACGTATGCGACTTGGTGGATTCGTCAAGCGATCACTCGTGCAATCGCGGACCAAGCTCGAACTATCCGAATTCCTGTCCATATGATCGAGACAATCAACAAACTCATCAGAGTCCAGCGTCAGCTTGTCCAGGATCTTGGTCGCGAACCTACTCCAGAAGAAATCTCTCAGGAGATGGGTATGGATTTGGATAAGGTTGAGCACATTATCAAAATTTCACAAGAAACAGTTTCTCTCGAGGCACCAGTTGGCGAAGAAGAAGATTCTCGACTTGGTGACTTCATCGAAGACACGAAGCATGCTTCGCCAGAAGAAGCGACTTCACAACAGCTTTTGAAGGACAAAATCCAAGAGTTCCTAAGCAACTTACAGCCGAGAGAACAAAAAATATTGAAAATGCGTTTTGGCCTTGATGATGGTCGCACTCACACGCTTGAAGAAGTCGGCCAAGAGTTTGGCGTGACTCGTGAGCGTATTCGTCAGATTGAAGCCAAGGCTCTCTCGAAATTGAAAAAAGCTGATCGCTCGACAGATCTAGAAGAATATCTCCAGGGATAAAGCAGGAGAGATATTATTGCTTTTGCCGCTCGTTTAGTTAATACTATTATTAATTAAACGAGCGTTTTTTATATGTCAAAAATTAGCTTTGCCGAGCTTGTCAAAAAACTTTTTCCTTATGCCGCAATCATCTGGATGCTCTCAATCGTATTTCTGTATTTTGTCGATGTTAAGAAAATGGATTCTCCGCAGTCATCAACCTCAAACGTTAGTGCTGTCGTTGTCGGCGACTATCGACTTGAAGGACGCAAGAGTCATTTGTATTATTATGAGGCGCTAAAGTCAGTAATCGTTCACAAGCAAACAGCAGATGGCTTCACCACGACTTCTGTGAGCCCAGCGGCTAGTTTAATGTTAGTTTTTATCTGCCTTTTTTCTCTCGGTTTAATATTTTTGCGCAAAAGAGGGCTAGATACAGTCAAATTGAAATTTCTTCCAATTGCATGGTTGCTACCATTTCTTGGCATAACCCTGCTTGTTTATTCTTTTTGGCTGAGTAATTTCGACGTTAAGTTGGAACCGATACTCTTCACAAATATTTACGGTAAATTATTTGTCATCATCTTTTATCTACTAGTTGTCGTGATGTTTACTCTTTCTCTAGGCAAGAAAATTAAAGAATTTTTCACCAAAGATGATCTTGGTGCCATAGCTGATTTTTTGTTATCTTTTGCTTTTGGCGCGGCTGTGTTGTCAATTGTATATTTTTGCCTTGCGCTCTTCGGTGCCTTCACTCAGATGCCTATTTTGATTTTGTTTGTCGCAATTTTAGTTCTTTGCATCAAAGAGTTCATTTACTGGCTGAAGTTAATTTTCGTCATTCCAAATGAATTTTCTGTTAGGCTTCTTAGCCCGACATTGTTTCTTCTTTTTGTTTTCTTTTGTTTTCTGGCACAAAATTCGCTCGAAGCGATGCGGCCTATTCCTATAGGTCATGACGATCTGATTCAATATGCCAAAAATATCAAGCTTCTATCCGAAAGTGGCCGACACATCGGCGGTGTGATTCCATATCCTTGGGAATTGTTTGTTAGTTCTGTAAATATCCTCTCCCATAGTTGGATGGTTACTTCTTTCTTCAATGCCTCGAAGAGTGTTTTAGCATTCGTCTCGCTTTATTTTATAGCCGATTACTTTTGCAAGGCTCGCAAAATACAATTATTTTCTGACGGAAAGTTTGTGCCTATTCTTGTCGCCACGATTTTCTATACACTCCCGATGGTTGTATTCCAGTCTGCAGTGGACCTGAAAGTTGATCTTGCTGCATTTTTCTATGTCATAATGGCGACATATCTACTTTTCCAATGGAAAAACGCTAACAAAAACAGGTATTTGTTCTTAGCGTTTTTCTTGTTTGGTTTCGCTTTCATGATCAAAGTAACTACGATATTTTATGTTTCCGGCGCAGCTGTATATCTTCTTTACATTTTCTTTCAAAACAAAACGAATATTTGGCAAATTTTGAAAATAGTTGGATTTTGTCTAGTTTTCTTTCTGCTGTCTTTTGCTCCCTATGCGCTAAAAAGTGTTTCGACCTTTGGAATGAAGAAAGCGGCTCAAAACTATTTCCTGTATAGTAAAAGCGAGGTTCCTCAGATTCATTTATTGACGAAAAAAGATTCTTCGGAAACTGGGGAAATACCAGAATATAACAAGCTGTCCGGCGAAAACGGAGCTCAAGATCTAAATAAGTTCATCGCTGGTGGCTCGTCCCTCTCGAATATTTTGCGGCTACCGTTTGTCGTCACGATGAACTCAAATGTCACGGGTGAGTTTGTTGATATCACATTTATTTTTCTCGCCATCATGCCTCTCTCAGTCATTTTATTGCTAAATAAGCGGAAGCAAAACAAGGATAAGTCAGGACTCTTATTTTTGGTTTCTGTCGTTGGGCTCATCGCCTTTTTTCTCTGGCTGGCATTTGGATCTGGTATTGTTTGGTATGGTATGGCGGTATTTTTGCCACTATTGTTACTACTCGCTGACTCCTTGAAGGCAATGTCTAAATATAATAAGCCCGTCTTCAGCGTCGTACTTGCACTTATTTTTTCTTGGCTGGCGCTTTCCTTGTTCTATCGACTTACTTACAATCCGAAGTATCTCTCGCACATTATGCCAAAGGATGCATCTTATCTTCGGGGTTCTTGCGATGATCAGTGTTATATAAATTATATCTTCCCTGAAAACAAAACGATCAAGCTCATCAACGAGGACAATAAGACTGAGAGCAAAAGTAACATTCTGATGACCGGCAAACTGCTTGACTTCCTGATATATGACAGCAACAGAAATACGTTGTTTGACAATTATGAGACCTTCTCCGAAATCCATCAAGAAAAAGACGATGCTCTTACAATCGAACGATTGAAAAAGGCAAATTTCAAATATATAATCATCTCCCGTTTTTCATATCCGATCTATTTGCATGCTGATGTGATAAATCAGGCCAAGCAGGAAATGTATGATTTCGTATCGAAAAATCCTGACAGTATCAAAATTATCAACAACCCAAGTCAGGACGGCAGCATTATCGCAGAAATATTATAAATGACTTTGTTCCAAGCTAAACATTTAGGGGATTAAATGCAAAATACCGAAAGCGAAAAAGTTCAAGATGAGGAAATGAAGCGACAAGTTCAGTCTATTTTGGGTCATAGCAATGAAGACAACCCAACAAGAACAGCGCTTTCGCTTGATGACGAGAAGTATTTACATCAGTTTTCATTTGCCGCTATGTCCTTCAGCACGATATATTTCTGGGCAATGGGCGATAAGGTATTTGCTGTTGCCAGCCTTATTGGTGGAGCTCTTTTTCCTCCTTTATTATTTGTCTTGCCATTTTTTGCTCGCGCGCGAGCATGGCAAATGCGGCAGTGGTATGATTTTATCGAATTCAAGAAAATTCAAAAAATGTGGGATGCTGCAGCGATATATGGTCTGATACTGTTAATCCTGATTTTTTATCTTTCATTTCAATTTTTTCTTCTGCCACTATTTCAAAACTTTACAAGTACTCTAGGTCAGACTGATGTAAATGGACTTATGGAAACTGTAAATGATTTAACAAATTATTAGGACAAAAAAACCGGCTCATTGAGCCGGTTTTGAAATATCTTACAGAACTATTTATCAATGATTTTCACTTCAGTCATTTTGTCGCCAACGGCGATTTTCGAAACTACGTCCATGCCAGAGGTCACTTGACCAAAGAGGCTGTAGCTCTTTGGCAAGGTTGGCAAATCTTCAAGACAAATGAAAAATTGTGAACCGTTGGTGTTTGGACCAGAGTTTGCCATCGCGACTGAGCCAGCCTTGTACTCTCCGATAACTTTTTCGTCTTCAAATTTGTAGCCTGGACCACCAGTGCCAGTGCCATTTGGATCGCCACCTTGGATCACGAAGCCAGGGACGACGCGGTGAAAGGTTAGTCCGTCATAGAAATTGTTTTCAGTAAGATAGACAAAGTTACTGACTGTTTTTGGCGCCACATCTGCCAAAAGCTCGAATTCTATCACACCTTTATTCGTTGTGATTACTGCCTTTTTGTTGTCAATTTTGCTAGAATCTAGCGTTCCTGGAAAAGAGTATTTTCCCATTTGTGACTCCTTGTTTGAATTAATGTTTATATTTTGATTAGGATCGCTCGCAGCCACCTCGACATTCTTCTTTGGCCCTTGAGCTTTTTTTGGAATGAAAAAGTAAGCAAGTGCGAGGACTGCGACAATGATAAAGACGATCGTGAATTTATTCATGATTTTCATAGCTAGACTACTTTAACAGTTTAAGCTTTTCTTTTCAATTTAGGACGGAAATAAAAATACAAAAATGTAACTAATATTACTAGTCCGAGCAAATATCCGCCGATTGTGTCTGTGACCCAGTGGACGCCAAGATAAACTCTGGAGAAGGATATTGTGACTATCAGAAACAGGGAAGCGCTTTGGAGCAGGTAACGGATGGCTTTTGGTATCTTTGGAGTAAAAATCAGAAGTACAAATAGTAGTCCGAAAAAAACGGTGTAGAAAAGGACATGACCGCTTGGGAAGCTCGCCTCAGTCTCATTTGTCAAAACTTTGACGAGATCTGTGGTCGGACGGGGACGGTTCACAATAAGCTTCACTATTGAGCCCATGAGAGCAGAGACAGGCGTCACAATCATATATATAGACTCGCGGTAGTATTTGTAGAACAAGAAGAGCAGGGAGACAACTACTGTCATGATGCCGGCAATAAGTGGCTTGCCAAAGAGACTGATGCCATAGAGAATATGGTAAAGAAGAGTTTTTCGCTCTGGCGTGTCACCCTCCGCTTGGAGGTCTCTTGAAAGAAAAACATCAAGACCTAAGACATTGTGATAATGCACCAAAAAAGCCAAGCCGATCAGCACAAGGCCAGCGACGGAGGCAAAAATCAAAGCCCTATTTTTTAGTTGGTTTTTTGTTAGCATATTTTTCTTATTAATTAAGAATACCAAATAAATAGTATTCTGTCTTCTTTCTGGGTCTATAAATGTCAGTCTTGGACGCTAATTCTTAGATATTTCTAAATCATTTGAGATCAAGAAAGTGCAAAAAGCCTTGACTTATCTGTCAGCTGTGATAGACTTATCCTCGTCCCGTGAAAAGCGGGTCAAAACACTATGGCTTTACATTCAATCTCTGAGCCTCCCTCGTCAAACGAGACGAAGCAAAAGAGAAAAAATTTAATAGATGGTCATTTCATACCAAGCTTTTATAAAGCTTTATTGGGCAAATCCGAGTTCACCGCCAATAAAGTACAAAAGAAGCTTATTTTTGTATCCGATAGTATCAAAAAAGTGGGTGATGGGCTAAAGTGCAATATTTTGAATCAGCAATATCTGCCTCATGTCGCTCTCGTTTTTCTAATTTTTATTGTCGCCTTTGCCAATTTTGCTGAAGCAGCCAAAATCAAGGAAAACAGCTATTCTTTCGTCAGTCTTGAGCCAAGTGACGAGGAAACTATTGTTACCAACATCAGTCCATACACCCCGCAGATTCAGAATTCTGCAATTTATGTTGCAAAAGCGAGTGCTATGGCTTCTGCCGATGGTTTTGTCGATAACAACGCACCGATCGATACCAAAATCACAGCCAGAGTCGCTCCTGATCCTGATAATTCTTCCGCTGAGATTCAATACTATGTGAAAAATGGCGAGACGCTTAGCGGGATTAGTCAGAAATTTGCTGTGAAAGTGGCTACGATCAAATACGTAAACGACTTATCATCGGATACAATCAAGCCTCAGCAGAAACTTACGATTTCGAAAAAGGGCTATGAAGTCTCCGCAACGCTGATTGCACAAAAGGAAAATGCTCGTAAACTCGCTCTCGCTTCCAGAAATGTTGTTACCCGTGACACAGCAACTGCTCGAACGACCGCAACTTCAGCTGCTACTGCTTCTCAATACGTCGCAGTGAAAAACGGCGTTCGCTATGTCGAGAAGTCATGGGGTCAGTGCTATACTTGGGTACAATCTCAGGGCTACGATATCGGCGGTCACGGCTTGGCTCGTTGGATTCCAACAAACTCAAATACTCCAAAAGTTGGTGGCTTAGTCGTTACTTATGAGAGTGCCGCTGGTCACGTCGCAATCGTCGAGAGCGTAAATGACGATGGTACTTTCACTCTTCGTGAACGAAACTATACTCCAGGCTGGATTACTGAAAGAAATATGAAAATTGATGATAATATCATCAAAGGTTTTGTGAACTAAAATTATTTTTTTATTATATTTTTTGTCATTCCAGCCTGGTCCTGAGCCAAGCGAAGGATCTGAGCCCAGAGGTGGAATCCAGAAAGCCTTCTTCTGAATTATATTCCGCCTAGATCCCAGCCTTCGCCGGGATGACAGAAGGAGAGTATCTCTATTTAAAAAAACCGCCGCTGGAATTTCCAACGACGGTCGATTTTTTTATTTACAATTAGGCAGTGGCTTCTTCTACTGCGGCCCAGATGGTCCGATTTATTTCCGCCAAATAGGTGAGCGGAGTTCTGGCCTTAATTACAGCTTCAGTTGATGGTGTACCAGCAGCCAGAATATTTTCTGGCGGGATGCCGTGCTTACGGGCAACACGTAGTAGATCCAGCTCCAGCGCCTGTTGGTAGATCTGCGTTGTCACCGCGCATATTCGCGGATCGTCTGGCAGCCTTTCGGTCAGATAATCCACAATCACATTGTCGAGGACATTGTAATTGTGTGCATTGTTCAGCTCGACACGATAAAGGTTGATAGTCATTGTTCCGGACTTCGGCGCCAATAAGTCGAAAACCGCACGGGCAAGACCAAATTCGGTCGTTGCATTTCGAGCATAGTTTTTCACATTTTCAATTTCGCTTGCTTTTAGTTCGCGTTTGCTTGAGCCTGTTAAAACCAGTTGAGATATTCGGTGTCCGCGGCTGATTGCATCCATTACAAACTCTGCTCTTGCAAGTGGAGCTTGGTTGGCTCCGCCGATCGTGATCGCTGCATCGAAATTGCCGACGATCCATGTTTGCGGTTCAAGCATCCGAAGTGCTTTTGCTGCGTCCATAATCACTTTGACAGCCTCTTCCGGCCATTCGCGGTGATCTGCTGCTAATTCCCAGCGAACGCGTGCGTCGCTCTTGTAAAGCGGGCTGTTTTCTTTCAGCGCTTGAATAAACGCTTCTTTTTCGTCTAATGCGTTATAATAAATCTCAAAATATTTGAGAAACGCATTCACTTCACGAAGGTTCAATACCTTCAAACCATTTCTTATTACCATGGTTTTCCCCCTATTTTGTCTTGGGAAGGAAGGTCTCTTTGCTTCCTTTCGCAATATAACGTTTTCTTCCGTCAGACGGAAGAATGACAATAACGTTGATATGCGGCAACAACATGTCGCCAATCATACAAACGTAGTTGTCATCAGTGTATGCCGTGGCAGATATTTCTATGTAGCTCATCGCTTCATCGCCAGCCATGGGCTGGGTGATGCTGTGCTCAAAGACTATTGGCCACGTTGGGTGAATTGCCATTTTCTTCCCAACGTCGCCATAAGCGGCTTGTAGCGTTAGGAGCAATTCTGGTTTGTGGTGCAGATGTCCATTTAGTAATATCATAACGTATTACCTCCAATTTGATCCGCTAGTATTATAACACTTATGCATATATTGTCAATACTTTCAAGCTCAAAAATAGCCCCGAACATTCGGAGCTATTTTATATTTCAGCTTAACTAGAGATTATGGTCTGAGAGTGCCACCGAAAACTTGCCATGCGAGAAGGGATTTGGCCACAAATGAGAGAATGATGTAAGCTCTCTCACCATAGAGGTAGTCGCTCCATTTGCCAACTTTTTTGTATTGCAAGACTTGGTTGATCGCGAAAACATTAAACACGACGAAGATTGAGAAGAAAATCCAATAAACGAAGTTTGGCGCGTGATCGGTGCTACCAGGATTTGCGAGGTAAATAGCGATCCCAATCCAAGGCCCGATGCCAGCGATGCAGCCAAAGATAAACGATGTCCAATTTGTCTTAGTCGTTGACTGATTGTGAAGCTCCATCATCCAACCAAACATGATCATGGAGGCGTTGGCGAAGAAGAAACCGATGAGCGCTGCAATGTCTGAGATTCCAACAAGCAGGGAGATGACGACGATCATGACAGAGGAGCTAAGCGAATACTCGATCCAACGTGCTGGATTGATACCTTTCGCAATATTTTTGTTATACCAGCCGTTGATCCCAGGCAGAGATATAAGCAAGTGGGCGAGTGCCGACAAGAAAAGGAAAGAGGAGATAAGGTAGCCGAGTCTGATATCAAATAAATTGTGAAAATATGGTGCAAGCGTTTTGGTCGCAACATCAAAGCGAAAAAACGAGCCGGTAACTGCCTGAACAGTACTATTAGAGACCATCACCATCACAACACCAGAGACAAAGTGTAGACATGCGGCGATAATGTTTAGCCTTCTTAGATTTTTGAACTTTTTTTCGTCAACCATTTTACTCCTTACGAATTATTAACTAAATATTTTACCGATTAGATATCCTGCAAGAGCAGCACCCATTCCAATTACCGCCATCTGGATAGCACTTTTCAACGGGCTGCCAATTGTTACCTTGGCTTTGTACATCCCGACGAAGAAAAGCACGATCACCGAGAGTCCAAGTGAATACCAGAGGGCGAGACTGATCGGAAAAAAGAAGAAAGGCGTTAGCGGGACGAAGGATCCGACCAAAGCAGAGAATCCAACAACAGCGCTCGAAATATAAATTTCCTTTTGCTTCACTTCTTTGAGCTCAAGTTCTTCTTTCATCATTTGTTCAAGCCAGAGTGGCTTCGAGGAAATTACATGAGCAACTATATCCTCGAGCAGCTTGCCGTCAAAGCCTTTGTCTCGGTACACTTTGCGAATTTCGGCTTCTTCTTTCTTTGGTAGCTCTTTCATTTCACGCTTTTCGCGCTCGAGCTCCGAGCGATAATGATCTCTCTCTGCCGTCATCGAAGTAAATGCTACGGCAGCCATCGAAATGCTTTCAGCAAATGTTGCAGCAAGACCACCAGCGATAACGATTTTTGGATCGCTTGAGGCAGCGGCGACACCAAGAATCACGCCGAGAACGTTTACCAGGCCGTCTTGGCCACCAAGAATGACATCGGCAAGTCTGCTTCCGCCAGCCTTTCTCGAGAGTTCTCCTAAATGAGCCATATTGTCCTTAGATTAATTACTTATATTTTACATTGATACACTTAGAAGATAAATAGATAGTTGAGACATTTAAAAAAGACTGATCTTAGACCAATCTTTTTTACGAAAGCCAGAAAGGACTACTGTTTCTTGCTTTTGCTATCTGCTTTTGAGAGCAGATAAATCATGCCACCAAGGCAAAGCAGAAATATGCCTATACCGATTGGCGAGCCCCAGCCGAGAACAATGAGAGTGCTGTCCATTTTTCTCCTTGTTATAATATTTCATTTATTATATCACAAAGATTTTTAAGAGGTGGTTCAAACCGCAGAAATTAAGCATTTAATCTCTATGGTTTGCCCCCGACATCGTGTCAGGGGACTGTGAGATCGGCATCTGCCGATCGTTAGATTTCATCATCGTCGAACAGGCTTTCTTCGTAGGTAAGAGTGACTGCAATTTCGCAAATCATAATTGCCAGCCATTGTTTGCCGATCTCCACCACTAAATGGCCGTTATCTTGTACGCTAATCAGTTCAAGACTTTGGAAAACTGCGCTGGAAATGGTTTCTTTTCTGAACTTACGAGAAATAAGGATCGAATCCATTGGTATGGTTTTGAGATCAATTTTCTCCTTGCCATACCGAACTCTGTCAATGAATGCAATCGCCTCATCGTGGTATCGGAAGATCCCTACAGGGATTGCACCAGTGAAAGTGTATTGGCTATTAGCCATATATTTTCCCTCCAAGCCGAAGTATCGGCTACGTACGTTCTACTACTGTTGACACTCTTTGTCAATAGAAAATATAAGAAAATGTCAGTGCCTATTGACAAAAGAAAAAAGAGGGTGTAGACTTAGGACAAATGAAAAAAATTACTGCAAAATTTAATACTTATTATTACTACGCCGCCTAACCGAAGCCTCGTAGTTGTTTTGCAATAAATATATTAGTTCTAAGATAACAACGAGCCTTCGGGCTCCTTTTTGTGTATGTGCACTTTGACAATTTATCAAAAAATACATTTATCATATTTATTCTTCTTTTCTTATCATAAAAGGGAGGCAAGTAGAAAAATAAAATTCGACTGGCTTCGTGCCAGCGCCCAAACTAAGCTGTTATTTCAGCATAGTTGAAACTTTGCGGTACCTAAGGAGGTATATATTATGGTTAAATTATCCGATTTGATGAGTGAAGTCATTAACGCCTTTACTAAAAATGCCAGGGTCCGAGATTGCGATATCGAAATTGTTAAAGAAGTCTCCGACTATTTGCTTAGCCACGGCGACCAGACTGCAATTACGTTTATCATCTGCTTTGGTCTCAGGTGCGGATATGATTGTTACTCATCGATTACTAAAGATCTTATAACCCGTCTTGTGGCGCGCTTAAGACTAAAGAAAGCATCAAAGATTCTATTTATCGATTTGGTGTTTCGCCTGAGTAAGGCGTTTAGAGAACAGCGTGAAGAAAGCATAAGCATTATGCTCGATCATCCTCACGACCATTACTAAACATTTGCCATTGTTGGCAATTACTGGCACCACTATCTAGGTAGTGGTGTATCCGTTATCTTTGCTGTCGGCCTAGCTGGCAGCAAAGATACAAATATGTTCGCATCTTGCCTTGAAGGAGGAAATAAGATGATTATGTTTATCCTGTTTGTTTTTGCTCTGGTGAGCATCATGATTGGAATCAGTAATGAGCCCGATCAAAACAACGCTGTTTGTCCGATAGCAGACAAACAGAGCCCATTCACTGTGATTATCATAGGTATGGGTCGCGTTGGTACCGCTATGGCTGAGCATTATAGAAAGCTCGGTCACAAAGTCATTGGTGTCGATTCGCTACCCTTTGAAAAATTATCTGAAAAAGCAAGAACATTTCAGATTTATTCTCCAGACCATTTGCCTGAATTGATAAAGATGGCTAACGTCGTTTGTATCTGCGTCCCAATTAGCGAAATCGCGAAACTGATTAACCTTATAGAGTTAGAAGGGATGCCTGGCTTACTGGTTATCAACAATGGTTCTGTGGCCAATCCTACTGCACCGAATGAATTTTGGGCAAAGACTCTTACCGACAAAGGTATGACTTATGCACATCACCATCCGATGCATCTTACTGTCTTGCCACTCTCGGTGACGCTTTATGGCGAAAATCATTGCTTGACGATCGAAGGTCCGGACTCTGCAAAATGGCAAGGATGGACTAAAGATCAGTTTGTACCTTATGGGGCAATAGTCAATGATTTGCAGCCTAGGATGCACGACGAGATAACGGTCCCGGCTCAGCTCTGCCACATGATTACTGCTGTGTGCGTCTCAGAAGTCATATGCGAAACTCCTGAAGACACTCTCAAGCTTGGCCTTACGGTCGGCGGCTACCCAGCGCAAGCACTGCTCCGAAGTGTTGTCAGGTCTATGAACAATACTGCCGTCATTGGGCAGATCCTGACTTCTCATCCGCATGCTTTGGCTACGCTGGACCTTTTTCAAAAGGCGTTAGACAGAGCAAGAGAGGCAATCGTTAACGGAGATTCGACTGAGGTTGAAAGTCGGATTAGCAGCGCTTATAAGCGTATAGACATAGGCGTTCGCGATCGGATTGAAGCCTCGATTGAGGACCATATGCAGTTTGATGCTGATTGTCGAAAGCCAAATGCAGAAGTCAAGTTTACCGCTGATGAAAATGTTATCGGACTACTTGGTAAAGTTCTGGAAGAACTAGACAGCTTTGGTATTGATAAGACATCAACATATGCTCGCAATCTTTCTGATGGTGGTTGCAAGTTTATATTTGGTGTAAGAACTCAAGAAGAGAAAGACCTAGCGGATCGCCTGATCCGTACCATTAAACTCTGGGTTTCACCGAAAAAGTGACATCCAAAAAACACACAAATCCTTCCCCTTGTTATTTCGATAGCGAGGGGATTTTCTTTATTATTTAGTCAATCATGATTGACATTTATCACACATTATGTTACAAATAGTTGACCAACTCACACAAGTGACGCGGTGGAGGAGGACACGAAGATGTCCAAACCAATTCCCTTGAAATTATTTGCTTTGAGTGCAGCCTTTGATTTATCAATGCATGCGACAAATAATTATCACAGCGCAGCTGAGGAGAGCGATACTCTGCTCCTGTCGCGCAGTTTTGTTTAGAAGCAAATGTCGGTGACGCACCTCCGATCGAAAAGATCGAAGATGTTATCAATGAGCTTAATAGTAAGCTGAAATGGTTGAAGCCGATTGAGGCAGTTGACTCCGAGACTTGTCTTGAATACCAGATAGTAGAAGACGAGCACAAAGGCAGACGACTGCGTATTGAAAAAGTAGGCCATAACGGCCTCGCACTATTGGTCTTTGATTATTAAGATCAAACAAAAACAATCCAAAAAGGTTCTGACGTGAATAACGTCAGAACCTTTATTTTTTTTGACATAAGCGCATGTTTGTGTAATTATGTCGATACAGCTGAGCTTAGCTACAAAGGGGAATATAATGTTTGATTTCATTAAATTCTGGCAAGCGATCGCCTCTAGGTCGCAGCTAATTGTTACCGATGATCCTGTCGGCCACGCTTATGGCGCAGAAGGCAAAGCCCTTGATTCTATTTGCTTGAAACGCGACACTGGTATCGATCTAAGCTTGGATCAGATCGAACAGGGCGTGTTCAACATGATCCTGTTGAGCTACGGATTGGCTTCAAACAATCCAACTTTTCTTCCGAAAAGATTTCTGTCCTACTCGATCAAAAAGGGCCAGTACTCTGGCTTCGACATTGTGATCGAGCTGATCGCCTACAATACTATTACCATTATCGTGATAGATACAGCTTAGGTTTACTTTCATATGAGTGTCGCGAATAAAATCGCCGCACTCATTTTTTTTATTCCGCAAAGCTATTCGCAGCTCATTACTTTCGAAAAGATAATTGTTGGTATAAAATAGTATCAACTCTTACAAATAATCTGAACATATCATGAAAAAAGAAAACTTTGCAAAAAGTGTCGAGCGTTTGATTGACCCAATTACTGTCGGCTCGCTCCATCTTCTTCAATCCTTCAATCAGCTACTCCCAAAGTCGGCTCAGAAACAAATCGTCAAAGCATCGTCGAAGAAGACACCATATATGGGCTTTGTCGTTGAGCCTTATAGCTCTTTTCTTTTTTATGAAATCACTGATGCAGATAAGGCAAAGGCCCTACTGCCAGATGGTTTTGACCTTGTGAAAACGAAGGTTTTCTCAGATGACGAGCCAAAGTTTTATTGTGTCTTCGGTTGTTTCCGCGCCCATACTAGTGCATTTTGGGGTATTAGGACAGAATTTTATATCATTGCTGAGGACAAATCCACAGGGATGCTCAGCTGGATAATAGTAGATTATGATACAAACACGATAAGCTATGACAATAAAAATGGTCTGACTTCACCAAATAGTGCTAGATCAGTTATAACCATAAATCATCGTGGCAGACTTTTCGTCGACGTGGAGCGAGATGACAAAAAAAGAAAACTTGTCTTCGACGCAGACATCGAGAGCGGCAAGATGGCCTGCCTTGATCAGAGATTGTGGCTAGAAGGCAATTTGTCGATAGGGTATAGTCGAAATTTCTCTGATAAAAGCGCCGATATTTTTTCACTTAGATTTGAGCCATGCGAAGTAGAGAAGGCATTTCAGATTCCGCTAGAGAGTATAAATTTGGAAGCAAACACTTGGTATCCTGGCATGTTGGAAAAGACTCCCTCACAAATTGCCTGCTTCCCATATGCCCAGCACTTTGTCTCTGATAGTCCTGGACATGCGAGTAATCTGAAGAACGCAGAAGAGCTAATATCCGCCGATAATGCAATAGATTTTGATCACATCGAAGTATTCTCTACAAAATCATTCAAAACAATGTTTATTTTAGGATCGATACTTTCTTTTCTAGTGACGTTTACTTTCTTTTTGCTCTGGCTTCTCAAATAACTAAGAATGCCAATATGAATAAAAAAACTCGACCGTGGATACGGCCGAGCAGGATTTTGCATTAGATTTTTTCTAATTGTTTTAGCTCTTCTTCTACTTCGAGCAGTTGATGTTTTATAAGCTCATCAATGGTCTCCATGTTTACTTTTAGCGGTTGGAACTCTCGCCAATCCGTCGAATAGTCCATGTTCCAGGGGACGACGTTGCGCGTCCACTGGAAGTTTGGTGCGAGAGCACCCGTTTTTGGGTCTTTCCTGGTCCAGAATGTCAGTCCAGCATTTTGGAATTGATCTCTCGGATCTGTTGATCGCCGAAGCTCTTCATACCGTTTTTGTCCGAGATGCTCGATTCGTTCTTTGATCGCCCAAGCCGTTTCTTCGGAGGTCAGGAAAATCACTTCTTCATTGTGATAATCATATTTAAGCTTATTTATCAGTCTTCCGATTCGACTGGATAAAGAAGCAAAGGATTCGCCGGCAAGTGGCGTATTATGAAAATCGTGATTAAATGCTGTTAGCTCCTTCAGTTTTTCAAGGGCTTCGTGCTCGGGGATGTCGCCGCGATAGACCTTCAGAAGATCAAAAATTCCGAAGTTCCGCTCTCTTAGGTCTTGCGTGACGTACCACTCAGAGCCTGGCAGATCGAAGTCTTTCACCGTCTGCAAGTGTCTTAGCTTGTCCGCGGTGTAGTAACGATCAAACTTTGGATGGTTTTTCTTGAGCCAGCGACCGGTGGGCCTAGACTGCGCATGGCCAAGCATCGAAAGTGAGGGATTGGTGCTCGCGATTATTCTTTCCGGAGTGCCGCCAGCTCTGATAATCTCAATGATTCGATTGAAGTCGACATTCCATCTTGTATTGCCATGACGGCCAACAACGAGGAGCTTGGCTCCGTTATTATCATTCATTTTGCTATCTCCTTTGTATCGGGAAATCTGGCGTGACTATACCAAAAATAGGGCAAAATGTCCACTTTCAGTCGTTTGGGGAAATATTAATTAGCAAATCGCAAATCGCAAATCGCAAATCGCAAATCGCAAATCGCAAATCGCAAAT
>JBAXEI010000010.1:0-38808 GCA_037140515.1 Candidatus Berkelbacteria bacterium | reverse complement strand
ACGTTGTGGATGTCAGAGGTTCGAATCCTCTTGAGTGCACCAGCGATTTTTTTGTACTAAAAAAGCGAGAATCTTTTTACGACTCCCGCTTAAGGATAATTTTCTACAGATGCTTTAGTACTTGCTCATGAATTTTGGTGCCATTGGTGACGAGATAGCTGCCAGCTTCATAGTTGTCTTGTTCGATGCCTTCGTAGTCAGTCAGCTTCGCACCTGCTTCTGTGGCGATCAAGTGGCCAGCGATAAAATCATATATATCAGTATTGCCGTAGCAAATTATGATCTCGATTTTGCCCGTCGCTAACATGCAGAAGTCAAATGCCGGTGACCAATTCTCCATCCAGCGTTTGCAGTTTTCTTCATCTCGCAATAATCGCATGGTACGAAGAGCATCCATTTGTAGATTACTGTAGCCAGTCTGATAGCAAACCGTCGATTCTTGGATGTTTTTCACATCGTTCACATGAATTTTCTCAGTATTTCGATACGCACCTTGGCCAAGAGCCGCTACGTATATGTCGCCTGTCACTGGCTGCAGGATTGCGGCAAAAATTGTCTTGCCCTTGTATTGAAGCGCCACAGAAATGGTGAAATTAGTAAGGCCAAGTGAGAAATTATTTGTTCCGTCGAGTGGATCGGCAATCCATCTATAGTCACTCTCGATATCGGACTTACCAGCCTCTTCAGACCAGTACGAGTGGCCAGGATAATACTGTGCGATTGCCGCCAGTATGATTTGTTCTGATTTTTTGTCCGCTTGTGTACGAAAATCAGAAGACATGCTCTTTATTTCCGCCTTTAGCGCCTTACCATAGTAAAGCATGATCGCCGCAGCCGCCTGATACATCGCCATGTACATGTAGGCAGGGCTAAAATCAATTCCGGGGAATTGAAGCTTTGGAAATTTTCTTGGACACTCTTTTTGTTTTGGTGTCTCTGTCGGTTTTGTCATAATAACGCCTCCTTTTACTCGGCAAACCATACCAGAAATCAACAAAATCCACAAGGCGAATAGAGTGAAATGGAATTGCGAACTAATATTTGTTATCATATATGAAAGATGTAATACTTATAGGAGGGATATTGTGACTGATATAAAAAACTATTCGAAACGGGAAAAAATGTTTTTGCTCGTTTTTTTGTTGATCGGCATAGCTGGTTTTCTAATATTTTGGAAACTTGGCGATCGTGCCTTTCAGCAATTTGATATCCGCTTCAAAATAACCAAAAACGAAGCCACAAGTAAGTCGATTGAATTTGCAAAAGAGATGAATCTTTCAACCGATGGCTACAAGCAGATTACAATTTTTGACACCGAAAACGGTAAGGAATATCTTGAAAAAGAAGTAGGAATACCAGAGACCAGCAAGCTCGCCGAAAACGATGCTGTAATCTGGGATTACACGACTAGATTTGTCAAACCTCTTCAAAAAGAAGAGTTTTCGGTAAAATATTTGCCAAATGGCAGATTTGTTGGCTTCACACACACTCTGGACGAAAACGCAAAAGGTGAATTTATCACCGTCGACAAAGCAAAGAGCGTTGCCGAGCAATTCCTAACCACAAAATCCAACATCAATCTTTCCGACTGGTATCTAGTTTCAAGCGAAAATTTGAAAAAGCCAAACCGTATCGATACGACTTTTACCTACGAAAAGCTAAATAGTAAAGCAAAGGACGCAACCTTACGGCTGACAGTTGGCCTTAGCGGTAGCGAAGTCACAAGCTATTCAGAGTTTGTCAAAGTTCCAGAAAGCTGGGAGCGAGGAATGACGAATGAGGTTTCCAAAAGCTTCTTGAGCCAAGGAATTTTTGAAACTCTCTATTTTCTACTGCTCATAATACCAGCAATAATTTTATTCTTCACGAAGCTTAGAAAAACCAATTTTCGCTATAAATTTGCATTTATTGTTTCGGGAATATTCTTTATAATTTATTTGCTAAATAGCCTGAATCTTATCTCGCTGGCACTCTTCGACTATAATACGACTCAAAGCTGGGCTTCATTTATTGGCTCTGTGACAACTTTATCTGTACTTTCTGCTCTCCTTGAGACGATCTCGCTGTTCTTTGTCTTGGTTGTTGGAGAAGTTTTGTATCGAGAAGCCTTTCCTGACAAAATGGCCTTGGAAAAAATATTTGCCAAGAGTGGCTTGAGAACAAAAACAGTCAATTATTTCATGCTTGCTGGGGTCAGCCTCGCTTTTGTGATGATTGTGTACCAAATTGTATACTATTTTCTCGGTCACAAGGCTGGCTTCTGGGCGCCTGCTGAGATTAGCTATAGCAATTTGTACAGTACATATGCGCCATGGATATACCCTCTGATGATCGGTTTCATCGCTGCAGTCAGTGAAGAAGTTGCGTTCCGTCTTTTTGGCATCACCTTCTTGAAGAAATTTTTGAAGAATACTTGGGTTGCGATTATTGTTTCAGGCGTGATTTGGGCATTTCTTCATAGCTCGTATACTCAGATTCCTTGGTTCGTAAGAGGCCTCGAGCTCAGCATAGTCGGCGTTGCATTTGGCATCATCTACGTACGTTTTGGGCTCATCCCATCAATTATCGCCCATTTTACCTTCAACGCCTTCACCACCGCGATGTCATATACAAGCTCCGGCAACTGGCTCATCATCTCGAGCTCCATCCTTGTGTCGCTACTTCCCGCAATTATTGCGATAATTATCTACATTCGATCTCTAACGATTAAGTTTGCCGTTGACGAGAAAGACCTGTCGAACAGACATATTCCACTCGAAAACAAGTCGAAGGATGCAGCTTCACTCAGTAACGTCGCCCCTAGTATCTTCCAGCCGATTGCAAAGTCGTACAAACTTATTTTGCCGATATCGGCCGTGATTGGCTTAGCGATTGGCATCTTCATATATCTAAAAATCAATCAAAATATTACCCCGACTTCAATCGATGCGGGAAAAGCAATCGAAATGGGTATAAATGTCGCAAAGGACGAGGCTGTCTCGACGAACGGATACAGCACAGTCGCAACTTATGGCTCCGCCACTCCAGTCTCGAATTTTATCGAATCAAATCCATCTGGAGATTCGGAAGTTACAAGCGAATCGACACAAAAAACGTATTTGGAAGAAATTGGTGGATTTGATGCTGTCAACAATTTTTACAAACGTATTCCGGCGAACGTCTGGTCTGTCCGCCTATATAAAGACATGCAGAAAGAAGAATACATCGTCGATCTTCTGCCAGATGGTAGCTACTATCGCCTCACAAGAGTCCTCGACGAATCTGCTTCGGGCTATGTCTATACAGAGGACCAAGCTGTGGCTCTCGCAACTGATTTTGTGACTGCTCGCAAACTAATGACAGACTTCAAGCTCGTGGATCAGAAGAGTCAAAAAAGAACAAATCGAACAGACTACAAGATCATTTTTGAAGAAAATGGCAACAAAGTTGGAGACGCGACCTTCCGCACTTCAGTCACAATTCTGGGCAAGAATATTGCTGGGTTCGAACAATATTACAAAGTTCCAGATTCATGGGTCAGAGAGCAGAAGAAGCAAACAACTAGCGATTTCGTCATCTTCACGCTCATAGTGATCTTCGGCATTGCGGTACTTGTTCTTTGTGTAATTGCATTTATTCGAGCTCTTAAGAACGGCCAGATCAATTTCAAAAGAGTAATGATTTTTGCCGGAATACTGATTTGTCTCGACTTAGTGGCCTACTTCAATAATTTCAGCTCAGTCTTTGCCTTTTACGACACTACCATGCCTTTCTGGCGTTATTTCCTTATGGATTTCATCTTCCTCAGTCTTGGCGCATCACTAATCATATCAACAATCCTAGCATTTGCTGTTGAAATGGCTGTTTCTTTTTGGGGCATGATTGTCTTCAGCGCAAAAACAAACAAAAGTCGCTTCAAAGAGCTATTGTCAGAGGGACTAATCGTTGGCTATTCTCTACCTCTCGTTCTATTCGGGATAGAGCAGATAATTTCCTATTTTGCCGAAAAATACGGCCAAGCCAACTTCATAACTGATTCTATTTCCCTGCTTAGTGCCTCAGCAGCAATAAATTCATACTTGCCGTTTCTCGGACAGATCACCTCTTCTGGCTCACTGCTAGCTGTAGCAGCAACACTAAGCCTTGTGGTATTGGTAATATATCTGTTTACTAAGAAATGGCATTATACTGTCGCAATCTTGGCGATAGCAGGAGTCTTACTCTCAGTCATCGGACAGAGGAACTTCACGGACGGGCTCATCAGTGTCGGCGCAACGCTAATCGCTCTGGGAATTTCAACCTTGGTGATTTGGAAAATCATGAGAAAAAACCCCATTAGCTACATCATCGCCATCTGGACCTCCATTGCCCTACCTCTTGCCTTTCAGCTGCTATATCAAGGAACTATTTACTACAGATTTAATGGTTGGATCGTAATCGTACTTACTTTTGCGCCGATCCTAATCTACTTAAGCAATTACATCCCTAAGATGAAGATGAAAAATCTAAGAAAATTATTTTGGAAATAAAAAAGGTTCACACATGAATTGGAAAAAGTTTCTCTCTCGAAAAAATTACGATCAACCTCTTTGGAAGTTTATTCTCGAGGGCATTGCGATTTACACGGTTGCGATTGTCGTTATCGACTCGCTGCTCTCTCTGCTCTTTCACCGAAAGTCGGAGCCTCTCATGGACGCTCTTGTGCTTGTAACAGCATTTACCTTTATTGATATTTTGGCCTTCAATAAGAGCAAAAAGAAATAGCGAAATGATCTAAAAAATCCCGCCAATGTCTGGCGGGATTTTTTTATTTCTACGAACTATATTATTTCTTCATTTTCACTGTAACTTTTTGCGCTTTCTTTGGCTCAACTTTTGGCATGGTGATCGTAAGTACACCATTTACCATCTCAGCTGAGGCTTTGTCAGCCAAAACATCGCTAGGCAATGAAAAGCTACGAGAAAAGGCTCCTGAGTGGCTCTCTTTGTAGTAATAGCCTTTGCTCTCATCCTTCTCCTCTTTTTCATCCTTTTTCTCACCCGAAATCGTCATGACGCCATCAAGGATCTCAACGTTTATGTCCTCTTCCCTGATACCAGGAAGCTCTGCTTTCACGACAATCGCACCTTTCGCGTCCTTCACATCGATCTTTGGCATTACGCCTGCTCCTTTGACTGGGGCGATCACACTGTCCTCAAAAAGGCGATCCATAGCATCTCGTAGTGAGACTGATTCCCTAAACGGTCGCCAAGGCTCTAAGTCTACCATAGTGTTCTCCTTCTCTGATCCTAGATTTGGATCATTAATTATCTTAATACTAATAGGTGAATGAAAATCATGAACGGCCGCAATTTCATTTTCCAGCTCGTTTTCAAACTCGAAGATATCCTCAAACTGAGCGTTGAAAAAACGGCAGAGCGAGACTGCTAGAGGCAGTGAAGGCATAGATTTGCCCTGCTCTAGCGTAATGATCGATTGGCGAGATATGCCAAGCTCATCAGCTAGCTCTTCTTGTGATAAATTGTTTCTCTTTCGAAACTCCTTTAGGCGAATTTCGATCGGGATTTCTCTTTCATCCATTATAATACCGTCATTAAGTTTATTCAATAATTTACACTCTAAATGTAAAGCACGCTTTACATTTTGTCAAGTGCCAGACAACGATCTGGCACTTGACCCTCCGTAGCTCCGCAGGAGCGAAGGACGGGTTCGATACTTGAACGATAAGCCTAAATATGAGTCAAAACGACTCAAAAAACTCTTCCCTACTTGACAAATTGCGTAAATAGTAGTATTGTTTATATATGTCTGGCACTCCTGCCAGCTATTTGCCGTTCCTGTTCACTCAAGCGAGTGGCGGAATTCCGAAAGGAGAAGACTATGTGCAGCGAACACAACTGCGGACTTTGCAATCGTCGACGAAAGATAGTTTCTGTCGATAGAAGTAACCAAAGAACAGAAATAAGCCTTTTAGAGTGTGGCCATCTTCATGTTTTTCATGGAGTTGGAGAGAGAGACATTCTATGGATTTCTGATCCCGAGGATCAGATCAAGCTTATACCAGAAAGCTGGATAAGAATGAGCGTAAATCCTCAGAAAGGGTATTTCACAATCGACGAAGCTCAGTTTCAACATTATGAGAGACGTGAAGGGCTTTTCGACTATCGCAGCCAAGCAGCGCTATTCTGCGATACATATGCTGCGAGTGATGAGATACGCTATGCACGCAAGCGCTGGTACAGCATGATCGCTCAAGAAGGCATGAAAGGCATGCTACAAGCGATAGATGAAATAGTGCCAGATTGGCACGAGAACACCAGGCTCATTCGTGTCCAGCTTCTCGGCTTTGCGATGGCGCTTTTCCCGAGCGAAGCAAATCAGTTATTCGGCGATGCTGACCAAGTTCAGTTATTCACCCAAAATATGTTGCCGACAACCGTCGACGCATACGCACACGTTTGAAGATTTTTTACAGCAAATCCTGACTTTCATAGAAGTCGGGATTTTTTTATTTTTTATAAAGCCTAGTCTTAGTCACTTTACCGAGAGTGAAAGTATCGGCCTCCGCAACAGGCTTTTTATTTGGAAACCAGAAAGCGAGAGAAACAATCTTGGTCTTTTCGCCGATAGTTTTGAAAATCCAAGGCTCGATCTCCTTGAGCGTAGAGTTTAGCAAATATAGGTAAACAACATCAGCATTTTTTAGCACTTTTTCTGCCTTATCGAAGCTGCCCCAGATTATTCGCACATTCCTCGATTGTCCAGCGAGAAGCGCATTTAAGTTTGACTTGAAATAGCAGTAAAATGAACGATCGACGCCAATCCCCTTAGCGCCAAACTCTTTGGCAGCCAGGATGATCGATCTGCCGTCGCCACAGCCAAGATCAACTACAGTATCACCCTTCTTTACCCCAGCGAGCTTGAGAGAATCTATGACTGCCCCTTTGTAAGAATACACAATAGGAGAGCCAATAATTGTCGCAAAGAGACATGAGCCCTGCCAAAAAATGACTGAACCAAAAATCAAAATCATAATTATGTAATATAAAATAAACATATTCCAAGGATACAGAAATTGTAGAAAAAAAGAAATGTTGATATAGTGTATTCATAAGAATTAACCTAATAAATATGGAAAAAGAATCAGAAGAGCTTTTAATAAAAGAACTCAAAGAGCTAAGAGTCGTACTGACAAAAGTTCAGGAATATTGGCGTAAACAAGCGAGCCTTCGTTGGAATTTCTACCGCGGAATTCTCTACGGGCTTGGCTTCTTCATCGGCTCAGCAATCATTGCCACTGGACTTATTTACTTGATGTCGCACCTCGGCATCAGTGGCGAATCTGCCTTTGGACGTATGATCCAGAAAATTGTTGAAAACTTCAATCAACACTAAAAAATTTTGATTAAAATAAACCGTCCTGAACTAACATCAGGGCGGTTTTTGTTTTTACTCGCATCCATCACAGATGCCCTGCGCAACCTCTTCTTCGGTAAGCACTCGAAAGCTGTGATTGCAATGAAAACCATGGCCGACGTGGACGATATGTCCTTCTAGGCCTTTTTTGCACTTCGGCGTAGGTGGTACATCCGAATCATCTCGAATCATACCCGGCAATTTTCGCATTTCTTCGACAGTAAGCTGCTTTCCCATTATCCCACCTCCCAGAACCTCATTGGATATATTCTCTTCTCAATACTGGCTCAGGTAAAGTGGATAACTTGTGCAATAAAAAAGAGCCTCAGCATTTTGTGCTTCGGCCCATGATACTTATCATTTTAGATAAATTCGGCGATCTTTCGCCAAATCGAGAGTACGAACTTTTGTTTTATTATCAAGATTGATAATTTCTTTAGATGTTCTATGGCTTTTGCCAACTTTTTGAATTGACTTCAGCACCTTACGCCATTTCTTTGCGTTTACTGTCACTTTCATCCAACTACCCGGACCGACATGATCTACAGAAACAACGGTATATACATACCCATTTTGAGTCAACGAGAACTTCATACCGTATTTTAGATCCGTCACGCAGTCAAACACAACTTCTGATGCAGGAATTTCAAGAAATGCACCATAATAGTTGTAGCGATATCGGGGAAGAGCCGGAGCAGGTTTTGCTTGATACACTTTTAGAGGTACCTTGTCCTCTTCTTTATGGTTTGACCACTCGGTCGCATCTTTATTCAAATCTGCCGCTATCGGATTGGCTTCTTCAGGCTCACCGCCGACCCAAGTCCAATTCAGTTGGCCATCGATCAGATATGCCCGATTGTTTTCAACGTGAATTTGCAACTCTGGAAGTAGCGGCCACCACTTATCAATCGTTCGCTGACCATCTATGTAATATAGGGCTCGCTCAATAGGTTCAGACATAGACATTTTGCTATGAATATAGCCTCTCATGAACGGCGGATAAGTGTTAGTTTCGAGATCAATTGCGGTTGGATAACACAAGCTATCAAATGCTGTCTCACGAATTCGTTGTTTGACGGTAGACAGCTCTTCAGCAGTATATCCAAGCTGTTCAGGTGTACCATATCTGAAGTTTCTCTGCAGACCCTCAGTAAACAAATCTGCGATTACCGCAGCGATTCTCTCATTTATATCTACTGTATTACTCACGATGTTTCCCTCCTTTATAGCGAAATCGTAAATTTTACCACCGAAACCGTACCACATGCGCTCATATTTATCAATAATTGTATGATTTTGTATGATGAATATTTAGTAAAATTATCGTTGATTTAGACGAAATATCATTGACATTGCACGTTTGATTCGGTATAATAATATAGTTAAAGTGAGCTCAACAGATGGACAAATCTGTTAGATATTACTCTGTCAAAGTAATTCCCAGCTCAATTGGAAATTGCAAAATTACAAAATTATAAAATTGCAATCTTCGATTGTCTGGGGGTGTCTTAGTTTCGACAGAAGGAACCTTGAAAACATAATGCAAGTAAGTAAGTAGAACCGCTTCAAAGTGTCTACAAAAACTCAAGTGCAAATACACTTGCTGCTAAAGTTCGAGCTACATTTGCTAGCTTCTCTTTAGCGCCTGTTGCTGCTTAATAACAGCAACCATCTTCCCCTCGGCTACTCGGACGAGGGATCAAGGTGCTATATTTCGAGTTGCAGCCTACCGGATTCGCTAGCCGGTATGAATAAGTAATACTCGCGATAGGACAAAAGTTTTTTCGTCACACTTCTAGCTTCGTCCGATCAAATTAAATGTGATTAAACTTGTAGATATTATGTTTTTAACCTTTTGGACGAGGGTGCAACTCCCTCCACCTCCACCACAAAATTATCAGCTCTCAGAGCTGTTTTTTTGTACATAGGTGTGGGGAGTATGGAACACCAATATCACTAAGGTGTTTAACATCCTGTTGTCCTTGATTGTTCTTTAGATCGTAATCTAAACACGCTGTTTTCTTACTTGATTGGAGCTTAAAGTCTTAGCAAAAGAAGTTTAAAGCGGTGTAAAATGCCCCGCCGAATATTTACGGCGGGGCATTGCTTGACTCAAGAGTCGAATGGGATTATGAGGTTTTCTCCTCGCTAAGCTTTGCGATCATCTGATCATATGCATTCTTTATGGGACCAGCGATCACCATCCACGGCTCCGGTATCAATAGCCCTCCGACCGCAATCATCTCATTTGCTTGATTCCGGTAGTCGACCGGTACTGTTTGAATACACTCGCGACCATTCACACGATAATGGATGACAATCGTCTGGATAACGGCCTGCGTGACTATGGACTCCCACTCAGCGGGCTGATTCTGCTCATTGCTATTCAATTCTAAGGGTTCAGGATCAGGCTGGAACATGATCAATTTCTCGAAATCGGCGAGGAGCATCATCTGGACGATCCAGTGGTGATTTTGGACAAAATCAGGCGACCATTCGTCTGATTGGCAGCTATCGTCACATTGACCAGCTTTGCGAATTACGGGCTTTGCAGTGAAAGCTTTGTGCGGTTCGCCGGAGTTATCCGAAACCTGCACATGAAAGTGGTTTATTGTGTTGCAGAGATAGAACTCGACCAGCTTTTGCTCGTCTGGCAGTTTTTCTTCGCCCTCTCCAACATTGCGGATTGGGCTGCGACGGAACTTAAAACGGATTACATTGGACACATCCGTACCCTCCTTTCTCAGATTTGGACTGAGAGTAACACAAAAATCCCGCCAAAGCAACCTTTTGAAATATTCCGATTGTTTACTGTGAACCAGAGGAACTACATTGCTAATTCCCTAGCATTTTATTTCATGGTGGTTACCAAGAACAATTAAAAAGATAATAATTTTTTAATTGTCAAAGTGCAAAGTATCTGCCAAGTTTATCGGCAATATATTTCTCTTAAAGTCGGCTCCCATTTGAGTACTATATCAATAAAGGTGTTCCAAGTTTTTTCGTCATAGTCCACCAATAAAAAGATTAGTCCTAGACTAGTCTTTTTATTATACCCTCGGGGAGCTATGGAACACCTCCGTCTGAAAAACATTTTAAGCCTCGATTTATTTAGTGATTTATGGTATACAAAAAAGAATCCAACAAATAGGCTGTGAGTCTGCAAAGTTAGGATCAAACAAGGGGGAATGTAGTTGAAATTGCTAAGGATACTACCAAATGCTATCACTTGCTCAAGAATTTTAGCATCCCCCATTATAGTACTTTGCGCTTTCTGGGGGAATTGGGGACTTGTCTTTTGGATAGTTGTTGCCGCATTTTTTACTGACATTATTGATGGTGAAATTGCCCGGCGCTTGAATGCAGTCACTAAGTTAGGTGGAAACTTAGACCAGACTGCAGATGCAACCTGTGCACTGGCGATTGTTGTCGCCGCTCTTGCAATTCCCAACCCACCTACTTGGCTGTTCCTTGGGACAGCTATGTTTATCGGTACTTGTATTTGTTGGCTACCGATTGTAAAAGTTAGCAGCGTCAAGATCGTTGCCAACTGGATGCGAATGCCTTGCTGGATAATTCTTGTCAGCGCTGACATTTGTCAGTTTGGAAGATTATCTCAAATCAGTATCCAAGCGATTCTCCTCTCAGAGATAGCAACGCTGTTGATTCTTGCGATCTGGAAGCATAAGCGAGTCGAGCAGTGGATCGGGGATAGGGTCAATCCTCCCACCGAATAGTCTGGAGATTACCTTTTGTAATCTACTAGAAATCTAACCCCAAGTCCGCGAAAAAGGCTCGTGTATTTAACACACAACCCAAATACGCGGGCTTTTTTATATACCAGTTAGAATCATGAGATATTGGTCTATCGCCTTGTTCGAACTTTATAAAGTTAGACAATATCGACTATTCTTTATAAAGTTTGTTATGTTGTCGAATTGCAAAATTATTACAAATTATTAACCTATTGGCAATAAATATTTTTTAGAATTGGTGCCCATTTGAGGATAATTTCGAAAAAGGTGTTCCAAGTTTTTTCGTCATAGTCCACCATCCTTCGTTCCTCACTAGCGTTCAGAACTACGGATGGCAGGCCAACTTAGTCCTGCTACAAACAATGTTCGGGAGAAAACGAAGGATGCAGTCCATAGCCTTGTGCGACGGACTGCTTTTTTATTATAATTTATTTATGAAAAAATATGTTTATATACTAGAGCTCTCAGACAAGACTTTTTACGTTGGATCAACGCCAAGACTTGAAGATAGAATAATTGATCACAAAGAAGGAAAATGCTTATCAACAAAAGACAAAAGGCCCCTGAAGCTGTTTTGGTACTGCTGTTTTAATAATGAAAAATATGCGCTAAATTTTGAAAAATATCTAAAAGGCGGTTCAGGAACAGCCTTTCGCCACAAACACCTTGAGTAATTTCTCCCCAAAAAGCAAAAGCCGCCTTGTGTGCCAAGGCGGCTTGATATTTTGTCTAATTCAAAAGAAATTAGAACCTGTTTCCCTTTTTGTCTCTCTTCTCCCTTTTCAGAGTCTTGCGCATCGACTCTGGCAGCCATTCGTCATGTATTTTTGTACAAATACAAGCTTTCACCTTCTCCGCTTCAGGCGAATCGGTGATCAGATCTTCTGCAAACATGAGATAAACCTCATGATAGAGATCTGAATTGCGATGCAAACTGACGCGCTTGCCAGTAAGCATGTGGGCAAAATGCCCTGATTTACCTCGCTTGCATAGATTGTTGGTGAGACCAGTGAGAAGCGCCTTAGCGATCAGCTCATGGCCACCGACACCCTTCTTATACGACTTGCCAAGGATCTTGATGATCTGATCGACACTCATCTCTGCATTCAGAAGTACGTGCTTGTTGATCCAGTTGTCAATGTACCATTTGTCTGGCAGAAGGATTCC
Source organism: Candidatus Berkelbacteria bacterium (assembly GCA_037140515.1). GTDB lineage: Bacteria > Patescibacteriota > UBA1384 > XYA2-FULL-43-10 > 1-14-0-10-43-13 > ELA241. The sequence continues at coordinate 26,490 of JBAXEI010000010.1, read as the reverse complement.
ACCAGCTTCTTCCCATTTTTCATAGACATTTAGCAGCGTCAGATGATCTGACTCATCCTTCACAAAGTTTTTCTTTGCAAGATAAGCCAAAGCAGCGGCAAAAACGTCGTTTCTGGGTGGCTCGATAAATGGACTTTTGCCAACAGAGATCATCGAGACAATCTTGATCACTGCACCACCACAGCCAGACTTTAGCGCGGCCAAAACCTGACAAGATTGGTGCGGCTCAAGCGGCAGAGAAAGGATTTCTCGACCCTTCGCCGTTAGTTTTTTTCCGCTCGTGAGAGCTCCCAAAGAAATCAAATGAGCATCGGCTGATTCCAAATGATCCAAATCAGGTGACTCCAGCAACGGATAGTTTTCAGGTGAGTTTATGCCCATTGCTTTCATGAAGAGAACAGCACTCGCGACTGAGTCTCGAGTGATCTCACTCGTCGAAAACTTTGGCCGAACTAAGAAGTCTTCTTCGGAGTAGAGACGGACACATTTCCCCGGAAAAGTTCTACCTACACGGCCTGCCCTCTGATTGCAGCCGGCCTGTGAATGTTTCACAACTTCCAAGATACTAAAACCTGTTCTTGGATCGAAGGAGTGCTGCTTGATCAAGCCAGAATCGATAACATATTTGATTCCGAGTGGCGTGATCCCAGCTTCAGCGATATTGGTCGCCAGGATGACCTTTCTTTGGTGATACTGTTTGAGCGCTTTTGCTTGTTCCTCTGGAGCAAGCTGAGCATAGAGCGGGCAGACTACGATATCCAGCTTCATCTCTTCAAGAAGAGCTGCCGTATGCGTGATATCATGCTCGCCAGTCAAAAAAACAAGGATTCCCCCAGGTTCACCACCTTGATGAATTTCTGCAACTAACTTGGCGATTTCGTCGGTGTAATCCTCCCATGGTGCGACCTCACGATAGGTGATCTCAACATCATGGACTCGTCCTTCGACTTGAAGGAGAGGAGCGCCGCCAAAATATTCTGAATACTTTTCTGCATCGATTGTTGCAGAGGAAATAATAAGTTTCAAATCAGGACGACGAACCAGTAGCGCTCTAAGCATTCCCATAATCAATAAACAATTTGTGCTTCCCTCATGGACCTCGTCAAGCATGATAACTTCATACTTTAGCAGGTCTGGATCAGCCAGCATTTCTCGCAACAAGATGCCCTCGGTCATAAACTTGATGCGTGTAGCCGGTGATGTCTTGTTGTTATGTCTGACCTGGTAGCCTATTTGCTCGCCACAGAGTGAATTGATCTTAGATGCAGTATGAGTTGCAACTTCGATGGTCAAGATTTTTCGCGGTTCAGTGATCCCGATAAGTCCTTTGCGTCCAAAGCCTGCTTCCAAAAGAAATAATGGGCCATTTGTTGTCTTACCCGAGCCAGTTGGTCCGAACATGATAAGATCCTGATTAGTCTTGATCAGGCGAATAAATTCCTCTTTGTGAGCTAATATTGGTAAACGCATTGCGCATACCTCCTTCATATTTTTTCATAGTGATGTTAAGGTGCCAAGACGAGCTCGCTTGAGCTCATTTGCATTTAGTGTAGTTCAAATGAAAATATCTCACAAGCTGAGGCCTGAGGATATCTTTTGCCAATCATATTTAGCCACTGCTACCATAGTAAATTTGCCAATCGATAATATGAAAGTATCATAAGCATTATGAATTGTTCACACAGTTGCCCACAGCTATGGACAAAATAGCAGATTTATGCTATATTATATTGTTCGACAGACAAGTTACGACTTGCAAAAATCGAATGCAAAAAAGGAGAAAATCATGGCAAGAATGAAAGATTTTGGAACATTTCTATTGTCAGGCTCTGACTGGGAATTTCTTGAAGCTCTCATGGAACATGAGACTGTTACGAAACCAGAAATCATGCTGAGCTTGCTCTTCGCCGAGAACTGGCTCGATGCACAAGAAAATCGACCTATGTCCAAGGTAGACAAAGAAGATTTTCGACCGTTTACGGTTGTCCCTCTCAGCGAAAAGATATTCAAGGTCTCAACCGCAGAAGAAGAGCGGATCCTCAGGTCAGCCTGCGGTGAGCAAGAAATCTCAGAACTGATCACACATCTGATCGGCATATACGGACGCCTCGCCACTAAGGCCATACGGAATAAAACAACCAAATCCGTTTTTAACTATTTGAAAAGACCAACAGCCGGCGCAATTACAATCCAAAAGTTCAAATAAAAAACAGAAGTCTCGACGAGTTTATCTCATCGAGGCTTTTTTTAATTGACATATTAGAATAATAATGATATAATAATCGCAGAATTTGTTCTTTGGAGGTGTGAAATGAACAAGAAATTGAACCTTAAAATATTACTCCCTGATGAAGCCCATCAGGGATATTGCCCAAGCATCGTCAAAGGCTTTGCATTACTAAAAGCTGCATTGATCGATTGCTTGCTACATGGCAAGAAACTTCATGTTCGAGCGATGTATTCACAAGTGCAAAAGCATATGGAAAAACTAACCAAAAGTCAGTTATTTCGCTTTTTGCCCATTATCACTGAGACGTCGGACGAGAAAATTCCAAATACCAAAAGCTACTCAACTCCATATGGAGTTCGTCCAATAGACTATCAAACTGGCATTGATTACGATTCGACCTGCCCAAATGTAAAGAAAGTTTTTGATACTGTAAAAAGATACAGTGATCTGGGCTACCCAATTATTGTCGTGTCAGACTCCGAGGGCTGGGGGGGGTTAATCGCCCAGCACGTCACCGGCTCGCCTTGTACAATTGTAAATTGTGAAGATCTTATTCTCAATTACTTTTATAAGGATTTTGTTGGAGACAACAAAAAAATTGTGATTGTCTCTTGCACCAGCACGAGGCCAGATTATTTGAATTTAGTAATCTCGAATTTTCAGAAAGAATTTCCTGATTGCGAATTCTTAGACAAGACGCATCATTGCCCTACAATAAAGGCAAGGGGCAAGGCAGCACTGGAGCTTGCCAAAAAATGCGATCGCATGATATTAATTGGTGACGATCGCAGTATGCAAATTGCGTATTATGCTTCGCTCATAGCAAATTATTATCGACAAATGAATTGCGAAAATCGAATGCATAAAATTTTGCTTTTTAAGGAACCTGAAGATGTTTTCGATGATAAGTTTCATATAAATGAAACTGTTGGCATTATTTCAGCGACTTCTATCTCAAAATCCAAAACCAGTAAATTCGTAAAGAGGCTTCAGAGATTAAAAGTCGAAGAAAAGTCAATCGTGGAAATTGATTATCGCCCGTATCAACCCGAAACATACATGTGTCCAGGCACACAATGTAACGGCGAATGCAATAAATGTTGCTAACGCTAAGCTTGTTTACTTTTGACCGCCCTTCTAATCTAATAAATTAGAAGGGCTTTTTTTAATTGAAAAATGTCCCATCCCTGCTTGATTTTTTTACATTTTGGAGTATTGTCTCCTCATACAAGAAGCCGCGCTTCTTGAAACATATACAGGGGGGAACTATGAGTACAAAAGAAAAATCAAGTACCGTTGGAGTTGGTATTACAATCGACTTCAGAGATGAAGCTCTTGCAGACGAGCATATCAGGATCGGCACACTTCGAGTCATGATCGCTGGGCGAGCAGAGTACACCATCGATTGGAAAATAACTAACAATGACTTCGCTACTTGTGAGATTGGCACAAAAACAAAAACCGTGCTCTTGGAGAGCTATGACGATGCAGAAGTTTTATTATATAGCTTCCTATACTCATTTACAGATGACAATTGGCACAAATACGCGATTGTACCAAATCCCACTGACGATTCTAAAAAAACGATCTGGGAGAAAAAAAATCCAAGCATCTGGTACTCAAGTAATAACTTAAATGAAAAAATTATTGACCAGCTCGCTACTCTCTGCGAGAGAACTTACAGATCTCGGACCGGACAATCGTCAGGAGAACCTTCGAATACTCGTTTGCGAGGGTGTCCAGCTGAACATCAAGGCAAGAGAAGTAAATGACGCTGCAATTAAAGAAACCTTTGGAGATATGCTAAAAATTCTGGATGGTATTCAGGGGGAAGAAGGGTACGAAGACGCCGAAGCCACGGCGCGGCGGCAAGCGACACGTAGAGAAGCTGACACACTCAGTTCTCTGTCAGAAGCTTTGGGCAAGATATTCTGGTATGAACTAAAAATGAGCCTGCCAGAAGATGTCCCGAACGGAACTATAGGCATCTCCAAAAATTGGGAAGTTTATTTCCAAAAAGATGATGGCGTAAAAAGATGTACGCTTCACGGGATAATAATCCCTGTGGAGTAACTATCCGAAAAGACCATCGACGAAAGACAATATGTCTCGAGTCGGTGGTCTTATTTTTTAGAGCGAGAACTATTTATTCAGTTTACAATCTTTTTCTTCAACGAAGTCCTTGTAGGCTTTTTCATCACCGTATGGCAAGAAATCTTTTTGATGAGGCTGAGGAATAAAGTTTCCACCCTCTTTGTGCTTGATCCCGCACCAGTAAGCCTCAGTATCCCCTGCAATTTTTACCGCATATGGCAAGAAACCATTTGCATAGCCGCAGTACATGCACCAGACTTTATCAATATTGCTCAGATATGAAAGCTTCTGTCGATCGACACGAATATACTTGCTCCGATCATTTATCGGAATCCCGTAGAGCGGAAATGCAACATGATGATAGATCTCGATGCAAAGGTCGAGCAGGGCAATCGGAATAGCCATGCCGACGATAAAAGGACCAGAAACGAAGTGACGAAGGGCCTTGAAACGAATTTTTGATATTTTGTTTTTCATTAATATAGTTAACAGGTTTTGTACAATTTTTACAACCTCTTGTCAAATAAAAAATATAGGTGTATATTCGAAACATGAACTGTCAAATGACCACAAACATGAAGAAGAAGACTACCCCCTATATCTAGAGGCATTTTGGCATAAATCATAAAAATGAATTACAAAGTACCTCTAGCGGAGGTATTTTTTTTAGCACGTTTACAACCTATACAAACATGAGAAAATCTCGCAAGATTTCTCAAAAGGAGCACACCATGAAAAATTTAGACGCAATGATCCAGAATCCTATCGTCATTAAGGCCGGAGGCGGCCCGATGAGTACGCCTGAGTCGATCGCCGAATTCGTCAGCTATGCCAATAGCAATTCGCAAAATCGAATTTTTGTTCTTTCTGCCCCAGGCAGAACCGAAAACAGCGACAAGATTACCGACATCCTGATAAGCTGCTACAACCAAGCAATCAGAAGTGAAGATTTTACAAAGACCTTCGGCCCACTGGCAGACCGTTTCATTGAGATTGCAGAGTTTTTCGGGATCGACTCGCTAGATATATATCTGGCCCAGATCTGGACAAAGCTTTACAACCTGAGAAAAGCCCCAGAATCTACAAGCTATGATTGGATCATCGCACAGGGCGAATATGCAATCTCGAAGATTGTAGCTGAAATCCTTGGCGCAACCCTGATTAATCCTGCAGAATGTATTTTCCTTGGCCAAAATGGCCAAATTATGGAAAAAACGTACAAAATGCTGCAGGAGAAACTGTCTGACAAAACCCGACGCTATGTGATTCCTGGCTTCGTCGGCGCTGACCAAAATGGAAAGCTCAAACTTTTCCCGCGCGGTTGGTCTGACGTCTCCGGCTCTATAGTTGCGAAGGCAGTCAAAGGCTTGTACGTAAATTTGAAAGACGTTCGTGGAATCGCAGTGGCTGACCCACGTATTATTGGAAAAAATGTAATTTATCTCGAAAGTCTGACCTATGGGCAGGCGCTTGAGCTCACCAATAGTGGTAATCAGGTTCTCCACCCTGCTACAATCGGACCTGCTGAAGATAGCAACACTGTCATACGGATAGTTAGCGTATTTCAGCCCGACGCACCTGGTACCACCGTAAGCAGATACAGCGATACGAAAATGCTTGCACTAACTGGCTGTCCGAAATGTGTGGCATTTCATGTCTATAAGCGTGGAATAGACAACACAGTTGGTTTCGGCGAAGCAACGCTCAAGATACTTCGCAAATGCGGCATCTCCTTTGAACACGTTACCACCGGCCAACAAGACTTGACTGTCACTCTACTTCAATCTGAAGTAGATAAGGTAGGCACGGACAATCTGCATGAGCTGTTTCAAAAGCGATTGAAGGCAAAAATCGACCATTTCCCTCTTGCCACCGTCTCTATCGTTTCAATCGGTCGAGAAATTGACTCTGCACTAATATTCCAGATTGCCGCCAAGATCGATGAGATAGGTGCGAAGTTTCGCATCATCAGTAAGGCAAGTGATCGAAGCCTGACCATAGGGGTAGACCAGTCAGAGTATGAAATGGTCATACGAAAGCTATATCCGATCTGTATTACCTGACGTTTAGTCCGAGCCGCTGCACCATCGCAGCGGCTCTTCTTATTTTATAAAACAAAAAAAGACCGCCCCTCTTTGGGCGGTCTTTTCAAGAAAGTATAATTCTGTACTACTCTTTAATCACTTTCTTAATTTCATCAAAATTGTTCTCGAACTTTTCCTTGATGTCTTTTGCATCTTCGGCGGTAATTTTCTTCTCAACTTCGTACACTTTCACTACCTTTTCAACAATGTTGTTGTAGGCTTCCTTCGTCAGGTTGCCAGCTTTTGCGATCTGCTCTGCAATCTTGTCCTTCATCTCATGAGCATAGTTTGCGATGTCCGCTCTTGTTTCCTTGCCGGACTTAGGCGCAAACAGAATCCCAGCAATCGCACCTGCCAAAACTCCGATAGCTGCACCAATAACAACATTTTTTGTACCTGACGTCTCTTCTTTTTTCTCTGTCATTTGTCCTTTCGTATTAATTAAATAAATTATATCATACTATATCGGGTTGCACTATTATCGAAAGGTGCATTACAATTTTGTGACCAATTTATATAGGACAGGAGTAGCAAAACTATATTTGACATGCTCAGCTTATTATTGTACTATTGGCGTGCTTCATCCGAAGTAGTATCTGTTTTTCGAAAGACGATACATGTCGGCGTTTTCGCCAAAGGAGGTTGGAATGGCCAACCATTTGCAGAATCGATTCGCACCCGAATACTCGGCTCTCTGGCAGGGCTGTGGTGATATGTGCGCCGTGATTTTCTCACGACTTGAGCTTCCGATCAGCGATGAAGAAGCACTCAAGATTCTCTTAGAAAGAGGGTTTAGTATCAACTCTTTCAAGCTGCTGTCAATCGCCAGAAATCGTATCAGCAGCACCATCTACCAGCGCGGAGCTGCGCTCTGGGACGCGCCAGAAATTCTTGACTGCTCCTCACTAATCTGGTGGATTTATCGACAAAACGGTATCTCGTTGCCACGATATTCTCTAAATCAGAGACAAGCGTCTGTGGACACGGGCATCTGGTCTGAGGATGATTTAGAAAATTTGCAGACAGGTGATCTTGTCTTTCTCAAGGGTCGACATCCCTACTATCTAACAGACGAAGAAGATGGCGTTGGTCATGTTGGTTTTGCTACAGGGCAAGGCACAATCATTCATGCTGCAAATGGCAAACGCGGTGTCGTTGAAGATTCTGTCGAAGATTTCATCGGCGACTGGAGCAATTTTCGAGGAGCAGGGCGAATCCTGCCTCCAAATGAAAAAGTGATGACGCTATTAGCAGCGCCAAACCACAATATCACACACTCTATCGATCTTCGCTGCATTATTTTTCAGAAATTAGCTGGCGAATGAAAAATCGACCCAGGTTTCCTATTCAAGGAGCCTGGGTTTTTAGTTTACTTTTTTTCTTTTATATATGAAGGATACAAGAGAGCTATGCATAGGCCTGCCAAGGCATATTTTTGGAGAATATAAGACAAAGGGTCAACGCCTAGGAAGTAAGTTGCAGCATACGCAAGGATAGGAATTTGCAGTATTCCTTGCATCAAGAAGTAAGCTGCGGGCTTTATTTTTTTCCGTATTTCGTAAATATAGTTAGTTGCGATAATCCAAAGTGAAGCAATCGCCATCGACGAGCCTAGCACATGAAAGGGATGACGTATATCATCTGGCGAAGCGCCAGCAATCAGAAAGCCACAGCCAGCTAAGACACAGAGCAAAGGTTTGACAATACCAGCCGAATCTCCGTTTTTCTTATAAAATTTGTAAGCAAAAACAAGCAGGATTAGCCCGTTAACCGCCATATCAAGGCTGTAGAGATACATCGAAAGCGTATTTGGAAGCCCTGCAAGGGTTCGATAGTCGCCAGCCGCACTAAAAGGATTTACTACCCCGTCAAAATCTCCGTTGTATAGCTTCATGACGACAGTCAGAAGAACGATATTGATGAGAATCAAAGACAAGAATAGTTTGAAGAAGGACTGTTTTTTGTTCATTGTGGGTTTCTGATTATCTATCATTATTATTTCGTCAGTAAAAAAATCTTAAGCTACACGTCGCGTCTTAATAAAGTGAGTGCTAACAAGAGCGATCGAAAGCCCAAATAAGGCTAATTTCTGCAAAATAAAGGAGGTTGGCTCAATACGCATGAAATAAGTACCGGCATACACAGCGATAGGTATTTGTAGCGCAGACTGCACAGAATAATAGACAGCTGGCTTAACTTTCTTCCTGTTTTCGATCAGATAGCCTGTTGCAGCTAGCCAAAGAAAAGCGATTGCCATCCCAGCACCAAATACATGCCAGCGGTGATTGATGTCATCAGGGAAAACACCTGTAAATATAAAGCCAAGACCAGCCAGAGAACAATTGATAGACTTGAAAAGGGCCACCTTCGGACCAAATCGATGAAAATATCGCTGGGCAAAGGCAAGCAAAAGCAGACCCGTGATCACCATGTCCAAACCAAAGATTGTCATCGATAGAAGATTTGAACTGCCAGTCTGAGTACGAAATTCGCCAACAAAGCTAAAATAATGGAAGAGGCCGATATATCCTCCATTATAAAAATATGTCGCTGCTGAGATCAAAACAACATTGATCGCTACCAATAATAGAAATAAGTCTGGAAATGAAGGATTCTTTTTTCTCATATGCTCCCCTCTTAGCGTTCATACATTTTGTTGACACTATTTTAGCATATTTAGCAATTAATAGAAAAGAATAATATTCAAGTTACTAGCCAACTCTTCCATTTTATGATGAAATATGCTATGTTTTCGGTGGTTCTTCAAAGGAGGACAGCAAAATGAAAAACACATTTTCAGGAATTAGCTCAGGAGTTATTTCCGCTCATGCTACATATCCGTCAGACAACGTCTCAAACATCGAGCTTATCGGGAGATATGATCTCACATCAGTAGATTCAAAAATTACCGATGAATGGATAAGAAGCAAATGTGGTGTCGAGTCTCGTCGATTTCCCTTACCTGGCGAATATCTCTCAGACTTCGCGATTCAGGCCGCAAAAGGCGCGATCGCCGAGGCACAGATCAGCCCTGCATCAATAGATGCCGTCATCATGGCCACGATCACTGGTGACTATATCACCCCAGCGACAGCAGCACTTATCCAACACGGTGTTGGAGCTGTAAATGCTGGAGCATTTGATCTCTCTGCTGGTTGTTCTGGCTTCATCAAAGCACTGATTACAGCCAGAAGTATGGTCGAGTCAGGAATGTTCAAAAACATCTTAGTTGCTGGCGGCGATTGGCTTACTGAAGTTACCGACTTCACCGAGAGGAGTTGCTTCCTCTTTGGTTGTGGCGTTGGCGCAGCGATTGTCAGTCAAGTCGATGACGATCTCGGATTTCTTGCGAACGTCTGGAGTTCAGACGGCTCTGGCGCAGATAAACTCTACATTCCCGCTGGCGGCAGCAGATTGCCCGTCACAGCCGAGCTGATTGCCGAAAATAAGCACAAGATGCTAATGAGCGGACGCGAAGTCTACAAATTTGCTGTTCAGAAACAAGCAGCGATGATGAGTGACTTACTCAAGCTATCCGAATGGGAGATGCCCGACTACGTGATTCCGCATCAGGCAAATTTGCGAATCATCGAAGCAGGCGCCTCACATACCGGCATCCCAATCGAGCGTTGGTATACCGATGGTATCAGAAACTTTGGCAATACTTCCTCTGGAAGCGTCGCTATGGCGCTACACGATGCCAAAGCGAAACACCTTATCAAAAAAGGTGACAACGTGATTCTATTTGGTTTTGGCGCCGGTTTATCATCGGCAGGACTATCTATGAAACAAGCATATTAGTTAGCGAGAACTCTGGTGAGCAATTAACTTTGCTCACCATTTTTTATTACAAATTTTGACTAATGCATCGAAACTGGATTATATTAATAGTAGATAAATAATCCCGTAAAATTAAATTGAAAGATGAACATGGCAATCATAATTGGTCTCGCGGCGGTCCTCTTTACTGCTCTTGGTGGCTTATTTGCTCTCAAATTCAAGGATAAGCTCCACTTAATCCTCGGCTTTAGCGCAGGCGCTGTCGTCGCCGTCGCGCTCTTCGAGCTAATGCCAGAAGCTTTTACTCTGACTGCGGGTATTCACAGTGTCCAGACTATCTCGATAATTATCGCGGCTGGATTTTCCATTTCCATGCTGCTAGACAGATTTTTTTCAATTCATCCACAGTCAGATCACCACTGTGACAATCCACATCACAACCCAAACAAATTTGGTGTTTCAGCACTCGCAGTGCACAGTCTGATCGATGGCCTCAGCATTGGGCTTGCGATCAAGGTGTCCCCTGAAGTCGGCGCAATCGTTGCCGTGGCAGTCCTTGCACACAAATTTTCTGACGGTATCAATACTGTCAGTATGACAATGCTCGACGGTCATAATAAGAAAGAGACGCTAAAATGGCTAGCGATAAACGCGCTAGCGCCGATCGTCGGCATCGCAGCTGCTTCATATATCACAATCAACGAGGCAAATCTTGGCGTGATTTTGGCAGTTTTCGCTGGACTTTTCTTATACCTTGGGGCAAGCGAACTAATTCCCGAAAGTCACCACCGCCACCCAAAATTCGCTACAACACTCATGACTATACTCGGTATGGCCGTGATTTTTGCTGCCACATATTTAGGAAAATAGAACTATAGATGCTTTAATATTTCAGCCACCGTCTCTTCTGGAGTTTGGTCGGAATTATCGATTATAATGCTTGGAAACTTAGGCGTATTTAGTCCTGTGGAATAGTGATGCTTTATGCGCTCGGTCTCCCAAGTATTTAGTTCTCGTGAACCACGATTTTCAAGCACAGCTTCTATCCTTGGGCTAAGCGTGATAAAAATAATTTTGTCATCTAGTGTAACGAGCTCTTCAATAATTTTGTCATAATTATTCATACTTAGTGGGTATGAAATAATCACATTGAAATCTTTTGCGATAAAGTTTCTAGCGACAGAAACAGCATTTTCAAGACTAATCTCAATGACCTCATCACTTAGCGGCATAAATTCGATAAACTCGCGAAGTTTATCCACTTCGATATGAGCGGTATTACTAATTTTACAAGCTAGAAGCTTTGAGATCGTTGTCTTGCCTGAATTGATTGTACCGTTTATCCAAATAATCATATAATCCCTGAAATTATTTTGAGCTATTGAGCCCAGCGACGAAGCCACTTGACCAAGCCCATTGCAGATTATATCCGCCAGAATCACCATCAACATCAAGAACTTCACCAGCGAAATATAGGTTATTCACTATTTTACTCTCCATTGTCTCAGGATTGATCTCGCTAGAAAGGACTCCGCCGCTTGTGACTTGCGCCTCTTTGATCGGTCTAAGCGTAGACACAGTAAATACTAGCTCTTTCATCAGTCGCACCGCTTCTAATCTAGCAAGCCGTGGAGTCTCAGCAGCTTTTCTCGTTGGATCTATTTTCGCAAGCTTCAGAATCAATCCAATCATACTTTCTGGTAGTATTCCGAGAAGCGCATTTTTAACATTTTGTTTGCCATTTTTCTCAAAACTTGCCGAGACAATATTGTCCAACTCTTTGGCTTGAAGCTCCGGAAACAGATCCACTCTAAATTCTATTTTTGATTTGTCAAAAAGACGGCCAATCGCACGCGATTGGGACATAATAGCTGGACCAGAAAGTCCATAATGCGTGAAAAGCAGATCACCAGTGCGATCGCTTACCAAGGAATTGTCGACGTACAAAGATACTTTGGCTTCGACTTTGACACCCTGTACATCTTTTGGCCACTTCTCAACAGTCTCAACAGGCACCAGAGAGGCTGCGATTGGCACAATCCTGTGGCCAAAATTGGTCGCGAAGAAATAGCCATCGCCACTTGAGCCGAGAAAAAATGAGGCCTTGCCGCCAGTCGTAATAATAAGCTTCTCTGATTCAACAACTTCGCCCACAACTGGCGTCGATCGGAAACAATAATCATTTATTTTTTCGATCTCTTTGATCTCAGTACTTAGCGTCAAATCAACTTTGGCCTCAGACAGCTTGTGCTTGAGCAAGTTCACGACCGAGCTGGACTGATTTGTCCGTGGAAATATACGGCCGTTATCTTCTTCTTTCAAGATCAAACCGATATTTTGGAAATATTTTATAGTTTCCTCGCTATCAAGTTGCGATAGTACTTTTTTGATAAAATCAGGATTTGAACCATGATAATGATCGAGAGTTGCATGCCGGTTTGTTAGATTACATCGGCCGTTTCCAGTCGCCAAAATCTTGCGACCGAGCACCGCATTTTTTTCTATTAAAACAACTTTTTTGCCAGATTTTGCCGCTGTAAGCGCTGCCATAATCCCTGCAGCTCCGCCACCAACAATAGCTATGTCATACATTTTCATGCAATTATTGTACACTATTTTCACATATTTAGCTAGTTATCCATACAAAAAATTTTACAAATGTCACAAATATTTGATCTTATTGTAAATAATATAATATTTTGTGGTGTATTCTATTACCAAATAACTTGCTTTATTTGTCAATAAAGTATATACTTTATGTTACATTAAAAGAACGGAAAAAATGAATTGTCCAAAATGCGCTGGCGCAATGCAGTCAAAAGAGAAGTTGGCGCTATCAAGAGACGCTGAAGGTAGAAATACAGTTAAATGCACCCAAAATGTTTGGTATTGCAGAGACTGTATGACATCGATTCCGGTCAGACCAGAACAAACAGAAAAAAACGATCGCAACTAAGCGAATCAGATATAAATCATGAAAATACGCTCTAGGCATAGCCTAGAGCGTATTTTTGTATAAGCATTCAGATTTTTATTGACCAATCGATACTGGTTCGATCGAAACGTAGTCTTTGATTCGTCGAAGTACCTCTATCGGCATAACTTCAGATTTCACAATATATTCGACTGCTCCCAATTCTGTTCCGCGAGCTCTATTCTTTGTATCACTTAATGCGGTCAGGATCATAACAGGAATATTTCTACTTACTGGATCTTTTTTGATTTTTTCCAGAACTTCGAAACCATTCATTTCTGGCATCATAATGTCTAGAATCACCAAATGCGGATGAAATTCGTTGATTTTCTGTATAGTATCTACGCCATCGATAGCCTTTAGAACTATTGCTCCCTCAGCTTCTACGCGCTCCGCATATATTTCCGACATTGCCTCATCGTCGTCGGCTACTAAAATTACTTTTCCCTGTAACATATCTCGTCTCCCTGTTTACTTGTTGCTTTTTTTCTCCGCGTTCTCCAAAACTTCGTTGATCTTGGCGATAACATCGATTGGCAGTGTCTCTGATTTTACGACGTAGTCGACTGCACCAAGTTTCATGCCTTCATTTCGCTTCTGATCATCGTTTAAGGCGGTTAGCAGTATTACAGGGATTGCAGCCATCTCTGGGCTTTCTTGCATTTTTCGAAGAACATCAAAGCCATTCATTTTTGGCATCATAATGTCCAAGAGGATTACACTTGGCTTTGATTCTACGATCTGTGCCAAACCAGCCTCGCCGTCTCCTGCGCTCACTACTATTGCTCCCTCTGCTTTGATACGCTCGACATACATTTCGAGCAACGTCAAATCGTCATCGACGATTAGCAAAACTTTTCCCTCAAGCATAAATTCCTTTCAATTAAGTTTATATTAAAATTCTAATTCTTCTTTCTTGGCGTTGATAAACCTAAGCCAAGAATTCACAACCTTGATAATTGTTTTGAGTGGCGCTTCGATTAATAAATCGAGGAAGAGAATTGCTGGATTGAAGGCCGTAAATCGGTCAGAGATAGCTCTGCCAATTCGAATAAAGGGGAGAAAAAACAGCTCTAGGACAGAGGTCAGTGCGTCATCCTTCGATCTCTTCATTGCTAATTCTAACGCAATATTGCGAATTCGGAAAGAGAAGAAAGAAACTACCGAAACAAAAAAGAAAAACAAACCAATACTGACAAAATTGAACTTCAGCAAAAGTAATAGCCAGATAACACCTGTCAGAATTGCAGCAGAGAAAATCGTGTAAAAAATGTTAAAAATCAAATATGAGGCAGGTTTTTTAATCCGTAAAAGAGTAATTTTCTTGTCATCAATCGGAAGATTCTCGATAATGTTTTTGATTGAATTACCGATTAGTTTGGTATTATTGTGAGGGGGTGATTTTACAAAGGTTCCAGCAATCAGCATCAGCACTGGTGGTAAAGAAACATTAATTATCAAAGAAGTATAGTCTACAGAGCCTGCAAAAAAGCGATCAAAAGGAACTTCAATAATAAAGGCCATCGATATTTTTGTCATCAGAATAAAAATAAGTGCACGAAAAGTTCCTCTCCAGACTTTTTGCCTAGAAATCTCTGTAAGTCGCTCATATTCGTTCATGACTAATTCCTGAAGTAGGGCAGGCTTTTCAATAAAGCGTTCAAGATCTACTTTCTGTGCAATTAGCACAGTACGAAGCAAGATAAATGGTGCAATATATCTCTTTGCATACGATATATAATTTTTGCGAAGAAGATGGTTTAGGACGCGGTCAATCTTATTATAATATGGGTCAAAACTCCGAGCAATTTTCTTAATCTCTTCAGGCGAAGAACTAAAAATTTCAGGATAAACTCTTTTGAATACCCAGTGCTGTACGAGAGGATAATCTGGCTTTAGGATTAAATTGAAGATCGCCAATTTCAGCTGTGTTTCATTGTCCTCTAAAGATATTTTTGCGTCACCCATTTCTAGATTTGGGGAAATAGAATCGTAAACAAAATCGAGAATGACCTCATTCTCCTTAGAAGGGCGAAACATTTCATTTATTTCGCAGGCGAGCAGATCGATTATCATTTTTGAAAGCTCGTGTTTCTTGAATCGTCCAGAGCGACCGTGCTTCAAAAACACCAAGAACAAATCAATCTTTGATTTGATGGCAGAAACTGTTTCTTTATGAAGCATCTCTGGGTTGATATAATTTGCCCAAGATAGCTCACTAACCAAGTCATTCGTAAGCTCTTCAGATGTGATACTTGGAGAATAGGCATACTTTCGACGAATGATACGGGAAACTGCATTTTTAAAAATCAAATGCTCTTCTTGGTACTCGACTGCGACACGAATTTTCTCATACAAAAGTGCGGTTGTATTTGTCTTGTCGTTGTCAGACTTATTGTGATTTTCAATAGCATAAGAATGCAAAAATTTCAGGATGAAGCTTTGCAATTCTGGTGAAAATGTCTTCGGTTTTGGTATATAAATGATCTTATTCATACGCAGTCATCATATACTAATCTATTTTTTTATTCAAATTCGTGGTACAAAGATAGGAGCAATTAATTTTCGTTTATGAATCAGCATATTTCAGTCTTGCTCCAACAAGTTGTCGAGAACTTCTCCTATCTCAAAGATCTAGAGAAAGGCTATTTTGTCGATGGCACGCTTGGTGCTGGCGGGCACTCAATCGAAATTCTAAAAAATATAAATAATCCAAACATTGTGCTTGTCGGAATAGATAAAGATAAAAAAGCGATAAGCATCGCTCGACGCAATTTCAAGAAAGCTGATTTGCCAAATAAGATTATTTACGTCAACAAAGATTTCAAAGAAATCGCAGAAATTAGTGAGAAATATAAAATCAAAGACATCTGTGGTTGCCTACTTGATCTTGGTGTATCGTCTATGCAAATAAACACACCAGACCGCGGTTTCTCTTTTCAGAATCCGGATGAAATACTGGATATGCGAATGGATCAGGAGTCCGAGTTCCGTGCCAGTGATATCTTGAACGGCTATTCTCAAGAAAAGATTGCCGAAATTCTTTATAAATATGGAGAAGAACCTTTTGCAAGAATAATTGCTAAGGACATTGTCCAGTATCGTGAGAAAAAATATATTGAAACCGTTGGCCAGTTGCTCGAAATATTGCTGAAGACCCTGCCACGAAAATACGTCGCCACCAGTCAAAAACACTATGCGACCAAAGTTTTTCAGGCTTTACGTATCGAGACAAACAAGGAGCTTGATCAGCTCTCTGAGACTTTAAAAGAATATGAAAAACTTTTGATCAAAGATGGTCGACTTGCAGTCATCTCTTTCCACTCCCTCGAAGACAGAATTGTCAAAGAAACCTTCAGATCAATTGCCAATCCATGCAAATGCCCGCCAAAAATGCCATGCAACTGTGGACTCACGCCAACCTCACAAATCTTAACGCGAAAACCAATGATCGCAGACGAATTAGAAATATCAACGAACCCTAGATCGCGTAGTGCGAAGATGAGAATCATCGAAAAAATCACTGATAATGTGTAAAAGAGTACTCATATATATATGAACTACAAGAAAAAACAGCTACTCCTACATGCTTGCTGTGCCCCATGTCTAACCTCATCAGAAATGCAGACTCATACAAAGTATGAAGTTATTCCTTTTTGGTACAATCCAAATATTGAGCCGGTGGAGGAGCACGATAAACGCCAAAAAGAATATTTAAGATTTATTAATTCAAAAAGCTACCAAGACTCTTCTGAATACGATTATTTGCTAGAAAATATCGCGTGGCACAAAGCGGTTGATGAGATGAAAAATGAGCCAGAAGGTGGTAAACGATGCCAAAGGTGTATTGAGTTTCGGCTTAAGAGGGCAGCAGAATTTGCAAGGCAAAACAATATCGAACTTTTCTCGACTACATTAAGCGTGTCTCCGCACAAGAACAAACAAGCAATTGACGCTGCGGGCACAAAACATGCAAATATGAAATGCGAATATGTAGCTTTTGATTTCAAAAAAGATAACGGCTACAGACTCTCCATCGAACTCTCGAAGGAACTCAATCTATATCGTCAAAATTATTGTGGCTGCGCCTTCAGTATTAGAACAAAAAAATAGACCAAAGGACTGGTCTATTTTTTGATTTAGTATTGTTTATCTTTGCGACGAAGGTCTCTATCAATATCCTGCTTTTTTAGCTTCTCTCTTTTATCATACTTTTTAAGACCTTTTCCAAGCGCAAGCTCAACCTTGGCGTTTCCACGTGACATATATAGCTTCAGCGGAATGAGCGCCGTACCGCCTTCATGAAGTTTACCTGTTAATCGATCTATCTGGTCTTTGTGCAGTAGCATCTTCTTCGTCCGCTGAAAGTCTCCGCCAGCAATATTGAAATTTCCGCCGATCAGAAAAACTTCACCACCAATAATCTTTGCATATGATCCTTCAATATTAGCATGATTATTTCTGATTGCTTTGATTTCTGGACCCGTCAAAACAAGCCCAGCCTCTAGCGTCTCCTCGATACTATAGTCAAAACGTGCTTTACGGTTTAAAATTGATTTTTCAGCTTTTTTGATCATTTTTGAAAATAGATTTTATTACATCCCATTCTTGAAAGATAACATATATAATTCCAGCGACTGGCAAAGCCAAAGCAGTGCCGACTAAGCCCATCAGTCTCGCGCCAACGAGCATAGAGATTATTAAGATTGCAGGTGGCAATCCGATAACTCGTTGCATAACTTTTGGTACCACAAGATTGTCCTCGAGCTGATGCAAAACGATGTAGAATACGATGACTATTACTGCGGTAATTGGATGAATCGAGAGTGCAACCAACGCAGACAAGGTGCATACAGTCACTGGTCCGATAATCGGAATCATCTCTAGCAGGCCAGCCAAAACACCAAGCGTCAGAGCATATGGAACTCGAATAATAGAAAGCCCTGCGAATACCAACGTACCCATTATCAAACATAGAAGTAACTGCCCTCTCAACCAATCACCAATTTTGTCTGACAGCTTATTCACAAGCTCGATGACCTCGTCTCTCTTGTTGGCTGGAACTAACGACTTGATAGCACCTGTAAAAACATGGTCATCGATAAGCACATAAATAGTTAGAACGACAACTAGGAGAAATGTAACCAATCCGCCAAAGACAGAAGTTGCAAACGAAACAAAATTGCCAGCATAGCCGCCTAAGCTTTGAGCAATAGTGTTTGTAATTTTCTCAACATATGGCACTTGAGATCTGAATGCTGCAAATCTACGAATATACTCAGGGAAGTTGCTGGCTAATTGACGAATCTGATCTACCATCGGCGGGACGATAATGTAAATAAAGACAGCGAGTATACTGAGAAGTATAACCAGCAAAATAAGTACCGAAAAAGTTCGCCCGATCTTTTTTGCCCATTTGTTGACAGTCGGACGCAAGCCAGCGACTAAGATAACCACTATGAAAAGGATCAGAAGCACATCTCTGATAACATAAAAAAAGTAAAACAATAAAATTGTTAAAACGATTTTTAGCATGGTCGAAAATGGTACATCGATTCTGATTTTTTCTTTCATTTTACTCCTGAATATTTACTAATTTTAGTTTGTTACAATCTTTGCAAAGACAAAATCCGTTGTCTCACCTTTTGGCATGACTATTTCGTCTGAAGAAATCACGTCGATTTTCAAATCTTTTGTTGAGATTTGTTCCAAAATTCCCCCTTTTCTTTTTATGGCTGAATCAAGTAATTTCGAGTTCCCGAGTACATCGATTTTATAATCGCTTTTACCTGCGAACTGTGACAGATCCGTATTTACCACAAGACGCTTCCCGTTGATCGAGATCATGCTCGACCCGATATTCTTAATCGCGTTTATTAGATCAACTATCTGAGCGGTATTCAGAGTGCCTGTGACCATTACCGAAATACCCTGTCCCGTTTTAGGAGCGTTGCCTATGATAATATCATACTGGGCTTTATCGCTCAAATATTTTTCATATAACTTTTTACCTGATTCCGATGTGTCTTTGTATGAATCAAGAGTCGAAGTCAGTGTTTTTACCTCTTGCCGAAGGTCAGAGTTTGTTTTGGTCAGCTTCGAAACCTCCAAGGCGAGTGTTTCGCTATTTTCTGGCTGAGAAATCTTTTTGACTTCTTTCGAAGAATGAAACTGTGAGACCAAAAATATACCAAGGAAAAAACAAATGATGGAAATAATCAAATAATCTTTTTTCTTGAATAAGCTAGTTGGCATTTGACTCCGTTCCGAGCGAACCATCGAAAAGAGGAACCGTGATGTCGTCATTTTTCTTAACATCAAAAATCACACCATTTTCTCTTTTTCTCTTATATAGGTCTGTTAATATTTTCTGATTTGTGACTTTGTCATACATTAGATCGCGATTTCCGATCGCCTCAACCTGAAAGGGGGTCGCAAGACGTACGTTATTTAGCAAAATTGTATTTACGATACAATCGACAGCAGTATTAATAACGACGCGTTGACCATTGATAGCAATGGCCTCGGCGCCAGAGCCCCAAAGCAAATTTAATACATCACGAATGTCTGCAGCATGAACAATTGAGCTTTCGGTAGCTACAGAAGTTGCACTATCATCTAAAATGATGATCACGCCTGGACCGTTTAATTTCGTAAGCCCCGCTTGAGCCTTCATGTGATTTAGCTTCGCAATCTCTTCTTTAGAGAGGACAACGTTTTCAGCTTGAATCTGCGACTCCTGAATAGACACCTGAAGACTCTTGATCTCGTCCTTGAGCTGTGTTTGCTCTGTGTACAACTCTTCTTTAGTATCACGAAGACTAACATAGGGCGCGATAGGATTTATCACGCGTTCTGGCAAAGTTCGGAGCTGAGCCGAAATAAGTATGCCAAAACCGATACAAAAGATTGCAATGAGTAGTCGAATAGCGATAACTTTTGGTATTTCTGTTTTTTTCATCTCAATTCTTAATAATTTGAGCCTTATTCATTCAATTGAAAAATTGATAAATGATAAATTACTAAATGTTAGCCGTGCTAACTTGGTACCCGCGGCAGGAATCGGACCTGCGACGCCCGCCTTAGGACGGCGGCGCTCTATCCACTGAGCTACGCGGGCATATTCACATATTTTACAATTTTAGAATTTTGATATTTTACAATTGAATGTATAGGACTCAATCAATTTCTAAATTAGTAAATTTTAAATTTTAAATTCAGCGATGCTGACTACTATCAATATATCAAAATCTATTTTGTTTTACGATAGCAGAACTAAAAAAACCGATTCTTCACGAAACGGCTTCTTTAGTTTGTTTTTGAGGTCATCTATTTTATTTTTGTTCGAAGGCTTTTGCTTGGTTTGAATCTTGGCATTTTTGTAGATGCGATCTTAATCGCCTTTCCTGTACGTGGATTCACACCAAGTCGCTCTTTTCTAGTACCAACATCAAATGTGCCAAACCCGGTCAAGGTAATCTTACCGCTCTTTGACAGCTCCTTAGCAATTAGGTCAAGCATCGTTTGAACACCAACCTCTGACTCTCGGCGAGATAGTCCAGTTTTTCTCGCGACTTCATTGATTAATTCGTTCTTGTTCATCGAAAATCCTCACTTCCTTCCTAAATATCGGTTAATAACGTTTCGTTTATTCTTTTAAGTTGGATGGCTTTTTTTGTTTTTGTGTCTATTTCGATTAGGAGTGCATTGAAAATCATGTCTCCTACAGCTACTTTATGCGATTGCGGCATGGCTGTCAAGAATTTCTCGATAATAATCTCTTTTTTTACTCCGAGCACAGACTCTTTCGGGCCGCACATGCCAGCATCAGTGATGTAGGCAGTGCCATTTGGCAAAATTCGCTCATCAGCGGTCTGAATATGAGTGTGCGTACCACAAAATACCGAGATCCTACCGTCAAGGTAATGCCCCATAGCGACCTTCTCGCTCGTGGCTTCCGCATGCAAATCGACAACGATAATAGAATCTTTGTGATCAGCAATGATTTCGTCAACAGTATGAAAAGGATTGTCTGATGGGATTGGATTGAAGACTTGACCGATCAAATTGATGATGGTGACTTTCGTACCATCGACCTCGATAGTATCGAAGCCACGGCCAGGATTCTCACCAGTAAAGTTGGCTGGGCGCAATATCTTCACGCTCTTCTCTTTCAAATATGGAATAATGTCCGCATTTGCCCAAATATGATTTCCGGATGTGAAGTAGTCCACCCCGACCTTCAGTAAATCTTCATATTTTTCATGTGTAAATCCGCGGCCGGCGGCCATATTTTCACCATTTGCAATCACCAAATCGATATCTTCCGATTTACGAAAGATAGGGACAAAGTGAGCGACAGCCTTTCGGCCTGGTCGCCCAACAATATCACCAACGAATAGAATTTTTAATTTATCTTTTTTCATAATCTCTATTTTGCGTATTCTACTGCTCTTGTTTCACGAATAACCTGAATCTTGACCTGTCCAGGATATTGGACTTCTTCTTCAACTTTTTTCGCAATTTCTTTTGCAAGCTTGGAAGCAGCAAGATCATCTAGATCTTCTGGCTTGACCAAAATACGAACTTCACGACCAGCTTGGATCGCATATGCTTTTTCTACGCCTTCGAATGAATTTGCAACACGCTCAAGGTCTTCTAGACGCTTGATGTGGAGGTTTAGAGACTCACGTCTCGCACCAGGGCGCGCAGAGGAGATCGCATCAGCAATCTGGACTACAGCGGCTTCTGGAGTTTCCATAGGCACGTCTTCATGATGAGCCTCAATGGCATGAATAAGATCGGCAGGTAGTTTGAATTTACGGCAAATATCGGCAGAGATCACAGCATGAGAGCCCGGAACTTCGTGATCAACGGCCTTACCAAGATCGTGAAGTAAGCCAGCTTTTTTACAAAGTGGTGTATTTGAACCAAGCTCTTCTGAAACTAAGCCAGCGAGACGAGATACTTCGATCGCGTGCTGAAGCTGATTTTGACCAAAGGATGTTCGGAATTTGAGTCTACCGAGAACCTTGATAATCTCAGCCGGAAGACCAGTGACGCCAACTTCGTAAGCAGCTTCTTCACCAGCTTTTTTGATATCAGCAGCCACAGATTTCTTCGCCTTCTCAAATGCTTCTTCAATTCTAGTTGGGTGGATTCGACCATCAGAAACGAGATCGAGCAAAGTCACACGAGCGACTTCACGACGAACTGGATCAAAGGACGAAAGAACAACTGCGTCTGGGGTGTCGTCGATGATCAGGTCTACGCCCGTCACTTTCTCAAATGACTGAATATTGCGACCTTCACGACCAATGATTCGGCCCTTCATCTCGTCACTTGGAATAATAACGGTAGATACAGTATTTTCAGCAGATGTTTCTGCAGCAATTCTCTGCATCGCGGAAACGATGATTTCACGTGCCTTCTCATCAGCAGCATCACGAACATATTCTTCAACTTCTTTGATCTTCTTTACGAGCTCGACTTTACCCTCTTTCTCTACCAAGTCAAGCAAAACTTTCTTTGCATCGTCCTTCGTCATCTTGGCGATTCGCTCAAGGCTGTCTTCCTGTTTCTTGCGAAGATCTCGAAGCGTTTGCTTGATTTCTTCAATGTCAGACTGCTTTTTTGTCAATTCTTTGCGTGTTTTCTCAACTTCATCATAACGAGTGTCGATGTTCATCTCGCGTCGTCGTAAATCTCCCTCGATTTTCTCAAGTGACTTTGACTTGCTGTCGTACTCGCCCTTTGCAAGCTCTTTTTCTTTCAATGCATCAGCCTTTGCTTCAAGAAGGATTTCCTTTGTCTTGGACTTCGCATCCTCGATGATCTTCGACGCCTTGTCTTTGGCGTTTGCCGTACGATTTTTCGTAATGTAGGCATACGCAAAATAACCAATTCCCCCGCCCACCACGAGACTGGCCAACGCAATCAGTGCGTAATTCATTAGTTTCCTTTCAGATTCTCTATACCAAAATAAGGCTAATCCGTGTTAGCAGGAATTTGTGAGTCTCTCCCTTTGATATATGAGAATATTTGTTCATTTAATTAAGTAAATTTATATTCAACAAGATTATTCTAGCTGTTTTTGGGAGTAAATGCAATAAATCATCCGAAGAGGCTTTTAGAAATATTGACGATTGTGTCATAAAGTTGTAAAAGTAGTTAGCGCCAAAAAAGTGAGGTGAGTATGAAGGTACAAAATGTCGGAATTTATTCCAAAGACAAAGATCTGCTCGAACGAGCTGCCGATCTAATCGGCGATTACTTCCCTGTCGTCCTGTACCATGGGACAGACAGTATCGATTCAGCAGCCAGAGACATCGCTGATATGAGCACTATCGGTATCGTTTTTCTCGATTCTTATGATTTCGATGAAGGCAACCATTTGCGCAATCGCATTCGCAAAGTCATTAGAGAAGAAAAGCTAAACGACGATGTATACATTGTAGTTGTTTCCGGCACCGAAACGCCTGATTCAGTAGCGCAGCTATTTTCAATCATGGGCAGTATCGCAGCTAACAATTACGATGGTGTCGTAGATCAAGCCTCTATCGAAAAGATTAGAATGAATCTGCCACAATGTCTGCGAAGGACAAATCGAACTATTCGTGTTACGATCGTGGATGATGAGCCAGCAGAGTTAGAAGGCCTCAAACAGATTCTTTACGATTGGCCTGAGATAAATCTTGTCAGCCTCCATCAGGCAGAAGAAATTATTGATGCAGACTATAGTCAGACAGATATTCTTCTTCTCGACGGTGACTTGGGTCTTCCGGATCTAAACGGAGAAAAAGTTGCCGAATCCCTTATTCGAAAAGAATTTCCTGGCGTCATTTGCTCAATCAACCGTAACGAAGATCCGCCGGACTACACTCAAGCAACTGGCAATTGGCACTTCCCCGCCAAGCGCTATTGCGGTAACAGCCCCTTCGCGGCGCATTTGTTTGTCGCAACTATCAACGCCATCCTTGACTCGCAGGGTTGGTCAACCTAAAAAAACAATAGATGCCTGCTCCAGAAACGGAGCAGGCATATTTTTTAATAAATATCTATATATATTCTTCGACTTCACAACATAGTTGGAGAAGTATTACGATTGTAGTTTCTGCACAAACAGCTAATTTTCATCAAGGTCTCGAAGTGCCAAGGAGTAGCAAATTATATTGCCAGAAATTTCCGAGGATTTAAAACTTGGCCCAGATTGGGCATAAAAATCAGCTTGTTCGCAAAGAGTTCAATATTCGGCCGACTAGTCACGCTACAAACAAAAGATCATGAAGTGCCCAGCCTTTGGACGAAAATACGCCAAAATAAGCGGTTGGGATTAGAGATCTTGCATATGTTGCTAAGCAACGAGTCAAAAACTAAAACATTTAGTACGGTTTACTAACTTATTGTATTATATCATACTTCATCATACATTGTCAATAGAGCCGACTGTCTCACTATTTCGACTCAATACTGAGACCAAGCTCATAGATATTCTTAATAATTATATTTGACATCGAAATAATATGGCTATCGCTAGTTTCCTTGTTGGGAAGCTCCTCAGAAAGGACATACCGGTAGCCACCAATCTTCCAAGCGACCATGCAGCTGATCTGTTCTCTATAATCTGCTGCTTTTTTGCATACTTCAGTCGCCTTCACGCCATTATCTAGAGTAATATTTTTCTGAGACACGCTTGTCCCGTCGGGCATAAAATTTGAAATATGATTCTGGATATAGCTGTCAGAATAAACGTCAGTGTATGGCAAAGCCTCATCAATATTTATCCAAAAGTTTCCGCCGATAACAAATGGACCGTCGCTGCCCATATAATTCAAGCTCTCAAGATTGGCATCATAGTTGACCCCTATTGCCATACTTTTAGTAAAAAGCTTTTTGATCGGATATTTTTGTTCAAGAGGTGATGTATTTGAATACTGAAGCGGAGATACAAGGCTTGTCATGCTGTAGATGCTTTGCACAACAACTAGAGCAAGAATTGCGATAGTAACTACGGCGATCCATATAGTGACTTTCTTTTGATTTGGCTTTGGTGAATTACTCAGTAGATAATCTCGCAAGACGACTTTTCTCGCGATAAGACCAGCAGCGATTGCAGGCACTACCAACGCCAGCGTATAGAAGCTGTTCGCCTCGGCGGTCATATCGTGCACGAATAGTGTCGAAAAATATGAGTAGAGAAAGGCGAATACAAAGACTAGTAGCGGCAGCGAGATGTACTGATACGGTCTTTTGATAAAGCCGAGCAGTAAGAGAACCACTGATAAGATGATCGAGGATGAGAGTGCATAAAATGGTACAACGACGATCATCTCAAGCACACCAAGCGTCCCCTGCTTTGCCATCATAATGAAGTATCCGATGTAGAAAAGGAGCAGGATCCCAAGAATAATAAAAAGATTATATTTGAGCACGAGCCAAAAATATTTCTTATCTAGGCCATAAAACTTATCCGCCGATTTCGCTGCAATTTGAGAAGGCTTTTCTTGATTTTCCATTTATCTCCAAAATAATTCTTTATCCAAGAAGTGTATCACACATTAACAGCGTTCAGCCAATAGAAGCATTAGAACGTTTCTTTCAATCCCGAAAGCGTCCCCGCACCAAAATCACCGTTGAACAATTTTTGACCGCTAATTGTCCCTGAAAATGTTTTTTTGGTCATCGTCCCGTCCTGAAACTTGATTGCAACATCGAAACTGAGCGAGCGAGAAAGTGAGGCTGGAGTGATGCCAGCATAGCTAAGCAGCTTCATGCCACTCCACTCACTGCCAGTACTTAGAACACTATCGACTGTATAGGTGACGCCAGTGCGACAGCTAAGGGTGAAATTTATGTAGCCCATTTGTCCCATACCAGGAATAAATGTCGAGACGCTTGCATCTTTGTCTGTGACAGTGCAATCGCCAGAAGCGTCCAGATTATTTATTTTTAGCTCTTCGAGGGCAACCTTCTCCATTTGCACGGTTGAATTCGCGATCACTGCGACTGGCGCTGTGTAGCCAGCGATGACAACCGCTTGATCACTCGAAAAGTTAGTTGCCCCCGGTGAAATATCAGCTCGGGTGACAGTAACATTTTTTGTCGTAGCTTGTTTGCCCGTGATTTTCGGCGCAGAATTTTCGACTTTGTCACTGCTCGAACCAAAGTACCGATACGCACCATACCCCGCGCCAGCCAAAACAACGACTCCCAGACTTAACAAAATCACTTTTAGAGACATATGCTCCTTTGTTTTAATCGAACATAATTAATCATAATATTTCTGATCATGAACGCAAAAAACGCCCTTCTCGCTGACCCATTTTTTC
>JBAXEI010000009.1:0-40118 GCA_037140515.1 Candidatus Berkelbacteria bacterium | reverse complement strand
GTATTTTTGCCGTCAATAACTTTGTAAGCAGTGTAAATTTTCATCAAATCATTTTGCCCAATAGTTTGTGCAAAATTATCAAAATATTTCTTTGTGCGATAGGTGATGTGGTGCCTCTTTGCAGTGACTGAATAAAGTTCGAAAAAAACATCTATTCCGTGCTGCAGGTCGGTTTCTTTTATAATTGTAAGTTCATTCTTCGCAGCAAGTCTGACATTGTACCTGCCTTTTTGTTTCATTTCGCTAAGCAGCTGATCAGTATTCTTCGTTAAGTCGAGGGTGAGTGTGTGCTCAGGCTGCATTTCCTCAAAAGCGCGAATAAATGATTTTGGTGGCTCAAACTGATCTTTTGGTATGTCGAGCTCAAGTCGATAAAAGATTGCGTTATTATCTTCGCAAATAGTCTGAATAGTTTTGTTGAAATCTTTGTCGGAGAGCGCCGCAACCTGTGATTCCTTCACGAGCGGAGAGTAAAGCATCGAGTAGCCAAAAGGCAGATCTTTGCGCAAGATCAAAATGCCGTCGAGCCAGTAGCTCTTCTGGTAGCCAGTCTTGAGTTTGAACTCTTCCCAGTATTTTGATTGAAAGATTGATTCCATATTTATATCATAACAGGTTTAAAAAAATATTTCGAGCACGCTTCCTTGATAATAAAGTCAAAAAATGGTAAAAAAACATAATGCAACAAAGTGAAAATAAAACAATTAGAATACTCGCGATCGAGAGCAGCTGTGATGAAACAGCCGCTTCTGTGATTGAGGAAATTGATGGTAAGCCCGTAGTAATATCAAACGTTATTTCTTCTCAAATCGACCTTCACGCAAAAACAGGTGGTGTTGTTCCTGAGGTCGCCTCTCGAGCTCATATGGAGGCGATCAATCCAGTAATCGCACTTGCACTGCTTGAGGCAAAAAACACGCAATCTGCTGATAATTTTGAGAACGCCGATCTAAATATTGGAGCTGAGAGTTACCAGGAGGCGATCAAACTTTTTGCAAAGATTACCCATATTGCGGTCACTGCAGGTCCTGGACTCGTTGGATCGCTACTTGTTGGCTTCAACGCTGCGAAGACTCTAGCTTATACCCAGAAATTGCCGATTGTCGCCGTTAACCATATCGAAGGACACATTTATTCTGGTCTTGTAAATTTATCTTCTGACAATATCAAGTTTCCTTTACTCGCTTTAACTGTTTCTGGCGGTCACACATCGCTTACTTTGATGTCGGATCATGGAGAGTATCAGCAGCTCGGCCAAACGCTAGATGACGCAGTCGGCGAAGCTTATGACAAAGTCGCGAAATTGCTAAACTTGGGCTATCCGGGAGGACCGATCATTTCTAAATATGCACAGGAATTTAGAAATGAATTTAGTAATATTGAAAGTGACCGATCTCCTATAGTATTTCCTCGCCCTATCATAAATGATGGCAGCTTAAACTTTTCTTTTTCTGGTCTGAAAACTGCCGTTCTGCAAAAAGTAATAAATTTACGGAAAGAGACTACTGTTGATCTCACACTCTCGCAGAAACAAGAAATTGCTGCTGCTTTTGAGGAGGCAGTCGCCGAAGTTCTTTGTACCAAAACCCGAAGAGCGATTGAAAATCATCAACCAAAATCCGTAATCTTCGCTGGTGGAGTCTCAGCTAATCCATATCTAGTTTCAAGATTGAAAAAAATGATTGATGAGTGCGATGACGAAATTACATTTTTAACACCAGAGCGCAAAATGACAGGCGATAATGCTGCAATGATTGGGATCGCCGCCTACTACCATATTCAAAATAATGAAATTTCAGAGTGGGACGAGATCAAAGTAGATTCAAATTGGGAGCTGGTCCAATAATTTGTCACCTTCTATTGACAAATAGCTAGAAAATACCTATATTATAATTGTTATGAAATACACAATATCCAAAAATCCAATGCAACTAGGCGAAGCCGATCCGATCGGGCGATTTTTGGTAAACATGAAACTCTATAGATAAATATAAAGTCAAACAGAACTATCAAAAAATCGCCCGAGCCGAAAACTCGAGCGATTTTTGTTTATCCTTGGTATGATTCGTCGGTCATACTAAGAAATAACTAAAATTATACGGCGAGAAAAGGAGTACTATTATGTACGGTCCAAAAATTTCGGTCACATTTGACCGAGGAAAGGGTCCTATCGAAATATCGATGGGTCCAGTAATAGACGAGAAGGCGGCAGCAAAGACATTTACAGAGTTTTTTGCAGACAGTAGAACACGTTTTTACTTGAGCCCAAACTTCCCATTTGCAGAGAGTAACGAGGCGGATTATTTCAAATCAGCCGCATCCAATCCTGACGTGGTTACTTGGACGGCAACGGTCGATGGTAAGTTGATCGGTAGCGTTGCCCTCCATGCTGTCG
Source organism: Candidatus Berkelbacteria bacterium (assembly GCA_037140515.1). Lineage (GTDB taxonomy): Bacteria > Patescibacteriota > UBA1384 > XYA2-FULL-43-10 > 1-14-0-10-43-13 > ELA241. The sequence goes on along the minus strand of JBAXEI010000009.1, from coordinate 37,723 downwards.
ACGTGATCAATCAGCACGCTGAAATCGGTATCGTGATTGGTGACAAAGACTATTGGGGCAAAGGAATCGCAAGAGTGCTCGAAGCAATGGTGCTTGAGTATGCATTTCGCATTTACATCTCTGGTGGATTGCACAAAATAGTTTGCAAAGTATATATCCATGGTGATGGGAACGGTGGCAATCTTGCCAGCAAAAAGGCGATCGAGTCACTTGGTTTCAGGACAGTGGGGGTTCAGAGAGATCAACTCTGGAAAAATGGTCGATGGGTGGATGTCTGGATCGGTGAGATATTAAACTCAGAGTGGCAGACAGTCCGCAAGGATGTCTTGAAAAAGATTGGGGTTAAGAGATTCAATCTATTTCCTGGTTGCGAGGACGTGGGTAAAGTCGACGAGATAGTCGAGTAAATCATGGCCCTGCTGGACACAATTCAGCAGGGCTTTCCTTATATATGATAATTCGCTAAGATTAAATGAGATAATATTTAAAAGAAAGATAAATGATCTCGACAATAATTGATTTTTTGGCAAGCGTTGTTATCAATACAATTGATCATCTCGGCTATGCCGGCGTCTTCTTCATGATGGCGCTTGAGAGCTGCGGTATTCCAATGCCCTCTGAAGTGATTATGCCTTTTGCTGGCTTCTTGGTTTACGATGGCAAGATGTTGTTTTGGGCTATTACTATCATCGGCGCATTGGGGAACTTGTTTGGATCTTGGTTGGCATATTGGATTGGCTACAAAGGCGGTCGACCGCTGATCGAGAAATATGGCAAGTACATCCTCATCTCAAAGCACGATCTCGATCTTGCTGATCGATGGTTCTCGAAATATGGCGATTGGACAGTTTTCTTCGGCAGACTTTTGCCAGTTGTTCGAACCTATATTTCCTTCCCAGCAGGTATCGCCAAGATGGACTTTAAGCGTTTCTCTCTTTTTACCCTGATGGGTGCCTTGCCATGGACGGCTCTATTTGCGTGGCTTGGTATCAAAATGGGCGCAAATTGGGAGCTAATTCGACAGAAGTTACATACTTTTGATATGGCGATCTTGATAATTGTGATTTTGTTCATCATTTGGTACGTACTCCGCCACATCAAACATCGCAGAGCGGAGGGATAGATCTTCTCTTGGAACGCATGATGATAATGAAAAAAAGACTTCACAATTGCGAAGTCTTTTTTGATATAAATCAATATTTAGGCCTGATCGGTAGGAGCTTGTGCTGGCGGAGTTGCTGGCATCGCAGGTGCAGGAGCCTCAGCAGGCATTTGTGATGAGTCGGCTGGAGTCTCTTCGGCTGGGAGTGGTGCAACAGTTGCTTCTGGTTCTGGCAAAGGCGCAAAAACGTCGTTTTCGTCGGTCGTCATTGTGAAGGGTGCCGGCGCAGGCTGAGAAGACTCTTCGACGGTAGGGGTTTCAGCGACTGGAGCCACCGTTTCTGAAGCGACTGAAGCAGGTGCTTCTTCTTCATCAACCGATAGCTCATCGGTTTTCATACCAGTCAGTTTTTCAAGGTGATGAACGCCGACAATGATTGCCGATGGCTTGCCATTCTTTGTAATTACGTATAGTGCATCCGTGCCTTCAACAGTCTCAATAATCTGATTAAGCGAGTCGCGTGCATCAGTAACGGGAATAATCTTTTCAATATCAACTTCCAACATAGAACCTCCGAAATTTTAATAATTGTTGATTACATTTTAAACCATTTTTGCCAATAGTCCAACCAAGTGATAAAATGAATTCATAAATAATATGGAATGAAAAATGAAAAATGAAAAATCTGGAGGCGGCTTAGTTCAATTTATCAAGTTTGCCCTTGTCGGCGTTTCGAACACTACCGTCGACTGGGTTGTATTCTTTTTGTTGAAGGCGACGATCATCGACCCAGACGTACAGATAGAGAAAAACATCGGAAAGGCGGTTTCATTTTTCGTTGCTATGCTCAACTCTTATCTCTGGAACACAATCTGGACATTTAAGAAGGAATATCAGAACGTCACTGGCGGCGCGGACGCAAGGAAACAAAAAGGAGCGGTGTTTCTAAAATTTGCTCTCGCAAGCATCGTCGGTTGGGGCATAAATGTGTATTTCTACAATCTCATTTCTACGAAGGTCTCTTATCAGCTTTTTGGTAAGGCTGACATTTTGGCCCTTGTCGTTGCTTCCTTCTCTGCGATCGTGTGGAATTTCTTTTCTAATAAATTTTGGACGTATAAGAAGTGATTGTAAAGTTATTCTCAATTCTGCTATCATTATCTCATGCAAGAAACTAAAAAACTTTTATCTAACACAATAATAATTTTCATTGGGACGCTTGTCGGCAGTATTTTTTCCTATCTTTTTAATATGCTGATGGGCCGGATGCTTGGGCCGGCACAATATGGCGAGTTAACTGCGCTGCTCTCGCTGTCTGTAATAATCTCAGTCGGAGGTGGCGCTGTGTCAACTGTCGTCATGAAATATTCCAGTGACATGTTCCACTCAAATCAAAAAGAAGCGATTAGAAAATTGTTTTTTAAATTTACAAGACTTTTTTTAATCTTCTCAGTTTTGCTTTTTGCTATAGGAATTGCATTGGCTAGGCCGATAGCTGATTTTTTTGGGATAGATAGTCAAATGCCAGTAATAATAACCTTGATCGGATTTATTTTCGGCTATCTTATAGTAATAAGTAGGGGTGTCCTGTTGGGCATGCAAAATTTTAAAGTTCTAGCTTTTACCAACGCTCTAGAAATGTTTTTAAAGCTTTGCCTCGGTGTCGTTCTTGTAAAAATCGGATTTTCTACTAGCGGGGCCATCGGTTCTGTCGTCCTTGCTACTGCTATAATATATTTTGTAATACTGATACCTCTGAAGAAGGTGGTCACGAAGAAAAAAGATGTTTCAGAAAAACCATTCACATTTGATCGGAAATCAATCATCAAATATACGTGGCCAGCATTTATATCTGCGTTGCTACTGGTTATTTCAATGAATGTCGATGTGATCATGGTCAAACATTTTTTCTCCGCTCAGGATGCAGGATTATATGCAGCAGTATCAACGGTAGCGAAAATAATTTTGTTTTTAACTGCCCCAATCATCTCGGTAATGTTCCCAATGATTTCGGAGCAAAAAACAAAAGGCACCAAGCATTACAAGCTGTTTCTTTTTTCCTTGCTCTTCACATTATTGGGGGGCTTAGTTATTCTAGGAGCCTATTTCGTGATGCCGTCAAGAATATTGTCTATCCTCTATGGTGCAGGATATACGTCACTATATTATCTGTTGCCAGAAGTTGGCATTGTGGTATTATTCTATTCACTGATCAATTTGCTATCCAATTACTTCCTTGCTATCCGTGATTTTGTTTTCTTGTGGTTTTTCGGCGCAATCACCGTTATGCAAATAATTTCTATATATCTATGGCATCCCTCAATCACAATCGTCGTCCGTACACTAATAACAAGCTTTGGTCTTTTGCTTTTCCTTATGATGGGCTATTATCTTTACACAAAAAAAGATCAAATCTCTTTGTACTTAAGGGGGGAATATGAAGAATAATCCGAAGCTATCAATAATCATTCCAGCTTATAAAGAGGAAAAAAATATTTATAAGACAATAGACGAAATATTAAAGGCTCATGACATCCTGGATTATGATTACGAGGTTATCGTTGTTGTCGACGGGTCTCCAGACAATACAGCTGAAGAGGCGAAACGTCATCATTCGGAGAAACTACATGTTTATGAATATAAACAAAATCATGGCAAGGGTTTCGCTTTGAAATATGGAACAGACAGAGCGCTCGGCGATATAATCACTTTTACTGACGCAGGAGGTGATTTTAATCCGACTCAGTTTGACAAATGTGTGAAGCTAATGGAAATATTTGATGCAGACTTTGTGATCGGCTCAAAGCGCCACCCAGCTTCAAAAGTCGACTACCCCTTTGTTAGAAGAATTTATTCTTGGTTCTATTCTAAATTGGTGAAGCTTCTTTTTGGCCTAAACATAACAGACACTCAAACAGGGCTGAAATTTCTTAAGAGAAATGTTGCTAGAGATGTAATGCCAAGAGTGTTAGTGAAGCAGTATGCCTTTGACCTAGAGATGCTTGTTATTGCAAGTCAACTTGGTTACAGGCGCATCTTTGAAGCACCTGTAGAGATGAAATTCAATACAGAGGGCGCGTCTAGCGCTGCAAGCTTTAGTACTATAAAAAAAATGTTTAGTGATACATTGGCTATTTTTTATCGCGCTCACATTTTAAATTATTATAGAAAAAATAATAGAAATATTGCATGAAGTTACTATGGTTGTCGTGGAAAGATATTAAAAATCCGTTAGCTGGTGGCGCCGAAGTCGTAACCGATAATTTGTTGACTCGTCTATCGCGAGATGGTAATGAAATTATTCTTTTAACCTCTGGATACATTAACGCAAAGCCTGAAGAAACTATAAACGGATACAAGATTATCCGAGTTGGTGGTAGGTGGAGCGTCTACTATGCTGTCTGCAAGTATTACAAGGCAAATTTGCTTGGTTGGGCCGATATTGCGATAGAAGAAATCAATACGATACCTTTTTTTAGCCAGTATTATTTGAAAGAAAAATCTTTTTTGTTTTTTCATCAATTGTGTCGGCAAATTTGGTTTTTCCAAATGTTTTTTCCATTGAGTGCTGTCGGCTATTTGCTGGAGCCAATTTACCTCTGGTTACTACACAAAAACAAAGTCATCACAATATCAGAGAGTACAAAAAACGACTTAGCTCGGTATGGTTTTAAAAAAGATAGTATAGGAGTGATCTCAGAAGGGATTGTCTTGGAACCTCTTGAATCTCTTAGCTCAGTTAAGAAATATGATAAATTGACGCTTCTTTCTCTTGGCGCAATAAGAGAGATGAAGAGAACTGATTTACAGATCAAGGCATTCGAACTAGCAAAGGAAAAATTTCCCGAGTTGCAAATCAAGATTGCAGGTGGCGGAAAAGGCAAATATTTTGACAAAGTTATGTCTTTGATTCAGAATAGTGAATATAAAAATGATATTGAGTATTTGGGTCCGGTTGGTATGTTGAGTGAGGAGAAAATAAGGTTGCTCCAGAAGTCCCATCTTATCCTTGTTACGTCAATCAAGGAGGGCTGGGGATTAATCGTAACCGAGGCAAATAGTCAGGGTACTCCAGCAGCCGTATATAATATCGATGGCCTACGTGACAGCACCAAAGATGGTATAACCGGATGGGTTACAGACAAAAATAGTCCCGAAGGGCTGGCCGAAAAAATTATTGAAGCCCTGTCTGATCCAAAGAAATATGAGAAAATAAGGAGTGCCGGCTGGGATTGGAGCAAAGGGATTACTTTTGATCAGTCATACAAAGATTTTTTGAATATTATTAAGAAGCGCTAAGGAGAAAAATGAAAATAGCTTTTTTTGACATTAAGCCAGAAGACGAGAAGTACTTTAAAGATAATTTGCCTGAGGATGAGCTATATTTTTCTACAGGGATTTTTACGCCGGAGGATGTCGAGAAGGTAAGAGACTACGAGATCATTTCAATCAGAGAACGATCAAAGCTTACAGCAGATATGCTAAAGAAAATGCCAAACCTAAGAGTAATCTGTGCTAGGACTACAGGATTCAATCATATCGACACAGAATGTTATAGCTCTGGCGATACAATACTTTGCAACGTGCCTGCCTATGGACAAACTACTGTCGCAGAGCATGCTTTTGCTTTGATCCTTACGCTTTCTAGGAAGATATATAAGAGTAAAGTTGAGAAAGTTGGACATTTCTTTAATGAGCCAGAAATCCAGGGCTTTGATCTTCAGGGCAAGACAATCGGAATAATCGGAACAGGAAAAATTGGTTCGAATGTTGCCAGAATCGCACGCGGATTTGATATGAATATTCTTGGATACGACTTCTATCAGAATGCTGAAGTTGCCGAAAAGTACGGCTTAGTCTATGTGCCTCTCGATGAGCTACTTGAAAAATCCGATGTGATAACTTTGCATTTACCATCAACGCCAGAAACTCATTATCTAATAAACAAAACCAACATATCGAAGATTAAAAAAGGCGCGATCTTGGTAAACACAGCCCGAGGGGATCTTATTGAGGCAGAAGCTTTGTTGGAAGCACTTAACAGTGGCATAATCGCGTCAGCAGGGCTTGATGTTTTGCAGGGCGAAGAGCGTATTTTCAGACAGTTGCAACCACGAAAAGCGGATAACGTCGACCTCGCTAATGAAAAATTATTGGATCATGACAACGTCATTGTCACACCGCATAACGCGTTTAACACAGTTGAAGCGTATCAGAGGATATTAAACTGTACGATAGAGAACATTCATGCTTACAAGAATAATCAACCAAAAAATGTCATCAAATAAGCCGTTGGTTTCAATAATAATTCCGACTAAGAACTCGGCAGAGTATCTTTCGAGATGTCTCAAGTCTGTTAGAAATCAAACATATAAAAATATCGAAATAATACTTGTCGACCAAAACTCAACAGATAATACAGTTGATATTGCAAAAAAATTTGATTGTCACATATTTTGTATCAACGCAAATGAACGATGTGATCAGTTCAACTTTGGTGTCAAGAAGTCCACAGGACAATATATTTACATAATTGGTTCAGATTTTGTTTTAGATGCCCAAGTGGTCGAGCAAGCGGTTGCCAAATGTGAGATAGAAGGTTACGACGCTCTGTATATTCATAATACATCAGACCCAACAATTAGCGTTTGGTCTAAAATAAGGAAATTTGAGAGGGATATGTATAGGGGCGATGATCTAAATGTTGCTGCACGTTTCTTCAAGCGAGATGTTTACGTGAAGCTTGGAGGCTACGATGAAAAACTTGTTGCTGCAGAGGATTACGATTTGCATAATCGCCTAATAAAGGCTGGGTACAAGGTCACTACCATCGAAGCAGAGGAGACGCATATTGGTGAGCCAAAGACTATCAAAGAAGTTTTTGACAAACACTATTACTATGGGAAAACACTGGGCCAATTTATGGCAAAAAATGAAGAAGTCGGAGCGAAGCAGCTGACTCCTATAAGGCCGGCTTTTTTACGTCACTGGTTTGAATTTATTAGGCACCCCCTGCTTGGCTTTGGGTTCTTCTATTATCAATTTGTAAAATACTTGGCTGGTGGCCTCGGCTATATATCGGCAAAATATGTAAAAGGAGCTAAAGACTAATGGAAAATGTCAAAATTAGTATCATCATTCCTGTGCATAATGAGGCCAAGCTTTTAGAAAAAATATTAAAAAGTTAGTTGATTATTGCAAGAAAAACGGTATTTCTCCGGAGATTCTTCTGTGCGAAAATGGTAGCACCGATAAAAGTCTGGCAATCATTCAAAACATGGATGTTCAAGGTTTGAAAAAGGTCTATATAAACCAGAGAGGTCTTGGTGCTGCATATCGGGAAGGCATCAAGCAGGCAACGAACGAAATAGTCTATTTTACTGGGATCGATTTTCCTTTTGGTTTGGACAACATTAAGGACTGCCTTAAGGAGATTGAGGATTATGATATTATCTTTGCGTCGAAGGCTCACCCAAAATCAAAAATAAGTAATTCCTTGAAGCGCAGAGTCACTTCGAAAGTATTTAGGTTCTTCCTTCGTATTTTTCTCGGACTAAAAATTATGGATCCGCAGGGTTGCGTAATGTTTCATAGGAAAAAAATAAACAAAATACTAAAATATTGTGACTCAGATAACGCTTTTTTTGAAACGCAGATAGCTCTTTACTCTGAATTTGATGGATTCAAATATTTAGAAATACCAGTCTGCTATGATGACCCTAGGTCAGACTCAAAGATAAACATTCAGAAAGACGGCCAGGAAATGCTCAGAGCAATTATTGCCGAAAGACCAAAAATTAAAAGACTATCTAAGATCTGCAAGTCAGGAGGAATAATCTAGATGTTAAAAAGAGTCAATATTAACTATAAAACCATCTTAATCTTTTTATTTTGTTTTTTAGCGGTATTTCCGCTATATCAGATGATTGCTTCTAGAGGTCATCGTGAAGAATCGCTTAATAATTATAGCTCTGTCTCTCCAATGAAAGCGGTAACGTTTGATGAGTTAGCAAAAGGAGACAATGCCGTCAACAATTCAGCCATTATTAATCAAAACCCAGCAGATTCATGGGATGGTTTTTCAAATGACAAAATTTCGGATGGTTTTGTTACATCTTTTTATGGTGTACAGACGATTAGCAAAATCACTATAAATTTCTCTGACTCATACCCGATTAATTTCGATATTGAAGCATATAGTCCAAGCGGTTGGAAGACAATAGATCGGGTACGGAACAACTCAAACCAGTATTATTTGGGTTATTTTGATGGTGTACAAACTGACAAAATACGATTTACCTCTCACAAAACTTTTTCAGGGGTCGTGAAGATTGTAGATTCATTCTATTACACCGCACAAAGAAACAATATTGTCAAATCATTATATAAATCGCTCTTTGTTTTCGCTCCTTCTTTTGGGTCTGGTGTCTTCTATATTTTGTTTTTTATACTGTGCATTTTCACAGGCGGATTTGTATTATGGCATCCGTTTACAAAATTATTCCCAGAAAATATACCGCTTAATTCATTCGGAATGGGATTTGTATATTGGTTCTTGGTGGGCTATGTATGCAATATTGTAAGGATAGATGAACACAAGACGATTTTAATGTCTATTATAGCTTTACTTGGATCTATCAATCTCATTCTCACCGTAAGGAGAAGAAAAATGTTCATCGAGCAGCTTTACCGTGAACGAATCATCTATATAATAAGTCTGCTATTTCTGTTTTTTATTTTTGTATGGACCTTTATTTTTGAAAATAGGTATACCGGAAGCCATGTCTTGTATGATTTGTATTATAATAATTCTCCTGCATATCAGATTTTCGGTAGCTACACTACAGACCAAATGTTTCCATTCTTGCAGATCAAGCAGATTTTCTATGGTGCAGATAATATGGTTGGCTCTTGGACTAGAAGCGAAATTATGGCCAATGCGTTAGGCAGACCTCAGTTTTTTACCAACGCTTTCATCATTTTTTATAGAGTATTTGGTGATAACTTTTTTGTTTTTCAATCTATCGTCATTGCGTCAATCAGCATGCTGTTAGTGTCTGTTTATTCTTTTGTCAAAAGCATTTTTTCGAGCAAAATAGCTTACATCACTATTGCACTCTTGATCCTTAATTATTATATTTTTTACATTTTTCAATTGACTCAAATTAAGCTGATCGCGATTTTCTTTGTTTTTATCTTGTTGGGTCTTATATCAGAATACAAAAAAAATAAAAAGATAAAGTATTTATATCTAGCCGGTTTTTTTGGAGGACTAGGCATACTAACCCACAATTCTATGGTTGCTTATGTTTGTGCAGGGTTGTTTTTCCTCCAACCAAATCTTATAAAAATTATTAAAAGCCCAAAGATTACTTTGTCGTATTTAGTCTTGCCCATAACGATGTTCGCTATTTGGTTTGTCGCTGCAAAAATGAATGGCGGTATCGACCTCATAAACGCAGTAATTATAGGCAAAGTTGCTATTTTGCCCTCGACATGGCCTCAAGTAGGATTGATGAGCAGAATCGCTCAGATCATATATCCACGTTACCTAAATTTTATTGGTTTATTTCAGCTGAATCCATATCCGCAAACTTGGGATAGGATTCCGTATGGTGTCTGGAGGGTCACTTTAAGCGGTGCAATTAGTTTTAGTGCATTATTTTTTGTTGCATGGGGTCTGGTTAGGAGAATTAAGCAGACTGATCTGGTTGTCGGTTTGCTTGTTATCCCTTTTGTATTCGCCCTTGGCAGCCATAGTTTTCCTTCCCTCTTTGGGGTTCATCTTTATCTGATTCCGACTATTATTGTCCTCCTCTCATTAGCAGCCACAATTGTGGTAAAGAGCCGAAGGCTCTTGATAGTGATCTTTATTCTTTCGATAGTTGAGAGGCTTTTTGTCGGATTCTTAGTTTATCCCTCAGAGACAACATCTGGACTCTCTAGGATTATAGCAATAAATCCACTTCATGGACTTTTACTTTTTTCATTCCTGATATTGCCTATTTCAATACTATTACTAATAGTAGTCAAACAAGCGGTTGCTACTGATAACAGCGATAAGGGCATTGAGTAAACCAAAGTATCATTTACAAGACCGTGGCTTTGCGAATATAGATATTTTACCCAAAAGTTACAATGAAATTTTAATCCATTTTTAATCTGATGAGCTGCTTCAACGGGAGTTATCGTAGGAACATGTCCTCCACTCTGAAACATAACACCAAAAAAATCTTCACATTTGCCATAGCCTTCATTTTTCTATGTGCTTTTTTAGCCATTTTTATTGGCGACAAAGAGCATTTTGCTGAATCAACTAACAGTTTCAAAAAGATTGAGATATCAAGCGTGACGGCACGTGATTCGTATCCTGAGGCGCCTCCGAATTCAAATTTTATCGGAGCTTTTGATAATAACAAGCTCACTGGGTGGAACGGTTTTGTAAATTACAATTTCTCAAACTATATAATTGTAAATTTCGAGAGATCGACGAAGCTGAGCAAAATGTTCGTAAATTTTGGCACTAGTACGCCGGCAGAAGACTTTACAATCGACTTCATGAGAAACGGTGAGTGATTAAGCGTTGAAACAAAGACAAACTTTAATAAATCGTACTACTTTGGATATTTTGATGACAATGTGGGCACAAATGTGAGTAGTGCCAGAATTACATTTACAAAGAGTAAGATCGGAATCCAGTCAGTAATAGATGTGGAAGCATACTCTGCAGAGAAGACTAGTTTTGCGCTCTCGGCTTATAACCTCGTTTTTTGTCATGATAGATCTTTCTTCGCATACTTTTTCTATATAATCCTGATAGCTCTAATAATTTTTCTCACAGGAGCGTTAGTCACAAAGCCGTTAGAGAAACGTATCTCCGCCGAAGAAATTCCTGTCGTCAGATTTGCAGCGGGCATCGTCGCAACAGGCTTATTTGGATTGCTTTTTTATCTGTTGCCTGCGAGTATCGATCTTAGGTCTTTTGTGATCATTTTTTACTTGGTTTGGATCCCTTTGTGTCTTAAGTTTGGCTCATTCAGAAACATGGGACTAAAAAATCCGGTCTACGTCGCTACTGCCATTTTTGCCATATTTTTGATTATGTGGACATTTTACTTTGACGGGGGACGCCTCTTTCTGGTCAATATGACCATTACTATGAGAATCAAGGACATTATAGTATAAATAGATTTCCGCCTCCTTATAACACCGATCAGATTGTCCCATATGGCACGGCGAAGCTGCTCATGTATCACGATAAAGTTGGTAGCCCAGCTTTTGCAGATCAGCTAGGGCTTAATTCGATCGCTGATCGTACTCAGTTGTTTCCATTCTCTGTTATACCTTTCTTGAAGCTATTTGGTGACAGCTTCTTCGTTTATGAAATGGTTGGACTGTCGATGATGATATTTCTTATCCCTGCTCTCTTCTTGCTAGCAAGGCTACTCTTCAAGAGTAAAAAGGTAGCGTATCTGTCAGTATTATTTTTTTCTCTGAATTATTATCTTTTTTATCTTAGCATTTTGACTCAAATGAAATATATTTCATTGTTGTTCTTGATAATGTTTATATATTATTTGATAAAATATCGCACGAAAAGCAATTCTCAATTTGATCTTATTTTGGCAGGACTTATGGGCGGAGCGGCAGTGTTGTTTCACAATTATGCAATTATATATATAATTGCAGGATTATTTTATTTGTCGCCTAATCCTCTAAATTGGTTTAAAGATAGAATCCAGATATTTAAAGGAATCTTGCTCCCCGTAGTTATTTTCATTGTATGGTTGGTCGGGGCTAAGATTTTTTCGAATGCTTGGCTTATTAATGATGTAACTGTCGGAGCGAAACAATCTGGGCTATGGGGTCAGATAAGCTCGGGAGTTGAGTCGCGGTATTTGAACGTAATGGCATTATTCAATCTCGGACCAACATTTAATTATTTGAATTCAAGTATTGGTTTTTTTAAACTGTCTATAATTGGATTTTCCACAATTTCATTGTTCTTCCCGATAATATTTGGCGTAATCCGCCGATACTTCATCTTTAAAGCCGAAATTATATCTTTTATAATAGTAGTTTTCGTTCTTGATGTATTGTTTAACGGTATTTATACATTCTATGGGATACATTTATATCTGATAGGATGTCTGCCATTTTTGTTTCCATTTGCCGCAGCTTGGGTTTGCAAGGCTAAGAAAGCTGTGAGAAATAGCATCATATTATTAGCGATAGTAGAATTTGCTTATGTGTCATTGATCTATTATCCGCTAGATATCACTGCAGGCATTAGGTCAAGTATCTCAAATTCTCCCATAGCCGGGTGGTTTCTTCTTATGGCTTTTCTTGCTGTCTTTATAATATTGGTGGTATATCTGCTTCTAAATATTTTCGTTAGCAAAAAAAATCGCGAAAAAGAAAACTATAAATTTTTTAGAAAATAGTTGTATTGATTATTTGGTTGAGTGTTTCTTTGTTTGTTGACAAAAACAATTTTGACTTGAATCTTCTCTTTGTGCTACAATCAGGTCAAATTAAAGATTAACAGCAAGGAGCACATGATCAAAATAACACAGCCTATTATTGGCCAAGAAGAGATAGACGCAGTAGTCGAAGTTATGAAGTCTGGAGTGATCGCTCAGGGACCAATAACAGCAAAATTCGAAGAGGAGTTTGCTAACTTTTGCGGAACCAAATATGCTTCCGCAATGAGTAACGGTACAACAGCCCTTCACGCTGCTCTTTATGCATGCGGAATAAAAGAAGGTGACGAAGTCATTACAACACCCTTTACTTTTGTTGCTACTGCAAACTCAATTCTAATGCAGAATGCTACTCCCGTTTTTGTCGATATTGATCCAGAAACATACTTGATTGACCCGAAAGAGGTGGTAAAGAAGATTACAAGCAAAACAAAAGCTATCCTACCTGTCGATCTATACGGACAAGTTTATGATGTTGAAGAGATAGGCGAAATTGCCAAATCTAACAACTTGATGATTATTGAGGATGCATGTCAGGCTCATGGTGCAGAATACAAGGGGAAGAAATCAGGTACCTTTGGAGATGCGGCTTGTTTTTCTCTTTATGCGACCAAAAACATGGTTACGGGTGAAGGTGGAATGCTAACTACCGACAACGAAGAAATTAATGACAAGGCTCGAATGTTCCGTCATCATGGTCAGTCAGAAAAAGTTAGATATACTTATTTTGATTTGGGGTATAATTATCGGTTAACTGATATAGCCTCTGCAATTGGCAGAGAGCAGCTCAAAAAGTTAGATAGCTTTACAGATGCTAGAATTCGCAACGCAACAAAATTATCAGAAGGATTAAAAGATATCCCAGGAATTGTGATCCCGAAGGTGAAGGCAGACTGTAAGCATGTTTTTCATCAATTTACTATTAGAGTTACAAAAGATTTCCCACTGACTCGCGACGAATTGTCTGAGTATCTTACAAAAAATGAGATCGGCAACGCTATATTTTATCCAAAGCCCCTTCACACCTTCCCTCAATTTGAAAAGTTTGGTTATAAGTTAGGTGATTTTCCAATTGCAGAGGCTGTAAGCAGAGAAGTCTTGTCGTTACCTGTTTATCCTTTGGTTACGGATGAAAACATCGAGTTTATCATTAAATCAATAAAAGAAGCTGGTAAATAATATGGACAAGATAAACGTAGCTGTAATTGGCGTTGGTAATATGGGGCAACACCATGCAAGAGTCTATTCTGAGCTTCCAAACGTAAATTTGGTTGCTGTTTGTGACATGGATCTTGAGCGTTCAAGCAAACTTGCAAAGTCGCACGATTGTTTGGCCTATGATGACTATGAAAAGATGCTGAAGGAAAACAAGATAGATATCGTGTCGGTCGTCGTTCCAACATTCCTACACCATAAAGTAGCTTGTGCAGTTTTGGCTCTGGGTTCGAATGTCTTCTTAGAGAAACCAATCGCTGTATCCCTGAAAGAGGGAAAAGAAATTATAGCAACAGCAAAGAAAAACGGCAAAAAATTGATGATAGGGCATATCGAAAGATTTAATCCTGCTATACAGAGGCTAAAGGAGTTGATCGAAGAAGGAAGAATTGGAAACATCATCTCCATAAACATAAAGCGTGCTGGTGGACTGCCACCTCAGATCAAAAACGCTAATGTTGTGATCGACCTAGGCATTCACGATATTGATATAGCGAACTTCCTTGTTTCAGACTTTCCGACTGAAGTATATGGGTTCAAGTCAAAGAATCTGATTGATGAACAAGAGGACAGTGCTGTAATTTTGCTTAAATATAAAAATTCGTCAGCTTTTATCGAGGTAAACTGGGTAACCCCAGTGAAGGTAAGAACGCTGGATATCACTGGCACAAAAGCGTTCGCACGTGTCGATTATATAAATCAGACTATTGTACTTTATGAAAACAGCTATATGCATAAACCAAGCCGAAGCTATAAAGATTTCGATGAGTTTATTGCAAAGTTCAGTGCTACTGATGAGGTTAAGGTTGGCATAAACAAAGCGGAGCCTCTGAAATGTGAGCTTGAAAGCTTTGTTGCTGCTGTAGCGAATGACACTATTCCTTTGGTAACTGGTGAAGAGGGATACAAAGCCTTGGAAGTATGCCTAAAAATATAGGAGAATAATGGAATATTTTAAACATGAGACTGCGGATGTTTCTGAAAAAGCGGAGATAGGTTCTGGAACTAAGATTTGGAATTATGCTCAAATTCGGGAAGGCGTGAAGATTGGAGCCGACTGTATCCTCGGAAAAAATGTATATATAGATTCAAACGTGCGAATAGGCAATAAATGTAAGATTCAAAATAATGTATCCGTTTTTCATGGCGTCACTATCGAAGATGGCGTATTTGTTGGGCCTCATGTGTGCTTCACAAACGACAAGAATCCTCGAGCGATCGATGAATCAGGAAATCTTAAATCCGCTGACGACTGGGATGTCAGTGAAATATCAGTCGGTTATGGTGTGGCAATTGGTGCAAACTCAACAATCTTGCCAGGCGTGAGCATAGGAGAGTTTGCCTTAATCGGCGCTGGATCCGTTGTGACAAAAGACGTGGCTTCTTATAACATGGTTTTCGGCAATCCAGCTCGCGTACATGGAATAGTTGATAAGGCAGGAAAATTAGTTAAGAAAACTGATTGAGTACTAAATAATGAAAAAAGTATTTGTGGTCACACCAGCTTTTTCGGGTGGAAGCTGGATATGCACAGAAAGATTGATTACGGAAATAGCAAGGCAAAAGGTCCATGTTTTTTCTTTGGGTCTTGGAACCATATTTCATCGTAATAAAGCAATTAAATATTTTGCGATTCCCTTCCCGAGATATGATAAATGGGGTTTTTTGACAAGTCTAAGTTCTGCGGTCGCACTGATTTGGAATATACCGCTAATGATTTTTTCTTTTGTAGCCCTCATTGTTTATATGCCTTCGCTTGTCATTTTCAATGGCTTCGCGGCCGGTCTTACTATTGCGCCATTTGCAAAATTGCTTCGTATAAAAACTGTAGTGGTTTACCACGGATACATTGAAAAAAACAGTAACTCTTTCGTTTCGGGAGTGTTGCGTTTTCTAATCAGGTTTCTCGATTTAGTGGTGGTCAACTCTGCAGGCAGTTTCGACAATATATCTTCGTTGGTTAACGAGGAGAAGGTGGCTATCAATGAACATTATGCAGACGAAATATTTTTTAGTGGTACAATACAAAGGAAACAAGCTGATAGCGATAAACTAAACATACTCTATGTCGGTAGGCTCGATTCAGAAAAACTTTGCAAAACTCTTGTTGATATTGCCTTAGCAGAACGTAGCAATAAGGACTACACCTTCACTTTTGTCGGAGTTGGCGAGTATGACCAACAGCTGAAGCAAGCGTCTGAAAAGGGCAAAAGTATAAAATACATCGGATATGTCAGCGACCGGACCGTGCTACGAGATAATTATAAAAATGCTGATGTAGTGTGGTCATGCGCCGATGAGACATATTTGGCATTGCCTGCTGTCGAGGCCCTCGCATGCGGAACACCAATAATTATTCCGAAATACGCAGCGCTACCAAGCAAGATAGAAAAGAAAATTTTAGTAAAAAGCGAGTTAGTCCCCGCTGAGATTGGTTGGCTAGTCGACCCATTTGACTTCGGATCAGTTAAGAAGCTGTTCACAGAGATACGTAAGAATAGATTGTATGCTAAAATGAAAGACGAGTGCCGCCGATACGCGAGCAAAAAATACAGTAGAACAAATCTATTGGATACTTCCGAAAAAATATTAAAACTAATGAGGTAATATTATGCCAAAGAAAAAGATAGTTTATATTATTGGTACAAGGCCAGAGATAATCAGGTCTGCTACCATTATTTCTTTGTTGAAAGAAGATCAAGAGGTTGACTTTCGCCTAGTTCATACGGGGCAACATTATGATTATTCAATGGATAAAGTTTTTTTTGAGGAGTTTGGCTTGCCCGAGCCAGACATAAATTTATCTTGTGGTTCAGGCTCTCATGCAGAACAGACTGCAGATATTATGGTAAAACTGGATAAATTTTTTCAAGAGTTTAATCCAGATATTGTTGCGGTATTTGGTGATACAAATTCGTCTCTGGCTGCTGCTATCACCTCGATTAAAATGCAGATCCCTTTAGCGCACATTGAGGCGGGGTGTCGTGAGTGGGAGATGGATATGCCTGAAGAAGTGAACCGTCGCCTGATTGATCATTGTTCGAACGTGAATATGACAGTATCGAAACTCTGCTCGGAAAACTTGTTATCTGAACATGTCGCTGGCGATGTGATCTTTACTGGTGACCCATTGTTTGATGTGTATCAACGCTGCAGAAAAGAATGCGCGCATCAAAATATTGCCGAAAAGTTTGGCATTGTTGGCGGCGATTATGCATTGATCACAACACATCGAGGGAAGAATGTTGATAATATCGAGAGCTTGGAAGGAATCTTAAAAGCCATGTCTCACTATCCGTCGACCAAGTTTATCTTCCCGGTACATCCACGTACTAAGAAGCACTTGGAGGATTTAAATGATTTCAAGAAGAAATACCCAAATGTTATCATGGTTGAGCCACTTAATTATAGAGAAACGATAAACTTAGTTGTTGGTTCTAAATTTGTGATAACCGACTCTGGCGGGCTACAGAAAGAAGTATTTTGGAGCGGAAAGCCATGTATTACAATCAGAGAGCATACCGCGTGGGTCGAGACTGTTGATCTCGGGGTCAATATCCTTGTGAAACCTGAATACGAAAATATGGTTGAAAAAATTGACTACGTGATAGCTAATTACGATGAGATACTCGAAAAGTTTAAGACCTCTGGAGATCCATATAGCCCAGATGGCGGGAATATTACTGAGACGATTATTAAAAAATTGAAAGAATATTCAGGAAAAAGATGGTCAAACACTACTTTTCAAAAATAGCAAAAATTCTTTTTAAAGAATATTTGATTTTCTTCATTGCAGGATTGGTTGTCTTGCTTTGGTTCAAAAAAGATTCTCTTGTTTGGGGCGTTGATACTATAATGCCGCTCAATCTGAAAAATTTTCTTAGTGAATACTATCACACATGGACATGGAGGGTCGCGTATTCAGCAGCAGATGGAAGTAAATTCCCTTTTTGGATGCCGCTAGGCGCTATTTTGGCAGCAATCGAATACTTAAAGATTTCTTTTTCTGTGATTGCTTTTGAGAAGATTTTAGTCTACGCAATTTTCTCGTTTTCTGGTTTTTCGGCATGGTTTCTCTTTCGTGAATTATTTCCAAAAACGCAAAAGATAGCACAGATTGGCGCAGGACTTTTTTACATGTTCAATCTATACTCGCTGATCATGTGGGTTGCTTTCTCGTGGATTATCTTCTTTTATGCATTTTTTCCGCTCGTTTTGGCGCTTATAATTCGAGGGCTTAGATCGAACAAGAATTTCGTTTATTTCGCATGGCTGGCTTTCGTCTGGACGATTTTGCTTGGACCGTCTAATGTCACTCCGCCATTCGTCATTACATCTTGGGCGGTAGTGGGCATGTTCGCTATTTACGAATATTTTAACACTAAGGACAGGGAAAAGCGCAAGTCCGTAATCAAGAACATACTTCTTCTTTTTGTGTCTTGGGCAGCATTAAACTTGTATTGGATGGTGCCACAGTTGCTTTCGCTTAAAAGCGAATTCGCAAGAAGATCTGTATCTGGAAATCCCTTGGATCTGGTGAATTATAATTCGACAAGCCTGGACAGAATCTTCAGGTTTACGGGGCCGAACTTTTTACAAGAATCATACAAGAATGTCCAATTCTACCCTTGGTTTGATGTATATAATAGAAAGAGAATGCTTTTGCTCGGTCTTTCGATAAGCTTGTTTATCTTTTTACCTTTTCTAACGAACCTCAAAAAAAACAGCAAACTCTACATTTTTATTGTATCAATATTTTTATTCTTTATTTTCCTTGTTTCTGGACTGAAGTCACCGATACCTATACTGAGTAAAATTATATATTCAATACCATACTTGGCGCCAATGTTCAGATCGGTCTGGCAAAGATTTATGCCTTTGTTGGTGCTTTTCTCGTCAATATTGTTAGCATATTCATTGGACAAAACGTTTGTTTATCTACAAATGAAATTCAAGAAGCTCATCGTCAGTATCGCGGTTTCTCTCGCAATCATTTTTCTTATTGTCGGGGTCTATGCCTTTCCTTTTTTCACGGATCAGGTTTATCCGGAGAGAAGCGGGGTAATAGTTTCTAGCAAGATTAAAATCCCATCATCATATTACGATGCCTCGGCATGGTTGGATAAACAGCCAGAGGACTTTAACGTTTTGCCCCTTCCTCTTAGCACGATGGGTATTGCAGCGCTTTCATGGAATGATGGACTAGATGGATACCTCGGTTCGTATCCGTTGCTTAACATGTCGTCAAAGAGATTTATTGTCACAGACTTTGGCAGCGGTCGAGGTACGAAACTAGCTAAAAGTATCTACTCGGGAAGCGTTGATTCTGTAGATGGGCTAACAGATTATAATGTGAAATTTGTCATAGTTCACAAGGACGTGAATTTCGATTACATAAAAAACAATGATTGGTATGTTGGGTATAAAGATAATCAAGCAATCGCCACGTCGATTCAAAAGATTCAGGACCTCAAATTAGTTGAAAGCTTTGGCAACCTGGACATTTATGAAAATTTGAAATGGTCCCAAAAGCACTTTTATGTCGAAGCAACAAAAGGTAACCCTACTATTGAGGTCGAAAAAGTAAACCCAGCTGAATATAAGGTCAAGATACACAATCTAAATGGTAGTCTTAATCTCGTCTTTAATGAAATATACAATAAAGACATCGCCCTATATCCAGTAAACGAACAAAAACAAATTACCTGCAGTTTCTTAGATAAGTTGACTGACAAAAACACTGAGTGCTCAAATGGCGACAAATATAATCTTATTGGTCAGCTGTCCTACCTTGGTCAGAAAGGCGTATCGCCTGAGTCTGATGTCGATAATCCACCCTTTTTAAACAGCTGGAAAGTTGATTCTAACGAGATTATGGCCAGCAATAGCCAGGAATATACAAAGAATTCAGATGGAACAATCGATGTAGAATACGTAATTCATCACAAAATACAATCGTACTTTTACCTCGCTGTTCTCCTGAGCTCGTTGTCGCTAATTGTTATAATTTTGATAACTATTCTCTCCTATCGAAGAACGAGAAGCAATGAAAGTTAAAAAATATTTATTTTTGATATATTTATTTATTTATTCAGCTTTTTTTCTTTTCTTGTCAAAAGGCTTCGGTAACTACTGGGATTCTACGTTTCCATATTTCAGTGATCAAGTTAAGAACGTAAGTCTATATTTAAACAGTTGGAATGAGGTAGGCCTTGGTTCTCCTCTCGGCTATGAGTCGAACTATTACCTAATGCATCTCATATCTGGTCTCCATATACTTTCGTTGAATCCAGAGATACTTCGATACAGTCTTTTTGTTGTTACTCTGGCTACCATTTCTTACGGCGTATACACATTTATTGATAGGCGTAAGACCGGATTATGGCCTTTTGTCTTTGGCCTAGTGTTTGTTTTTTCGCCTGTGATTTTTTACAAAATTTTTGCAGGCCATTTTACATATTTAGTTTCGCTAGCTATATTTATTTGGTTTCTCAATTTTTTGTTTTATCGTTTCAAGGCAGACACATCTTCTTATCTTTATCTCTCACTATATCTTGCTTTTGTTGGATTCCAAATTCAGTTTTTTATTTTTTCGGCGGTCGTTCTAGTCTTTTATTTTATATTGAACAAGCGAATGTTCGATTGGAAAAAGCTCCTGATGATGGTCGCAGTTGTTTTTTTAGTAAATCTCCCTTGGTTGTCTAATTACATTGTTGGGGCTAGCTCACTGGCTTCTGCTAGTAGCCAAGCGGGAAGCGTTTCATTTATTGGATCAGAAAAATCAAGTTTGGCAAGGATATTTTTCATGGTTTTTTCTAACGCTACAAATATCCAATATGTTTATGACCGATGGGCGATTGTTTTTAATGGAATTTTTTCTACACTACTTTGTCTGCTAATCGGATATTTCTATCTGATTAAGCGACGCTGTGCAGAAAAACTATCCCAGTTTATTATAAGGGATAAAAAGAGCCAAGATAAGAAACTATTTGTAATAGCAGATTCGAAAGATATAGATCTTTTAGTTCTAATATTACTTTTCTTTGTAGTTTTGGGCACAGGATTTTTTCAGAATTACAACGTTCCGGTGATCAAGTTTCTCTATCCCATGTTCCGGGAGATTGGGCACTTTGCTCCAATAATATTTTTGTTTGAAATACTACTTTTCTCTGAGCTTATTGGTCGAACGATTCTCCCAAAGAAAACAATAGCTGCAGTCATGCTGACGTATTTGGTCTGCTTTATTTTTCTGAATGCTTGGTATTTTCAAAGATATATACCCGTTGTGAATTATCAACAGGCTAGAAGCGAGTTACAAAAGTTCAATGATTTCGGCAAAACTGATAGCAGCGCCTATAGAGTGCTGACCTATCCGTTCTGGAATCAATATGGATTTAATTCAAGAATTGATACCGTCAAAAACGGTAAGTTGCTCAACAATAGTGGTTGGGACAGCTTTATTGAGTTTTCGGGAAAGGACCATATTAGCAATTATGCTCCAGGCGGTCAGAGCGTGGTCGATACTCTCCAATATCGGCTAATGAAAACATTTGATGTTTCCGAGCTGGAGAAAGACAACGTTAAATATATTTATAACTTATCGGGCATTTATAGCTCAAATTTTGATAAGTACACCCCGAGCGACAGTTATCAGAATGACTTGTCAATTGTTAAAAATCAGAAGGATTTTTTTAACAAATTGATCGCTAATAATCCTCTAAGCGTTAAATTAATTAATGCAAATATCCTTGAATTGTTAAACTATTTACCGAGAGTCCAATCAGCAAACATATATTTCAAAAAAGATAGCCCATTCAAATATGAATTATTAATTAAAAATATCAAGCCCGAGCAGGAACTAATCTTTAGCGAGAGCTACAACAAAAATTGGCATTTGTACCCTGATATCGCGCGAGCTAAGTCAAAGCAAAATGTGCTATGCGTTGACTCCACTGATTTTAAACTGAGCGATACACATGAATGTAGTCAGCCAACTAAAAAAGATAAAAATATACTTGAGGATTTTCTGTATTTATCGAAAAAGCCAATTTTTGAATCCACACATGTTCTCACCGACGAAGCTACAAACAAGTGGAAAATCGGTTCGTCGGGCACCAATAGTGATTATTTTATTGTAAATCCTGATGGTACAAAAGATTTGCCGCTAGTGTTATATTTTTATCCGCAAAGCGCATTCGCGCTATCAGTTCTAGCGAGCATTGTGTCTTTACTTGGGATAGGAGTTAGTTTATTATTTATGAGAAATAAACCTCATAGAAGAAAATAGATTATGAACGAAATAAAAAAATTTATATGTCAAAAAAGGCGATATTTATTTGTCTTGTTAGTTTTGATTATGCTTCTAATATTGGGTAAGAAAATTCCAGACAATCAGGCTTTGAATAACGAGAACATTGCAAATGAAAAGTCCCATTACGGATATGATTATCAGATAGACTTTAACCATCAAAGATTGGACCTGGTCAGTGTGTTTGATATCGATGGTGGTTGTTATCGTGTTGATTACGACATCAGAGCCGAGAGGGTAGTAAACGACGCGACTTCAGCCGGGGAGAAGAACAAAGATAAAGCTATTGTAATTAATGTTGAAAACACCGCTGATAACAAAGCATACAAAACACTAAAACAAGCTACTATCTTGCCGAATAGTTATAATTACGAAAACCAAGAGATTATTTTTTGCTCTCAGAAACGCTATACAAACCTGAGCTTCTCGAAGGACAGCCCTAGCGATAATGTCAATGTTAGCATTAGAAACGTCAATATTACAAAAATGAGTCCATCGTATGTTGATGAGAAACTATCGCCCACACTCTCTGGGTTTAATGTTCATTATAATATTCTTGAGAGTTCTGATCCGATTAACGCTGTGCCAATATATAAATTTAACGGAAGTAACAAGTTTGTAGGGAACGTGCTCCAGGCTAGTGATGATTTTATTTCTGCTGTTGATATGAAGTTGCACTTTATGGGCAATGGTGGATTTGGCGCCTACCATCTTGTCCTGAAAAAAGTTGCGAAAAACGAAGCAGGCAAATACACTCTTGCCGACAGAGATATTGCCTCTTTTGATTTTAGTTCTGAAGCAGCTAATAAAATATACAAGGTGAACGAAGGCTTGGGAATATATCGTTTTCCAATTTCCGCGAAGTTAAATAGAGGAGAATACTACTTCTTGGGTCTTAGCGATAGTGATGTTCAGAATGATTTTTTTAATGCATTAGAGATGTATGGTGCTGGGAAAACAATTGATAAAAGTATAGCAGGAATGTCCTTTGACTCGAGAGGTAATGGTCGGAGTATAGCAACTGCATATTTATCGGTCTACTCCGCCAAATTTCAAAACCAAGAAAGTGGGGATAGGCTGTTGTTCGGTAGTTATATTGAGGATCTTGGTGGCGGCTTAGGACGGTATACATATCGTAAAAACCGCAATTATTTAACTGCATTAGACTTTTTCTCACAGGACGAACAGCAGACTGTGTATAAATTTGACACAATATATCCTAGCTCAAATATTTTAATCGGTACAACAGTTAACGTCGAGGGCTTGGTGGGGAATGAGATTCCAAAAATTGAATATTCGACTGACGGTTCGAACTGGCTAGCGATGACCCAAGACGAAGAAATCGGCTCGGAAAACAATTTTGCCGCAACCCTAGATAATATCAACAACAAGTTCTTTTATCTTAGAATAGTTAAGGGTGTATCCATCGGAACAAATTTAGCATTACCAAACAAACAGCTACCTATAGACTTTGATCAAATAATGATCTCGGCTGATCTTAAACTTGGGGCGATAAAATGAATAATACAATGAAGAAACTCGCCAAGTATCTAGAAAAATACAACACTAAAAAGTATCTTGATCTTATAACGTATGGTGCAGTTTTGTTAGTAGGGTTATTTCTCGACCGTAGTCTTGCCGAAATTTCTGCTTTGCTAGCAGTGACATGGGTGATTATTAACTCTGTCAATAGCGAGACAATGGCCAAAATATCTATTGGTTTTTTGCTGTTAGCTGCTGTCACAATCGTTTTTGGTAGGTACCAGAAATCTGGCGAGTTCGTCACTTGCGCTTATCTTTCGATAATTTTAACTATCGTTTTGTTGATCTATGAAAAAGTTTTTACCAACAAGGTAAAAGCGTAATTCGGTCTTTAGCTAATGCGAATACTCATCACGTCTATAATAGATTTAGAGAATTCTGCTCATAGCAGGCTACATAATTTTGTGGACTATTTGTCGTCTCAAAACCATGATGTCACTGTTATTTCGATTTATGATCCTTGGAAGGAAAAGCAAAAATCTGGCACAGCTGATGCTTTTGATCACATATCTCAAAAGGTAAGAATATTTAAATTGACCAGGAAAAAAATATCTCCCATCTTCCAGGAAATTTTTTCCTTTGCCTACCTTCGTATTCTTGAAGATAAATTAGAGCTATCTTCATATGATGTTCATTTGAATTATAGCAGTCTAGCACTTGGATATGCTGTTTCGAAAAAGATTGAGAGATATTCGACACCGACAATATACGACATTGCTGATAATCTTCCTGAAATGGCAGGATCCTCACCTTTGCTTGATGTGTTCTTGAGGCCACTAGCCAAGACCGTCGCACGGTTTTTTTTATCGAAGAACATAGCTCTATCCTCCAGGATTACTGTTCCTTCTGCTTCACTAGGAAAATTGCTTGGTTTGCCAGCCTTAAAAACCGAAGTACTCCATAATGGTGTTGATTTCTCTAAGTTCAAAGAGAGAAATAAAACAAGATCTTCCAAGCTTAAAATCTGTTATTTGGGTGTTCTCAGAGAGTGGGTTGCACTTGATAAAGTTATCTTATCTATAAAAGGAATCGACAAGAGCGTTGAACTACACATCATCGGTAAAGAAGGGGATTATCAAAAATACCGCGAATTGGTCGTAAAAAATTATTTGCAGAAGTCAGTATTTTTTCATGGGGTTGTGCCTTATAGCATGGTTCCCGATGCGCTAAGCAAGATGGATGTTGGCATATTACCATTTTTGAACAGCCCAATTACGAATATTGCATTTCCACTGAAGGTTCTTGAATATACGGCAGCTGGTTTGGCTATCGTTAGTTCTCCTCTGACTGAAGTGGTAGACACTTATGGTGATAACATCATCTACGCTACTTCACAGGAAGAGTGGCACAATGCATTCGTCCTTCTACTATCAAATCACACAAAGTATATTAAAAGAATTGTAAATCTTAAGAAGTCTTTATATAGATTTGATTGGTCCAATATATCAAATAAATTGGAAAAATTAATGTTAAGTGTTGTTAGCGAACAGAAGCGACGGTAGCTGAAATTTGTTAGTAACGATAGTAATTCAGCACATCAAAAACCTGAAACTAATCCGATAATAATTTAAGATAACTGTTTACCATAATTTTTTCCATTGTCTGCCAACTATATTTGGCAGACAATTCGCTATCGATAAGCTTTATGTTCTCAATAGCAACATTGTCGCGAGCTAGAATTTTCAAGATTTCTCCTATTTTATCAGGAGAAGGATCAATTATATAACCAATATGTTTTTCTTTGACAAATTTCGCGAGAGCAGTTCCCTTATTCGTTATCAACGGTTTGCCGAGAATCATTGCCTCAAAGAGCTTGTTGGGGCAGGCATAAACATTATTTGTTATGGATGTATCATAGAAAGCAAATATAGCATTGCTTGATGCTGATTTTTTTATCACTGTTTCGTTGTCGACAAAACCAATAAAAGATATATTCGCATATGTATCAGCCATTTGTGCTACAAAATTTTCTAATGGGCCTCTCCCTGCAATCTCCAAAAATAATTCTTTATTTGATATGAAAAAAGAAATAATTTCACGTATCAACCGGTCTTCGGAAAGTAATCCACCGTAAAAGTAATAATTGTTTATGCTTGAAATTGTTTTTAATTTATCAACTGTCATCGCTGATATTTCTGGGGCGTTATATATGATAATTGTCGAGCTATTGTTGGCTGGTGCGATTTGCTTTCTTTGGTACGGGCTGACCAATATTAGCAAATCTGCATTGTTGATTAGCCATCGATCGATTCTGGTAATTACATATTTAATAAAATTTGGCGCCGATATCATGTCGGCGTAATAATCAAATATGTCATAGACTATTTTTTTTCTGGAAATTTTTGCTGCAATTTCTGCGGGGAAGCATGTGTCAAAGTCGCAGGCATGTATAATGTCATATCGAGAGAACAATACATAGCCAAATACATATATCCACCATATTGGTAGATAAAATGCCAGGAGCTTTGATCCATAGGGGGCCGAAAAGTGCAATAATATCACTTTGGCATAATCTAAGCCGACATGATTATCATTACTCTTTTTTCTTTCCCAGCCAAGTATTGTCACATTCGCAACTGTAGAGATCGCTTTAGCTTCTTTCTGTACCCTGGGGTCAGAAAAGCTCGGGTTGGACCTTATTAATAGAACGCTACTTCTACCCTTGTAGCTGGAATGTCTGTCTGTTGTCATTTGTAGAAGCTTTCCAATAATTTCTAAACTTTATCTTTCGCAGAATCGATAATTATTTTGCATAGCTGTTTTTCTATCTTATTCGCTTTGACATAGATACGGTAAGTCACGAAAAGAATAAATACAAAAGCTAGGCCAAAAAAGGCAATAACAGAATTACGGCTATCGCCAATCAGGCTACCGATCTTGTCTATGATGATCGGGTAAACGGCAACAAAAATGATTGAGAGCCAAGTAGCTGTCCAGAAAATAAACATTATGAAGCTTTCTTCCTTTTTCTTGAAAGCTAAATAAGTTTTGGCGATTACGGTAACCGCTAGGCATATTGCAACAATTTTAGTAATTAAAATCATAGTTTAATTTTTAGTGATAAAAGTTTGGTTAAAATATTAATTCCATTCAGCCAATTTTGGCCTTTCTTCTTAGAATAAGGAGAATATACAGTACGAATAGGTATTTCATCTACGACCAGATGCAGCCTTTGGCATTCACCAATGATCTCAGAACATATTTCAAAACCAACAGATTTCAAATCCATTTTTTCTATTGCGCTGATACTAATTGCTTTCATGCCTGATTGCGAGTCCCTAACCCATTTATAATACACCAACCAGGTCAGAAGGCTTAATAAAAAGTTGCCAATTCGTCTCAAGACGGGCATTTGGCCTGCGAACAGTCTAACACCGATCACAATGTCGGATTGCCTGTTAATGATCGGCTTAATAAGTTTGGCGATGTCTCTTGGGTCGTGTTGACCATCGGCATCCATCGTAATAATCATATCGGCTTGTAGCTTTTTTGCTATTTCGAATCCAGTCACAGTGGCAACACCGACGCCCATGTTGACCGGCAGGTTGATCACAGTAGCATTTTTAATGCTGGATGCCAATCGGGACGTCTTATCTTCCGATCCATCGTTGACAACTATGGTTACAATCTCAGAAATGCCCTTAATACCTGACGGCAAAGACTTCAACACGGACAAAATAGTTTTTTCCTCGTTGTATGCGGGAATTATAATTGCAAGCTTCATAAGCTCATTCTATATTGCTTTGTCGATTTTTAGAAGGTCTCTAAAATTTTTAACGCTATAGACCTTAAATAATTGGGAAAGAAGCAAATACGAAATAGCTGATAGAGCGATGCCGATGATGAAATTGATTGGTAGTTGACGTATGAAGAGCGTCAGGATCAAAGTAATTGCGAAAATAAGGATAATCTTGAGTGTTGTGGCCCAGTCCACCTTGAAACTGACAACTCGGTGAGCATTAAACCAGTTTATGCCAAGTAAGACGAGTTCAGAAACGAGTGTACCCCAAGCAGCTCCCATAAAAGAGTATTTTGGAATTGCGAACAGATTGAAGAGGAAATTAAACAACAAAACTGAGATAGCGATTTTGATCATCAGCTTCTTTTCGTCGTTGGCAATTAGAATTTCAGCGAGAAGAGTATTAAGATAAATCAAAGGTAGCGTGAACGCGAGCAGGATGAGTGCGCTGCTACCGGGAATAAACTCTTTAGTACTGAGTAGAGTAATGATTTCCTTGGAGAAAACGGAGCAGATGATAGTCATCGGTAGCGAGATGAAAAGCATGACATTAAATGATTTTTGAATAAGGTGGGCCACCATTTCTTTATTCTTGCCGATGTGCTCTGAGATGGCAGGCTTCAGTGAGCTGGCAAAATATGAGCCAAAGAAAGCGATAACCTCGAGAATCTTGTAGGCATTTGAATAAATACCAACGGCTTCACGGCCTTTCATCGGATAAAGCATCAAGGTGTCGAGCTTGAAATATAGATTATTGACGACGAAGACGACGCCGATTGGCCAAGATAAATTGAAGATCCAAGAAGAAACTTCTTTGTTGAACTTTGGACCGAAAACAATGAATCGTCGAGCAAAGTACCATTTGAATAACCAAATCATAATTCCGGAGAGGGCGACAGTACCAATCACCCAGAGGAAGTTGCCATGAAGGACTGTAATGGCATATAAGGCGGCGATCGTCACCAACTTGCTTAGCAGCTCGGCAAGGGCGGAAAACTGCATCTTGAGGCGATTCTGCAGAACCATATCGTAGACGCTACCCAATAGATTAAAGTAGAGGAAGCCGGTAGCGATGATTACACCAAAGATAATGTTGTGATTGCTACGATATGGGGTAAAGGCGATGAGAGCGATCGCAACAAGACTAACGATAAATGCTGAGACTGCTCTGATCGTAAGCACATTCGACATGATTTTCTTCTCATGATCAGGCGCTTTTGATATTTCTCGGACAGTTACCGAGAAGAGACCGAGGTCGGCAATGACTAGGAAAAAATTCACGTAAGTGGTCACAGCGTTGAAATCACCAACGCCAGCTGCGCCGAGGTAACGGGCAAGGAGCTTCACCGAAATTAGAGTAAACGCTAAGGTGACAACCCGAACAACGATTTGGGATGCAGTATTTACGAAAATTGCTTTTTTGTTGACGTCTGCCATAAAGTCCTAGTTGTTATCTTTTCGGTGCTTCTTTATCTTGATCCAAAGCGTAACAAGAAAACCGATAGCAATCAATGCAACAGCAAGGGCTGTGTATGAAACCATCATCCACTCTATCTTTTCGTACCATTTCAGGGGTGGGATGATAGGCCCAAGCTCATCATCTTTTGTGAGCATTGTGATCTTGCCACCTTTTGCCTGTGAAATTTCAAAAACAAGGGGATCACTGACTGGCGTTAATGTCTTCATATCCTGGCCTTGTACAGTGAGAGTGTAGAAGCCAGCCTTGATTGGAAAATCGATTGTGTATTCAAAATTTCCACTTGCGTCGGAGAGAATCGAGAGAACTTTACCTTCTGGCAAGGTGATCAGCGGTGAGAGAGTGAAATTGGCAGTGAAGTTTGGCTCAGTTGTGCCAGAAATAACAATGCCAGAGAATGTGCCGTTTAGCGGATCATTGATAAATGTGCTAGCTTTGCGGACAGAGATATTTGATGGCTTAGTCAGAGCATCTTTGATCTTTGGATCAGGTTCTTTGATATTGATAGTAAAATGGCTTGCCGGTCCCCAGCCATCTCCATTTATCGCGCGAATGTGAAAATAGTGCGTGCCAATTGTCAGGCCATCATAGACCATAGTTAGATCAGCTGAGGTGATTTTCGCTTCAGGTACTGTATCTGCGGCATCATTCATCAAATATGAGAATCCAGTCACGCCAGAGGGCTTATCCCAGGTGAGAGTAGCCGATGTCGCTTCATAAAAAGTTTTTTGATCGGGGTGAGTAGCAGAAGAAACAGTGATTGACCCTGGGGGAACTGGTTTGCGTTCGAATGAGAAAGAAGTGCTGCCGCCATCGTTGCCTGCGACTGCACCCTTGTTCGCCAATTTCACGCCAGAAACGGAGATTTTGCCAGTGCCGACGCCCGTACCCTGCACCTTTAGTGTCGCAATGCGAAAAGAAGTCACAGAATTGGTCACAGCACCAACAAAGTCTCCAGTGCCACTTGGTTTTGTCACCCAGAGTGCATCACCAGGTGAAGTCGAGACTATCTTGATCGGTCCGGAAGCCGAGATTGTGCCAGAGAAAGCGTTGAAAGTTGCTCCGCTTGCGGTGATAGTCACTGTTGTGGTGTCGCCAACGTATTTTGCCCCAGTGTTTGAAACCGAGATTCCAGCGGCAAAAGCCGATGTCGGAAGTGTAAGTAAAGTTATTGCGCTCAATGCGAAGTAAGATAAAAATTTCTTCATGAAGTCCTTAAATTAAATTTTATTTTTTGTTTTATTCGTCGTGTTGTTTACTTTCCCCAATATCCAGCCAAGATTGAAAGATCCTGGATGTCAATTGCATGACCAACTTGTCCAGTTAGGTTTGCAAGAGGATCTTCTGGATTTACCTGATTCCAATATCCAGCGAAGATCGAAAGGTCAGTAATATCGACTGCACCGTCACCATTTATGTCGCCCTGTTTGTGGACTTCAACAGTTATTATTTTTGTGCCTACGACTGCGCCATTCGCGTCCTTATACTCGATAGTGTAGACGTTGTTCCCTGGAGTCATGTTGGATAATGTCAGTGCCCAGCTTCTCGAGCCTGTGTTGCCACCATCTAAAGCGTTACCATTTACATATGCATTTACTGTTGAATTTTTCACACCACTAAATTTTTGATCGGTAGCATAGGTTTTGATAGTGATGTTTGTGGTGTCGTTTGCCTCAGTATCTGCAGTTTGAGTAAAGTAGCCATCAAAAAGTTTCATAAAATTGTATGCGCTATCAAAAACATGAGGAGTATAGCGGTAGAGAGAGGCCGTGGCTGCGTTTGTAAATGTGACATCGTACTTGCCATCAACATTTTTCAATACCTCGCCGACCTGATAGTCGGCGCCTTTGCCCTTTGCTCGCTCGAAATTATATCGAAGTTGCCAAGAGGCCCACTCAACTTGGTTTGTGAAACCTTTATAATGATCAGAACACCCACCGCTGTCAGGGCAGCCGTAGCCGACTGCGATCTGAGCGGCATTAGCATCCAGAGTTGTTTCTGTGATCAGGCTTTGCTCTTTTTGTAGCATGACCAAAATGACTTTTGGACTGATTGTGCCAGTTGCTTCGTTTAGAGTTACGCCCTCATAAGTATTTAGGCCCTTGAATGACTCTCCAAGTGGTGTTGACCAGTCTCCATCTGCAATAGCTGCTGTGAATTTCTTGCCATGGGCGGCATCAAAGATTATCTGTGCGGCAGTTCGTCCACCTTCGCTAAAATCTTTCAGGCCAGAATTTTTTGCCACCAGAAAAGCCTGGATTTCGGTAGCCGACATCGAGTTCACATCTGTGAAGTCTCGCTCACTGATGAGATTGTTGTACATTTTGTTTGTAAGGAATGTTTCTTGTGTAAAGGCAGCTTTGACCATCTGCGGATACAGCGAAAAAGAGGTGCAGAGGACACTCGCAATACCCAAAAAAGATAAGATGGTTTGTAATCTTTTATTCATTTCGATCTCAAATTAAAATGTTTATTCACCAAGTACATTATACCAACAAGGTCAAGAAAAATCTAATATTGTAGTGGCAAATTTGGGTAAAAGTTGGTAAAATGAAATAGGTTATTAATACATTTCATATGAATCAAACACTTGGACAAAAGCAGAGCCGATCTTTTTTCGATGTAGCGCTGTTTTTGTTGTTCATTTCCTTGCCTTTTGAACGGCTTCTGACCTGGGATGTCGCCGGCTTCACTGTCAAGCTGCCATACATCATGGGTGGAATACTGCTTGTGGCAGCAGCTCTGAAGCTTTGCCAAAATCGCGAAAAAATTATTTTTTCATTACCTGATTACTTTTTGTTCTCTTTTGTCGCTTGGTCATACTTGACTGCGATCTGGTCAATCGATCAGACGAAAACACTGATCGTAAGCTCGATGTTCCTCTTTATGGCGTTGATTTATCTCGCAATCAAAAATTTTGCAGACTCTGGTCAGATTAAGAATTATATTAAAATATTCATCTATCTTGGCGTCGCCACCGCAGTTTTCAGCTACTGGCAGTTCTTTGCCGATGGCTTCGGCTTAGCATCACGTTTCACTGGAGTAGGGCCAGCCTACACTCACGCGCTTTTTGGCTTTCCACGAGTTCAGTCAACCTTTTTCGAGCCAGGCTTCTTCGCTAACTTTTTGCTGATTCCGTTATTTCTGTCTATCTATCTATATATAGAAGAGAAAAAATCTTACTCGCTCCGGTCTCTGTTGATTATCGGCTTAGCTTTTTTTCTTACACTCTCGAGAGGGGCCTTCGTTGCTTTTGTTCTCTCCGCGATAATTCTTCTCGCTCTAATAATCTGGAGTAAAAATTTTGAGAAAATCAAAAACCTGTCCAAACCAGTTCTGACGATTATCTCTTCCTTTGTACTGGCAATTCTATGTGTGTTTATCGTCGCAGGAAATTCTGGTGTCAAAAATTATTTTTCGCAGATCAAAAATTCTGGTGATGTCGTTCAATACGATGAAAAATGGGGGGAAGAGCTGATGGTTCGCGGCTATACGATCAATGTTGCGATGACTCACTGGCGAGAGCACCGTCTCCTCGGTATCGGTACAGGCGCTTTTGGTGCGCTACCTGAGTTTACCGAAGTCACAGCCAAGGGGAATGCTCGCCAGACGGTGAACAGCCTCTACCCAGAAATCATGGTTGAAGAGGGTTTGGTCGGCTTATTTCTTTTCCTGGCCTTTCTGTTGACAGCCCTAGGCAAGCTTCTCATGGTGAAAAAAGAAAATTATCTCAATTTTTTCTTTGCCACCATAACATTAGCTATTTTTATTCAATATGCTTCATTTTCTACGCTCTACTTAGTATATATCTGGGTATTTTTGGGAATAGTACAGAGCAATAGATCGAAAACATAGTTTAGCCTCAGGAGGGGTCCTTGGCGGGTTTTGACTCAATAAAATCAAGACGACATCATGAAAATTCTGCTCCAGCCGATGCTTTGCAGCACGATTTTGCATTGGCAGAAAAAAAAGCATTTTTCGAAGCGACCGAGGAAATAGTAGAGGAGATGGAGGAGTTGCGCGAGGACAAGCTTGAGAAGATTCCTTTGGCTAGTTCTGAGAAGGTCTCCGTGAATTTTCTTTTATATATAGTAGCTACATTGGCTATTACAGTTCTTGTAATATTTGGGCTTGCTGGCTACGCGAAGCTTTCGACTGAATCGCAAAAATATTCTGCTGCATTGAAAACTGACAAGTTGGATTTGGAAGAGGCTATGACGGCCGGTGACTATGTCGCAGTTGGTGCTAATATCGGTAAAGTCAAAACTGATATAAAGAATACAAAGCTGTTTGCACAAAGTTGGGGACAAGACTTGCAACTTTGGCAGATGATTTCGCCAAAAAAATCCAAGCTAACAATGATGGAGACATATTTGGATCTTGCTCAGAGTTATCTATCGAAATCTTCCCAATATGAGAACAAAATAACCAAAATAACGTCTAGCGATTCTCTGAATACTAATGGAAACATCGCTGATTTAAACCTTGCAAAATCTACCACAAATGAGCTCATTCAGTTAGCAAAGAGTGATTTATCCAACCTTCGGCTGTCGCTCAAGATTGCAAAAGCTGGAAATCCTGTGATCAGTGATAAACTGACTGAAATAGACAATTTGCTCGCAAAAGCCGACTTATTTGTGAATAGAGATCTTGCTTGGTTTGTCGCGAGCGACAATACACCAAAAAAGTTTCTTGTAATTTTTCAAAACAACAACGAACTTCGCGGTGGCACTGGTGGCTCGTTTGGCTCATTTGGGATAATGAAGACTGAGAACGGTACGATCAAAAATATTGATTTCGGCACGAATATTTTCAAGCTAGACAACGACTATATCCAAAAAACTGCCGTTACTCCGCCGGAAGAGCTAATCGCTCTGAATAACGGTCGCTGGTCGCTAAAAAATTCTGGCTTTGCCGTTGACGGCCCTGAAGCGTTTGAGAAGATCGAGTGGTTTTACAATCAAGAAACAGGCGACACAGTGGACGGCGTCATCACTATCGACACCTCGGCGATAATTTCACTCTTGAAAATCACTGGTCCGATCAGTATGCCAGAGTACGGGAAAACCATTACTAGCGACAATTTTCGAAACGAAATCGAAACAGAAGTTCAGCAGGACTATTTTGCACGAGCAGATGGTGCTACAGAAAATGAGCCGAAAAAGATTATTGGTGACATGATGCCAAAGTTTATGACCAAAGTTTTTGCTGATTTGAAGGACAAAAACAAGAAAAAATTTGTGATCGATTCTTTTGACAAATCTCTTGCAGAAAAGAATATCTTGTTGTATTTTGACGACGAGCCTCTGGAGAAAATGATCGAGGATCTGAATTTCTCAGGAGAAATTCATGATAGCAGCGGTGATTATTTGAGCATAAATAACTCAAATATCGGAGGCGCAAAAACAGATACATCGATGATCGATACATATAGCTTGGAAGCGACAATTGACAGCTTAGGGCATATAATAAATAAGTTGCAAATAGTGCGTGTTCATAGCGGAACCAACGTATTTCCCGACGGTTTGGATCAGAATCTTGTAAGAGTTCTTCTGCCAAAAAACAGTAAAGTTACGAGCTTCGTGCCTGTAGCCGGCAATTTCCAAGTCTGGCATGACCGAGGACTGAAGGACAATCTTGCATACTACGTGGGTATAGAAGCAAGTAAGGCGAAGGTTAGCTTTTGGATGACGACAGAGCCAGGGGCGACAAGTGAGGCAGATATGATTTACGAGCCAGCCTACAAAGTTGATGTCAAAGACAATTTTATCTATGAAATTCTGTTACAAAAACAGCCAGGGGTTGAAAGTGAAAATGTCAATTTACAGGTTAGTTTTCCTTCAGACTTTGTCCCTGAGAACGTACTGAACTATGACAAAGTAAATCATCGCATCAATCTGGGCGTGAAATTGACAGAAGACAAGTTAATTCGAGTCAGTTTCAAGAAGAAAAATGAAAACACTACAGTAAAATAGCTTTCAAGTAGTAGAGATCAGTGCTATATTGAGGGAAATCATATCTGGAAATAAATTTGAGATAAGATAATGGTGAGCAAAATTCCAACACTTGCGATAGTCATCCCGTGCTTCAACGAAGAGGCTGTTTTGGAGAAGACAATCTTGGCGCTCGTGAAAACTCTCGACCCTCTGATAAAATCGCAGGTAATTTCTAAGCAGAGCTACATACTATTTGTTGATGATGGCAGTCGCGACAAAACCTGGGCAGTGATTGAGAAGGCAAAAGCGGCAAATGCCAAAATCAACGGTATGAAATTAACTCGCAATTTTGGCCATCAACAGGCACTAGTGGCTGGACTAAGTCATGCAAAAAAAAGCTCGGATGTCGCAATCACACTTGATGCTGACCTTCAAGACGACCCTAAAGTAATTGGCAAGTTCGTCGAGGCTTACAAAGAGGGCAATCAAGTCGTCTACGGAGTCCGAAAAGAGCGAAAGCAGGACAGCATTTTCAAGCGATGCTCGGCAACGTTTTTCTATCGTTTGATGAAAACACTTGGCGTTGAAATTGTTTACAATCATGCCGACTATCGATTGATGAGCCGCAGTGCAATCGAGCACTTGGAGCAGTTCCATGAGGTTAATTTATTTTTGCGTGGCATTGTCCCGCTTATCGGTTTGTCCTCAGCTACCGTCTATTATGATCGAGTAAAACGTGTCGATGGTGATTCAAAATACACCTTGCACAAGATGATTTCTTTTGCTTGGGATGCGATCACTTCCTTTAGCATCAAACCTCTGAGGATTATTACTATCGTCGGATTTCTCATTTTTGTTTTTAGTCTAGCGGCAGGGGCCTGGGTACTGGTAGAATTAATAAAAGGTAACGCGATTCACGGCTGGGCTTCAACTGTGCTTCCGATATATTTCATTGGCGGGATTCAGATACTTTCTATCGGGATAATTGGTGAATATTTGGGCAAGATCTATAAGGAGGTGAAGAGTAGACCGAGATATATAATTGAAAAGGAAATATAAAATGTTGAAAAAAATCGCCACAATTCTTGCATATTTGGCTATCGCTCTAATCCCTTTTTACGTATTTCGTTTTGATATTGTTGGAATCAGGACAAATTTACTCGAGGTTGTCATCGCATTGGCTTTTGCCTTTGTCGCGATTGATACCATTTTCACCGAACGAAAGTTTAAATTCGGTTCATATTGGCCATATGTTTTTCTGTTATTGTCCGTTCTTGCTACGACCTTTGCTTATGATAACGAAAAAGCAGTCGGAATACTTAAGGGCTGGTTTCTTGTTCCGGCGATGTATTACTTAGTTGTACTCAACCTATTCCGAAGCAAAGAGAAGATAGCCAAATTGCTCTCCTTCTTGGCCGTTCCGACTCTGCTTCTTTCTGTTTGGGCGATCTTGCAGCATTTCGGCATAGTGACCAAGCTTTTCTATCAGGTGGGGAACGCCGATCTTGATCAATATTTGACAGCGCCTATTCGTGCATTTGGACCGTTCGACTCACCAAATTCGTTAGCAATGTTCTTGGCGCCAGCGATTTGTCTACTTCTGATTCCGATAAATAGTATCGAAAAACAGATTTGGAAAATTCTCAGCTTCCTCTCTCTTGCTATTCCATTATTTGCACTATATTTCACTGCCTCAAGAGCGAGCTTCTTAGCTGTGCTTTTTGCTGTGTTCATTTTTGCCCTGATCGGCTACATCAAAACGAAAAAAGCAGCGTTTCTAACACTCTCCGTGGTCTTTCTCCTTGGCGTTGGACTCGGACTCTTTTTTTCAGTCTCAACAAATAATGCGGGCCGAGCGGCAAGCAACACAGTCAGAGCCAAGATTTATCATTATTCTATTGAGCTCGCTGGCCAAAATTGGCTGAAGGGCGTCGGTCTTGGTGGCTATCCAGCGGCGATTGATAAATTCACAGTTAACGACGTAGAATTTCACACCTATAATCTAAGCTATGCAATTCATCCGCACAACATTTTCCTTGCTATGTGGCTCAATCTCGGGTTATTTGGTTTGCTTTGCTTCATTGCGCTATTGGTGGATTTCATGAGAGCAGCGACGAAACGGCTCAAGTCTGATCAGTGGCGAGTGGCGACCTTTGTGCTCATGGCTATGTCGACGATCATTATCCACGGACTTTTCGATACGACATATTTCAAGAATGATCTGTCGGTAATCTTTTGGTTGATATTCGGCCTGATCTTCTTGATTAATTCAAATGATAAAAATGATAAAAAAAATTAATTTTATTTTTTTTCTATTAATAATTACATTTATTCCATTGCAGGGGATAGTCTCGGTTTTGTTTTCTCAGACGACTCTTGCACCAAGTTTAGCTTTTTGGGCACTTCATTGGTACGAGCCGGTGCTGATAGTATTATTGATAGTAAATGTGATTACTTATTTCTACCATAGCAGGAAGTTTGATTGGTTCATTGTTGTATTAAGCGCAACATTATTCTTCGGCCTCATCTCTATTTTATTCATCTCTCCATCAATTTCACTTGGGTTTGAAGGCTTTCGCTTTACCTTGCTTGGCCTTGTTTTCCTTTTCGTGGCCGTTCTTTCGCAGATCGACAAAAAGCAAATTATAATATTGATAAAAACTTATTTGATTATCGCCGTCGTCCTAACCATCTGGGCGATTGTTGAACGATTTTTACCTACTTTCTATTGGGACGGTTTGAAGATCATCTTGCCAATATCTCGTTTTGGCTGGGGTTATTATGACGCTGGTGGTTGGCTGCAGAGCACAGCTTTCTCGGTTGGCCCAAATCAGCTTGCGTCATATTTGTTACCAGCGTTTTTTATTATGCTACAAAATTTGATAGCAAATCAGAAAAAGTTGCTAAATTGGCTCTATCCA
>JBAXEI010000008.1:0-40584 GCA_037140515.1 Candidatus Berkelbacteria bacterium | reverse complement strand
AAAATGATTTGATGAAAATTTACACTGCTTACAAAGTTATTGACGGCAAAAATACACCGCTCGCTTCTGCTATCATTGTATACTCTGGAAAAACTGCTATATATATGTTTGGAGCCTCAAGCGACGAATACAAAAATTTGATGGCACCATATCTCCTGCATTGGGAAATTATACAGGAGGCAAGAGAACTTGGCTTTGAAAAATACGACTTCTTTGGCGTCGCTCCCGATGATGACCCAAAGCACGCTTGGGCTGGCGTGACCCGCTTCAAGAAGCAGTTTGGTGGCGAAGTTGAATCGATCATGGGCAGCTATGATCTCGTGACGAAGCCAATGCAGTATAAATTATTTAAATTAGCAGAAAAAATAAGAAGGCACTAAAATGCGCAAAATACTCTCAAAAATGTTTCCGCAGCAAACAAAAAATAAATTCCACAAAATGGAAGCCAAGTTAGCCTGTATCAAATATGGCAATCCAGCGAAAAAAATCAAAGTGATCGGTGTCACAGGTACTAAAGGCAAAACGACTGTTTGCAATATGATCGCAGCAGTGCTTGATGCAAACGGCGTCAGAAACGCCATGGAGACAACTATCAACACCAAGATCAATGACAAAATCACTCCGCACACGACCAAAGCCCGTTGGGTTACTACCCCACCAGCATCCGTCACCCAAAGTTTTCTTGCAAAAGCAGTGAAGGCTGGGTGCGAGTATGCAGTCCTCGAGGTCACTTCACAGGCGATTGATCAGAACCGTATCCACGGGATCAAATTTGACACAGTTGTTTTCACAAATATTTCACATGACCACCTCGACTATCACAAAACCAAAGAAAACTACGTAAATGCCAAGGTGAAGCTTTTCAAGGACAATCCGGACGCAAAGTTTGTTATAAATGCTGATGACCAAAATTGGAACAAATTTTATTCACTACCTGCCGCCGAAAAATTCCTTTATTCTATCAAGAAACCAATTGATCATGGCGTCGTCGCTCGAAAAATCTTAACTTCACCAAGCGGCTCGACCTTTACTGCTGCTTATGACGATGGTCAACTGACGATGAACTCTCATCTGCCAGGCAAGTTCAACATTCTAAATTCACTTGCGGCTTTTAGCGTTGGTTTAGCACTCGATCTTAATCCAGATAAAATCAAAAAAGGTCTCGAGGGAATTAAGCTTGTTGCAGGGCGTATGGAAGCAATCCGCGTTTCGAAAAATCAGGATTTCACAGTTATCGTTGATTATGCACACAACGCCGATTCGCTGAAAAATGTTTATGAGACGATCAAGGACGGTATGTCAAACACGGGTGGACGAATCATCGCTGTGCTTGGTGCAACTGGCCGACGCGACAAGACGAAGCGGCCAATTATGGGCGCACTCGCTGGCCACTATGCTGACTTGGTTTATTTTACTAACGAAGATCCATATGACGAAGATCCTGCCACCATCATTCAGGAAGTGGCTGATGGAATTTTCAAGGGCTCAGAAACTAAGAACAAGTGGCGACTTGATCGAAATTATTGGAAAATTGCTGATCGTAGCGAAGCGATTCATCTTGCCATCAACGAAGCGAAGAAAAACGATGTTGTCATCATCACGGGCAAAGGCGCAGAAGAAGTCATGGCCGTCAGCGCTGACAAATTTATCCCATTTTCTGACCGTGATATTGCAAGATATGAGCTCACAATTCGCTTCGGCAAAGAATAATCTTCTTTGAATTAATTCCTTTTCTCGCGTATTATATGTTTATGAACTTCATCGACAAATTTCGATATTATGATTATCACACCTATCTCTATTTCCATGCCGCAATCGTCAATCGACCGTGGCTGAACGGGACTTATCTTTTCTTTTCCAAATACGTGATCGTGCTTTTTTTTCTATCATTTATTTATCTAATACTGCGAAGAAAAATCAACGCTTTCATCTGTTCTTTCGTCGCTATGTCTATTGCTGGCATTGCCGACTTAGTAATTACCTATTTCTGGAAGAGGCCCCAACCATTTATCTCCCATAGCTCAGAAGTCATGACACCGATTATTCAAGGCCTCAGAGTCGAGTCGACATCTTTTCCTTCTGTCCAAACTTATATCGCTTTCGCTATTGCGACTAGCGTTTTCCTCTACGGACACAAGAAGTTAGGCACTGTGCTCTTCATCCTTGCTGCTGGCATTGCCATCGGCCGGATGGGTGCCGGTCTGCACTACCCTTCTGATGTTATCGCTGGAGAACTTCTCGGTATCAGCTCAGGCATAATTGCCTTCCTCCTCGTCCACAAGCACGAAAAAGAGTGGGAATAATCATCGTTACGAATGATGTCTAGTCTATACGACCTAAAAAGAGAGTTCCTTGAATACTGTGAGCTGGACAAGGGCCGCTCAAGTTTGACGACTCAGAACTACGATCGCTATATCGACCGTTTTCTTGATTTTCTTTCGGGTCAGATCCCTAACAAACCAAACCCTGAGAAGAAATACGTTAAAAACAAAAATATTTTCCCTGCCGACGTCACGCAGGAAGTAGTCCGTCGGTATCGCCTCTATGTAAACAGGTTAAAGGACCAAGAGGGCCACGATCTCAAATCAATAACCCAAAATTATCATATAATTGCTCTTCGTGCATTTCTGCGCTATTTAGCTTGGCGTGGCATTGAAACCTTATCCGCTGAAAAGGTCCCCGTCGCAAAACAGGGTGATCGCGAGATCAATTTTCTTGAGTCTGCTGAGATAAATAATATTTTGGCAATGACAAACACTGAGACAATTTCGGGACTTAGAGATCGCGCGATGATGGAGGTTCTATTCTCAACTGGCATGCGCGTCTCCGAGCTAGTAAATCTTGATACTGATGATATAAATTTTGAGCGTGGCGAAATTGCCGTTCTCGGCAAAGGTAAGAAAATCCGCGTCGTCTTCCTCTCAAAAGAAGCGCTTAGCTGGATCGACCAATATATCAAAAACCGTGGCTTCAAGCGCCCTGAGCACACACCCGGCGGTGCAGTTTTCGACGATCCACTCTTCTTATCAAAAAAAGGTGACCGTATTACAGTGAGATCAGTTGAGCGCATTGTCAAGAAATATGCTGAGCTTGCTGGCATCACGAAGTCCGTCTCACCCCACACGCTGCGCCACTCATTTGCCACAGACTTACTGATCGCTGGCGCGGATATTCGTAGTGTCCAGTCGATGCTTGGCCACTCCTCGATCACGACGACGCAAGTCTATACCCACGTCACCGACCAACATCTCAAGGAAGTCCATGACCGGTTTCATGGCAAGAGCTAATACACTCTGTCATCCTGAACTTGATTCAGGATCTCGTTGCTGTTTGAACAAGCGAAAAGATTCTGAAACGAGTTCAGAATGACAATATTGAATAAAAAAACAGCCCTTTCGAGCTGCTTTTTTATTCAATATTATATTTTAATCCTCTTTCCACATATCTATTACTTCAGTTTGACACTTGTTACATTCATTACAGGCGAAGCATCCACGAATTTCTTCTTTGATCTCTTCGATCTTATGTTCTGGCGAATTTACGCAGACTTCTGTGTTTGGATCGGCAATTTCTTTTACTTTGATGTTTGTTTTCATATATCCTTTTTTTAAATTAAGTAATTGTATCAAATATACAACAATTTGTCAAGGGGTAAAATATTACAATCGTGTTTTGATATGTTTGCTTGCCTTCTGACCCCACTTATTGCTAAAATAATTTTATGATAGATATTATTCATTCACTTATCACTGGTGTCATTCAGGGCGTAACTGAATTCCTGCCCATTTCCTCCTCTGCACATTTGGTCTTGCTGCCATACATTTTTGGTTGGAAGTACCAAGGTCTAATCTTGGACGTAGCTCTTCACTTCGGCACTGTCATCGCTCTGCTCGCCTTTTTCTGGCGTGACTGGGTAGCGATCTTCCAACAACTTTTCAGAGTAAAAGGCAGAAAAAAAGAAATTATCGACTCTTTGCATACTGAATTTGAATTGCCAAAAAATTTCTTCTGGCAGATAATACTCGCCACAATTCCCGCTGGCATGGCTGGCTATCTGCTACAAGATAAAGTCGAGCGGTATTTCCACTCGCCAATGCTGATCGCGATCAATCTTGGAATCTTTGGCTTAGCCCTCTGGCTTGTTGACTATAAGGCAAAACAAGATGAGAAAATTGAAAAAATCACTTTCAAGCAATCATTTTTTATAGGTATTGCACAGTGCCTAGCTCTTGTCCCTGGCGTTTCTCGCTCTGGCATTACGATGCTGGCTTCCAGAGGCGCTGGCTTAAATCGTAGCGATGCCGCGAGATTCTCTTTTCTTCTCGGAACTCCTGCGATGATCGGAGCATTCGCTCTCGAAATCCGCAAAATCGATGTTTCTTCACTAAACTTTGCCTTCATCCTAAGCGTTGCGGCATCAGCAATCGCTGGCTTTCTCGCTATCAAGTACCTGCTTAATTATCTGAAAAAGGCCGATTTCCGCTTCTTTGCCTACTATCGTCTAGTCCTCGCTATTATTGTAATAATTATCTCAATTCTCCGATAAGGTGCTGCCTGCCAAATGCAAATCAAATTTTTAAATGATATTAAGAAATCCTTGCCAGACGATACTAATCGTGGTTTTTTTTATCATTTACTAAAATGGTTGCTGATCGCCGCTATCATCTTCATGTTCTTACTGCTGATCAGCAAACCCTTGCGCAGAGTCTGGTCGTATAATTATGTAAAAAGTGGCGATGAATACCTGCTCCAGAAGAAATTTCTTTCGGCCGAGTTAGAATACGAAAAAGCGCAAAACCTATACAGCTTAAATACGAAGGCAAAGGATCGCGAAATACTAGCCAAGAGCTCTGCTGTAGATATTCGTACTTTGCAGCCTTTTTATGAAGAAAAGAATCTCAACCTCCAAATTGAGCTAGTAAAACAAGCAACAGCAGTTCCTTCGAGTGAGTTTGAAGCAGCAAAAAACGCAAAGGGTTTGATTGAGCAATCGGAATTTCAGCTTGCCATCATTCCAGCAACTACAGCGACACAGATGAACAGCAAATATCGCGATGGCTGGCTCTACTTGGCAATAGCAAATATGAAGACGGCACAGCTTACCGAGCTGTCGAAGGCTGACCGAATTCACTACGTCTCAGCGGCTCAATCTGCAATCGTAAATGCACTAGAGCTTGATCCTGAGTATGAGCCAACACACCAATATCAGGACGAAATAAGCAAACTATAGGTTACTTATATTAAATAGATTATTTTTATTCTGTCATCTCAGCGAAGGCTGGGATCCAGGCTGTCAAATTTTGAAAAAGGCTTCCTGAATTCCACCTCTCAAGCTTACAGGCTGGAATGACAGAATTTATTGCATACTTTTTCTTTGCAATTTCGCCAGACAATCTTTATAATTATATTATCGAAAAACTTTAGTTATCTCGCTGAAGGAGGGGTGTGGACAAATTCAAAAGGTCAGCAAAGATTTTCCTGATGGCTACGGCTATGTTCAGCAATTTTTTTGTTTCCTATACAGCTGAGGCCGCAAATCCGCCACCGGCTCCCCCAACAACTTACACAACTTCCACCACACCTGCGATCACATATGGTCTAAACATTGCATATAAGAATGATGATGCTTGGGGTGGATTTGATATCAGTATTGATGCAATATACGGAGCGGGCGTTGATTCATTTTCGATGCCATCAAATGTAAAAGACTATCAGCAAAAAAACACTGATGGTACTGTTGCAAACTATCCAGCTGCTGATTATGTCGCCTACCTTGCATGCGACGCCACCTTATTCGGCGCAAATATCTGCGAGAACGATATACTTACGTCAGACCACCTTAGAGTCGTTATACAAAAGAGCTCCAGACGAGTCGTAGCAGTCGGTAAATTAACAAGTGACAGTGAGAGTCTCTTGACTCCATATTTACCAGGACAAATGCGTGCAATCTCAGCATCATCAAATTCGCCCGCTGAGCCTGTATCGTATGCGAAACAACGGCCAGCCGTTTTGCAGGCTTTGGACGACATAGTGGCAAGGTTGAAAAATAATCAGACAGTGGCGGTTGCAGCCTCGATA
Organism: Candidatus Berkelbacteria bacterium; assembly: GCA_037140515.1. GTDB lineage: Bacteria > Patescibacteriota > UBA1384 > XYA2-FULL-43-10 > 1-14-0-10-43-13 > ELA241. Next base: position 34,506 of record JBAXEI010000008.1, on the reverse strand, counting down.
GACCCAAAAGCTAATCTTGACGCATCGCTGAAGCAAATGGGGAGCTATACTGATCGCAGACATGTCTCAAGTCAATATTTCAAATCATACTTCAACGAATGCGATGTAAATTATTACACCGTTATACATTTTCCGAATGAATCGGCATCTGCTTATGATGGAGGGGTTTCTACTACTCCAGAGAGGGATAAGGTTGCCAAAGATCCAACTCCGCAGAATCGACCTGTCATTGACATCGGCGATGGAAATAATCTAAAAGCCATGGTAGACAAGGCCAAAGCAAATTGGCTTGACTGGGGTTTCCCAAATAGTTGTGATCCGTTGCCGTCAAAAGTGTTAGCCAGACCAGCAACGACCTGGCAGCTTGAAAAAACCGGTAAAACTGGTAATTCTGGATTTTGGCAAAGTGTTGGTGTGAACGCCACACTGGACAGAGCAATATTTTACTTCAAAATGAAGACTATCCCAAATCCTGGAAATAACCACGACATTAAAAATCTAAATGACTTGAGCAATTACGTCTACCTTTGTATTCAAGTTTACGGAAACGAGATCTATGCCGATTGGGCCTACTCCGACTTTGGTTTTAGTGCAGAGAACCTCGTACTAAAAGGTGTCGTTGGCGACGTTAACAACGAAACCAAATACCCACTGGCTCGTACTTTTGCACTAAATATCGCTCAATTTACCTTCAACGCTGGCGTTTGCGAGACAAAGACTGTGACGGTTGTACAACAGTCACAGGTTAATTCTGCGGGCGTGACAAAGGGACCAAATCCGATACTAAACCTAAGCGGCAAACCGACTGGAATGTGTCCGATTGACAGTAGCTATAAATTTCAAGACTATCCTGGAATCACAGGTTTGCAATTTGCGCGCAGTATAAACGATATCCAGAAAACTCCTCCTCCTGGTCAAACCGCTGACCCTGCAGCTGCATACTATGGGTATCTGTCTGCTTGGGGAATTGTCGGCTATAATACGATGGGCTCTTCGACGGTCGGCTCGAACCAATACAATGCAGATAAAGCCGACCAATCATGTGGCTGTGGTGATGTAAGTGGCAGTAATATTATGAATATCTTAAAAAGGGCGTTCTGTGCTGTCATTTGCTGGACTTTCAACGTCGGCAAAGGGCTTCAAGAAAACGCAACATGTTTATTTAACGACGCGCTCGGCACGATTGGCCGTAAAGACAAGGCTCGTGGAGTATCTTGCTAATGTTTATAGAAGAATATGACTAAGAAACATAGAAAATTTAGGCTGGATATTCTGATTAGGTACTTTCTAGTTCTTTTTGTGCTCGGATTGTTTGCTGTGCCTTCTCTATCACACGCTGCGACGCCAACAGCTGGGGATGTGATCACGACGCCACTTTATCAGCTGCTCAGGGACGATGCTGGTCTACATGATTTCTGGAAACAAATGATGGCGATGGTAAACAGCTTTGTCGTCATAGTCCTTATTGCCGTCGCTTTTTGCGAGATCTTGAATATAAATATCAATACATATGGCATCAAGAAAATCTTACCCGCCCTAGTCTTCTCCGTGATTGCCGCAAACTTCAGCTGGATTATGTGCCGACTCTTCATCGACTGGGCAAACGTCCTAATGAGCAGATTTAGCGAAAATACTTCAATTATCGACCCTCTGCTAAAATCAAGAGAGGTTTTCACAATAAACGTTGATGCCAACATCAGCGGTTCCAATCAGGCCGGTGCCTCAATACTAAATTCTAGCGGCGAAATTTCTTTCTTCCAAGCAGGCATGAGAACACTCTTTGTCTGGGCTGGTGCGATCGCCCTCTATGTTCTGACTTTTCTTCTTCTGCTTCGCAACGGTATGATTATCTTTCTTGCAGTCTTTTCCCCCGTTGCTTTCATGGCCATGGTACTGCCACAAACGAAGTCCGCATTTAACAAGTGGTGGACCACTTTCATCCAGTGGACGTTTATGCCGACCGTATCTGTCTTCCTCCTCTGGATTGGCTCCAAAGTCCAAGACATGATAAGCAAAAACACTGACCCACTCATTGGCTTCATTATCGCTATTGGCTTCATCTATGCTGCGGTGAAAGTACCCTTCTCTATGTCTGGGGCGGCCAGCGGTATTATGAACAAATGGGCTGATCTTGGCAAGAAAACTGCTAGTTTCGCTGGCAAAGCCGCGTATCAGTACAGCGGAGCGAAATCAGCGGTTGACTATAACAAAGAATTAATAAAAACAAAGTCAGACGTCGCAAAGACTAGAATCGCCAATGCGTTTAAGGATAAAACTGGTATTGGCTCAGGACTAGACATCCAGAAAGATAAGCTTGCCAGAGCGCAGAAAAGAACCAAGGCCATCTCTGACGATAAGGTAGGTGCATATATCGGCAAACGAGGAAAGTTCGCCAAGCCAGGTGAAATGACTGGCCGACAAAAGCGCTATGCTATGGAAGAGATAGAGACTGCCAATAGAGAGGGAGGGACTGAACATGCAAACAAAGAGCTTATGTCAGGAATCTCTCAACAAGGCGGCAAACTCGGAGATAAAGTAAAAAGCATGAGAACTGGTGCCCAGAAAGCAATTGCAGAAATGTCCGTTTTCGACAAGGACTGGAGCAGCTTCAACGATGAAATGAAACGCGATCTCCTAAAGGGACAATCTGTAGGAAAAGATGGTAAACCACCCGAAGACGTAAAAACTGCCATGGAAACTGGCAAATGGAAAAATGGCGATAAGCTCACCAAAGAAGAGATGAAAAGTGCTCAGTCTCAGGTGAAGTTTCTTGAAGTTTATGCAAGATCACTTCTAGATGGCGACATCCGTGGACAAGAAGCAACAAAGGCTGCAGAAGATCTTGTCGAAGTCGCAGCAGCTCAGAGACTTGGCATAGATAATATCGCTAACGCAGCCAAAAAAGCTGAGGATCTCGTAGAAGCAATGAACGCGATGAAATTGCTAGAGACTAAAGCAGCGACAACGACCCTTACGACCCTCGAAAACGAGCAGCTTGCAAAACACCGTGGCGATCTAATCTCTAGCGGACAGAATGAGCTAGATCTGAAGGATAGCACCAAATGGGCTGCAATCGACACAGAGCTCGCTAATGATTCAACAGCAAAAAACAAGATCGTGGGTGAAAAAATGGATGCTATCAAGAAGCAATTCGGCAGGAAGGACGCCGCTGGAAATCTAATAGCTGGCGCCGGTGGAAAAAGTGATATTCCTGAGTATCTGCAAAGATACCTCCAATTCGATGCGAGTGGCAACCTCACAGGGCTCAAGGAAATGTCTAAGATCGAGAGAAGTCGAACCACCAAAAGGGTCTCTTCTAAGATTGGCGGAGACAAAACCACATTTACAGAAAACTATGGCACAGAAGCACTTGGTAATATACTACTGCATGGCTCATCAGACAACAATATTTCTGCAGACAGCACTAGCAACTATTTTGATGGAGCTAGCCACCTAAACGACGCAACTTCAAATGAGAAGATTACTGGTGCTTTCGAGTCCATGAAGTCCAACATCTCAAGAACTAACGCCAATGACGGTGATAGTATCCTAGCAATATCAAAAACTTTCGATATCCTGGCGAACACAAAGTCAGTCAAGGCTGGCAGTGACTTAGCAGCTTTGACTGAAATGAAAGCGCTAACAAACAGGACCTTCGGAGCAAACGTAATTACTGGCAGTACAAGTACTGCGATACTCGCACAAATGAAATCAGTTATGAGCGGTGATGTAAGCAGAGGATCTGCTCTGCACGCTCAAGGCATTAAAACTGCGACCGGCCAGGCGAACCTGGAAAGAATCAGGAAAGCAAAATTAGCGATTGCTACTTCTATTACAAACTCAGAAAGTCTGGGTGCCAGCAAAAAGACTGGTAGAATATAAAATGAATAAAACAGAATGACACCAGAACAAAACGACATATTTATAAAAATGTTTGTTAGCGTAGGCGCAAACACAAACAGCAAAGGCTCTCTTACTGCTATTCTTGGCGAGCTAAACTATATGGCAGATAAGCTTGGCGTACTCGTTAGAGATCTTACGATAAAAGATGTCGATGATTTGCAGATCAGATGCATCAGCGCTCGAACAAACTTTGCAGAAAAAATCGGGGTAAGAGTGCCCGCGGAAAAAAAATATGTAATGGATGTCTTGGGCAGAGTCGATCTGGAAGTTTTCACTGGAGCAAATGATCCCGTCGCACTCATAAACGAGAAACTGGAAGAACAAAAGCTAACATTTCGTGTTTCTCCAAACCTTTTACCTTATCTGAAAAGCATAGTCGAGAAGTCACATGTTCTCTACCGAGGACTGAACAATCTCAAACTCTTTAGTGTCATCGGAAAGACTCTAGATGTTGCACAATATTACAAAAAGTACTTGGTGATGCCGCAAGAAGAAGTGCAAAAAAGAATAATCTATCTTAGAGACACTTACATGAAAATACTAGATAACTGCCTTGAGCCTGGAACCATGGTGAACATCGCAGTAGATGCTCTGTCAAGATTTAATCATCTACAATTTACTCTGGTGGACAAGGACCCGGAGGAGCTCCTCGCAATCATATACTACGAACAAATCGCGGCAGAGGGAACGCTAAACGCCCTCGCTCGCAAGCAGGGACAAGCAATCTCAGAAAACGATGTAAAGGACGGCATCGCCAGAATACTAGCAACGAAAAAGTACGCTTACCTGAGAGAAGTGAAGCCAGAGCCTGCCAAAGTGGCACCAGAAGTCACCACAGAAGAAGCATAAAGGGCCTAATTTCAAATGATCAATTTTCCCTAAGCCCTAAGCCCTAAGCCCTAAGCCCTAAGCCCTAAGCCCTAAGCCCTGGCTGGTTTTGCCCCCCCTCCTTTTCAACGCAGCCTCTCTTCTTGTCCCCCTCCTTTTCAAGGAGGGGCTAGGGGTGGTTTTGTTCTGCTAACTGCTAACTGCCGACTGCCAACTGCCTGCCGCTAACTGCTAACTGCTCTGCCTGCCGCTGACTGCTAGTGCGAAATCCCCTCCCAACCTCCCCCTGAAAGAGGGAGGAGCAAAACAGCGCACTAAATACGTTCTTGTCCCCCTCCTTTTCAAGGAGGGGCTAGGGGTGGTTTTGTTCTACTAACTGCCTGCTGCCTGCCGCTGACCGCTCTGCCTACTTCTAACCCCTAATAAAATTGTTTGCCTTTCGCCCCGATATTATGTAAAATAGAGTTGTAAGATAATACTCTGGAGGGGACTTGAGATTCAAAGTACCGCAAAATATAGATATGCAAGATCGAATACTCGGACCACTTACGTTGGTTCAATTTGTGTATGCTGTAGTTGGCGGTGGACTTGCCTATACTATCTATACCAAGGTGCCTTCTCCACTTAATTTTGTAATTGCTATTCCGATCGTTATCTTCATTGTCTGTCTCGACTTTGTGAAGATAAATGAGCAGCCCTTTTTGCACTTTTTCTTATCTGCGATGCAGTATATATCGGCCCCAAAGAAACGCTTTTGGCATAGAGGTGGCGAGTCTGATCTTACCGTAGAAATTTATAAGGTAAAGAAAGATGAGACTCAGTATAAGCACAAGGTTATTTCAGAGGAAGAAATGCGCAAATTTGCCGCGAAAACAGACACAAGCGAAGCTAAAATTATTAAAATTTAACACAAAAATCAAATGGTATTTTCTACACAACAATTTATTGACATCGCAGGAATGAAAAACGGTGTCATCATCATGAAAGATGGCAGCTATCGACTTATTCTTCAGGTAAACGCGGTAAACTTTGCCCTGAAAAGCGAACAAGAGCAAAACTCTATCATTTTTCAATTCCAGAGCTTCCTGAATTCATTGCATTTCCCTATCGAAATCTCTATCCGATCCAGAAGGCTTGATCTTACTCCATATCTGAACAAGATCAGCACTATCGCCCAAAACCAAACAAACGAGCTCACCCGTATTCAAGCAGAGGATTATATCGGCTTTGTAGCAAAATTGATCACGATTGCAAATATTATGAAGAAGTCTTTTTATGTTGCGATCCAGCACAACACAATAAATGTTAAGAATACTGGATTATTTGATAAATTTTTCAGCAAAAATTCTCAAACTTTTGACCATGTGAAGATCTCTGACGTTGAGTTCAAGGAAAGCACCAACAAGCTCACAGAGAAGGCAAATATCGTCGCAAACGGTCTCGGAGGGCTAGGAATACACTGCCAGCAGCTTACAACAGAAGAAATAATCGAGCTCTTTTACTCTATTTACAATCCTGACGAATCAACAAAGCAGAGAATAACCGATGTAAGCCAGATTGACGCACAGGTTGTCGGTAGCGAAACTGAATCTCCTGAGGCCGCAAATGCCGCCGCCGACACGTCAGTAGTAAAAATTGACAATTCTGAGGTAGTAAAAGCACAGTTGAAGTTCCAAGCTGAGCAAAAAGCGAACCTAAATACAGGTCCTCTAGGAGCGCCTGCCACTGGCGCCGAGGCTGCTGATAGCGCTACTGAAGAGGACGGCATAGTTCCTCCTGCAGGTGAGGAAGCACCAAAGACTGCGATACCTGCAGTTGTGCAAAATGAATCTTTCAGCGCAAGTACAAATGTTGATGGAATAAGCTCAGGCGGTACGACAGCGGCTGCTCCTGTCGCTACTGATACCACACAAAAAACGGCTGCCGACTTCCCTACTATAAATACGCAAAATTAACGAAGCAAACAATGGACAACACACAAACACCAACACAACCTATCATGCCGCCAAACCCTGCACCATTAGCGCCCGCCACCGCGACGCCGACTGCTGCACCTACGACGGTGCAAACACCTCAAGCTGCTCCTGTTGCCGCTCCTGCTCCAGTGGTAAATCCTACAATTGACCCCGCAATTCTTGCAGCCGCCTCACAGCAGCAAGACCCACGCGCAATCGCTCAAGCGAATATACAGCAACGCGAAAACGAGAGCAAAGCCCCAAATATGGTTCAAAATTTCTGGAACAAGCAACAAACTCCAGGGGGGAACGAGAATTTGCGACAAGGCCTTACCTCGGTTCGCGACATTATCGCGCCAGCTTCGTTTGTTGTCACGCCAAATTACGTCCAGATTGGTTCATATTTCACAAAAACTCTGTTTGTCTTCACATATCCAAGATATATTGAGACAAACTGGCTTTCGCCTATCATCAACTACGACATGACGATGGATATTGGCATGTATATCCATCCGCTTGAGACAAAGGATGTGATGATGGAGCTCAGAAACCAAGTTGGCAAGCTTCAGTCCACGATGTCGATTGACGTAGAAAAAGGCAAACCGAGAGATCCCGAGCTTGAGACTGCGATTGGCGATATCGAATCTCTTAGAGATGTTCTCCAAAGAGGTGAAATCCGTCTTTTTCAATATGGATTATATTTCACAATTTATGCAACATCGATTGAAGAGCTTCGTACTGTTGTAGATCAACTCGAATCAACTCTTGGCGGGCTTCTTATTTTCACCAAAGAAAGCGTCTTCCAGATGGAGCAAGGTTTCACCACCACACTGCCTCTGATGCAGGACAAGCTCAGTGTCTTACGCAATCTCGATACTGGCTCGCTCTCATCAACTTTTCCTTTTGTCTCAAGTGAGCTCACCCAAGACGATGGGATTCTCTATGGTATCAATCGCCACAACAATTCACTCATTATTTTTGACAGATTCAACCTTGAAAATTCAAATTCGCTCGTACTCGCAAAGTCTGGTTCAGGTAAATCTTACTTTGTGAAGCTCGAAGCTCTGCGGTATCTTATGCTCGGCACAGACGTAATAGTAATCGACCCAGAAAATGAATATAAGACTCTTTGCGACGCAGTCGGCGGTAGCTTCTTAGAGATTTCGCTTAATTCTGACAAACGTATCAATCCGTTTGATCTGCCCGTCAACTCTACTGAATCAGGAGAAGATGTGCTTCGCTCTAATATCGCCTCTCTTCATGGACTGCTAAATTTGATGCTTGGAGGCATGACACCAGAAGAAGACGCTTTTATCGATAAAGCGCTATACGAAACATACGCGCTAAAGGATATTACCGTCGATCCAGAAAGTCAGAAAAATGAACCGCCACTCCTACAAGACTTTTATAACGTCTTGGGCAATATGAAAGGCACAGAGTCAGTAAAAGCAAAATTATCCAAATATGTCGAGGGAACTTTTGCTAATTTATATAACAAACCTACAAACTTTGAGCTCAAGCCTGGTTTTGTAGTCTTCTCCGTCCGAGACCTTGAAGAGGCTCTTCGCCCGATCGCCATCTATACCGTTCTTGATTATATCTGGACAAAAATCAGAATGACGATGAAACGTAGAATTCTGATCGTTGATGAGGCCTGGTGGATGATGCAGTACGAAGACTCAGCCAGATTTCTTTATGGCTTGGCCAAGAGAGCCAGAAAATATTATTTAGGTCTCACAATCATCAGCCAAGACGTGGAAGATTTCTTAGCAAGTCGTTATGGCAAGGCTGTCGTAAATAATGCTTCAATGCAAATTCTTATGAAGCAATCAACTGCTTCGATTGATATTGTCGCATCGGTATTCAATCTCACCGAAGGCGAGAAATACTTGCTGCTAGAATCAGATGTTGGTGAAGGCCTCTTTTTTGCTGGTCTAAATCATGTCGCGTTTAAGGCTGTGGCTTCCTACACCGAAGATCAGATTATTACAACTGATCCAAAACAGATAATGAGCAATGAAAATTAATATTGCAAAATCACATAAAGGTGCAGCTGCAACCAGTACCCTTTTGGGTATTGGTATGGCGGTTTTAGTCGTCGCTATTGCCGTCCCAGCGATTGCTATGTCTTTCTCTCCAATGGCTCTCTGGAAAAGTCCTGAGACCGTTCCGGGCGTCTCCCCGTCTTCTGTCCAATATGACGCTGACGGCACACCCACTGGCCAAGGGAGTCTTGTTGCGGATGCACCAGTGATCAAGGAGCTTGGTGCAGAAAACTTGAAAAATTATAATGCTTGGATCAAATATATCAACGATGGAGCAGCGGGAACCTCAGCTTCGCCAGCGCTTCTGTTGGCTATTCTCTACGAAGAACACGACCGCACATTTCCTGACCCAGCTGGCGAGTGCACTGACGGAAGTAAATGCATATCACCGCATAAATGTGAACAAAAATGGTGCGTTTCCAGCTCAGATGCATATGGCCCTTTTCAGTTTTTGAACAGAACTTGGTCAGGCTATGGGCTCACACCTGCAGAGCTGAAAGTGATAAAGGATGCAAATCCAAATCTAGACTTAGATGACGGATCTAAGCCAATCAGCAGTACGATGTTTGATCCGGCTAGAGCGGCAAAAGGAGCTGCTGCATATGTAGGCGCTAACATTGACGTTCATGATGGGGATCTAGCAACCAAAATAAAAATGGCGATCACAAGATACAACGCTAGCCCGACCTATATCAGTGATGTTCAGGGTTACTATGCAACATTTGTTAGCGCGCTAGACTCGGCCGGCAGCGGAAATGAACCCGCTCTAGTTGGAGACCTTCAGTCAAAAATTGTTCAGGCTGCCAAGTATGAAGCGACTCTAAGTAGCGCAATTAGCGACAAACCACCGAAAGGTTATCATACGAAAAATGAGCTGAATTGCGTCAAATATTTGAACAGTAGCGTCAACGACACGACTTCACAAAATTGTGCGGCTTGGTGTGCTGCTTTCGCAAACTGGGTATACCGCAAGGCTGGATATGACATCCCCGCTTCAGCATCAAACACAATGTTGATAGACTACTTCAGCAAAAACGGACATACCTTCAAATTCCGCAGTGATATCGTAAATCCCTACACAGATATTTTGAAAGGTGATATTATTATTATGAACTCTGGAACCAGTAATTCTGGCTATCACGCTGGGATCGTAGTTGACGTTACACGAGAAGGGATAATCACTTCGGTAGAGGGAAATCTTGGAAAAGGAACTGTTGACAAGGTCGCGGAACGCCCTCACACAATGAGTGAAACCTACAAAGACTGTAAAGATTACAATTCAATAACAAAAACAAGCTCAAATTGTACAAGCTATGTCAACGTTCCAAGAATTTATGGCGTTGCTAGATGGTAATCTAAAATAAATATGAACAAAGAAATAAAAAAATTAGTGATGTCCGTTTATACCACCGTGCTGATCACGATCTTTGCCGCTGTGGTCATTTTTTGGTTTTTCTCGCGCTCATTTGCAACAATCCATGTTGTTCCTAACGATGCAACAATTACTATTGATAACGGACAAACGACCGAAGTTACAAATGGGAGTCTTCGTGTAAACTTGACGCCAGGTGTTCATTCGGTCTCGATTTCCGCCGACAAATACATCGGCCAGACAAAAGATGTTACTTTTGGACGAGGATTCTCAAAACAGATCAATTTCGATCTAAAAGAGGTCCCAAGTCCTACCCAAATCACTACTTCAGGCACGCTTCTTGCAAAGGGAAACGATTTTAACAGCGCATATTACCTAGGTGGCACAGGCAAAGCCCTCTACAAAATTGCCGTTACTCTAGACGAAAACGACATAATCAGAATCAAACAGAACAGACCTATTACCGACGAAAGATTAGCCGGAATTGAGGCGATCACATGGTCACCTACTGGCGAGCTGGCATTATTCAAAAAAGGTACAGACGCATTTCTTTTTGATTTTATGCGCTATGACTTCATTCATCAAACCGAAACTCTGTGGGCGAACAATGTTGGCCAGATTGCCTGGTCCCCTGACAATACGGAGATTGCATATGTTTACACTGGTAACGGAGAAAATTCCTTGATAATATCCAATTTTACAAATACATCCATAGATCGAGTTGCTGATTTGCGCGATTATGGGATCGAAAATCCTCTTCTACGCTGGTCCCCTGACTCAGAAACTTTGTTGCTGATTCCACGAAACAAAGACGCAAATACCAACAAGATCTATGCGTTTAGCGTCTTTTCCAGAAAGCTGAATTTGATTACCGATAGCGGAAATCAAACAGATTCTGCATTTTCCCCAGACAGCTCAAAAATACTATACTCGACTTATTCTAAGGATCCGCAGTCGAAAACACCCTATGTCATTTCAGTCATGAAAAAAGATGGCTCCGAAAAAAAGTCTCTCGACATCCGAGCCGAAATCAACAAAATTGGCTGGAATAAAGATTCAAAAAACATAATTGTGGCTAATTATGATGATGCAACAAAACAAGAAGTAGTGTATAATTTTGATACAGATCAAAAACTGCAATCTGGTTTTTCTATTAGCAATTTTGGGGAGCTTGTAATCAATTCCTTGCTACTAACAGATGACAATAAGATCATTCTTTTCGAAACGAATATGGGCATCTACGCGCTGAAAGTTGAGTAACAACATATATAATTATCAGCTAAGCTATAAGCTTATTTGAGATCAATCTGGAGGGGTCTTGGCTGATCAGTCAAACAAAATAAATGGATTTAAGAGCGAGCTTGAGAAAATCAAGTCGCAGCTTCGACGTCCAGACCTCGAGCCAAGAATCAAACAAATTTATTACAGTCGCGGAAAAGAGCTCGAGAAAATAATTGCGGATAACGACTTAGTCAGATCACCTCAATCTACTGTACCCGGACAGGCTCCAAGCTCTTGGGGCACTGACCAGCCAGAAGAAGAAGACGAAGAAGAACCAGAATACGATGAAGAAACTGGCGAACGGCTAGACAATGAAGGAAATGTTGAAGAGGATGAAGAAGCACCAAAGGATAAAGCTGAAAGTGCAAAGAAAGAGCTCGCGGATCAGGAAGTTAAGAGTCTTGGAGACACTACTTTTGACGAGAACACAAAAGCTGGCCAAGAAGCAAAAGAAAAAGCCGCAGCTGATGCTGCAAGAGCAAAGTCTGGACAACCAGTAAACCCAAACGAAGCTGCGACAGCAGCCCCTGGGGCTACTCCTAGCGCCAAACCAGAAGTACCTGGGGAAAATGTTCCTGGCGGCGCTGCAATCGGCAACAAAGCCGCCCCAAATGGCATAAGTCCAGCCACCTCACCAACTGCTGCCACCGCCAAGACAGAGAAATCTGCAGCCTCGGATAAGCCATCTGGTAATCAAAGCCTTGCAGACAGAATGAAGGGCGCGGGAGCACAGCTTCAAAACAATGCTAAAGCTGCAATGAAAAATGCAGCTGACAACATGAAGAAAAAGTTGTCGAAGGAAGCGCTCAAAGCACTAATGAAGAGCCCAATATTTTGGGAAATTGTTGGAGGAATCGTACTCGTAATACTTATCGTCGGGGTGGCATATGCTCTTTTCGCAAGCTTTTGGCGTACGGGAGACTCTGGACAAAGTGGCGCCACATATACTCAGCCTGTCGACCCTGTCAAAGACAAGGACTGGCTCGCAAAACTACTTAAGTATGCTGGAGACAATGAAGTCAGCGCGATTACCTCAAAAGAGACAATCGACGTTACAAGAAAAGCACTTATTGACATTCAGTCAGATGTTACGCTGTCGGATACCCTTAGAGGTAAGGCTACTACAGCATTAAACGACCTTAGTATTTATGAAAACTCTGCTGCAGCTCAGAAGAAAGCTGCAGGCGAAAAAGTGATTGCTGATATCAAGAGCATTACCGACGATTATTATGCGTGTAGAGTTATCTACACTCCGAGCACTAGCTCATATTTTTACGTCAGTTCGAAAGACGCACCAGCGCTACAAAAGACTGACAAACTTGGCACAGACTATGGCATGCCCGCCTTTGCACTCAATCCAAGACTATGCGGACTTCTTATTGCCATGTCTGATCCAAACACCGGAATAAAAATTGATAGTGCAAAGTACCCAATGATGAAAGTATCCTTTCGAGGATCTCACTCTGTAAATGTTGCTGGAAAAGATGATGTTTCTTCACATTACTGTGGCCAAGGTGTAGATATCAGCCCTGGCGCAAATACTGGTCTTAGCCAAAAAGAGTTGGGAGATAAGATTCGTGAATGGATATGGGCAAATGAAGCAACGCTAAAGGCTGCAAGCATATTTCCAGAGGAAACATTTGGACCTGGGCCTGATTATTCGAAAAACATCAACGCCTTCGGACATTATCCACAAAATGTTGCTGGGCACGAAGACCACACCCACATTGGCTTTGGAGGTTGCAGAATTAAAAAATAATTATGAAGCTACCTTTCTGGAAACAATTTATTCTCTTCGTTCTGATCTTTAGCATCGCCTTCAATGCTGATCTTTATCGGTATGTTCAAGCCGCTGATAATATCGACACCGCAGGGACAGCTCAAGAGAATATTGACCCGGCAGATCCAGGGCTCACAAAAGCAGACGCTGTCGATCCAACATTTGATGATCTAGAATTTGCTGATGCTCCAGAGTCAGAGGACAACGCCGTAGAACCGACTGTGGTTCCTGCATCCGTCGATTCTCTCGCGGCCTTAAATAATATCAACAAAGACATAACGAATGAGTCAGAGAACATCTTCAATCTCGCAAGCGCTTTTGGGTTAAACTCTTCAGCGACAACCAGAATCACAATGCCAGCCAGCGACCTCGAGAAGATCAAGATGATTTATTACATGTCAAAAGTTCTCCCTGATTACGAAAACGATTACACAAGTCTCTATCGCGATCTGCCAACCCCACAAAGAACCGATGTCGATACAGCAGTTACAAACGAAACGCGAATGGCCGAGCCAAGATACTCTTCGCCACAAGGTTACTTTACTTATCTCCGTGATGGAGACAAGGACACTCCTGCCTCAGATCTACCAGCTAATTTGATTCTTCTTAATAAATTTATTGGCTCCGCAAACGACCGACTTGACAGTGAAAAAATCCGTAGCATTTGGGCACAAGTTGCCAGCGACATCGCAGCCGGTAATCCTATTAAGGTAGACTCTTCAATAATTGCTCGAATCACTGGCCTTACTGTCGCGAATATTGAGACAAGACTTCAGGGTTCTGCCGACGATCGTTCCTATGTTTCAGACAAGATTACCTACAATTTGAAATATAGTTTGATCGATATTCGTGTTATCAAAACATTGGTCTATCTTGTTACGCCAAAAAGCGAAGGTGGCGCGGGTCACTGGAAAATACGTGTATCGAGAATCTTTCAAAAGAGTGATAATTCAAATGAGTCCCAGCCAGAGACAGCGTCTCTAACGACGAGCAGCACGACAGACACTGCCTGCCCTGAGGGTATGTCCGCTGCTGACTGTGGCTACGCTCGGACGACGCGTCCTGATGCTGAAGTTGAGGATGAAAATGGGCAACAATATGAAGCGTATATTCAGGATATGACTTCGAAAGAAGATCAGTACTTCTCTAACACTGCGACGGCTGCACCAGCAAAAAAACCTACCTCCGTGCATGCAAATGGACAAGCTTTCGATATCTCAGAGATAGATGACATCCGCTGCACTCTAATACAGAAAAAAAGAGTTTTGGCCGACAAAGTAACAGCTCAGCCAATCCAGCCAATCAAGCTTGCATGGCAGACCAACGAAGGCTTTTCCGCTTCTGGTGGAGGCACGGGCACAGATGTGATGGGCGTCATGAAAAGTGTTGCTAGCGACACTTTGAAGCAGCTGCTTAGCTCCTTCAACGGGGATATGTCCACGTATGATGGCGACCTCTCTCGCGCCAGCTTCGACGATTTGTTAATGATACTTGGACAGTCGATGATTGGATACGCGGTTAGTGGCAACGGCAGTATAAACATGACTGGCTACGACACGACTGCCAGTCTTCGAAATCTAGGCGGAATGTATCTCGCAGATTACATGGGCCTGCCAAGACAGATATTTATGGGTCAGAATGCTTTAGACGGTAAAAACGACGTCGAAGATGTTAAGTATCTTATTGGGCGTACTGCTATCGAGCAGCGACTTGGTCTTCCTTACGGATCACTGGACAATACGATTGTTGCAAATGGCAAGGAAGAGCACAATCTTGACGGTCTACTCACAAATCTTGGCCGTAGAAAAATTGAATCTGAAATGAATCTTGATCAGGGCGCTTTGAAAGATCTTGGCAACGGTCAATTTATCGATTTCGCGGTTGGCAAAAGCATTATTGAACAAGAATTCAATCTCAAGGCTGGCACATGGCCAACTACCGATATGTCTTTTTCTTTGCTAAAAGGTCAGATGCCGGCGCTTCGTATCGCGAGCATGAGAAGTGATCCTGGATCGGTCGACAAGCTATTCCACGTTGGCTTTGGCACGACACAAGCACTTATTGATGGTGCTATTACCGAAAACGGTGTGAAGAGAGCTTTCAATTCATTTGAGTACGCCAGAATGGTTGGCAACACGCGGATGAACGATACCATAACTGGTCTAAAATATTTTGAGACATACGACGAATCTTATCAATTGCCACAAGGAACCTGGGAAAAAGCCATAAATGGCAAAGTAGAGGGTTTTAGAACTATTGGTATATACACCTTGGCAAGAATGTTTGGTAGCGACTACCAAGATATAGACATGAAAGATAAACTGCCAGAAGGTTTCTCGGCAGAGAGTATCACAACAACAGAAGATACAATACCTAAGACTTCAACTTCTGACGCTGCTTTCGGTCGTGATGACTTCGGACGTCTCGCTTTTAGAATGTGGCTACGGGAGAATCTCGATCCGACGAAGACAAAAGATGATGCCTGCAAATCAAAGAGAGAAGGCGTTGATCTAAATGTGACACTAACGAACAACCAAGGCCGAACGCTGCAAGAATCAATGGATATCATCCGAGCACAAATCTGTCCTCTCGAGGTAGTCGTCCCCTATACCATCAACTACAATTCATCGAAAACTAGCTTAGTGAAAGCCCCTAAGAGCGTCGATGCCAGCATGGTTGTCTCTATAACCGAAGAAAAGGCAAAGACCGTTGGACTAGACAATCTGGATTTATACAAAATTATGGGTTACTCAGGTGCTGACGGAAGAACAGTCTTCACTCGAATTGGCTCAAAGATTTTGTACTATGCTCTCGCAAACAAAGCACTAAGCAAAGATGACCGAATAAAGATAGATCTAAAAGATGTAAATCCAACGCTCCAGACGGACAACAAGGATCTAAACTTCTATGTGGATCATGTTTTCACTGCGATTGATCTGGCTAGCAAGATCAAGACTGATTGGGAGCTGATCAAGACAAATGACACTGAATCGAAAAAGATTACTGATTCTATCGATGAAATAATTTCTCGACTGGGTAGTGCTTTTAGTGACAAGAACGATGACGTCTCAAACTTCCAAAAAATGATGCAGGTCGCGAAAGATTGCACAAGTCTAATCGCTGATTTAGCACCAAAAATACAGCAGCTAAAAGAATATTATCAAACGGCCAAAGGTACGACAGCGCCACAAAAAGTGGCTCAAATAAACGGCATGATAATTCACATCAACTCCTTTGCTCATACAATGGCAGAAATGATAGCTGGTAAGGAGATCAAGCAAGTCGACGATATGGTCTTGAACCAGATTCAGCTAAACACCCCAACACAGAATTCGGGCAACGACAATGGCTCGGATCGCAGAACTTCGAATCAAATTTCTTCATGGAAAATGGCCTCGTTAATATTCTCTTTCCTAGCTGGTGATATCTCAGCGACCGAGCTATTTGTCAGCATCGGCTCGGGTGTAGCTGAAGCCAATCTCGGCCTTCCAACCAATTCACTTTATTACTTGGTCCAAAATTATGAAAAACGCGGGCTAAAAAATATTGATGCTTTCTATGAAGCAATCGGCCAAGCTCGTATTGAAGAGCAGTTCAACATGCCTGTCTTCTATTTCCAAGGCTTCTCTCTTGATAGTAAGATGCCGGTTTTTTCTTCTAACAATTCTTTATTGAAGAAATGGCTTCCTGACGTTGATGCACAAACAAATGTTAACTATACAGCTCTCAAAAAATTGACGGATGACGATTTTGATAAGTTCCTTGCAAAATTGCTCTTTCCTGAGCTTGAGCTAAACAGCTACGGCACTTTTTCTCCGAAGAGAGATACCAACAGTCCAATGCCTTCCGCAAATTACAGCAGCATGATCTGGGCTGCAGAACGAAATTGGCAAACAACTCGAACGGCAGAATTAGCCAAAAATGGCCGATCCGTTGTTGGAGAGAAAACAATTGCCGATGTTGTCAGGAACGTTGAAGAACGCGGGTACGGCGATGGGATCAGAACAGGACAGGAAGATTTATTGCTAAAAATGGGACTTCCTTCTGGTGCATATGCAGACATCACTTCTGCGAGCAGCTCAAAATGGAGCCAGTACTCTGCCACAACTTCGGAGATTGATAATACTTTTGGTCTAAAAAATGGCTCGACAAAATCACTTTTCACGGGCGAAGACAATCTCTCAACTACCTCTATTACAAATAAGGAAAAGAAACAGATAGAGGCCTCTTCCTTAAATATTGGTACGGGTTTTCTTGAGAAATATATTCAGCTTGTAAATGGCGAGATCCTACCAAGCGAAATGGACTTATACAGATATGGACAGGTTCCTGACTACATCGAAAACAATCCTTATGCTCAGGGTTCAGCTATTGAGTCCTTGGACGGAGTGAAAGTCTGTGGCATCGTCTACTCAGACGAGGGTGGTTTCAGTGTAAACAACAGCAACAGCGTCCTAGACAATGGTTCGTTTTGTTACTATGACCAAAAAGGTCGCCACTGCTTCCGAAGCTCAGAGGAAGCACAACGCTACGCAAATGCTCATGACGCAGACAGTATCAAACATATGCGAGCCGAAGATACAAATCATGACGGGGTAGTCGACGACAAAGATGCTGAGATCGGCAACGATATTCTCGGCTACATGGCTATGCAGCTCACAACCGCATACAACTATGCTCTATTAGCACCTGGCGCTGGGCTTGACGCTTTTGGTCGCGCCGCTACTGACGACGCTGGCAACAATATTGGCGCTTCCCTTCGGGTAAGCTTCGTGGACATTTATAGTGGATTGGTCGACTATGTCAGCGACAAAAACATGGTATCGATCTTCGACAAGATCAAAGTTGGGACGACGCAAATGAGCTCTGCAACTGCTTTTGCACTCATCGCTGACCAATCAAAAGTCTCAACAGAGGTACTGACTAGACTCTTTTCTCGAACTACAATCAGCTCCCCTGTTGCAAACTACAAGAAAATGGTTGGCCAGGAAGAGGCCAAGAAGATACTTACTGCAAAGCTTTTCAATATCGTCTCGAGCAGAAACCTAAGCATCGGGCCTTTCGACGCGAATATGTTTGATGCTGGTGATTTCTATGACATTCTAAACGGTGACTTCAGCTCAATATCACGCATTGGGGCTCGAATCATTGATGAACAAATGGGTATGAAACCCGGAACTACTGCTTTGATCTGGGAAGCTTCATCTCCTGGTGCAATCGGCTGTGCTCTTGAACAAGCAGGAAGCCAGTACTTCGGCCAACTATTTGGTTTAACTTCCATCCCTCTGAAGAGCAATATTCGCGATCTCTATGGGAGTATCGGACAAACAAAGATCGAAGAAACACTTGGCCTACCGGCTGGTTCTTTTAGAGGCGAAACCATAGAGGACGTTGCGACAAATGTTGGGCCGATCAATTTTGCTGTTGCTTTCAAGATTCCCCAAAATATAAAGATCTCTGACGCCGACCTAACTGATGTTCTGGGCGCAAATCGGGCCGAACAACTCGCAAACGCAGGCGATATGGATAAAATCTCGGCTATCCAAAGATATTTGACCTCAGTCCCTGTGCTCTCAAATGTTCAATATGCCGGTATGAAACGGCTTGAGGGCAAGGTAATGGATAATATTTCATACATTACCAACAAGCTTAGCTCTGCAAACGCTGCTGATTTACAAAATACGATTACCAAAGACTCCTCTAAAGAAGAGGTAGTCTGGCACAACGAAGTGGCGGCGTTTGTTTATCTCTTGACCAGTCTAGATAATCAATTTAGTATCGCTAGCTACTCTACATACAATTTGTTCGCAAAAGGATTTTCGTTCATCACCAACGGACAAGCTGAGTCAGGCCACGCACGCGTTACGCCGACCGAGTATGTCAAGAGAGTCTCAAAGGCAGCGATCATCCGTGCTGGAGCCATCGGACTAGGTAATGCATTAGGATTCACTAGCGCGCAATCTGGAGCTGCGCTTGATCTTCTTACAAATCTGCAAGTTATCTTCTTCTGCTCGTCGCCAAGCGATGATTCTTCGAAGGATAGCCACTCTTACAATAGTACAACCGATAAGTGTCAAAAAAGACACCAAGAAGAAAATATTGCTTGGACCGATGTCAGTCATTCAGATGAACCCCAATATCATAACTGGAATTATATTTACACTCGACTCCAGATGATCTTCAATATGAATCTTGATAAATGGGCAAACGTCCCTGACGGCACGATGGGTAGGATTCTTACTGAGCCACAAAATACCCTGAAGATTCTTATGGAAATCGGTGCCGGTAAGATAGACCAGAGATATGGCATGGATAGCTCCTCGATCGGTTCTGCGACAGGATTATTCAAATATCTTTATCCGACTACTCGTACAGAGACAATGGGTACGGCAACGCCAGATGACAGCAGTAAAGACATGATCCTCGCCGCTGATCTAAGTGGCTTGCAAAAAGCGATTGCCGCAAAAAGATCTGAGCTCGCAGGCTATCAAAGCACCTATGATCCAAAATTTGGGGAGCTAGTTCCTTTTGCAGAAAAGTTGTTGGTAGGTAGAGATGACGAGAATAATTCAAAGCTCGATCAGCTGTTAATGTCAATTGAGACAATCCTAAAAAGTGGCGAGGATGATGCAACTCGAACAGCCAAATTCCAAGATGCGATCGTAACAACGGTCCCATCGTTTAACTCAGATCAACAAGCGATAAAAAATATTGCAAACATGGGAGACATTTTCCAGACCCTTTTGCCGATGGGGGCAAACGTCGGAAGATGCCAAGCCGAGCTAGATGCACTCGAAGCAAACTACAAAGCGAAGGTTGATGAGATCAATGCGAACAATGAAAAGGAAAATAGAGACAGAATCAACGCCAAGGCCGCAGCCGCTGCTGCAGAAGATGCAAATAATCCAGGGCTCAAGGAAGCTAAGAAAAATCCTTTTTGGGAGAAAACTTGGGGCAAAGTCTGGAATTGGGCTCGCGATGCTGCTGCTGAGCAAATTGTCAAAACTGTTGGCAAAGTCGAGGTAAACGGTGAAAACGTTGGCTTCGCCCTTCCTTTTGATCATGCAAGAGCAATTTTCTCTGACATTAGGTATATGGGCCTTATCGCCATGACGATAAGCGCAAACTATGTAATGATTCAGATTGATAGACTGGGCAACGCAAAGTGTCAGCTAGGATCAGAATCTGATGGCAAATGTGGCGTAGCTGTACCAAAAGAGTTCCGATTTACCTATCAAGATTTTTACAACGCTGTCTTCGGCTTACCAGGAATCGACGCCGACCGTATTGCTGCGTATATAGTTGTCACAGGCAACACATCTGATCCGACCAACCAGCCTTTCAATGCTGCCGATCCAAACTCTCCACGAACAAATGGTGACGATTTTGGCGCAGGATATGAAGTAATCGGCAATGTTGATAACACAATCAACTCGGCTGATACGATGATCAAAAATATCGAGCTTGAGTACGACATGACGGATGTGAAATACGCAAATGAAATCGCTGAAATTCAAGCACAGATGCAGCAAATTGAGAGAGACGCTGAAGGAACTTGCTTACAACCTAATGGCAGCGGTCCTAATGGTCAAGGAAAGGCGGATCCGAATTACAAAGGTTGCTATGACTTGTATGTTGCCGATACTGACTATTTCACGCTACAAAAGAATCTTGATTTATTACAGCACCCATCGGCACATCCTGCTGAGCTCAAGCAAACTAAAGACGCTGTTTTGTCCAAAGCCAAACTAACTGGTTGGAAGAAGCTTCAGTATAAGCTTATGGATATCGGTTTATGGAAACTCGACGACAATATTTATGCGGGTTTCTCTAGCGACATGATTACGGGTAACGCGGCCACAAGGCTTGCTGGGCTTGCTAAGTATATTGAAAATGGTCTAAGACACGGTCACTTATTCGGCATCAGGTTTGACGCAATGGGTGAAAATGGTATTGCGATCACCATGTTTATGGTGAATTATTCCAAGATCAGATGGCTAGACAATAATCCTGAAGGCGCAAAAGCTTACTTCATCCAGACAGCAGCAAATGGTGGCCTTGATTGGTTTGCAAACTGGGCAAGTAAACAATCATATCAGCTATTCGATGTTACGTTCAAGCTCCCTCCTGATGTGATCAAGGGTATCATCGTCGGTGCTTTTACCGGTAATTGGGGCTTCTCAAAGTTTGATTTCAACGATATCACTGGATCAGATACATCAAATACAACTGATGTAGGCGGTGGAGTCAAACTCCCAACACTTAGTCAGGCTTTGGCTGCATGGTTGACGAACGCACTATTCTCTATGGCTGACAGAACCTTCCACTGGAAGACGGGCACGGCTTTTCTTGTATTCCAAAAAAGTTATGAGCTTTACAAACTAGTCAGAACGACTTTCCTTCTTAACAAAGTCAAATCTGTGGCTGATTATAATAAAGCTTCCCCTGAAATTAAAAAACTTATCAATGAAGGCGGCTATGATCCAGCCAAGACATACAAAAATGCCAAAGAAGCCGACAAGGCTGCAAAAGATGCTGCTAATGCATCAAAAGCTGCCTCGATAGCAGCGATATTCAAGATTGTCACCTACTTTACGACGCCAGCGATACATCGGACTATCAACAAATACTACGCTGATGATTTCAGAGAGTTTGAGGATAACAACGGTCTTGTCCCTGGTAGCTTAGATATTCTAATAGACCCAATCATCGATATTGTTTCAGCAGTTGTGGTCTGCTTGGTTATTGCGATTTTCAATCCAGCACTTGGTCTAGCCGTCTTTACGCTACTTCTACCGTATCTCCTTTTGGCACTTCTCATCGCAGCTGTGATTTTCATCATTATTAATCTGTTCGGTGTATATCAGATTGACTACTACTGCACTGCTGACGGCTATCAGCCGATGATGGAAGGAGGCGTAAATGAAACAAGGAATAACCCTACCTTTATGGGAGGAATCTTCTATGTCGAAAAATATCATCAGGTAAGTGCGCCCGCCTATGCAGTAAAAGACAATGATATAAGTGGCCTTGGTGTCTGGGGCGGACAGATCAACGGTAAGGGAAATCAAGAGAGAATCCAGAAACAAATGCAAGAAATGGCTATCGAATCAGCACAATATAAGGCAAAAAGACTTCTTGAAGATTTGCTCTCAATGCAAAAAAATCCAAAGTACAATGACTCATCAGGCGAGCCAACTGTGCCAATACAGATAATGACTGGTCGACAGGTAGACGTCGATGCGCTCGAAGGGATGGTCACAGAAAACATGTGTCAGGCAAAGCTTGGGGATGAATACATTGCGAAAAACGGCATCTGCGTGAAAGTGAACAATGCCGCGAAATCTCTCGATGTAACACGCATGGGCCTGTGGTTCAATCCACAAAATGTCGCCTTCACTCATGTAGGCTTCTAACAAAAAATGACTGCCAAGCTGGCAGTCATTTTTTAAAAGGCTTAACCGTTATATGTAGTCTCTCTCAACATCTTTTTTGATGATGATTCTAATTTGGTGAAGCGCTTTAAACCGTATTTTTTCATTAACGAAATCAAGTAAATTTTCTGTCTCCATCTGCATCTCGGAGGCAGCTGAGGATGAAGCAACTGCAATCTTCAGAGTGCCATTTAGATAAGAGATTGGGACAAAACGACCGTTCGCCCATTGTTCGGCATAAAAGCAAATCTGGGCCCCTTGTGTGACCTTTCTCATGCCTTTCTTAGCCATAGACATCTTCATAATCTTGTCTAGTTTATCCATTTTGTATAAGTGTAATTATTTTTGCTTTTTTGAGAAGAGCAGGTGACAAATGCTCCAGGTCTGTTGTCGTCATAACCGTCTGATATGTTGAGACCAGTGAGCTAAGTTTGGCCCGACGCTCGCTGTCCATCTCTGAGAAAACGTCATCAAGTAGCAAAATTGGCTTCTCTTCAGAACCGGCGCTCAAATATTCAAGCTCCGATATAACAAGGGACAAAACTGCCGACCGGATCTCCCCCCTCGATGCATAATTCGCCATATTATATTTATTTAGTTTGAAAATCAGCTCATCTCTGTGTGGGCCGACTGCAGTGTGATTTGAACAGATTTCTCTATACCGGTTTTCTTTTAATTTTGCTAAAAAATCATTTTTAGCATTGCTCAAATATTCAATATTCAGGACATCTTCTATCTTACCAGATATTTCTGAGTAAAATTGTGGTATAATTTTATTAATAAAGCTTACTGCTTCATCTCTTTTTTTGGTGAGAACCTCACCATGTTTTGACAGCTCTTGATCCCAATAAAGAAGCTCATCTTCTCTGTCACCAACACAGCGAATCGAATGAAGAAGGGAATTTCGTTCCTGTCTTACTTTCTCATAGGCTATCAAATGTCGAAGATAGTCATGATCTCTCTGACTGATCATAATGTCTAAGAAGCGACGCCTGAGCCGAGGCGAGCCATCAATAAGCTGCATCGTCTCAGGGGAGAAAACAACACTTTTCAGAATTCCGATAAAGTCAGCTTTCTTTCTGACAACTCCCCTTTCCTTCACTTGAAATAGTAATGAGGGATTTTTTTGAATAAATACTTCTAGGTCGCCAGAAGTGATTCGAGCATAGTCAGAATCAAAACTAACCAAATTCCTTTTATCCTCTTCGCGAAAAGAACGACAAGATGAGATCAGTGAGATTGCCTCTAGAATATTACTTTTGCCGACGCCATTTGGACCTATAATTGCTGTCACCTTTTTGAATTCCACAGTGATTTTCTTGTGATTGCGAAAATTTTCTAGCGTCAGCGACTTAAGCATAATTAAATTTCTATTGTCCTATTCAATTGTCATCCTGAACTTGTTTCAGGATCTTATAACCGTTTAAATAGCGGCGGGATCCTGAAACAAGTTCAGGATGACAAGCCTAAAAACTGTCCTTAGTTCTCTACCTTTAGTGGCATGATTATATAGACATAGTCAGTATCTTTCTCACTTTTGATGACGCCCGGCGAGGTATTATCGTTGAACTCTAGCACTACATTCTCGTCGTTAATGACGTTTAGAACATCGACAATATATTTCGAATTAAATGCGATTTCTAGACCGTCCCCCACTACTGGACAATTGATCGTAGACTTAGCGCTGCCGTTTTGGCTAGCTGCAGATAAAATGCTAATTTCGTTTTTACCCACAACCATCTTTACATTATTATTGGCCGTGTCCTTTGCAAACAGCGACGACATTTTTACGGCAGAAACCAATTCTGTTTTTTTCACAGTGACGACAGTCTTGCCGGCAGCTGGAATGATTTGAGTATAGTTTGGAAAAGATCCCTCAATAAGGCGCGAAATGATATATGTATCCCCTACTTTAAACGAAATTTGATTTTCGGCGGCAGAGATTTGGACATCATCCACAGAAACTGTTGGCATGATGCGGATAACTTCATTAATAGTTCTGCTTGGAACGATGATCTTGCTGTCGTTTGTGTTATCAGTCACGGCTAGCTTCTTTTCAGCTAGACGATATGAATCAGTTGCTGCCAATGTCAGGTTAGTACCTTCAAATTGGAAGAAAACACCTGCAAGCACTGGACGTGTCTCATCTGTCGCTGGGGCGATGCCAACTTTGCGCAGAGCGTCAGAGAGCAATTCTTTGTTAACGGTGACATTATTTGTCTTAGGGGGCTCAGGAATAGTTGGAAACTCCTCTGCGGCAATACCATGGATGGACGCTTCGAAATGGTCTGACTTAAGACTAGCAATTGAGCCTTGTGTGGAAATTTCAATTGATTCATCTTTATTATTCAAGACGAAATCAGATAGCAGCTTTGCAGGGAGGGTGATATCCCCTTCTTCCTCGATTTTTCCGATGCTTTTCGTAGTTATCCCCACTTCTAAATCAGTTGCGGAAAACTTTATCTGACTTTTCTTCGCACTGATTAAGATATTACCAAGAACCGGTAATGTCGTCCTATTGCCAACAATTCGGCTGGTCATGTTCAGCGCCTTGGCAAAATTTGATTGTAAGATTGTCGCTTTCATCTATCTCCTATTATTAGCATTATCCACAGTTATGCACTTACCTGTGTCTAATTATTTGTTTATATATGTCGTTTTATTCATCACTGGACTATCTATTTTTGTCGTCACATTTTACCCTGTGGATATGTCGCCTTTTCCGTCACTTACTTGTTGATAATTATGGACTTTTTCCACATATCTTCTGAAATATCCTAACAATTTTGGCGACATTTATTTGTTTACACAGGTTGTGAACAGTTTATATGCACGGTTTATCCACTGTTTACTGACCAATTTTGTCGCTCTAATACGTCATATTTTGACTTATCCACTCTGTCCACAGCCCTTATTACTACTACTAATTATATAACCTATATAAATATTACCTGTTAATCCGAAATATGTTTTATCTATTTTCTAGTTTATCTAACCGAATAATCAAGGAATATATTTAATATTTTCAGTAAGCTAAATATTCGTTCATCTAGTTATAGATTGTAAATATCTTCTCTTTGATAAAATTAATATCATCTTTTAATCGGTTATCAGTAGAAATATTTTTTTGAACTTTATCACATCCGTGCATGATAGTTGAGTGGTCTTTTCCACCCATCTTACGGCCAATCTCAGGAAAAGATAAATTACATTCGTGTCGAAGCAAATACATTATTGTTTGGCGAGGTGTAACTAACTCTTTTGTCCTCTTTTTTCCAAGCAATTCTTCAATAGGAATTCTATAATATTTGTGAACTTCACGTATTACCAATTCTGGGGTGATAAACTGTTGCTTCTCTTTTACAATGTTGCTCAAGACCTCGACTGCTTTGGCCTCTGTCATCTCAGAATTTGTCAGCTCACAAGTCGCTATAAGCTTGTTTAAGGCACCTTCTAGCTCTCGGACGGATGATTTAACGTTTGTCGCGATAAATGTGATTATTTCCCCGTCCAGGATCTTTCCCAATTTCTTCGCCTTGTCACGAAGTATTGCTTCTCTTGTCTCCAGGTCTGGGTAGCCAATGTCGCAAACCATACCACCCTCGAAACGAGTTTTTAGACGAATTTCTAATCCTTTAATGTCTTTAGGTATTCTATCTGAAGTAAGAACCACCTGTTTTTTATTTTGGTGAAGGTGATTAAATGTGTGGAAAAATTCATCTTGTGTTTGCTCTTTTGTCGATAAAAACTGAATATCGTCAATTAGCAAAAGATCGACACTTCGGTAACGATTTTTGAAATCCTTAGCCTTACCGAAACCAGAGCCGACGGCTTGGATAAAATCGTTAATAAATGTTTCAGTGGAAACATATAAGACCTTTTTTTCCGGATATTTTTTTAAGAATTCATGGCCGATTGCTTGCATCAAGTGGGTTTTACCAAGTCCAGATTCGCCGTAGATAAAAAGGGGATTGTAGAGATTTCCAGGTTTGGAAGCAACCGCTTCGGCCGCGGCACGGGCTAGTTGATTAGATGGCCCCACCACGAAATTGTCAAAAGTATAGTCTTCTTTCAGGCTCGTGTTTTGTGGTAATTGCTGGATATTTTCGGCAGCAACTTTTTGCACGGACTTATCCACAGGGGTGTGGATAAGTTTACTTTTTTCAAAGCTTATGACCTGTTCTGGTTTTGGTGTAGCTATCTTAAATTTTATTTGTGTTATTGGTTCATCGGCTTGGGTTTGGAGAACTCTTTGGATGTCTTTCAAATACTTTTTCTTCAGCCAATCTTCAACAAAAAAAGTCGGTACTCCGATCGTAAAAACACCCTTTTTGTACTCATAGATAAAAGTGTTTCGAAACCATGTTTCAAAGTTTGCCCGAGACAAACTAACTTGTAGTTCACCAAGAACTATTTTCCATACTTCGATTAGATCCATCGTGCCACCTGACTGTTATTATTAACCCAAGCAAAATATAACAAGTTATCCACAGGGTATGCAATACAACGTAAATCGAAGCATATTTTACGAACAGTGGAAGTGATTATTTTATTAATTAGTGCAAAGCAGGGGAGACATTACTCGAACTTTCTTAGTCCCGAGAACTAAATATGTGCCGCGACTTACACCCTTGATTTAATCGAAAAAAAATGTTAAGATCCCTCTTGTATGAAAATGACTTACCAACCAAACAAACGAAGACGACAAAGAGTTCACGGTTTTATGGAACGAATGTCGACATTGAACGGCCGTAACGTTTTACGAAGACGCCGAACCAAGGGACGCAAGCTCCTAGCTGTTTAATGAAGACAAAAATGAGCGCAGGCTCATTTTTTTGGTATAATACTAAAGACAGTTCTAAATAATCAATTCTATAATTTAGAATGCTAAACAAATCTCATAGGATCCAGCAAAACAGCGAGTACCAGAGAATCTACAAAGATTCTCGGCCTGTCTATGTTGGAAACTTAATTCTTCGACTCAAAAAAAATAACCTCGATAATGCTGGTAAATCAGTCACAAGGTTTGGTTTTGTTGTATCAAACAAGATTGATAAAAGAGCGACAAGAAGAAACAATCTCAAAAGAAAACTTCGAGGTGCTGTCGACGAGTTGCTATCGGAGATCAAATCTGGTTATGATATAGTCTTGATAGTGAAACATAATTACGCTTACCCTTATGACTTTGACTTGATAAAAAAAGAGATTGTCGCAGGGCTTCAAAAGCTGCAAGTGATAAATGCTTAAAAAATTTGTAATCAATATCATCGTTTTATATCAAAAAACGTTGTCGCCTGATCACGGATTTGTTAAGGGTTTATATCCTGGTGGTTATTGCAAATATCAGCCGTCTTGTTCAGAATACTGCAAGCAAAGCGTTCTGAAACATGGCGTGTTAATCGGTGGCGCGAAGGGGATTTGGCGCATTTTACGCTGTAATCCTTGGAGTAACGGCGGAAATGATCCAGTTTAACTTATTTAATTTTTATTTATAACTGCAAGGCATTATGAAACAAGCTTTTCATGTAATCTTATATCAACCTCTCTATAACCTTTTGATTTTCATCGCTTGGTTGATTCCTGGGCACTCTGTCGCTTGGGCTATCATTCTCCTAACAATTCTAATTCGCTTAGCCTTGTTGCCCTCATCAATTAAAACAGCATATTTTCAGGTGAAAAATATGGAGCTGCAGCCGAAGGTAAATAAGATCAAAGCTGAAATCAAAGACTCTGTTGAACAGAACAAAGCAATTATGGAGCTCTACAAGCAGGAAGGTCATTCACCCTTTGGATCCTGTCTTCCTACGCTTATTCAGCTTCCGATTTTGATCGTCTTATTTAGTGTTTTCAAAAGTGGCTTACACACTGGTGGCTTTGTCGATCTCTATAGCTTTACTAAGCACGCTGATGTGGTAAACACTATGTTCTTCGGTATGGATATTACCAAACCAAATCCATGGATTCTTCCGATCATAGCAGGTGCTCTTCAGATGGGTCTCTCGATGATGACGATGCCAAAACAACCGAAGAAAGTTGCTGGCGACGCAGAGCCAGATCCGATGGCTATGATGAGCAAACAGATGGTTTATTTCGCTCCTTTGATTACAGTGTTCTTCGGCCGAACAATGCCAGCTGCTCTTGTTATTTACTGGATCGTCACGACACTGTTTAGCCTTGGGCAACAGTACTATGTGAACAATAAGATCAAACAACAAAAGCTCTCTGGCAAACCACTTGTTATCGAGCCAACAAAAACGACAAAAGCAATTCAGGTAAAAAGCGTCGAGAAGGTAGAAGAGAAGCCAGCTGCTACGACAAAAAAGACAATGATGGAGCAGGTCATGGCGAAGCGACTCGACAACCAAGAGAAAAAAGCTGGCGTCAATGTCACTGTCCGAACGAAGAAATCAAGCTCAAATAAATGGTAAAGTCGAGATAATCTATACAAAAATAGTGTTTAAAAAAACGACAATTAAATGTCGTTTTTTTAAATGGCGGAAGGTAGAGGATTTGAACCTCTGAGGATATTGCTACCCAACTGGTGTTCGAGACCAGCGCTATAAACCACTCTGCCAACCTTCCTCAGCACAAACATGATATCAAAAATTTATTAATTAGACAACGAGTCGCATCTAAAATATAATAAAGCTGTAATAATATAAAAAGGAGTGGAAATGGTAGATATTGATAATTTGTTAAAAAATATTTCGCGAGAGCAAGAGGAAGTTCATGCCTCAGAGAGAGCCAAACAGTACAATATTGGCTATATAAACCTAATTGGTTACCCTCTCACAAAAGAGATTCTGGAGATAATTCCTGTGGATGAAGCCACTAAGTTTAAGATTATCCCTTACCTTAAGATCGGTAATCAGCTCCGTGTTGGTGTCGTTTCACCTAATCCCGAAATTGATACCTACCTTGAGGGAATTGGAAAAGTCATCGGGCTTAAACCCACTCAATTCCTCATGTCTGAATCAAGCTTCCAATATAGTCTTACTTTCTACGACAAATATGCCGCCGAAGAGATGACGAAGGCTATTACTCGCCAAAAAGAGGTTACCGAGGAGACTAACTACGACATTAAAGATATTAAAGGCGCAGCCGAGCTTGCTAAGAGAGCGTCAACGACAAAGCTTCTCGATACGCTCTTGATCGGCGCCGCCAAGCTAAATTCCTCTGATATCCATCTCGAGCCAAGCGAAGATGAATTTTTGACGCGCTATCGTATTGACGGCGTGCTACAAGACATAGTGAGGCTGCCACTGCTTCAGTACAAACAAATTATTTCTCGTATTAAGTTTATGTCGAAGCTACGAATGGATATGAATGATCAGCCACAAGATGGTCGTTTCTCATTTATGCTGCCTGGAGATGAAGAGATCAATTTTCGTGTGTCTATCATGCCCTCTGCCTACGGAGAATCACTTGTTCTGCGTCTACTCGGGCAGGAGAAAACAATTCTGAAGCTAGACGATCTTGGTTTCCGTCCAGAAGCGCTGGCCGTGATCAAAGAAGAAATTTCAAAACCTCATGGGATGGTCTTAACCTCTGGTCCGACTGGCAGTGGTAAATCATCAACACTGTATTCAATTTTAATCGAGCTAAAAAAACCTGGGATAAAGATCATTACTCTTGAAGATCCAGTAGAATATAAGATTGAGGGAATCGAGCAAAGTCAGATAAAACCGGGGGCGGGCTATGAATTTGCTGACGGCCTCAGAGCCTCTCTACGCCAAGACCCTGATGTTTTGATGGTTGGTGAGATACGTGATGGGGAAACAGCTGAAATCGCTGTGCAAGCGGCTCTGACTGGTCACCTACTTCTCTCAACTATTCACGCCAACTCTGCGCCCGCAGTTTTTGCCCGCTTTCTTGAGATCGGTGTTCAGCCTTTTCTACTTTCTGGCTCCATAAATCTGATCATGGCGCAGCGCCTAGTTAGAAAAGTTTGTCCTTTTTGTAAGCAAACTTATACAGCTTCGCCTGAAGTATGGCAATCAATTCTGGACATCGTTGCGTCAGCAAAATCTAGAATGCCGAAGGAAATTATTGATAAAATTGATTCAAACGATATGACCCTGGTTGAGGCGAAAGGGTGCGATAAATGCAGTCACACAGGCTTCTCTGGTCGCCAAGTCATCGTCGAGATGATCACGCCAGATGAACACATCGAAAGCATGATCGCGAAAAAAGCGACAATCTCAGAGTTTGAAAAAATCGCCGCCGACTATGGCATGATTACGATGGAGCAAGACGGTATGATGAAAGTCTTGCTTGGACAGACGACAGTTGAAGAGGTCTGGAGAGTGACTAAAAGTTAAAATTTTTATTTTATAATTTGAACTGCAAAAGTTCCTACAGTTCGGACGATTACATACGACAGAGAGATCACGACTACACCTATAATTACGTTAATGAAGCCAGTCTGAGCTTTCTTCGCTTTTTCGGTGTCGCCAGCAGAGGTGATATAGAGAATCCCAGAGTAGACTAAATATAAGAATGCTAGCATTCCCGCGATCATCAAATAAACGTTTGCGGCATTTGAGATTAGCTTCTCCAAAGGCGGAGTGTTCTCAGTGACAGGCGTCAATAAATTTTGTAGTTGTTCTGTATTTATCATAATATAATTATATTAATTTATATATAATTATAGACCGATAGTATAAAATTGTCAATTTATGTTTCGGAATGTTTCACTAAAAAGGCAGATATATATGCAGTAATGAGTAGGCTGTAAGCAGGCAGACTAAATAGAAGTATTTGGTCTCATTTATTAAAATACCAATCGTAATCAGCAGTGTCGCGTACCATGGCGCGTTCCATGAGGCTAAGATGTAAATAAAGATAAACGACGCCCAAAAAGAAAACTTGAGAAAACTGAATTGGTTAAATAAATACCGATAGCAAACAATCCCATAAAGAGCGATTGAGATGAGATAGCCGATAGATGACTGCAACTTGCTTGGAATAAAGTGAATAAGAGTGTGATAAGGGTCACAACGATAGAGACAGCCCTCGGAAATAATTTTGGGAAGTTTCAAAAATGATTGATCTCTGAATATTCCAAAGCAAAAAATGAACATCAGAAGAAACCCAGCTGCTACTGAGACCGATAATACAATTTTCTTTACTGACAACCTTTCTTTTTCAAACCAAAAGACTGGCAGCAATGCTAAAGTATTGAACTTGATCAAGGCTGAACCTATTAAGCCAAATATGCCGGCAAGGTTCTTCTTTTGGAGAAACAAAAGATAAGCAATCAGAAATAGCAAAATGACGAATATATCGTTGTGGCCTTCAAGTACTATGTGTACTAAAATCGCAGGATTAAGCACAAACAATAAAGCTAGTCTTTTTGCTGTGCTCTGGTCAGCTGGTAATCGCTTGTATATTAAATAAACGACGGTAATATAGGAAATCAATGCAAGCAGTTTAAAGATGTATAGTGCAACTAATAAATTGTCTGTAAAAATAAGAGGTATCCCTGAAATTAGAGTGAATAAAGGGCCATATGGGGTCGGGTAATCTAGCCACCAGATGTGGCCAATCTGATTTAGCCAAACCGTGTCCTTGTTGGCTACAAAACTACTTGTGTAAGGGCTCAGGTGGCCTACATAAAGATTTTTGGCAGCAAGTAGATAAGATGGCAGGTCTACCGAAGAAAAGGGCGGAGAAACGAAGCAGGCAAGTCCTATAAGAATTGCTAGAGTGAATAGTATTTTTTCATTTATTTCCGATGCTGATTTGAAATAAAAGTAATAAATAGCAGAAATAATAGTAAAAGATAAAACCAAAAGATAGCCTCTAGCTGTATCAAAAGTTTCAATATTTTCCCGAAAGAAGTCGACGCGATGGAAGCTAATAAAGCAAATCAAGGCAAAGCACATAATATATGCCATGACGAATAAAACATTCTTGAGCTTTGATTTTTTGAGATCTCTTATTGGCTTCATTTATTCAGCTTTCTTCCAGATATATGCCATATTATCGGAATATACCTTGGCCCAAGCTCTGTTGGAATTCAAATAGCTGATAATCTTTGGTTCTGAGTTCAGATCAGTCTCGTTAAGCTGTCCGATATCGACATATATCGAGCGCTCAAGCTTGTTAAACTTAAATGCTTGTGGCTTTTTCATCATAACTACAGAAATGTCGTATTTAGCCAAGTAGTCGCTGATTTCTGAATCAGAGCCGTTAAAAAACGTATTGTAGACTTCTAGCATAGATTTCTTTCCGTCAACAAAAGGTATTGGATTGCGCCCATCGATAAATACTTTCATCTCGGGATGGGTCCAGACTTGGTAGCCGCCCCAGCCGTAATCATTTAGGATATTGCCACTTTTCGGCTGATTTTCAGATAAAAAGTTCAGTGCAGTTTTTGGGTAGCTCCCATCCATATCAAAAATATTTGAACTAAATCTAGTGAAGGATATGCCCGAAGCAAAAAGTGCGGCGAGCAGTGTCGCGGATATATACATAGCATACTTAATCGTTCGGAAGTTTCCCCAATATCTTCGGAATATTTCTTCATAAGCTTTCGCGACATAAGGCATAGCGAGTAAAATGAATATAGGAAATGCTCTCAGAGAAGTGAGGCCTAAATACAAGTATATGAGAAGGAGTACGAGCTCGAATTTATTTACTTTTTTCCAGTACTTTTCAATAGTCAGGAAGAAGATCGAAAGTGACAAGGGAAGAAGAACTTGTGTCCATCGGATCGGGAAGCTGTAGATCGGCAGCCACTCAGAAATGTGAGATTTATAGTAAGGACTTGTCCAATAGCCGAGTATAAATTTCCAATATTCAAGACCATATGGATTTGTGGAAAATGCCAGAAGGAGTGCAGCCCCCAGAAATAATATGTTTTTTAAACTATTCTTCCGGTTTGGTTTATCAAAGTTCATATGGCTTAGCTCAAGTAGCATCGGAATCGGTGCGAGTATCAGGAAGCCGCCGTGTAAGTTTGAGCCGAGCGCAAAGATAACAAAATACAGCAGCAATCTCAGGTTGAAAGACTTGATAGTCTTGTAAATGTATGGCAACAGGACGA
Organism: Candidatus Berkelbacteria bacterium; assembly: GCA_037140515.1. Classification (GTDB taxonomy): domain Bacteria; phylum Patescibacteriota; class UBA1384; order XYA2-FULL-43-10; family 1-14-0-10-43-13; genus ELA241. The sequence goes on along the minus strand of JBAXEI010000008.1, from coordinate 858 downwards.
CGGCAAGTAAAAGCAAATACTGTAACCTGACGCCATAGTAGACCAAGCTGGCAGAGAGGATGGCTAGTATCACAAAAAGGCCCGCAATGTCTTTATCAGTTCTATCTTTCAATATGCTTTTGTAGAGTATCCAAAAAATTGCAACAGAAATTGCAAAGAAAAGTAATGCCAAAAACCAGTAGCCGATATAGTGATAGGTGAGGTAGAGAAGGATATCGGATAGCCATTGGTGGTCAATGGTAAAAAGTTTTTCAAAATAATTATATCCAACAAAATTGTGTACGAGATCTTTGGTTTGCACCATCTCTTTACCAAGAGCGATGTGCCAACCAAAATCAGGGTCAAGCGAAGGATAAATTTTCAGCCAGAGAAGGGCAACTATAATTATTATTAGATAAAACATTGTGTGGAGATTAATAAAAGACAGGCTTTCACCTGTCTTTTATTAAATCATAGTTCTTTGAAATTAAATAGTTTTAGACTGTCTGTGATGTCGAGCCAGATACTGCGTTGATAATTGCCCATGCTGCGACGATGATGATGATACCGATAATAGCGTTGATGATGCCCTGTTGACCCTTCTTTGCTGAGTCAGGATTACCTGCAGCTGAGAGGTAAAGAATACCTGAGTAGACCAAATAGATGAAAGCTAGGATACCTGCAACTAAGGCGACTAAGCCAGTGGTTTTGTTAAAAAGATTTGAAACGTTTGCTACGTTTCCCGATGAAGAGTTCAGAGACGAAATTGCTGCACTTGCTGATGTAATTAATGTGTTCATATTCTCCTTATTTAATTAATTTATTTTTAGACTGTCTGTGATGTCGAGCCAGATACTGCGTTGATAATTGCCCATGCTG